>NZ_JAXBMC010000011.1:0-143781 GCF_033963865.1 Cytobacillus sp. IB215316 | reverse complement strand
AGACTTTACAGAAGCATCAGGTGCAGCGAGTGACCATGATCCTTTGTTAGTGCAAATTGATCTGATAGAAGTGACTGGTGGTAATATCAATCGTGGACGAGATAACTCACCAAAACCGAAACCAGAAGATGAAGAACCAGCCGTTGAATTTGAAGTGATAAAAGAAACGAATGAGTCTGGAGAAACTGAAATTATCACAAAAGTGACAAAAGATCAGGTAGCAAGTATCTTAACTGAATTATCTGATGAAAATGATACAATTATCATTCCTTTAGAAGATGTATCTGAAGGAGAAATAGCTTCAGCTGAGTTACCATTTGATTTGTTTAAGGAAGCTGCTAAGAAAAATAACGAAGCAATAGTAGAAATTTCGAATAAAGACGGTGTATATAAATTACCAATTTCAGAGATTAATATTAGTGAACTTGCGAAAGATCTAGGGGTCGATGGTGAAGAGGTAAATATAGTAGTTTCTATAAATGCTGTTCATTCTGAGAGTATAGAGGATATTATATTGAAAAATAACCTAAATCCAGTTTCCGACATTATAGACTTTTCAGTAAAAGCAATTGCTGGTGAAAAATCAATAGATATAGATTATTTCACACAGTACGTTACTCGAGAAATGATTAGTAATAACCAGCTCAATAAGGATGAGGTTGTTGCAGTTCGCATAAACGATGATGGGACGTTTTCTCCAGTTCCAACACTTATTGAAGGGGAAAAAGCTGTTATCAAATCATTAACGAATTCAAAATATATGCTTGTGGAAAGCGATCAATCTTTTAGTGATGTAAACGGAATAAATTGGGCTGAAGATTATATTGAAAAATTGGCTTCGAAATATATTATTAAAGGTAAGGAAGATGGTACGTATGCACCGAAAGAAGATATAAGTAGGGCACAATTTACTGTCTTGCTAGTACGTGCTTTAGGCTTATCTTCTGAGGAATACGATTCACGCTTTATTGATGTCGATGGTGATGAATGGTTTAATGCAAAAGGAGAGCTAATGGCTGCAGTGAAAGCAGGCATAATTAAGGGTAAAGAAGATGGCCGATTTGCACCTTACGAAAAATTAACTCGTGAACAAGCAAGTGTTATGATTCAGCGTGCAATGAAATTTGTCGGTTATGATGAAAATGAATTAGATGATACGAATAAAATATCTGATTTTAAAGACGTTGATAATATAGGAAGTTGGGCAATAGACAGTGTAGAAATAGTTTATCAAGCTGGTATCGTAACGGGAAATGAAACGGGTACTCTCGATCCTTCTGGTTACACGAAGCGTGATCAAATGGCAAAGATATTACTAGAATTTCTATTATTTGTAGATTTGATTAATTAATAGCCTATGATATTATAGTTCATCTCAAGTAGTTTGTTGATAATGTTAGAGCCTCAGATCACTTATAAAAGTGACCTGAGGCTCTTTATAGTACAGTCGAAAAAATTGGAAATAGTATTCCAACATTTACATGAGAGAACACTATTATATAACTATGTAAATCTTGTTATAATGAAATAGGAGCAAACGTAAGAAGTCATACATCAGACTTCTTAACCTTTAATATTGCTTCTGGATGTAAACGCATTCAAAAGAACATAGTTGAGAGAGGAGAATGTATGTGTCTAAGGTTACTAGAAAACGAACTAGCTTCGTATTGGTGGCTT
The DNA here is from genome assembly GCF_033963865.1 of Cytobacillus sp. IB215316. Lineage (NCBI taxonomy): Bacteria > Bacillati > Bacillota > Bacilli > Caryophanales > Bacillaceae > Cytobacillus > Cytobacillus sp. IB215316. The sequence continues at coordinate 142,104 of NZ_JAXBMC010000011.1, read as the reverse complement.
TATTAGTGTTCAACTTGTTAAACGCTGGAGTTGTAAGTCAAGCGTTTGCTGCAGAAACTTTTGTAGAGACTTTTGACAACTCTAATGCAACAGGAAGTTATGGAACAAACTCTTTTGTTGGAAACGATGGGGTGACTTGGTCATATGTTGCTTCACGAGATGAAGGTGATTATCCGATTGATGATAAGGGGTTAATGTTACGTCGTTCAAGCGACAATAGTAGTATACTTTCTAGCCCTATTTCGGATGGCATTAGTTCTTTTTCAGTAGATCTAAAGAAAGGCTTCACTGGAAGCGGAGACCGACAAGTAGAGTTATTTATAAATGGTGAATCAATAGGATTGTCTGAAGCTTTTGATGATACTGATGTTCATACCTTTTCAGTAGAAGAACTAAATATTGCTGGTGAGGTTGAAATTCAGTTAGTAAATGTTTCTGGCAAACAAGTAGTCATTGATAATATTACTTGGACAAGCTTTGATGGGGAAGTGACACAAGCTTCAAAAGTAAAAGCTTCTGTTAACGCTGGAGAAGTAGAAGCTGGCACAGAAGTAACCTTGTCAACATCAACTGATGGTGCAGACATTTATTTTACAACCGATGGCACATTGCCAACGGAAGAAAGCACATTATATGATACACCAATCACTATTATTGATAATGTAACGATCCAAGCGATTGCAGTAAAAGAAGGACTGGACGCAAGTGATGTAGTTTCATTCTCATACACTTTAAAAGCGCCACTTGAAGTGCAATCAATCGCAGATACACGCTCACTTGAAGTAGGTAGTGAAGCGAAAATTGAAGGAATTGTTACTGCATCTTTCGTGACAGGTGGACAAACAAATCTTTTCGTACAAGATGATTCAGCTGGAATCGTCGTTCGTGGTGATATTGCAGCGAATATTGGTGACCGTATTTCAGCAGAAGGTACAATGAATCAATATTATGATATGGCTCAAATAGAAGTAGATGCTATTGACGTAATCGTCAATAATGAAGGTGTACCAGCACCAAAAATCATATCGTCAGCTGATTTAACTAGCACTACAGGTGAAGCTGTTGAAGCTGAATTAGTAAAAGTTGAAAATATAACAATTACAGAAGTAGATAGTAATGGAAACTTCACTGGTGTAGATGTAAACGGTGAGTTCAAACTACGCCCACAAGATCGTAGTCTACTAGAAGTAGGTAAAACGTATGATTATATCACTGGAGTAATTGATTATAATTTTAGTGAATATAAGCTTACACCACGATCTGCAATAGATGTGGTTGAAGATATCTTCTCGGTATTTGCAAACCCAGCATCTGGTACAATTGAAATCGGATCAACAGTTGAATTAACAACTTTAGTAGAAGGTGGAGTCATCTACTACACAGTAGACGGCACAGATCCATCAACTGCAAGTGAAGTATATAGTGAGGCTATAGAAGTTACAGAAGATGTAACAATTAAAGCGGTCGTTGTTAAAGACGGAGAAACAAGTGATGTTGCTGTGTTCGATTACCAAGCAATTTTACCGCTTGATTCCCTTAATATTCATGATATTCAAGGTGTAGGACATGTTTCATTATATGACGGGGAAATTGTTAAAAATGTAAAAGGTATCGTAACACACTTAGATGGCTCAAATGCTTTCTTCATGGAGTCAGTAGAAGCTGATGACGACATTCGTACATCAGAAGGAATTTACGTTTACTTCAATAATTCTGGTGTGAAAGTCGGCGACCTTGTATCTGTTACAGGTGAAGTTGAAGAGTTTAAACCGCGTGGTTACGATGACGCAAAAGATTTATTAACGACAGAAATTAAAGGATCTACAGTAACAGTTGAAGCATCTAATCAACCATTACCAGCACCTGTTGTGATCGGAGATGACCGTATCCAACCGACGAAGGTAGTTGATAATGATGGCTTTGCTGCATTTGATCCTGAAGAAGATGGTATTGATTTCTACGAAAGCTTAGAAGGAATGCGTATCGTTTTAGATGGTGCGACAGTTGTCGGGCATCCTAAATACGAAGAAGTTCCAGTAGTAGTAGATAATGCAGTTAATTCATATCGCACTGAAGCTGGTGGTGTAATCATTTCACCAGAAGACTTCAATCCAGAGCGTTTGTTAGTGAAGCTTGGCAAAGATATGGATCTTAAAACAGGTGATCAATTTGCTGGCCCAATAACTGGTGTTCTAAGCTATGATTACAGTAACTTTAAGCTAGTGTTAACTGAAGATTTACCAGAAGTCATTGACGGTGGATTAGAAAGAGAAATTACGAACATTGAAATAGCAGAAGATAAATTAACGGTAGCTTCATACAATGTCGAAAACTTCTCTGCTGAAACTGATCAAGAGAAAATTGACAAAATTGCTCATTCAATTATTGAAAACTTAAAAACTCCTGACATTGTTGGATTAATAGAAGTACAAGATAATGATGGGCCAACTGATAGCGGTACAACTGACGCTAGTTTAACGTATGAAGCGTTAATTGCAGCAATTGAAGCAGCAGGTGGGCCGACTTATCAGTACACAGATATCGCACCAGCAGACAAGATGGATGGTGGACAACCTGGTGGTAACATCCGTGTGGGATATATTTATAACCCAGAGCGCGTAAGTCTAGTTGATAAACCAGCTGGTGATGCAACAACTGCTGTAGGCTACGATGAGAATGGCTTAACAATGAACCCTGGACGCATCGACCCTACAAATGATGCATTTAGTAATTCTCGTAAATCACTTGCTGCTGAATTTGAATTCAATGGTGAAAGAGTAGTAGTCATCGCAAATCACCTGAATTCAAAACGTGGTGATGGTGCAATGTATGGAAGTGAACAGCCTGTTGTTTTAGGTAGTGAACCGAGCCGTGTTGAAAAAGCACAAGTATTAAACAACTTTATTGAAGGTGCATTAGCAGTGAATCCAGATGCAAACTTTGTAGTACTTGGAGACATGAACGATTTTGAATTCTCAGCTCCATTACGTACGCTAGAAGGTGACGTATTAACAAACATGATTGAAAAGTTACCTAAGGAAGAACGCTACACATATATTTATGAAGGTAACTCACAAGTGTTAGACCACATTTTAGTATCAAACAATGTAGCAGCTAATACTGAAGTAGACATTGTTAACATTAATACAGACTTTACAGAAGCGTCAGGTGCAGCGAGTGACCATGACCCTGTATTAGTTCAAATAGGTTTTTCTGAAGACACTGTTGTACAACTTGACCGTTTAGTAGCTGATTTTAAAGCTGATAATTTACCTGCTGGCGAGCTAGCATCTGTAATAGCTGATTTAGTCATAACAGACCAAATGGATGAAGCTGAAGTGAAAGCCACACTTTTAGATGTAATGTTAGCTGATGTAACCGACAAAAAGGAAGTACGCCAAATAGAAAGATCTGCTAAACATATTGAACGTGATTTAGCTAAGATGAAGAAAGAAGTTAATAAGCACGGTATGTCAAAGTTCTCAAAATATGTAGATAAAGTAGAGAAAGAATTAGAGAAAATGTTAAAGAAAAGTTCGACAGTAGATAGCCACAATTTCGAAAGGTTTATGGAAAGATTCCCTATTGTACCAAGGGTTTATAAATTTTTTAACTACGTTTTTAATTTATAAATTCAAGAATCTTAATTTGTATCTTTATGAGGATGACCTAGGTCATCCTCTTTTTTCAATGACTTAGCAATTATACAACCGTTGAGGATGTTCGGTCCTTCCTCTTTTCGTAACTTTTAAGGATTCCTAATCTCGCGAATGCTATTCCGATAAAAGCAAATAATATGTATAAAAAGCTCATTCCAATTCCACCGATTTGTTGTCCAACAATGATACCGAGTGCCCCGAACATTTTGCCAATTTGAAAAATAAATCCATTAAATGCCATATAAGCACCTCGACGAGTATCATCTACAATGTCTGCTAGAATCGATTGTCTAGTTGGAACAAACAATAGTTCACCGATGGACAATATAATAATTGCAATAAACAACAATAAGACATCATTTGAAAAGGCGAGAATCGCGTATCCTGCACCAAATAGTAGGCACCCGGTATACATTATGGGCTGTTCTGCTTTATTTTTTATTAATTTTGAAACAAATGAAGTAAACAATACGATGATTAACGTATTCCCCACGAATAATAAACTTAAGAGCTTTACTCCATCTAAAGAAAACTGTATATTTCCAAATAGAGACACAACTGTTGGAATAATTTCCCCTTCTAATCTTACTGCTATAAAATTGTTTCTTTGGTGCTCTAGTGATAATATTGCTATCCCACCAATGGTAAATAAGACAAATGGTATATCTTTTATCACAGTTTGATAGCTTAGCAGTAGTGGTTTTATTCCGTACGGTTTCAACGCTTCTACTGGTTTTTTTGAAGTATATGTTTCTTTAATAAGAGTAATTGTCATCGTTAAAGTGATGATAGAGATGATAAATAAGATTATTAGTAGCTCGAAAAAATGAGTTATAAAAAGCCAACCTCCAACCAGTAATCCGAGCATTATTGATAAATTGACAGCCCAGTAGTTGATCGAATACATTAAAGTACGAGTTTCTTTCGTACTTACATCGATCAGCATCGCTTCAGCTGCTGGATTTATAAGACCTGAAGCCACACCCATAATAATGACCATTAAAAATGTAGCCCAGGGTGATGTGAAAATGGGGGAATTTACTGTGATCATACCTAGAAAAGCGAATACTTTCAAACATTCACCAATGACCATCATTTTTTTTCTACCAATTGTATCAGCAAAATAGCCTCCATATAAACTAGAGAAAAATTGAATAACGACTTGAGTTAATATAAAGAATCCTGCATAAGTAGCGTTTAACTCTCTCGTATAATAGATTGCCATAAATGGGAAAATCATTGAAGCGATCACGCGACTCAAAAACGACGTATATATTCTAATACGAATATTGGGATGTAACTCTTTCAACATGAGATTTTCCTCCTTCCCAATAATTATCCTTTGTTCGACAAGTGATAAAAAGGGTATATTGTAATATATACAGAAAATAAATTCTGGTAGTGATTATATGAAAAATTACCCATATATTAATCATGTCATATTTTCTATATTAAAAAAACAATAATTTACAAAGTGAAAATTTTGGATAAAAAAGTAATCTAACATATGATTGTTATATATTTATCATACAAAGAAAGGTTGGAAAGTGATGATTAACAAGACAGCTATCGTTACTGGATCTTCAAGCGGGTTTGGTTATGTAACGGTTATCGAGCTAGCAAAGGCCGGTTTTCATGTAGTCGCAACTATGAGGGACCTTACAAAATCAGCACAACTTGAACAGGAATTAAATAGTCACAACTTACTCGAACAAGTAGATATAGAATATGTTGATGTAACGAGTCAGGAATCTATTAATAAGTTAGTAGAAAAATGCTCAAAGTATAACAGTGTAGATTTACTCCTCAATAATGCAGGTTTTGCAGTGGGAGGCTTTGCTGAGGAAGTTACGATTGATGAGTACCGTAAGCAATTTGAAACGAATGTATTTGGCTTGATGGCAATGACTCAGGCAATTCTACCTATAATGAGGAAACAGAGAAGCGGTCGGATTATTAATATGAGTAGTGTTTCAGGTTTGATAGGATTTCCTTCTATATCTGCTTACGTATCTTCAAAGTTTGCAGTTGAAGGCTATAGTGAATCGCTACGCATAGAATGTAAGCCATTCGGAATTGATATTGTGTTGATTGAACCAGGTTCATACGCCACAAATGTGTGGAAGGAGGGAAGATCCAATTCTACAGGGATAGGGAATGAGGACTCTCCTTATGCAACACATTTAGCAAAAATTGAAGAAAGGCTAGCAAAGGAAGAAAAAAACTTGGGGAATCCATTAGATGTGGCAAAGTTGGTTGTATCTGTGGCAAATAAACACAATCCAAAGCTTCGTTATAAAATTGGTAAAGGTATAAAAATGAACGTGTTCATGAAGCATTTATTACCATGGAACATATGGGAAAAGATTATTTTACGGCTATTATATAAGTAGAATGATAGTAATCTACTAGTAAGTTTGTCGCTAAGATTATAAGAATGATTGTTAAAAGGGTTAAGGGTCAGATCCCCCAAAATCGTAAAAGAGACTATCAGCTCTTTGCGAAATAATAGATTTGGTAAGTCTGACCCTATTGGCTAATTTTTTATTTTATAAAGAATGTATCTTCAACGTAGTTATTATTAATCCTTACTTATTTGTTTTTTTCTTCGCCATTTCCGCATTAAGTCATAAAAATGCCAAAGGGATAGGTCCTTTAGGAAATCTGAATTGTGCATACAAGTTCACCTCTTAATTTGAAATATGTTTTTAGTACACGTCGATCATGGCTATTTTTTGCTTTTACGAAAAATGAGCCTTGTTAATAAAACCGAAATATTATTAGCCTACTTAATCGAATGATGTGCTTTTTCATCTTAATCATCACCTTCCTAGATAAAATAAAAAAAAGACCGTTATGGTCTTATTAATTTATATAAAAACTTAGTTTGGGAGTACCTCAAAATTATTCTTAAAGAGAGGCACAACAAAAAAGTATTTAACACTATTATAGAAAAATATGGTTATCGTGAATATAAAGCACCATATTTTTTCTAGCATCATAAAAAAACCATAGAGAGGCTCTCTATGGTTTTACATGCATAATAAATAAATATGTTCTATTAAAGAATAGCATCCAATAGAGGCCGGTTATTACATATTAAGTTCGTTGAGTTAATTGTTTCGTTTATCATGTGTAGACCTCCTTAGTATTTCTATCATTATCCAGTATATAATATATTTGGAAGGTAGTAAATAGCTATATTGCAAATATTTATTAATAGTATATTTATTCTTTCATTAAAGACAATAGTCAATGTTGTATCATTATAAGTTAATTTGTTATTCCAAAAGCATCAGCGATGAGTTCATAGGAGCGTACTCGAGCATCAAAGTCATGCGTAATCGTTACAATCATTATTTCATCTGCATTATAAGATTCTTTTAATGATTCTAGTTGTTCTTTTACTTGGATTGGGTTACCTACGATCATTCTCTTACGATTTTCTTTCATTCTCATGTAATCCATCTCAGTATAATGATATTCTTGCGCTTGTAGAATACTAGGAACCCCACGTTTACTCTCGCCCTTTTCTAACAATAGTGCTGCTAAATCAATACTTTTGTTTATTTTTTCTGCTTCTTCATTCGTTTCAGCACAAGTGACAAAGACAGCAACACTCGTATGAGGCTGTTGATTCACAGGAGACGGTTTAAAGTTCTCTTGATAATGACGAACGACACCTTGCCCACCATTACCATTAATAAAATGAGCGAATGTATATGAAGCGCCTAACTCGGCTGCCAATTTAGCACTGCCACCACTAGAACCTAACATCCAAAGTTCAGGTGCTGTTGAAATTTCAGGGGTTGCTATTAACCCAGGGTGTAGCTTATTTTCTTCAACTTCGTGTAAATAACCGACTAATTCCTGGATTTGGTTTGGATATTGATGGAACTTCTTCGTATCTCCTCCTGTTAAGGCCATTGTTGAAAGTGAATGACCACCTGGAGCTCTACCTACTCCTAAATCTATACGGTTCGGATAAAGCGCTTCGAGCATGCGGAAATTTTCAGCTACCTTATATGAGCTATAATGTGGAAGCATGACCCCACCTGAACCTACACGAATTTTTGATGTTTTTGCAGCTATATGTGATATAAGCACTTCTGGTGTGGAACTTACAAGATTAGTAGAACTATGGTGCTCAGCAACCCAATAACGATGATAGCCTAACTTTTCTGTTATTTGAGCAAGCTTCACTGTTTGATTGATCGCCTCGACAGGTGTCACACCTTCAGGTACGGGTGATTGATCTAACACACTTAATCGGACCATTTATCTCATTTCCTTTCATAATAGAATATTATAGTAACTTTATATTATTTACTTACTTAATGTAACTAACTGTTTCTTTATGATATAATGAAATAACGCATCTGTCAAAATATATAAGTCCTTCTAGTAACTTTCGTGTTATGATGACAAATTTTTAAAATAGTATCATGAGTATTGGCATACATGCTTATTTTAGTGTTGTACAAAAAGAGACAATATATGTGAATGCAAAGCTTATTTCAAAAGGCTCTTTCGGTAACCTTTACTGCTATTGTTACTTATAAGGTTGTCATCGTTTTCAGAAGAAAGCCGTCATGTACTCTAGTTATGTACGAGGCAAGTCCTTAGTGCTAAAAACAACAATCAAGGTGAAAAACAGACTTTCAAAAACATTGTTGCAGTATTCACAAAATCATATTAAATTACGGGCTTACGCGAGTGTCAGCCTTAAATAGATAAAAAGATGAGGAAACACATAGTTGCAAACGTACTTATTTCTTCGCAAGAAAAAATAATCAAGATGAAAAAAGTTACTTATATAAGCACTTTTTGGGGGTGAATTGTTTGGAAAAATCAAAGTCATGTGCGAACTTCCAACACACATGTGATTTATTAGGAAAGAGGTGGACTCTTTTAATTATTCGTTCGTTATTGTCAGGCTCGAAGCGCTTTAAAGAGATGACAGATGACATTGATAACATTAGTCACCGTGTATTAGGAGAGCGCTTAAAAAATTTAGAGCAAGATAATTATGTCGTTAGGCATGTCTATCCTGAAACTCCAGTACGGATTGAATATGAGTTGACCGAAAAAGGTAAAGACTTAGCTGAAACGATTACAGCGTTGGAAAGATGGGCAGAGAAATGGACACATTAAATGGATAGTAAAAATGGCAAGAGGCTGGGATATAAGTTCAAATCTAACTGATTTTTATACAATACTCAAAAATATAACCGCATGAAATCAAGGTTTATAAATTTGATTTCGTGCGGTTTCTTCATTTTAATTGGGTTTTGTCCTAGCCTCTTTTGCGTTAATGGTTTCATTTGATTTTATGAAAGGTTGACTGTGGAACTAGCATGAAGCTTTGCTTCCAAATCTGCTTAAAAAAGTTTTTATTATTTCATCTTTTAAAGGCTTAAACTGTTCATTACTCTGACAAGGCTGGAAAAGTGCAGGCCATGTTAAAGCTCCTTCGACCATGGCATGAAAAATTTGTGCAGCCATGTATGGGTCAGGTACTTTCATTCGTCCATCTGCATCTGCGGATGTTAACCATGCTACGAGATTATCGTGAGGGGGACCATATTTAGATTTTGTTTCCTTAAGTAGCTGATAATCTTGCATAAATACAGTAGTAAGGACTTTACACAATGCTAGTCGATTAGGGTCATTAACTAGAAAAAGTTCTGCATCAGCAAAGAGCTCAAGTTGTTCTTCAATCGTTTTATCAGGAGAATAGCTTATATTTTTTAATAATTCTTGTTCAGATAAAAACCTTTTGAACACTGCTTGGAATAGATCATCTTTATTTGAAAAATGATTATAAACTGTACGTTTTGAAACTCCTGCATGATTGGAAATACGATCCATAGATGCCTTTTCGTATCCTTCTACTACAAAGGCTTTAATAGCCCCGTCCATAATAGCTTGACGTTTTTTTGATGTTTCCACAACTTTTTTGCTATCCATCGCTTCATACTCACTTTCTAAAAAATTTTACATAAACTACACCGTGTAGTGCAAAATAGGTATTGACTAAATGTAAACTACACCGTATAGTATACACTAAAGATGTATAAAATTCAATAATAACCAAAATTTGTTATGCCTTAATAAATAACATGAAGGAGGAAACTGATGAAAGCTATTGTTTTTACTAAATACGGGTCAGCTGATGTTCTTCAATACAAAGAAGTAGTAAAGCCGATTCCTAAGGAAGAAGAAGTTCTTGTAAAAGTGTATGCAGCTGCTGCTAATCCACTTGATTGGCGTTTTATGAGAGCGAAGCCATTTTTAGCTCGTATAGAAAATGGCCTCTTTAAACCTAAAAACATGCGGCTTGGTGCAGATATTGCTGGAAAAATTGTTGAGGTTGGTAGCAATGTAACACATTTTAAGATAGGTGATGAAGTATTTGGGGAGAAGTTTGAAACAGGCTTGGGAGGTTTTGCAGAATATGTATCAGTCCCTGAAGGTGCATTGGCTATGAAGCCTGCTAACATATCTTTTGTAGAAGCAGCTGCTGTTCCAATTGCTGCCCTTACTGCATTGCAAGGCTTGCGCAATGAAGGGAAAATTCAACCAGGGCAGAAAGTGTTGGTTAATGGTGCATCAGGAGGCTTGGGGACATTTGCAGTACAGATATCGAAAGCAATCGGAGCAGAGGTAACTGGCGTGTGTAGCTCAAAAAATGCGGATTTGGTACGTTCTATTGGTGCAGATAGTGTGATTGATTACATGAATGAAGATTTTACGAATAATGGAATTGGATATGATCTTATTTTTGATGCTGTAGGAAATCGTTCTGTTTCAGATTTAGAGAGAGCGTTAAGAACGAATGGGACTTGTGCTATAGCAGGATTTACAAATATTGCTCGTTTAATTGAAATTAACGTCAATGGAAGACGGGTTTCTCGAACTGGCAGGAAGACAATCGGAATGATGAAAACGGTTCATACGAACAAAGAAGATTTGCTTTATTTGAAGGAGCTACTTGAATCTAAGAAAGTCGTACCAGTCATTGATAAATGTTTTCCGTTAAATGAAGCAGCTGAAGCGCTTAAGTATCTTGAGACTGGGCGTGCTAGAGGAAAAGTGATTATAACTGTAGTTTAACTACACTAGCTAGGTGAGGTGATTTAATTATCGTTCTACAAATAATAGTTTTGTATTGATGTATAAAACAGCAAAGCTCTTTTCGTAAACTTGGTTCACAAAAAAATTGAGGCAATTAAATATGCTTTATATAATTTTTTAGTCTTTTTTATCAGAAAGGAAGTTACGATCGTTAGTTAATTCATGTTTAGCTCTAAGTATGAAAAGCATCAATAAATGCAATAACAGCATGTAGAATTAGATCGTTAAGAAAGGAGAATGAGAGTGCTTACAGAGAAAAAAGTAATTGATCTTGATAGAAAAACAACACTTTCAGCATTGTGGATATTTGTATTGTTAAATGTCATTTTTCGGGATATACATGAATTATTTAGACCTGGGCTTCTACAGGAAATGATGATGGGAAATGTGAATGGAACGATAATTACCGAAGAGCTTTTATTGGTATTTGGAATACTGTTAGAGATTCCTATTGCTATGGTAATTCTCTCTCGAATTTTACAGCACCGAATTAACCGCTTAATAAACATTATTGCTAGTTTCATTACAATGATTATGCTAATTATCTTTGGTGGTATAAATGATCTAGATGATATATTCTTTTTAATTATGGAAATAATAGCGTTAATCGCAATCATATGGTGTGCATGGCGTTGGCCTAGCCCTAGCCCTTCAAAGTAACCTGCATTATTTTACCTTCTAACAATATCACCACACTACGATCCTTTTACTATCATTATGAATTCATCCTACTCGTATTAATCAATCTATGTTGCAAATAATTAAAACGTAAAAAATGCTCCAACGCTTGTTTAAGGTCATCAAGACGCTGGAGCATTTTGTAATTGCACTTATTTAGTCATTCGTCACTATCTTGTTGTAGTGATAGACCAAGACGTTACATTCCTAATACTTTTTGGATACGTTCAATCGCCCAGTCAAGCTCATCTTGTTTAATAACAAGTGGTGGAGCGAATCTGATAACATTTTCATGTGTTTCTTTACATAGCAAACCTTCTGCTTTAAGTGTTTCACAATATTTACGTGCTGGTTCATGTAACTCTACGCCGATAAATAACCCTCTGCCACGTATTTCTTTTATCATTGGATTATTAATTTCTTTTAGCTTATCTGTGAAGTAATTTCCAAGCTCTAATGATCTTTCTGCAAGCTTTTCATCCTCTAATACTTCTAAAGATGCAAGTGATACCGCACACGCAAGTGGGTTGCCACCAAATGTTGATCCGTGAGAACCAGGGTTAAATACATTAAGAATGTCTTTATTTGCAACTACACAAGAGATTGGGAACACACCACCACCTAGTGCTTTTCCGAGAATCCACATATCTGGTTCTACGTTTTCCCATTCAGTAGCAAACATTTTTCCTGTACGTGCTAAGCCTGCTTGAATTTCATCAGCAATAAATAATACATTCTGTTCTTTACATAGGTCATATGCTTCTTTTAAGAATCCATCTGGAGGAAAAACGATACCAGCTTCGCCTTGAATTGGTTCGAGTAGAAAGCCTGCAGTATTTGGAGTAATCGCTGCTTTCAATGCATCTAAGTCGCCATATGGTATTAGCTTAATACCTGGAAGCATTGGACCGAAGCCACGTTTATATTCAGCTTCAGAAGATAGTGAAACGGCTGTCATTGTTCGCCCGTGAAAGTTTCCTTCACAAGCAATAATTTCAGCTTGATCTTGTGCAATACCTTTAACGTCATAACCCCAACGACGTACGGCTTTAATTGCTGTTTCAACTGCTTCGGCACCTGTATTCATAGGTAAAGCCATTTCTTTACCTGTCAATTCACAAATTTTTTCATACCAAGGGCCTAGTTGATCGTTATGAAAAGCGCGTGAGGTTAATGTTACTTGATCAGCTTGATCTTTCAATGCTTGAATTATTTTTGGATGACGGTGCCCTTGGTTAACTGCAGAATAGGCACTTAACATATCCATATATTTATTACCTTCTGGATCTTCAACCCAAACACCTTCTGCTTTTGAAATAACGATAGGTAGTGGATGGTAGTTGTGAGCTCCGTACTTCTCAGTTTGTTCAATGATGCGATTTGAAGTTGTATTGTTCATCAAATTCTCTCCTTCTTTTACTTAAAAATAGTGTAGTAATATGCATTGCAATTTCCATGCCAACAAAAGGCTTTTCTTACACTATTGTTTCCCAATTTAAACTGTAATAAGTGGTTTTATATGGTATTCCTTGTTTTACTGAAGAAAAAACGCCACAAAGTCTAGGTATGTATATGTTCATTTCATAGTGGAGAACAACAGTCAGTGGGAAATAGACTTGTATCATTAGTATTTATCAAATATAAATATGTATTTATGCAAAAAAAATTTGCGTCATGTTATTACATTGTATGATTGGTGCATAATTATATTGCGGCTGTCATGTTGTTCATCTACAATATTATTGTGGTGATGAAGATGAATAACAAAGAACATGAAAATAAGCTTCTGTTTATATTTGATCAACTTGTAGATGAAATTGATGTCGGTGTACATGTGATAGATCAGCATGGACGAACGATAATATACAATAAAAAAATGGCACAAATAGAAGGCATGGAACGTAAAGATGTGTTACACAAAAATTTATTAGAAAGCTATACATTTCAGGATCAACAATCAAGCACACTCATACAAGCGCTCCAACATTTGCATATAACAAGGAATGTAAAACAAACATATTTTAACCTACTAGGAAAAGAAATTACAACTATAAATGATACTTTTCCAATTAGCGATAGCAAAAAACAAATGATTGGTGCGATGGAAATTGCTAAAGATGTAACTAAACTTGAGAGACTTATACGCGAAAATATGCAGAAAAAAGGAAATGCAACTTTTACATTTGAACATATTTTAAGTGATAGTCAAGTAATGAAGGAACTAATTGAGACTAGTAAGCGAGCAACACGAACATCGTCATCCGTGCTCATTGTCGGTGAGACTGGAACAGGAAAAGAATTATTTGCTCAAAGCATTCATAACGGTAGTTCTCGATCTGCAAAACCCTTTATATCACAGAATTGCGCTGCACTTCCTGATCATCTTATTGAAGGGCTATTATTTGGTACGAAGAAGGGTGCCTTTACAGGAGCAATAGAGCGGCCAGGGTTATTTGAACAAGCGGAAGGCGGGACATTACTACTTGATGAAATCAATTCTTTGAATCCTGTATTACAAGCAAAGCTGTTACGTGCACTTCAAGAAAAAAGTATACGTCGCATCGGAGACACGAAAGATACGCCAATCGATGTACGTATTATAGCAACAATGAATGAAGATCCAATAGATGCAATTGCCGAAGGACGATTAAGAAAGGATTTATTTTATCGATTAAGTGTAGTCTCAGTATTTATTCCGCCATTACGTGATAGAAAAGAGGACATTAATATATTATTAAAAAGTTTTATTAACAAGTATAATAAACTGTTTGGGATGAGTGTTAAACAAATCGACGAACAAGTAATGAGATCTTTTTATGAATATGATTGGCCTGGAAATGTAAGAGAACTGGAACATATCGTAGAAGGTGCAATGAATTTTATTGACGAGAATGAAGACATTACATTTGCACATTTACCAATTCAATTTAGAAATAAACCTCAGTTTAAGCAGCATGCTATTCACGTTGCATTAAATAAGGAGGAGTCATTGAAAACACTTGAAGAATATATGAATAATATGGAGGTTGAGTATATTACAAAAGCTCTTCAAGTCAATGATTATAATATATCTAATACTGCAAAAGCTCTTGGCATGAGTAGACAGAGCCTTCAATATCGACTGAGAAAATATCAAATTAACAGGGACTATTCGTGAACTTAACATTATTGTTAATACATTTGAGTAGTTAGGTATGTTTTTCTAGACATTGGAAAGGTATTTTTCGAAAACTTTGTTGATTATGAGGAAATTTGCCATAAAAGATTGTGTTTCTCTGCTAGTTTTTAGTATGAACACCAATCTTAATGAAACAAGAATCGTTCCTGTCATTGATTTAGGTTTTCTTCATAAACTTTGTTGCTAAGAAGACTAAATACATGAAAAATGCTCGGTTTATAGTTATTTTTTTCTTAGTACGAAAAAAAACAATCATGGTGAAAACAGCATTGATATACGAAACACAGCTAAGTGTTTTTTCTGTATAAGCAGATTTTAGACCTTCCATGTAGCAAACAATTCCATTACAATTATAGTGTAAACTTTAAATGAGGGAGACTGGATGATAAATGGAATATATAGTTGGGGCGTTTAATCCATTTCTTATATTATTGTCGATTATACTAACTATATTAGCTACATATACGGCTATAGATTTATTATTAATATATAAAAATGCAAAAAAAAATAAACGACGTATATTTATTAGTGGATCTATTTCTATGGCAATTGGCATTTGGATCGTTAATTTTTTAGGTATACTTGCTAGTGCTCCAAAAGGGATAAAGATATTTCATATACCTCTAGCGACTTTTTCTTTCATTCTAGCACTATTATTTACCGCAACTTCCTTTTCTTTAGTAACTAAAAAATCCACGAAATTTATACATATTTTCATATGTAGTTTAGTAATGACGATTGGTCTTGTCACTAGCCATATTATTGGTATTTCAGCTGTGTCTGATGTTGTCTATAATTTGTTGCTAGTTGCTTTATCAAGTATGATCGTATTAGGAACTTTTGTACTTACTTTTTGGATTTTGTTTCAGCTGCCAACACAGTCTGCAACTATTCGAACATGGATCACACCGATTTGCTCTTTTCTAATTACTTGTGCAATTGTACAAAATCATTTTATTTTAATTAGAGCCTCTAACCTCCAGTTTCAAGGCGGGGGTGGATTGGAGCAAAGTGGGAATCAAGATGTCACAGCATTATTTGTTGTACTAGTATTTTCTATAATGATTTTTACAGGACTATTGGCAAATAGCATTTCATTAAATAGAAGAGTAGCAACTAAAGAGACATATGCAAAGGATATTACAACCGCATTAGATGAATCTTCAATTGTCGCTATTACTGATGCTAAAGGATCTATCACATATGTGAATGATAAATTTGTGCAAATATCCAAATATGAGGAGCATGAATTACTTGGACAGAACCATAGAATTTTGAATTCTAATTATCATTCATCTACGTTTTTCCGAGAGCTATGGCAAACGATTGGTCATGGTGATGTATGGAAAGGACAAATTAGAAATAGAGCAAAGGATGGAACCCATTATTGGGTAGATACAACGATTGTGCCATTACTTAATAGCAAAGGAAAACCTTATCAATATGTATCGATTAGAAATGATATTACGAGTAAAAAGCTGACAGAGCTTCAGTTGAAGGATAAATTAAAAGAAATAAACGATATCAAATATGCTTTAGATCAATCAACAATTGTGGCAATTACTGATCGTCAAGGCTTTATTACTTATGCAAATGATGAATTTTGTAAGATTTCTAAATACGATAGAGAGGAGTTACTCGGCAAGAATCATAGTTTGTTGAACTCCAGATACCATTCCGCTGATTTCTTTAAAAACATGTGGCAAACGATAGGGAATGGTGACATATGGAAAGGTGAAATTCGTAATAAAGCCAAGGATGGAACATTTTATTGGGTTTATACAACAATTGTACCTTTTACTAATGAGGATGGAAAACCGTATCAATATTTAGCGATTAGAAATGACATCACAGATCAGAAAAAAACAGAAGAAATGCTCCATCGACAAGATAAATTAGCTGCGGTCGGTCAATTAGCAGCAGGTGTTGCTCATGAAATTCGAAATCCACTCACTTCAATGAAGGGGTATGCGGAATTTCTAAGAGAGGATGAAAATAATATTGAACGACAGGAATTCCTCGATATTATTCTTGATGAAATTGAACGAGTGAACTCTATTGTTGAGGACTTTATGGTACTTGCAAAACCTAATGCACCATTGTTAAAAGTGAGGGATATTATACCAATGATAAATAATGTCTTATCATTGTTAGAATTTGAAGCTAAAAAAAGGAAAGTAAAACTTAAATTCGACTATAACGAGGAAGAAATAAAGGTCGCATGTGATGAAAATCGCTTAAAGCAAGTTTTCTTAAACTTTATTAAAAATGGTATAGAAGCGATGCCAAATGGTGGAGACCTTATGGTAAGAGCGGTCATTCTCGATGAGCATGTTCAAATTTCCATTCATGATACAGGTGTAGGCATTCCAGAAGAAAAGATGAAGAAGTTAGGTGAACCATTTTATACGACAAAACAAGATGGAAATGGGCTTGGGCTAATGGTTAGCTTTAAAATAATTGAAAGTCATTATGGTAAAGTTTTTATTGAAAGTGAAGAAAACAAAGGAACAACCTTTAATATTTTGTTGCCTAAAACGGCTTAGCATAGAAAAGAGGGCAGGAGAGTTCTGCCCTTTTTGTATGTGGAAATTTTCTAGGTTAAATAATAATGGTTATTTCTTCATGTTATCTGCAAAAATTTCCATTGATTTACACATGAATTTTGCTAAGCCTTCACCGTATTTGTCAATATTCCTTGTGAACCGATCATCATTAACATACAATTGCCCTAATCCTTTAAATGTCTCAGGAGAATAATTTCCTATCTTATTCAAAAGATCATACCATTCTTTAATTGCTTCTTGTGCTACTTGTGATTCAGGTGAACGATCTCGAAGTAATGCAAGTTTCATACACACTGAGTCCCACTCTTTGGAAAAATGCTCCCTTTCATCTTTAGACATATTTGTTATACCAGTGTTTACTGTATCTACAGCTTGATCTCCCCACCGTTTACGTGCTTCCTCCTCGTAGGGATTATGACTAAAATCAAAGCCTTCGAATTTTTCTTTATTCGTCATGTGAATTTCTCCTTTCATATGCTTGATTGTTTTATTAATCGTTGTAATCATGTTATCCAGCCGACGTCGCTTTTCTATTAACATTTGTTGGTGAAGTTCTAACGCTTCACGCCGGTTAAATGAAGGGCTATTAATAACCTCTTTAATTTTTTTTAAAGGGAAGCCAAGCTCTCTAAAAAAGAGGATTTGTTGTAATGTTTCAAGATTATCATCGGTATATAGCCGATAACCAGCTTCAGTCACTTTAGCTGGTTTTAGCAGTCCAATTTCATCATAATGGTGTAGTGTGCGCACACTTATACCTACCAATTCTGCAACTTCTTTAACTCTCTTTGACATGGTCATAACCTCCCTTCAACTTTTACTATAAAGTATAACGTAACGTTAGAGTCAATATGAAAAGGGAGTTTTTCATAAATTGTTGTTTTCGTACAAAAAATACCACGAATACCATAGCTTTTGTGGTATTTTTCTTATATAAAACGATGACTGTTACGAAAGTTTCTAGTTTAGGAGCAATAGCAACAAAGATTACGAAAAGGCCTAAAAAAGAGATATGAGAAGAAATAAGGATGGATGTAGAAAATTTTAAGGGATCTTTTACTTTTTTTAAACGATGGAGGTAAAATAGCTTACAACTTTGTTGGATTTTACAAATTTTCAGCGACAAACAAAGTTATATTACTATTTTATAGAAGGAAAGCTACTACGAAATAGTGGTGATTAAGTATTTCTTCTTATACCAGATCAACCTTCGATCAGAAAATAAAAAAGACCGCAAGTTGTTAACTTAACGGTCTTAATCGATTGTGCATTCGTTTTTATGAATGTCTAACTATACCGTATTGGCTTAATTTTACCTATGGAATAGTCTTAGGTGTTGAAAAATTTGGTATTTTCTTAGTTATGCTTGTTCAATAGTTTCGTTAGCCCATTCTTCAACATTCCAAACTTTTGTTACCCAATCCTCATAGAAGTCAGGTTCGTGACACACTAGGAGAACCGTTCCTTTGTAAGCTTTTAACGCTCGTTTTAGCTCTTCTTTGGCAACGACGTCTAGGTGATTTGTTGGCTCATCGAACAGTAACCAGTTACTTTCATTCATGAGTAACTTACATAGACGTACCTTTGCTTGTTCTCCACCACTTAATTGATTAAGAGGTCTTGAAATATGCTCGTTTTTTAAGCCGCAACGTGCAAGTACTGCTCTCACCTGGTGCTGGTCTAACTGTGGAAACTCATTCCAAACATCGTCAATAGGTGTAATACTTTCTACTTTTACTTCTTGCTCAAAATAAGATGGATAGAGAAAATCTCCACGCATAGCTGATCCACTTAATGGATTGATCGTCCCTAGTATCGTTTTTAATAGCGTAGACTTTCCTACTCCGTTACATCCAACGATGGCAATCTTTTCTCCTCGCTCGATCGTCATTGTTAACTTAGGTAATAGTGGATTTGTATAGCCTATTTCAAGGTCTTTTCCTTCAAAGACAAAACGACTACTTCCACGTGATTCTTTAAATTCGAATGTTGGTTTCATCGCCATTTCAGGGCGATCAATCCTTTCCATCCGATCTAATTGTTTTTGGCGACTTTTTGCTCGTCCAGTAGTTGAATATCGTGCTTTATTTTTTGCAATAAAATCTTCTTGTTTTTTAATATGCTCTTGTTGCTTTTCATATGCTTGAAGGTGTTGGTTTTTATTGATGTCCGCCATTTCTAGGAATTTTTCGTAGTTTGCGGTATACCTTGTTAACTTTGAAAATTCGAGATGAAATATGACATTTACAACCCTATTCATAAATTCTGTATCATGTGAAATTAACATAAAGGCGTGAGGGTATTCTTTTAAATAATGGCTAAGCCAGTTTATATGCTCAACATCTAAAAAGTTAGTCGGCTCATCTAGTAATAGTACTTTCGGTTGCTCTAATAATAGTTTAGCAAGTAATACTTTTGTGCGTTGCCCCCCACTTAGTGTGGCAACATCTCGTTCTAAACCAATGGCATCTAGGCCAAGTCCACGAGCTGCCTCATCAACTTTCAGATCGAGTGAATAAAACCCTCCAGCATCAAGCTGATCTTGAATATCTCCCATTTTTTCTAGTAAGACTTCTAATTCCTCTGGAGAGGCAGTAGCCATTTGTGATGTTATCTCATTCAACTGTTTTTCTTGTTCAAAAAGTGGTAAGAAAGCATCATTTAACACGTCTTTTATTGTTTTTCCAGGAGTTAATACTGTATGTTGATCAAGGTAGCCATATTCAACATTCGGCGTCCATTCCACTCTACCGGTATCATGGATTAGTTGTCCGGTAATTATATTCATTAACGTCGACTTACCTACACCGTTTGCCCCGACTAGCCCCACATGTTCTCCAGCTAATAGTCGTAGAGAAACATCTTTAAAAAGCGTACGATCTCCAAAACTATGACTTAAGTCGTCAATTGCTAATAAACTCATTGATTTATTCCTCCAATATATATCTTAAAGAATTACCTCGACTCATAATACTAAATAGGAGTCGAGATTGCTATTGTTTTCAATTGTAAATAAACAGCCTAATTATATAGGTTTTTTTCTGTAGTTTCTTCTGTCAATCATAACATATAGAATGAAGAAGCAGTATCGTGGATATATTCCAATTTTATCTCGATGATATTCTAGGACAAAGTACACTAATTGGTGGGAAACCACTCTAAAAAAGACAGATTATGTTTTTTGTGATGAAGCTTGGTTTCGCATTCATTGTTACTTTTAATAATAGGTTGTTTTCGTGGCATCTTTGCTACTTTTACAATGATTGAGTTCTAATAAAACTCATCATATTGTCAAAGTTTAGTAGAAGTAGCAACAAAGTTAAGTTTCTAGATCCCGTTAGAATGAAGAAGGATTTTCAATACACCGAATTAATGTATAAAAATATATGTTATCAATAATTAAAGAAATGGTCTGTCACTCATATTACAGCATGTAAGTAGTTGATTCTTTATAATAAACGCTAAGCTGAGTAAAAGATAATAAAATTACAAGCAATATAATGAAGTACTTGTGTAGATACTAAGGTATTCGGTCAAGAGATAAAAAATTGTCATGATTTTCACAACAGATTTTTTATTACTGATAGATTAGGTAAACTACATAAAATAATTTCTTCAATAAACATAAAAATGAGTCTGAATGATTGATATGAACACCAAGTCAAAGCCTAAGAGCAATCTACCTCTAATCGTAGTCATAGTGAAAAGTTGACAATTTAATGTTTTTTGTTATTTATTCTAGTAGCATAAGTATTCGTAAACTAATAAAATATATAAAAACAGGATAAATATGGATTGGGGGTATAAATATTAAATAATAAAATTATCTAGAAAACCAATAAAGTCACATATTAATATGTTAAAGACAATAAAGCGTAGGTAATTGAAATGAGTATATTGTGGTCAAATATTTATACTAAGGGTATGGAGATTTTATGATAGATAATAGATTAGAATATGACATAAACGGTTTTCAGTCAGAAAAACAAGTGAAAGAATTACTACGTTCTTGCTTTGGAGATGATGAACAGTCAAAGGAGTATTTCTTAAGAGGGTTCAAGAGTACCATGAAAATATGTTCCATCTCTGTTACATATAATAAGGATTTAGTAGGGATGGCAGTAGCTTGGAAGTCGGTATTCCATCCACACTGTACGTACATCTCTATAGCTGCTAAGCCATTATATATTGTTGACTTGCATAAATTACTTGAACAACTTCAGTACTATTGTGACGATATGCTTCCTTTACAAACATCAATTTGGGAGACCTCGCTTAAGCTAAAGAATTTCTATGAATCAACGGGCTTCAGAGAAGTTAGAAGAACGTATAACAGTTTATTAGATCTTTCATCTGTAGCTGATTTGTCAGTGATTGTAAACGAATTACAGCTTAAACATGATGAATACTCGGTAGTGAGCCTTTCGGATATTAGCTGTAACAACGAACTTAAAGAAGAAATTGTTATGCTTATAAAAAAGACGTATGAATCAACACATACTATCAACCCATTAGGTGTTCATGACTTAAATAAATGGGAACAATTAATATATAACGAGGACACCTTTTTAGAAGGTAGTTATATAATAGTATATAAAAGTAATGTATTGGCATTTTCGCTTTTACACTATTCAGATGATATGAATAAACTTGAATTTGGCTGGCGTGGAACAAAGAATGGTATAGATGAAAATTTAATTTTACTACTGACGGCCTATCAAATTCACTTCGCAAAAACTAGAGCATATAAAGCAATTGAAGCTGAAATCGATAATACTGATCCATATTCCGTAGCAATGGCAAGTTTTTTTCCGTTTTCACCTTCGCCGACGCTCATAACATTTCAAAGGTAATTGGAGGATACCTAATGTATTATAAAATTTTTAACGAAATTGTTTCTATTATGCAGCATGATTATTCAGGGTGTGTTGATAAACGAGGATGGGATCATCCAAATAATTACCTTTCTAAGATTAAGAGTCTAGAGGAGGACAGTGCTTTAAATCCACAACAATTTGTTGAAATTGTTAAAGACTATTTAATTGCTTTTAAAGACCATCATATAAAATTTCGATTATTAAATAGCAGCGAAGGAAAAAGGTATGAAAGCGGTTTTAAAGTTAGGAGATATAATGATTTTTTGTACATCACTTCAATTGGTAAAGAAACAAGTGTAGAAAAAGGACAAAAAATTATTTCAATCGACAATATATCAATTCCTGAATTAGCAAAAATACACGAAAGAAATTTAAAATCACCCAATCCAGAAAGACAGGACTGGAACGCAGTAATAAATCAATATGAATATTGCGAGCTAATCGATCATGAAGGAGTGAAAAAAACTGTTGGACTAACAAAATATGAGCAAACTTCTTATATTCCAACATATACGATTGAAAAGCTACAACACCGTACATTATTGATGACTATTACTGATTTTGATAACCCAGAGGCGATCACCAACTTAATTAATGAGCATGCGGAAGAAATAGCAAATAGTGAAAATCTATTAATTGACGTAAGAGTAAACCATGGTGGGAGTGATACTTCCTTTTATTCATTACTTCCGTACATTTTTGAAGATAGGGTTATTAACCTTTTTGATGAAAGTGAAGATGACATGTATTTTCATTGTACTGACCGTAATTATCGTCTTTGTATCGATAGCATCAATAACTCTATAAAAATGACAAAAGATCCAATTGCATTGAAATCTCTTACGGTTTTACGTGATGAATGGGAAAAACATCAAGGGAAAGGGTTCGTTAAGTTTGATTTCAGTGATTTAAAGCAATTAGCCATCTTTTCAGGTTCAAAATCCCCAAATAAAATTATTATACTTACAGATGTATATTGTGGAAGTTCAGGTGACTCTTTTGTTGAACTATGTAAAAAGTCTTCAAAGGTCACAGTAATCGGCAGACCTACAGCAGGTGTAAATGATTACTCTAGCCTCGCAGTTATGAAATGGAATAATTTATTCGAACTATGGTATCCAACTACTAGGTTAACTAGAATTGATCAAGGTAGGGGGATGTCAGGTGTAGGCATTAAGCCTGATGTTTATATTCCTTGGACACCGTTACATATTGTTGAAGATATAGATTTAAAAGAAGCACAAAAGATTTTAATGAAGTCAAGCGTTAATTAAAATGGAATGAAAGCTTGATCTGGTTTAGGACTATTACAAAACAATTATTGATCCTTAGAGTTCATTTAATAATAACAACTTATATTCATAATATAGTCATTGTTATTCATTAAGACGCTTTTATATTAAAAAGCGTCTTTGTTTATGTGGTCCATATCAAGCCAGTTCGGGACAAATGAAATTATACTTTGGCCTTATGCATCATATATGGTCGCTATGAAGCTATGAGCTTTTACATCAATACTGGAATCAGTAGAATTATCTATGTTGGTAACATAGGCTAAATACCATACAACCATCTCCTTAACAAATGATTCATTTTTTATATCGTAATCAATTGTTGAGAAGTGAGCATTATTTTTACATACTGCAGTCTATGAAAATATAATTTAAATTACATATTAAAGGTGTAAAAAAAATAACATATTAGAGCTGTAAAATTCCATAAAACATACTAATAATAAAGGATTTATTAATTTATATCTAGTAATGTTAGTAAAGGCTATTAGTTTATCAACAATAAAAACACATTTTGTGACTATGCATTTTTAAGAAAAGGGTGAATGGGTTATGGAAGCAAAAGTTTTGGTTGTAGAGGATGATCTATCAATTAGTGAAATGGTTGAAGAATATTTGACAAAAGAAGGGTATTTGATAACGACTGCTTATGATGGAAGAGAAGCTGAAAGAATACTAATAAATAACGAATTTGATTTGATTTTATTAGACATTATGCTTCCACAACTTAATGGTATAGATTTATTAAAGTTAATCAGAGAAAAAAGTACGATCCCAATTTTAATCATGTCAGCTAAGGACAGTGATGTTGATAAAGCATTAGGTTTAGGTTTTGGTGCAGATGACTATATTGCAAAGCCATTTTCAATGATAGAGTTGTCCGCTCGTGTTCAAGCAGCAATAAGGCGCGCTAAACAATATTCGCAAAATAGGGAAACTAATGAAGCGAAGATAGTGAAATATAATGGACTTAAAGTTGACCTTAATAATTTTTCAGTTAGTAAGAATGGGAAGGAAATTAAGCTAACTTCAAAAGAATTTCATATTTTAAAGTTATTTATTTCACATCCGAATAGAGTTTTTACTAAAGAGCAGATTTATCAATTGATATGGGATGATGGTTATCTTGGAGATGAGAATATCATTAATGTACATATGAGAAGGTTGCGAGAAAAAATTGAAGAGAACCCTTCTTCGCCTATTTATATTATAACTTTATGGGGCATTGGCTATAAGTTAGGGGACGTTTGAAATGATTTTTTTCTTGCTTATGGTAATAGGCCTATTAACAATTGTTATTTTCGTACAATATAAATCGATGCGTAATCGAGATAATGATATAACGTATATTTATAAGAAGCTAAGCAACATTATTACACAAGATTCTAGTGAAAAGTTATTACTTGTCACAAGTCATAATGAGCTACAAATGCTGTTAATTGAAATCAATCTGCTGTTGAATAAGAATCAACAAGTGATTTCTGATTTCACTAAATTAGAAATATCAATGAAGAAAATGCTTTCAAATATTTCTCACGACTTAAAAACACCATTGACTGTCGTGTTAGGTTATATTGAAACGATCATTCAAAATCCTAATATAAACATGGAAGAAAGAAATAGATTATTAACGAAAATACATAACAAAACGATTGAAGTATCTGAACTCATTAATAAATTTTTCGATTTAGCAAAGCTGGAGTCAGGGGATAAAGAAATAGCTTTGACTAGAGTGAATATGAATGAGATTTGTAAAAAAAACATATTGAGCTTTTATGATATTTTAACAGCAGAAGGTTTCGAAGTTGTTATAGATATACCTGAAAATACGATTTTTTCACTAGCAAATGAAGAAGCTCTTGATAGAATATTAAACAATTTAATTTCGAATGCGATTCAATATGGGAGCGATGGAAAGACAATTGGAATTAACTTATCGAACGATCCTGAGTACGTATACGTAGAAGTTTGGGATAAAGGGAAAGGGATTCACGAATTACATAAAGACCTAGTATTTGAACGGTTGTTTACCCTTGACGATTCAAGAAATAAACAGTTTCAAGGGAGTGGACTTGGACTTACAATTACGAAGAGACTGATTGAAGAATTATCAGGGGAAATAACTTTACATAGTATTCCACATGAAAAAACAAGTTTTTGCTTTAAATTAAACAGATTAACATTATGATCGCAATCTTAAGATTTTTGTAAGAAATAAGAGATAAAAAAGAAAATTATGATGGGTATGATATGACATAGAAGCTTTAAGAAAGGGGAATGAACATGACTTTTATTTTGAAAACTAACCAGTTGACTAAAGTAATAGAAGGTAAAGAAATAATTTCTAATGTAAACATGAAAGTAAAAAAAGGTGAAATTTATGGTTTTTTAGGGCCTAATGGGGCTGGTAAAACAACAATTATGAAGATGATAACAAATTTATTTAAGCCAACGAGTGGTGAAATAGAGATCTTCGGTGAGAAATTAACGAACACATCTTACGAAATTTTAAAGAGATTGGGAAGTATTATTGAGTATCCCATTTTTTATGAAAAGCTTACAGCGAAGGAGAATTTGGAGTTGCACTGTGAGTATATGGGATATCACGATAAAAGTGCTATAAATCATGCGTTGCAACTTGTAAATTTAAAAAATGTAGACGACAAATTGGTTAAACATTTTTCGCTAGGTATGAAACAAAGGCTTGGGATAGCACGAGCGATTATTACAAAACCGGAGTTATTAATCTTAGATGAACCGATAAATGGACTTGATCCTGTTGGTATAAAGGAGCTAAGAGATTTATTCAAAATGTTAAGCAAGGAGTACGGTATTACGTTACTCATTTCGAGTCATATATTAGGAGAAATTGAACAAATTGCAGATACAATTGGCATCATTAAGGACGGAAAATTAATTGAGGAGCTTTCAATGGATAATGTTAGACAATTAAATACTGAGTTTATCGAAATGATAGTAACAGATTGTAAAAGGGCTGTTTTTGTTTTAGAACATACGCTTAGCATATCAAATTTTAAGATAATCGATGAAAAATGTATAAGGATTTATGATTCAAATATTTCACAAAGTGAAATTTCCAAAGCGTTAATTTTAAAGGATGTCGACATTGAATCTATTACAAAGAAAAACAATACACTAGAGGAATATTTCTTAAAAATGATTAATGGGGATGGTAAGATTGCTTAAACTGAATGAGGTAAGAACTGAGGAAGAATAAAGGTATAACGATGAGAGGTGGATATGATGCTAAATTTAATGAAATTAGAATTAAAGAAACATAATTTTAAAGGGATTATGAGAGGAGTCATTATAGCGAATATTTCAATTACACTTTTTTTTGCTATGATTTATTATATAGAAAAAGACAACTTTATCCCAGATTATAATGAGTTATTTTTAATAATTGATACGTTTGTTAGAATTACCTTTGTAATCTTTGCGGCAGTTCTTATTGCTAAATTAATTATTGATGAATACAAAAATAAAACAATTTCTGTCCTATTTACTTATCCTATTAACAGAAAAAAGTTGATATTTTCGAAGCTGATCATGATTAGCGGATTTACTTTTTTTACAATTTTGTTATCTAATATAATTATATCTACTATTTTTATTATACTTGAGTCATACAATCATTATATCTCAGATGTTATGACGACGGATTTAGTTGTAAATCATTTTAGTAGAATAGCGCTTCAAGCTCTTGCAGCTTCAGGCATTTGCTTAATTCCGCTTTATTTTGGTATGAAGAAAAAATCAGTCCCAGCAACGATTGTTTCCTCAATAATAATTATTTCAGTACTTAATTCAAATAATGGTGGCTTTTCCTTAAGTTCCATTATCATCATACCATTGGCTCTATGCGCTATAGGAGTAGGGGTTGCTTACGTATCGATAAGAAATATAGAAAATGAAGATGTTTTGTAATGGCTGTTTTCACATTGATTGTTGCTTTTATTATTAAAAAATAAATACGTATAATCCAAGCAATCGTGGTATCTTTGCTCATGTAACATGAGTTCAATGCATAAATTTATTTTAATGGTGGTTTTCCCTTAATTTCCATTTTTGTCATATCATTGGCTCTATATGCTATAGGAGTTGTGGTTGCTTATGTATCTATGAGAAATATAGAAAATGAGGATGTTTTGTAATGGCTGTTTTCGTATTGATTGTTGCTATTCGAACTAAGAAATAAATACATATAAACAAAGCATTCGTGGCATATCTTTGCTCATGTAACATGAGTTCAATGCATGGATTTAGTTGTTGCTGTCCTAAATTAGTCTCAATAGCACAAATAGACAAGGGTTCCCTGATATTAAGTGCTTAAGTTTACTTGAACGTTCAATATTAGTCTGTATTGGGTATTACCTTAGTAGGAAAGATACATCTTCTAAGCCTCAGGTCTTAGCAACAATTAGAGCTCAAGAGCGTTAATGGTAACGGGAAACTCCAGTATGATAATTATTAGCTAACTAAAAGGGGGAAATTTTCAATGAGGAAAATTACACTTGTAGGTATTGTAATCGGTACGTTATTAATTGCTGCATTTGGATTTAGTATGACAACCGCCGGAACTACTCAAAGGGAAGAAACAATTGAGGTAAAAAAAGATCAAGTGAAAGAGCTAGATGTTAATCTTTTCTTTGGAGTAGGTGATATACGTGTATCTGAAGGAACAAATGAATGGGTTGAAGGAAATATAGCATATAAAGATAAGAAATTAAAACCTGATGTATCATATGATGTGAAAAAAGATACTGGGAAGGTAGAAATTACCCAAAGCAGTAAGACTTCCTTTTTCGATTTTAATTTTCATATACCTGGTAAAGGTAGCTTTAAGAATGAATGGGATTTAAGGTTATCAGATGAGGTCCCTATAGACCTTAATGTTGATGCTGGGGTATCTGATACTGAATTAGATTTACGTGGTTTGTCGTTAAGTAATTTAGAGATTGATACTGGTGTTGGTGATATGACATTAGATTTAAGTGGTGATTGGGAAAAGAGCTTTGATGTCCGTATTAACGCTGGTATAGGGAGTACAACAATTCTACTTCCTAATGAAGTAGGAGTAAGGGTGCATTCAGAAAAGGGGATTGGTTCTGCTAATTTCAAAGGGCTGATTTCTGATGGTAACGGAACTTATGTAAATGATGCCTTTGAAAATGCTGATGTGATAATTGATATTGATACAGATGTCGGTATTGGTGAAATTACATTTGAAGTTAAATAATGTAGCGTGATATATATTGAATTAACACTTCTCTCTGAACGGTGTAAATATCGTTTAGAGAGTGATTTTGTGATTTTTACCTAGTAATCCTTAGAAGGTCCTTTTCGTAGGGATGGGAGTGTAGAGAGTGAAGAGGTTGGGATGGTGGGGGATACTTTTATTGGCAGTTGTAATTTGCAGTTATGCACTGTTACAATACGGCTTTTTGGGTGTAGAAACCTCAGGCTTTATAAGTGATAAAATTGAACAATACGGACCACAAAGTAAGATGTGGTATGTGACACTCTTTGTTCATGTTTTCGGTAGTTTATGCTCCTTGCTACTTGGTCCATTTCTTTTATCTGAAAGGTTCAGGAAAAGAAATATTAATGTTCACAAAATGATGGGCAAAGTTTATCTCCTTAGTGTTTTCATTGGTGGTATTTCAGGTTTATTGTTAGCATTTTACGCAACAGGGGGCTTGATAGCACAGGTTGGCTTTGGATTGTTAGCTGTAAGCTGGTTATTATCTGGTTTAATTGCTCTAAAAATGATTAAAGAGCAAAAAATCCTTTTACATCGCAAATGGATGATTAGAAACTATGCACTGACATTTGCAGCAGTGATGCTACGAATATGGTTACCAATATTTATACTGATCTTTGGTGAGGCTTCGTTTCATATTAGCTATCAAATAATCTCGTGGTTATGTTGGGTTCCTAATCTGATTGTTGTAGAACTAGTTATGAAGTCACAAGCCTTTCATGACAATGCTCTTAAACTTTAATTTGTGAACTTTTATTTAAGTAGCTATCGCTTAGAATATTATTTACCGGACTAGGAATAAACCGGTAAGCAATTAGCATTCGTGACATCATGATTTATAGGCAATGAGGAAACCCGTATAAAACCACATCATGCTGTTCTAATTTTATTGAAACATAGCAGCAAACTTTACGAAAAGAGCCTTTATTTTTAGCTAAAGAGCTTTTTTCATTTTTGTACGTTCACTATAAATACACATACTTTCTTTAAAGTGTCTATAAAGCAAAATACGGATAATAAATTATATACTTCTTGTTATCGTTTATCCCACCTTTCGCTGGTATTCTGAAGGGCTTTGTCCAACCCGTTTTTTAAATGTGCTGCTAAAGTGACGTTCATCTTGGTAGCCAACAAGTTTTGCTACTGCATAAACCTTCAACCCATCCTTTAACAATGGCTTAGACTTATTGATACGAAAGTTGTGTAAGTAGTCTAAGAAGTTTATCCCGAGCTCTTGCTTGAAAAGTGAACTAAGGTAAGTCGTAGATACAAAGACTTCTTTTGCGAGCCAATCCAGTGTGATATTTTCATGATATTTTTCATGAATTATTTCTAAAGCTGCTTTTACAGTTTTGTGAATAGGTACTTGGCTTTTAATTAACGAAATAATAATATTCACATTTTCTTGAACAAGATTGACTAATTCATTAAATGATTCTGCTTTTGTTATTAATTCTATTTGATATGGCTGGTTTTGAATCCATTCATTACTTTGAATGTTTTTTCGATGTAATAGTTTTCCCAGCTCTAAGATAAAAGCTGTTGCTATCATGTTAAGGTTTTTTCTCGAGGTTGTTGAATTTTGGCTAAGTTGATGCAGCCAACTATATAACTGATCATTTGCTAAGTTAAATTCTTCTTGTTCTAAGAAATGTAATATCTTTTCTTCTTGCTCAGCAATAGCCTTAGTGTGAAAAGTTGGTTCATTAAGAGTGCTTGCTGCTCTTTGAGCCAATTGTGAATAAAGGAAAGAGTCACTTGCTTCTTCATAAAATTGATATTCAATGACATTTAATGCTTCTTTGTATGACAAATGGAGAAGGTTAATGCTTGGTTGTATAGACCCCACACCTATGCTGATTGAGTATTCAATTGCTTTATTAATATGGAGCACCATGCTAGTTAAGTGTTCATTAAGACGTTGCTCATTATAAGACGTTGTTACATTGGCACACCATACAATTTCATAATTATGTTGGAAAACTTCTATATAATTATTATTATAAAAATCACTAATAAACTTATTGGTTATGTCAAGGACAGTTTGAAAATAATGATTGTCCTTTTGTTTACTAGTATTATGTGTAGTTGGATAGTGAATTTTAATTACACCGACTTGTATATTAGCATCCTGCAATGATATCCTTAGTTCCTCAATATCGTCTAAATGTTTTTTATAATTAAGATCAGCACTTTTTAGCCAACTTGAAAGCTTTTGCCATTTTAATGTAGGTAAATGTTTATCCCAAGTCTTTTTAACAACCTTTGACTCTCTTGCTGTTTCTAGCTTTTCCTTGGCTGTTAAAACTGCATTTAAGATGTCATTTGGGAGGCAGGGTTTAAGCAGGTAATCGTGAGCACCTAACCTAATACCTTCTTGTGCATAACTAAACTCATTGTAGCCGGAAAGTAGAATGGCTAAAAAATCATATCCAGTTTCTTGTGCTTTTTCAATAAGTTCTAAGCCATTCATTTGGGGCATCCGTATATCTGTTAATAAAATATCAGGTTTTGTAGCTAGGAATGTTTGATAGCCTGTCAAGCCATCTTCACAAATACCACATACCTCAATTCCGTATTGTTGCCAATTAATCATTTCTTCCATACCTTCTCGAATGGTTATTTCATCTTCAACAATTAATAGTTTAAACATATTGAATTTTCTCCTTCCTAAGTCATTTAGTTTCTCATTATTATATTTCTTTGTATTTTTATATTAGAAGAGGAAGATGAGTAATTATATGACTGTAATCATTTTAAATAAGATTTTCGTGTGTTAACCAACAAAATATATATGAAAAAATCAGTGATAAAAACTAGATTTCAACGTTTGGCCAGTATTGGTCAAGTATAATTATTTTTCTAGTGGTAGACGAAGTTCTACTCTGGTTCCTCGTCCTTTAACACTATGGAAAGTTAAGGTAGCTTGTTCATCATACAATAGTTTCAATCTCTCTTTTATATTTAAAATTGCATAGCTCCTATCTTGTTTTTCGTTAGTGCTATTAAATTGATAGGATTTTAATGAGCGATTTAGCTCTAATACTGTCTTCTCGTTCATTCCTACACCATTATCTGTTACTTCAATGAGGCATGTGTCATGATGGTGGCTAATTTGCACTTTAATGTAGCCACTTTCGTTATTAGGCTCTATACCATGAAGAATTGCATTTTCTATAAATGGTTGTATTAACAATTTGGGTATTTCAATGTCTAGTACTTCAGGGACTATGTCAATCTCATATGTTAATTTTGGTTTGAAGCGCTGTTCTTGTATGTGCAAATAATTTTTTACTAGTTCAATTTCTTGCCTAATTGTAATTGAGTCTTTTCCATCATTAAGACTTAGTCTAAAAACACTTGATAGAGCGTATGCCATATTAGCAATCTCAGGTTCCCCTTTCCTTTGAGCAGTCCAGCATATTGTATTAAGTGTGTTATATAAAAAATGGGGATTTATTTGGGCTTGTAATGTTTTTAACTCTGCTTCTCGCTGTTGGATTTTAGAGAAATATACGTCATCTATTAATTTTTTTATTCTATGAACCATATTGTCGTAGCCTTGTCCTAGTTGTCCTATTTCATCATTTCCAACAAATTTCACACTTTGCGAGAAATCTCCATTTTCTAGTTTTCTCATCGATCTTATAAGCTTCTTAAGTGGACTAGTTAGTCTAAAAGCCGCAAACCAAGAAACTATACTACCGCCGATAAAGCACAAAATGATCGCAATTACTGTAATTAATCGAATCTGATTAAGCTCAAGTAATACGGTTTTTTTTGATTGAATGATGACAACACGCCATTCGGTTAATGGAGATTGATCATGACTAATGATCCAATTGTCTGTCGAAAATTTTCTAGGCATTTCTTCTATTGTATGTTTACTAGTTTGAAAAGGGGGAATATCAAAGTAGTAACTACCAACCCAATCTTGATTTGTTGCAGTTAAAATTTGGCCATCATTATTCATTACTAGCATCTCTGTTTCTGGGTCTTCTAAAGACATATATTTTTTTCGTAAGAATTTTTCGTTAATTCCAGTTACGACGAATCCCTCAGGGTTTAAATCATAAATATTTTTAATCATTCGTACATTAAGAAGTTTAAATTGGTTATCTCCTATAAATAAGCTATTTTCAGAGTTAGCTAAATACCAAATTGAATCACCGTCTTGTTTCTTTGCTTTGTCATATATTATTGTGTGACGGAAGAACTCATATGATTCTGCACTTATCTTTCCTTGATTAATTGTCAATGGCTGCTCAAATGGATTTAGACTATTTATATCATAAACAATAAGAGAATGAATGTTTGGTCTCGTTACTAATATTTTTGATAATGATTCATTCATTTGTTGCCTTAGGTTAGTATTGGGGCTATTTGAACTCAAATAATCTTGTACGGAAGATGATAAAAAAAGGTAGTTTGTAAAATCATTCACATCTTGAGCAATGAGATCAAATTGGTCAATACTTTTTTTTAGTAGGTTATCTTGGTTTTGATCAATTTTGCTAAATACTTGCTTTGCTGCAATTTGATAAGATATGAAGCCTGTTATCGCTACAGTTGTAAGAATTAATGGTACAAACCAAACGAGTAATTTAT
Organism: Cytobacillus sp. IB215316; assembly: GCF_033963865.1. Classification (NCBI taxonomy): domain Bacteria; kingdom Bacillati; phylum Bacillota; class Bacilli; order Caryophanales; family Bacillaceae; genus Cytobacillus; species Cytobacillus sp. IB215316. Next base: position 108,824 of record NZ_JAXBMC010000011.1, on the reverse strand, counting down.
GTCGTATTGGGAGGTTAATATACCAAAATAAAAGCTTAGATGGAATCATTCTCATCACCTTAATCAATTTTGTATACCCTATCATATCACGAAAGTAGAAACTAAATTTATAAGTACGATAGAAATTATGAAAAATGAAAACGCTATCTAAAATATGACGCATTAACATTAATTTTGAAATTTTTTATGATGAAATAGAAGATTTACTGGAGGTGATGAAACTGCATAAGGTATTAAGTAATAAATGGACTATATTTCTTCTAGTTGCTCCAGGGGTATCTATTTTCTTTTTTATGATTGGAATACCAGTATTAATGAGTATCTATTATGGGTCAACAGATTGGAGTGGAATTGGAAGTTACAGTTTTATAGGTTTAGACAATTTTAAAGAAATTTTATTTAATGATTCAGTTTTTTGGAAATCGCTATGGAATGCTGTGTTATTAGCTGGAGCAACAGTACTTATTCAACATCCGATAGCTATTCTTATTGCCATTTTTTTAACTCATTGTGGTAAATGGGAAAAGTTCTTTTCGGCAATTTTCTTTATTCCAGCTGTCATATCTATTGTTGTGACATCTAAATTATGGGTAAGCATCCTTCATCCTAACTATGGTTTGTTAAACAAAGTTTTAGATTCAGTTGGTCTGTCATTTCTAAAACAAAATTGGTTAGGTGATCCAGACATTGCAATTTGGTCAATTATCATTGTCGTTATGTGGCAAGGATTTGGATATGCCCTATTACTATACCATTCTGGGCTGCAGTCGATCCCAAACTCTGTTTTTGAAGCAGCTAGGCTTGATGGAGCAAATAATTTTCAATTATATACAAAAGTTATTATTCCGCTATTGTCACCAGTGATGAGAATAGCCATTGTAATTGCTGTTGTAACTAGTTTAAAACAAATGGAAACGGTTTTTCTAATGACAAATGGTGGACCTGGGGATAGTACAGAATTTTTAGGAAACTATCTATATAATACTGCTTTTTCCTCCTCTTTATATGGGTATGGAAATGCAATATCTGTCTTGTTTGTAATCTTTTGTTTGATTTTAACGGTCGTATTAAACAAAACCTTGAAGAAGGAAGTGGGAGAATACTAACAGGAATTATGGAGGGATTGGAATGGAGTCCAAATTACCAGTGTCTAGTAACAAAACACTGTTTTTAAATGATAAAGGTGCTAGAAAGCGATTTTCGATAAAAAAGATGCTATTATTTACTCTCATGATCATATTAGCACTCGGACAAATATTTCCATTAATTTGGTTAATAAACTTTTCATTTTTAAAAAGTGGTGATTTTTTCGGTTCTGCATTTTTAAAATGGCCAGAAACGTTTGAATGGCAGAATTATATTGATGCTTTTACTTACGGTAGTGTTCCGAGATACTTTTTTAATAGTTTGTTAATTACTATGATCACAGTGGTCGTTTCTGCTATTTTGTCTCTAATGCTTGCATATGCCTTTACACGAATGAAGTGGAAATATAAAACTACTGTTATGAATATCATTCTTCTCGGCATGATTATTCCGATCCATGCGACTTTGCTACCAAACTTTATTATATTTAATAAATTAAATATGTTAGATAATATGTTTACACTTATATTGCCGTATATTGCATTTTCTCTACCAATTAGTATGTTTATTATGACAGGATTTCTAGAAACAATTCCAAAAGAGGTAGAAGAATCAGCAGTAATGGATGGGGCTGGTGTGTTTGGTATCATTTTTAGAATTATGTTACCGATGACAAAGCCAGCGATTGCAACAATTAGTGTATTAAACTTCATTACTTGGTGGAATGAATTCATTATCGCAAATACGTTCCTCGTTTCTGATGAATTAAAAACGTTACCATTTTCAATATTAAAATTCACTGGTCAATACTCTTCTAATTATGGGGCACAGTTTGCAGTGATGACGATGATAGCAGTACCGTCTATTATCATTTATATAATTTTTAGTAAACAGATGACAAAAGGGATTACATCAGGTGCTGTAAAAGGATAGTAAAAATGAAAACATTATCTAAAAAATAATACATTACGCTATGAAAGCCTTTACATTATGATAAATGTTAGTGAAGGGGGAATACACGTGGGAAAATTGAAAGCACTTTTGACAATGTTGTTAAGTATTATGGTTATTTTAAGTCTTGCTGCATGTGGTACAGAAAACTCAACAGGTGATAATGAGGGAGGCGCCGATGATGAAGGTAAAGTCACGCTTACATTCTTTAGTGCAAACCCAGATCGTTCAGTCGGAGTTGGTAAGGTTGAGCAAGAAATTATAGATGTTTATATGGAAGAAAATCCTAATATTAAGATTGAAGTAGAAGCTTTACAGGATGAACAATATAAGAATAAGATTAAAATTTACTCTTCAACTAACAAACTACCAGATATTATGCATACTTGGGGACAGGAATCATTTATAGCTCCACTTATTGATAATGACTTATTATTAGAATTAAATCAAGAAGACTATGCAGATTATGGATTTGTTAATGGTTCTTTAGATGGTTACTCAAAAGGTGGTAAAACGTATGGTTTACCTAAAAATGCAGATTTATTCGTACTCTATTACAATAAAAAAATCTTTGCAGAAAATAATATAGAGATTCCTAAAACACAAAATGAGCTTTTAGATGTTATTGGGAAATTAAGAGCAGAAAATATAAATCCAATTTCTATTAATGGTATGGATGGCTGGTCACTACCAATTTGGTTTGAATATGTACTCCAACGTGAAACAGGCGACTTTTCAAAAATGGATAAAGCTTTAAGTCGTGAAGATAGCTTTACTTCAGAAGAATTTATTAAGGCTGCTGAATTCATGAAAACATTGGCTGATGCAGGCGGTTTTCAAGACGGATTTTTAACATCTGATTATGGTGCTGCACGCAATTTATTCGGTCAAGAACAAGCGGCTATGTATTTAATGGGTTCTTGGGAAATGGGCCTTGCAGCTGATGAGAATTTTTCAGAGAGCTTCAGAGAGAATGTTGGTGTTATGCCGTATCCTTCGACTGATAAAGGCAGTGTAAATGATGTGGCTGCTTGGTTTGGTGGTGGCTACTCTATTTCAAATAATTCTAAGAATAAGGAAGAGGCAGTGAAGTTCTTGCAATACTTCTTTAAGCAAGAAAACTGGGTGAAATCTTCATGGCAAAGTGGTGCAACAATCCCAGCTCAACAGTTTGACAGTTACTTAACAGGAGATGAAACAGAGTTACAAAATGATTTAATTGAACTGTTTAATTCTATTGAGACTTCAAGTGGAACACCAGTATTAGATAAGGGGACACCAGAATTCAAAGAAGAAATTATGCAACAACATCAACAATTACTTTCTGATCAACTTAGCCCTGAAGATTTTGTTGAGCAGTTGGACGATGCCGCTGAAAAAAATAACAATAAGTAAGGCTGTTTTCGCATTGATTGTTGCTTTTCGTTCAAAGGTATAAGAACGTAAACATATAGCATTTCGTGGCATCTTTTCTACTTAAACAATTATTGAGCACTCTTAAAACTCGTCAAATTGTCCATTATTAATAAAAATAACAACAAAGTTTATGAAAAGAGCCATAAGTAATTATGATTAAGAAGAGGCTGGGACATAAGTTGAAAACTAACTGATTATTATACATTACACAAAAATAAAACCGCATGAAATCAAGGTTTATAAATTTGATTTCGTGCGGTTTCTTCATTTTATATTGGGTTTTGTCCCAGCCTCTTTTCAATGATTGAGAATCTTTATCATGTTCAAGACTACTTCATCCAAAAAAAGAAAACGTTTTCCAAAATATCATTACTTATGTATAGCTTGCTTTTTCATTATGATTATAAAGTGGATTTCTATACTCTTTGAGAAGGATAGAAGAATGGTTTTAGGAGGGTAAGCTATGAAGAAAAAACCGCTGATTATTTCTGTTTTTATGATTATTATAGTAACGGTAGTTGGAATTATAATTGTAAAATACGATGGACAACCAGAACAAAAGGTAGTGTTTTTAGATCCAGAGGCCTTGATAGAAGATCGTGTCCAGGACTTATTATCTAAAATGACAGTTGAAGAAAAAGTTGGACAGCTGATTCAAGCTGAAGAAAAATCTGTTACGAAAGATGATGTGAAAGATTACTATTTAGGTTCAATATTGAATGGTGGTGGATCCTTCCCAGAACTAAATGTGGAAGAAAGTAGCACAAGGGAATTGTGGGAAGAAATGGTTAATTCATATCAAGATGGAGCTTTGGCAACTAGATTAGGTATACCACTTATTTATGGTGTTGATGCAGTTCATGGGCATAATAATGTAAAGGGTGCAACAATATTTCCACATAGTGTAGGCTTAGGCTCAACGAGAAATATTGATTTAATACGTGAAATAGGAATAGCAACAGCAAAGGAGATTAAGTCTTCGGGTCCTAACTGGACATTTGCACCTACTGTAGCAAGTGTTCAAGATATTCGTTGGGGAAGGTCCTATGAAGGTTTCGGTGAAAATGCCACTTTAGTTGCTGATATGGGTGTGGCTTATATCGAAGGATTTCAAGGGACTAGCATTAGCGATTTAAAACAAACCTCTAAGGTAGTTGCGACGGCAAAGCATTTTATCGGTGAAGGTTATACAGATGGTGGAAAAAACCAAGGTGATATAACGCAATATACTGAGGAAGAGATTATTGAAATGGATAAGGAAATTTACGAAAAAGCAGTAAAAGCTGGAGTTAGAACAGTTATGGCATCCTTTCATAGCATACAAGGATTAAAAATGCATGCTAATGAACGATTATTAACAGACTTTTTAAAAGATGAATTAGGCTTTGATGGATTTGTTATTTCTGATTGGTATGGAATACAACAAATTACTATGGATCATAACGGAAATCCTGTTTCTGGATTAAAAGAGCAAATCAAAGTCTCTGTTAATGCTGGTGTTGATATGTTAATGCAGCCCGAGAACTGGAGAGAGACGTTAAAATTAACATTACAATTAGTTAATGACAATGAAATTACGATGGAACGGCTTGATGATGCAGTGTCTCGTATTTTACGTGTGAAATTTGAGGCGGGCTTATTTGAAAATCCTAAAACTGATCGGTCACTTGCTGATTCGTTTGGGTCAGAAGAACATCAATCATTAGCACGTCAAGCTGTGAGCGAATCTTTAGTATTATTGAAAAATGATGAAATAAGTGGGCAACCAATTTTTAATCAATTACCTGATATGGATAAAATATTTGTAGCTGGTAAAAATGCAGATGATATTGGTAACCAATCAGGAGGATGGACGATCACTTGGCAAGGTAAATCTGGTGATATTACTGATGGAACATCTATTCTTGAAGGGATAAAAGAAGTAGCTCCTAATAAAACTGTTACGTACGATGTTAATGGTAAAGGTGCTGCGGGGCATGATGTGGCACTTGTCGTTATTGGTGAAGAACCTTACGCAGAAACTGATGGTGACACGAATGACCTTAATTTAAAGCAAGTAGACCTAGAAACGATACAAAATATTCGTACAGAAGATCCTAATATTCCAATCATTGTAATACTTGTAGCTGGTAGACCTATGATTGTGACAGAACAACTGAATGATTGGTCAGGCTTAGTTGCTGCATGGCTCCCTGGGACTGAAGGTGCAGGTGTAGCAGATGTACTGTTTGGTGATAAAGACTTTACTGGTAAGCTGCCAATTAGCTGGCCAACTCATTTAGATGCTTATGACAATCGTGACAAGTTTGATGAGTATATTTTATTTGACTACGGCTTTGGCTTAAGTAAGTCAGAGGTTACACCGTAGTTGTGTGATTAAACGAAGGAAATTAACTGGCTAAGCTACGATAAATGCTCTTACAAATGATTAAATACTAATACTCAAAAAGCACCTTACAGATGGTGCTTTTTGAGTATCATTTTACGAGTCTTTCAATGAGAATTTGAATCCATTCTGTAAAAATAGATTCAATATCTTTGTTCTCAAAGTCGTTTGAGAAAACAAGCCATTGCAATTGCTCAGGTAAAAGGTGTAGCTTTTGCCTAAGTTCTGCATTATCCATAGATTCATCATCGAGGAATATTAAACGATTGTTGTTCTCTGATGTAACGAAAACACGACCAGTGTATTCTTTACCGTTCATATATGTATAAATATGCCCTCTTGCATTAGGTCTACATCGAATATGATTTCCTTTTAATTTAAATAGTGAGTGTTCAAAGGAAGCCAATTGAGTTTTACTTATATAAAACTCCTCCAAAAAATACTTATTTTCGATATGCCTCTCACTATGTACATCAAAAACATCATAAATTAATTTAATCTCTGGATTGCTAGAGATATTTTTATTTACGTTATTATAAAATTTTTTAAAAGGCATTAATCGGTCTTTTAGTAAAAAATCAATATTGCTATGATCCAAACTACAGCCATAGCTTAGTATAAATACAGTTTCCAATGAAATTCTCCCCCTGTGCAGCTACTGATATCAACTAGTTTAAGCATATCATCGTGTTTAGAAATAGTACACAGAAGCTAAGTAAGAAAGAGGCTGGGACATAAGTGGAAAACTAACTGGTTTTTATACATTACGCAAAAATAAAACCGCACGAAATCAAGGTTTATAAATTTGATTTCGTGCGGTTTCTTCATTTTAATTGGGTTTTGTCCCAGCCTCTAATTTAAGAAGCTTTTACTTTCTTGTTCTTTGTATCTCTTTCAATCTTTCCACTTCCTACCGATAGTGCAACGATTATTCCAAGACCAATGAAGATAAGACCTGTTAAGAAGACGGTGGAAAAGGATTGTGTCCACACTGATTGAATTGTGCTAACAACTATATTACTTACATCTTCTGGCATGTCAGGTGTCATAGGTGCAAGCATGGTTTTAAGTAAGTCATCTGTTTTACCGACTAAGCTATCGAGAATACCAGAAGCAACTTGGTTAGTTTCAGTTGAAGCTGCAGCAGCTAACTTTGTTTCGATTGATTTATTCATCACCGCATTTAAAACGGTAATCCCGATTGTTCCGCCAATTGAACGGAAAAAGGTTGAGGCTGAAGTAACAGCACCTAATCGAGATTTAGGAAATTCATTTTGGACAGCAATCATGAGTGTTGGCATGACAAGCCCCATTCCAAACCCCATGACAATCATATAACCATATGCTATAGACTGATTCGATTCAACTCCCATCGTACTCATAAGATAAAAGCCAGTCATCGTAATCGCCATGCCAGCAGTTAATACTGTGCGGTAGCGAAGGCGGAGCAATAATCTTCCTCCGATAATACTTGCAACGATAAGGGAGATCATCATTGGTGTCATAGTAGACCCAGCTTCTGTTGGGCTCACACCAAAAATATATTGCATAAACATTGGGACGAACATAATTGCTCCGAACATTCCTAAACCTAATAAGAAACCTAAACCACTTGTTGTTGCAAAGACACGATTTTTAAATAACTGTAAATCTAATATTGGATCCTTGGCCTTTCTTTCAATAAATATGAAAATAATGAGTAATAATAATGAACCACCAAATATGATATAACTAGTACTTGAAGCCCATTCAAATTTATCTCCACCAAAAGTTAAACCTAGAAGTAGCAGTACAACAGATGGAATTAACGTGAAAATCCCTAAAAAGTCGATATTTACTTTTTCTTTCCTTGAAAAATCCTCTTGCTTTAAGCCGATAAAAATGAGTACAGCAGATAGTATTCCAAATGGGACATTAATGAGAAAAATCCAATGCCAGCTAATTGTATCGACGATAAATCCACCAATGAATGGCCCAATGACTGAGCTTAAGCCGAAGATAGCTCCAAAGACACCTTGCCATTTAGCACGTTGTTCGGCTGTGAAAATATCACCAACAATTGTTTGTGATAACGGCATAATCATACCGCCACCAATTCCTTGTATACCTCGATAAATAATAAGCTGCTCCATAGATGAAGCAGTGGCACAGAGTGCCGAACCTATCATGAAGATAATAACCCCTAACAAATATAAGCCTCTTCTACCGTATAAGTCGGCTAGCTTACCTACAATTGGAATAACTGTTGTCGAAGTAATTAAATAAGCTGTTGTCACCCATGCAAATATTGAAAAACCATTTAGATCATGAATAATAGTTGGCATGGCTGTTCCAACAACAGTTTGCTCGAGTGCACTAAAAAACATCCCAATGATTAAGCCAGTTAAGACTAACTTTGTATTAATACCTTGTTGTGTGCCCAATTTTCTCCCCGCCTTTGTTAAAAATATATACAATTTGTTTAATTCATCATTAGTATGCCAAAATTAAAGTATTGATGGTAATGATGATTAGAATGAATTAATATAATATAAGTTAAACACAAACGACCATTCGGTCGTCTGTGCAGGTACTTATGAATAATGAGTATGCTTTTTCATTCTTAATGTAGCTAAAATTAGAAAACGATTTATAACTTTAGCTATGTTATACTTTTCTTATAAATAATTTATTCTTATATATACCGACCATTCGGTCATAGTATATGATAATCAACTTCATAAGTCAAATATAAAGCTGTGAATACAAGCTTATTGAAATTGTATAACTATTAGGATAAGATGAAAGAAAACGACCGTTCGGTCACATAAGTATGTATTATTTTAAACTTTTTTGGGTAAGGTTCTTTTCGTAATCTTTGTCGCTATTCCAAGAAAATTTGAGCTACTATTTGGTAGTTGTAGCCATTTTCAATGCTATAGAGAAGGTAAGATGTTACGTAACACTATGTGTGTTTAAGTTTTAGTACGAAAAATAACTACAAATGCAATAACAGCCTATTTGAAATATTTAAATGAGCTCATTTGTATATTTGTGCTTAAAATGAATGTTTAATATTGTTGGGCTTCAGCACAAAGCCCTCGAAATAACCTTGGTGGCGTGAGGAGCTCAAATAAATAAATTTCCTTCGTTGAGGGTGGATAAGGTCTTCCATTTCATGATCAATAATTAGGGAGAGAATCGAATTGAAGAGTAGAAAGCAAGAAATTGTGAGTTCAGCAATGAAGCTATTTGCTAGAAAAGGCTATCATGCTACATCTATGCAAGAAATAGCGGTTCAGAGTGGAATTGCTAAAAGCTCATTATACAATTATTTCAGTTCTAAAGAAGAGTTGTTAATGACTATTTTTAAGCATTACTATGACGTTCTGTTTGAAAAAGTTTCAATGGTAGAAAGAAACTCAAAGCTAACTCCAAAAGAAATACTCATTGAGCAAATTAGTGTACAGCTCCAAGAAGCAGTTAATTATAAGGATTTTATGCGATTGCAAATGAGAGAACAAATCATTCAAGTCAATGATGACATTCGCCAATATATCTTTCGAATGCGATCGCAATTTCTAAGTTGGTACAGTATGCGTTTACGTGAAGTATATGGTAATAAAATAGAAAAACATTTATTAGATTGTGTAACGATGCTAAATGGAATTCAAAGGGAGTATACATTTAATTTACTCGTTGGCGAAGCAGAATTGGATGTCAAGAGGATGGGTGCTTTCATCGTGCGTAGACTTGATGCCATTGTTGAGAGCATAATGGATGATGAAGAGCCCTTATTGACAAACTCAATTTTTGACCATGAAATGATAGGGGAACGGACTGCAAAAGAGCATCTGAGAGATCAAATTACTCATAGCATTCATAAGATGAGAGAGCATGTACAAAAGACGTCACTTGAAGAGATGGTGAAGGAAAGATTTGTTTCGACGCTCCTTGCACTTGAAGAGGAAATGAACAAGGAAGAGCTTAAAGTGGTGTTAATTGAAAGCCTCCTATTTTTCTTGAAAAGCCAGCAAGATTCGCAAATCAATAGTGAAGTAAAAAAAATTGAAAAACTTCTTGAAATTTATTTGTAAAGGCTCTTTTCGTTAACTCTGTTGTTATTCAAAAATGGAGAGTAAGAAGAGTTTTTATGAAACCTAAATTATTGTAACAATAGAAAAGATGCTACGAACGGTAGGTTTATACGTGCTTATCTATTAGAACGAAAAGCAACAACCAATACGAAAACAACCTTATTAAAATAAGGGGTCCAACAATGTGTATGATCAATTTTGGGATTCCGTTTATATTTTATTATTTCTCGGTCAGAAGACCCCCAATACAATCCCTTGAGATCTGAAGTGGAGGGGAGTTCGAAATTTACATTTTGTAACTTATGTTAATAGTATTATAAAAAACTCCTATAAAAATAGGCGGGGGAATTATGCTAAACTTCAACAAACTATCTAAAGAAATGTATGCCGAATTAGTAAAATTGTTAACTTCTGAAACCTGGCCTTTTCATGGACATGAAATGCCGTCAGAAGATATGATTAGAGAATCTATAACAAATGGATATTACACCGAAAATGGCAATGAAACATTTTTGATAACATTGAATGATGAGACTATTGGCATGATAAGAATCTTTGATTTAGCTGATCCTACATGTCTATTTGATCTACGCCTTAAAAACCGATATAGAGGCAAGGGGTTTGGTTCAATATGTGTAAACTGGCTATCAAGATACGTTTTTAAAAACTTTGCTCATATTGTAAGAATAGAAGCACATACGCGACATGATAATTATGCGATGCGAAAAACGCTATATAATTGTGGGTACGTAAAAGAAGCATACCATAGAAATGGTTGGCCTCAAGGGGGGATATTACACGATGGTGTCGGATATACGATCATAAGAAGTGATTGGGAAAAGAACACTGTAACGTGTATTAATGATTCATTCCCTTATTGATGTCAAGAAAAAAATGTGGTTGACATTAATTGCAAATTTATGTAATGATAAAAATAATTAAAGTGGAAAGGAACGGTACTTAAACGAATGTGGAATTAATCCTATTTTTTTAGACATTATTTAAATAGTTTATTTTTAATAAATGTTGTCTAGATAGGATTAGTCTATGCATTTTTAGGTACTATTTTTATATGTGTTATAATTGGACCATTAATATGGTTGAAATTATAGCAGGAATGATGTGTTCAAAAAAATGGTGAAGAATAATTGGAGTAAATGTACCAATTTCTAATCTTTTTGAAAAATTGAGCCGTTTTTGCTGAACTTTTTAACATCATTACATACCTAAATATTACAGCTAATCCTCTCTAGAATTGTAGGGAGGATTTTTTATGCTATTGTTAGATGCGAATCAAATTGAAAAGTCTTATGGAGACCGTACGATATTAAATATTCAACAATTACAAGTGTTTAATGGTGAAAAAATAGGGGTTGTCGGTAAGAATGGGGAAGGGAAATCTACGTTATTGAAAATTTTAGTGGAACAACTTGAGCCAGATAGTGGAATTGTCAACGTATATTGTCCGATTGCTTATATACCGCAGCTTGAAGATCTCGAAGTTAGCGATATTCCTCAAAAATTGAATGGTCATTGGAGAATTCCTAAAGAAAGGAAGCAATTTTTAAGTGGGGGAGAAGAAACGAGAAAGAAAATAGCATCAGCTTTGTCTGCAAATGCTAAATTAATCATTGCTGACGAACCAACAAGTCATTTAGATGTAGAAGGAATAGAACAATTTGAAAGAGAGTTAAAAGCATTTGCTGGAAGTGTCATTATTATTTCTCATGATCAACAACTTCTTAATCAAGTTTGTACCACGATCTGGGAATTGGATAAAGGAAAGGTACATTGCTATGATGGCAACTATGAAGCATATGTTGAGCAAAAGAAACATTTGAAAGATAGACAGCAGTTTGAGTACGAGCAATATGTGAAGGAGAAACAACGTCTAGAACAAGCTGCAGTAGAAAAAAGCCAAAAGTCAAAATCATTGAAAAAAGCACCAAGCCGCATGGGTAATTCTGAAGCGAGATTGCATAAAAGAAGTGTTGGTCAAAAGAAAGCGAAATTAGATAAAGGTGTCCACGCACTTAGATCGAGAATTGATCAACTTGAGAAAAAGGAAAAACCAAAGCAAGAAGAAGATATCACCTTTGACATTAGTCAGTTTAAGAAAATTCATAGCAAAAGGGCAATTGCATTTAACGAAGTAAGTGTAAAAATGGGAAATCGTTTGTTATTTAATAACTTAAACGGTGCCATTAAACCAGGGGCAAGAGTTGCTATAATTGGAAGAAACGGTGTAGGCAAAACAACATTATTAAATATGATAGCAACAAGGCATGATGATATTTCTATTGCTAAACCTGCTTCCATAGGATATTTCCATCAAAAATTAGAAAGTCTAGATGAGCATAAAACGATCTTAGAAAATGTAAAAGAATCCAGTCATTATTCAGAGCAATTTATTAGAACCGTGTTATCGAGGCTACGATTTAAACGGGAAAATGTCCATAAAAAAGTATCCATGTTAAGTGGAGGAGAACGGGTAAAAACTGAATTAGTAAAAGTCTTTTTAGGAGATTATAATGTTCTGCTATTAGATGAACCGACCAATTACCTTGACCTTCAAACAAAAGAAGCGTTACAAATGGTGTTAACATCTTATCCAGGAACAATTTTGTTTGTAACTCATGATCGTTATTTCGTCCAAGAGTTGGCGACACATATTTTACAAATTGAGCATGACAAAGGCGTTTTGAAAGATATTGACTTATTAGAGTCAAATGATTCTGTTGAACAACAACAAGAAGAAACGAATTTGTTAGCGGTTGAAATGGAGTTAACAGAGGTGTTAAGTAGATTATCACTAATCACAAATGAAGATGAAAAACAAATGCTTGAAGCTAGGTTTTCGAATTTACTAGCACAAAAGAAGCAGTTAATGAATAAGAAATCTCGAAAATAGTCTTGACGGTTACCTTGGGGAGAGTTGAAACTAGAATAGCGAAGCTTGTAAACAGTGTGGGTTAACCAAAAAACAAGTGCTTATAAACATTTGTCATCGAATTCCAGATGAAAAGATGCCCAGATTTCTAGTAGTGAACGTATCTAATTCTTAGTAAGAAAAACAATAATTAATACAAACAGCTATTGTAAAAGAGCAATTCACAACGTGGATTGCTCTTTTATTTTGTAGGCTTTTTTCATAAACTTTGTTGCTATGGTTACCAAACTATTACCATGAAAAGTCGTTTTATATGTTAGTCTTCGTTGAACAGAAGAAAAGATGTCCCGAACGTTAGTTATTATCGAATCTAGCCCTAATTACGAAGAACAACAATTAATACGAAAATACCCTTTTAGTAAGAAGGGCATTTGGAAGCTTAGTTGTTATGCTCCTTCATTAAAATACGATTCAGAAATTTTTGTTATGCTTGTGTCACTATCTCTTAATACGAATACTAACAACTAAAATTATATAAAAATACCAAAATATGAAACTATTCTATGAATTTTCCGTATATACAATTAGTAGAATAAAAAGCTATCAGATTAAGAAAAAAACTTCTTCGTTAATGGCTTGCTAATTATCAAATAAAGCCCTATTTAAGGCTTGAAAGGATAGACCTTCATTCATCACATGGAATTTTGTAGAGACGGGGGCATATATGGAATTACAAGATCACTTTGTTAAAACAGTTCACTTATATTTTAAAGAAGAAGGAGTAGCTTGGTTACAAAGGCTACCTGAATTAATCCGTGATTGCGAGCAAAAGTGGCATTTGAAGATAAAAGAGCCTTTTACCCTTTCGATAAATTACGTTGCCGCTGCGATTATGAATGATGGGAGGGAGGTAGTAGTGAAAATTTGCATTCCGGGAGAAGGTTTTCTTGATGAGATTGAAGCGTTAACGTTATTCGGTGGAAAAGGCATGGTTCAACTAATCGATTTCGACAAAGATAAAGGAATAATGATACTGGAAAAAGTCTCACCTGGACATACTTTAGCAGAAATTGTAGATGATGCTAAAGCTTGTCGACTAGCCGCTAACGTAATCAAAAAACTATCTATACGTGCTCCAAAGGAAACTAGGATCGCATCAACACTTGGTAGAGAAGAAAAGCTTCGGAACCTGATTAAAGAACACCCAGAAGGATTTGGCCCTATTTCACAACATACACTAGAAGTAGCTTTGAAAGTTTTTACATATTTAAATCGAACGATAGAACAACACTTTCTCCTTCATGGAGATTTTCATCATTACAATGTTCTATCATTTACAGATGAAATATGGACAGCAATTGACCCTAAAGGGTTAGTCGGTGAAATCGAATATGATTTAATTCAATTTCTGCTAAATAAATTACCTGACCAAAACGCTTACGACGTAGTAGCAAAAAGAGTTGATATTCTTACGCAGGAATTGAAGCTTAATAAAGAACGCTTACTGCTGTGGGGCTACTGTCATACCGTGTTAGCTACTTCATGGACAGTTGATGATGATGGAACTTATGACGATAAATTTTATCAAGCAATTGACATATTTCACAAGCTGTATGAAGCTAATTATGGAATGGAAATAGAAGCATTAAAATATGTAAACTAAAACAAATAATGTGTTGTTTCATAAGCTGAAACTTAGTTATAGTTTATAACTATAAAGGACGGGTATCATGAAAGGTTATTGGAATAGACGTTTTAGTAAAGGAAAGATATGGGGAGAACTGCCAAGCAATACGGTAGAGACTGCTACTAAACTTTTCTTGAACAATGGTGCAAAAACTGTTTTAGTACCAGGCGCAGGCTATGGAAGAAATTCGAAAGCACTTGCGACTACTTTTAAAGTTGATGCAATAGAACTTTCACAGCAAGCTATTGCTACTGCTAAAGAACATGATAAGTCGACGTCGTATATTGAAGGGTCAGTATTCGATTTACCTATTCCTCATAAAAAATATGATGGGATTTATTGTTATAATCTATTACACTTGTTTTTGTTATCTGAAAGAATGACATTTATTCAGAAGTGTATCGATCAGTTAGCTGAAGATGGAATGATTTTTTTAACCTGCTTTTCGAACGAAGACTCTTCTTATGGTCAAGGTGTAGAGGTAGAAAAGGACACATTTGAATATAAGCCAGGAAAAGTCGCTCATTTTTTTAGTGAGGAGGACTTAGTAAACCATTTCAAACATGCTGAAGTCATTCAGACAGGCTCAATAGACGAAAAGTTAGAGTATATAGATCAAACTGAAAGAACTTACAAATTAAGATACATCATAGCCAAAAAATAGATGAAATTGCAAATGTAACCTCCCTGAATAAAAAGAAAAGTGAACATAGGGAGGTTATTTTAAGAACTCATAAATTTTTGTTATTCAGACGGTCTTTCCTCTAAATCTTGCTCTCTTGTACGACCATTGTAAAATAGTGCCTCATCTATTAATTTGTTTTCTTTCGCTGTAACCTGTTCAGCACGAAGGCGGTACACAACGGTTTTACTATTTTTAGAAGAACGATATGAAGATACGTGATGCTTTGATAGTTTATCACTAAAATAGCCTGGCACATATTTATCAAGCATGACTTGCATAGATTTGGTTGCTTCCTCAATGTCATGTACGATTTCGAGTTTACCGAAGATCATCACGCTGTAATAGCCAGTGCTTGTATGTGCTGGTACAGGATTTGTAATTGTACCCTGATCTTCTGCAATTGTGAAGCAGGCTTGTGGGTTTTCTTCAATGATACGTTGTTTTCTCCCTTCTTCAGCTCCATGAAAATATATGCAATCATTCATCCATACATAATTAAGTGGAACGACATACGGTAAATGACCATCTGCTAAACCTAAATAACCCGCTTTGATACGGTGGCAAAATTCATTAACTTTTTGTCGATTCACACTTTGTTTTTCTTCTCTTCTCATTGTATACAATTGAAGCCCCTCCTTTTATTTAGTAAAGTAATTGTATTAACAATCTGACTATTCGAAAAGGTACAGTTTTTACATTTCACTAGGGGATAGATTGGAGGAACACATGCTTGAAGTCACATTAAGCTTAGATAAGGAAAGTGAAACGCCATTATATATGCAAGTGTATCAATACTTTATAAAAGAGATAGAAACGGGTAAAATCCCACCACAAGCAAAACTTCCATCGATTCGTAGCCTTGCCGACCACTTAAGTGTCGGTAGAAATACGATAGAGTATGCGTATCAACAATTGATTACAGAAGGGTACGTAAGAAGTGAACCACGGAAAAGACTAATTGTTAACCAACTGGACAAAGACCTTCTATCTCAAATACATACTATACCTACTAAAAAAGATACCGCAGATGTTCAACAGGAAAAGCCTTTTACGTACGATTTTCGATATGGAAATGTTGACCTTGAACATATTCCTTATAAGCTGTGGAAAAGACACATGAATGAAGTGTTGGCAACTAATGATGATCAGCTCATATTTTATGGTGATAAAAAAGGTGATATACAGTTACGACAGCAGCTTGTTCATTATTTGTATCAAGCAAGAGGAATTTCTTGTACGACTGACGAGATTATTATCGGAGCTGGCATGTATCAAATGTTAAGTGTTATTAGTCAAATACTTATGAAGACAAATGATACGGTTGCCGTAGAAAACCCTTGTTATGATGGTGCACAGCGGGTTTTTGCAAATCATGGCTTTAATTTAGAAGCTATTTCACTCGAAGAGGATGGTTTAAATATAGATCAATTGGCAAAGGGAAGCGCTAAAACTGTATATGTCACACCGTCACATCAATTCCCAATGGGGATGGTTCTACCTATTCAAAAACGTCTTCGCCTCATACAATGGGCGATCCAAAATAATGGCTTTATTATTGAGGATGATTATGACAGTGAATTTCGTTATCAGGGAAATCCGATTCCTGCATTAAAAGCACTGGATCGAGATGAACGTGTCATTTATATTGGCACATTTTCTAAATCTTTTATGCCAGCCATCAGAGTGAATTATATGGTCTTACCAACAAGGTTATTACATACATATCATTCTCATTTTGTAACGTACAGCCAACCAGCTGCTGCACTTATTCAAAAAACATTAGCACATTTTTTAGCAAAGGGTCATTTTGAACGCCATATCCGGAAAATGCGTAAAGTATATGCTCAAAAGCATCGTGTATTAATTGAGGCAATCCATAACTATATGGGGAATAAAGTGAACGTACAAGGTACACATGCAGGAGTTCATGTAATTATTAGCATTCCACATCGTAATGAAACAGAGCTACATGAAAAAGCAATTTCTGCTGGAGTTAATATATATTCAGCTAAAAAATATTGGGTGGGAGAGTCAACAGCAGATACCGCTCATTTTATCCTTGGCTTTGGAGGGATGTCATCAGAAAAAATTGATGAAGGGATAAAACATTTAAGTAAAGTTTGGTTTGCAGATTAAATGCTTTTATTATGATATTAAAAACCTGGCTATTTTTGGAAAAACGGTTAGTAGTCAATGTATTTGGAGTATTTTCATTGTAAGTAAGAGCTCATGTAATATCAATAACATAAAGGTTCAAAAATGAGGGGATAGCTATTTTATTAAATATAATCGGTTTCTTTCTATTTGTTACTACTTTACTGGTATTTTTCATCTTTACTATTAAATTAATAATCTTCTTTGTTAAAAAGAAAAAATTCCCCACAAAATTATTACTTGCTACTTTGTCAGGAGTAATTTTGTTTCTTGGATTATTTGTTTATAGAAACTATTTCTTTACATTTGATAGCCTCAAGGGTGAGTCTTACTTAATTCCAGTGAGTTCTCCAACAATGAAATACACAGCAAATGCCTACTATATGCCATACGGTGGCGCAGCTGGTGGCGTGAAAATATGGGTAGATGTTACATATCATGATGAGAATGATAAAATTCAAACAGTTTATTATAGTGAAGCAAAAAGTGGTTTTTCTATGAGCTGGAATGACGAGGATATTCTATATATAAAAAATGAAAACTCAGAAGTTCCAAATTCAAGCAGAAGTATTATCTTGGAAATTGGTAAAGAGATCTATCATGAATATGGTTTAGCGTGTAAAAGTTGGTTAATGCAGGATGAATATGAGACTTGTTATCAATATGAATAGTTATCGTGATAGCGGGTGTTTACTGGATAGTATTCATTATATAGAGGGTTAAACAATATGCGAATGAGTAGTTTTAATATGAAAGGATCTTCTCGTAAACTTTGTTGTATTGTTATTAATTAGATTAGCAGGTAGTAATTTTATTCTGTTGTCTTCATTTTAATGGAGAAAAAATGTGGCTTGTCGGAAAAACAACAATCATACGAAGACAGATTATGTAAAAGAACCTGTTTTGATCAACCTTAGATCAAAACAGGTGTGGTTAACGTCGGTGTTTTTAGGAGTCTTCTCATAAACTTTGTTTGAGGTTTATTAAAAACTAGAAGAACCTTAATTGGATTGTATGTTTTAATGTTGTAAATAACTACTATCTGTGAGGTAAAAGCGTTTATTAAAAGTTGTTATTGATATATTAGTTGTTATTATCATGCTCTTCTTTTAGTTTTCTTTCTTCTTCATTTGCTTTCTCAATCTCTTCTGCAGTCATTACGTCTAATTCAATCGGTACGTATGGAGAATCTTCTAACATAGCATTAAGATCTGAAGTTAATAGTCCTTCTACACCTTCTAATTTTTTGCTGCCGACAGCAACAATTTCTCCATCTTTTTTGACTTTGTAATGACCTTGATAAAGTCCCATAAATCTGTAAGCATCATCAATAACTGGACCTTCATAGTTCTTTAAGAAGAATAAGACCTTTTCATTTTTTTTGACAAGAGGGTCCAATTCACCTACATCATTTTGTAATAGTGTAATCCTGTCTCCTTTCGATAGACTATTACCATGATCTCGGTAAATATCTTTAATCTGAATTGTAGATTCATAGAAGTTGATCCCTTTATAATCAAATGCCTTGCCTTCAGTTTTTACTTGCCCGACTATTACGATAGGTGTATTTTGGGCTAATTCATTCATATCTGCGAAAACCTCTGAAGGGTTAGCATCCACGCCTTGTTGACTAGGAGCTTTAGCAGGGTTAGAACTTTGAATAATATTGTTACAACCTACTAATGTAATTACCGTAACCAATGCAATGAGGCATTTTTTCATATTCATTCCTCCTTTTAATAAATACTTCTAATACCACTAATATCTCCATCACCAAGATCAACTTGACTAATATCTCTATTAGAGTTATTACTCATAATTTCAGTTGTACAACTAGTATGGCTTAATCCATGAGTATGACCATATTCGTGAATGGCAGTACGTTCATACTCAACAAATCCGTACCAAGAATAATTTTTATGGTAATATTCATTTAAATATATATCCTTTGGTGAACGTGCATAATAAGCAGCACCGACCCATCCGGTATCCCCATAATCATCACTTTCTATTGCAAGATTATTTCCTCTTGATACTTCATTGAAATTAAAGAAACTAAAATGTTCATTCCATTCTTCACCAGCGAGATCAATGCGATAACTGTAATCATAAGATCCATTCTGTGTGTATGTGAAATTAATGTTAATTTGTTGATTGTTATCATATTCCCATCCACTATAACGAGAAATCTTTTTATAGCAATTTGAGGAGGGGTGTTCATCTGTTGGAGCAGCATTTGTCGAACCTATAACTATTCCAAAAAGCATCAACATTGTCAAAGCTGATAGAAATAACACTCTAACTTTAGAGCTAATACGAGAAGACATAAAAATTTTCTCCCTTCTAATTAAAATGGCCAACAAACTACTAACATTGGTAACTAATTTACATTTTCACCTCACCTTCTAGCTTTTTCTGATGTATACGATCGTTATTTTATAAAAAACACTCTTTTTAATATTGAAATAGCAAAATGATATTAAATGCCTAAGTAAGTGCTTATCCACTTTATTGACATACTGTCTATTTGTAAAGATAAAGACTCATTGACAACTCATTTGGGAGGGGAATCTTTGCTCTAATGTCCAATCACTTTGTAGAATATTTCTGTAAATTGAATTGGTAACAACATAGATCATGTCTTAGTGGTATACTGCTGAAAAAACTAAATTTGTTCATTTTAAGCTGCTTTGGAATAACAATTTGTTTTCGTACGATAACTAAACATATTGTGATAGCTAAAACGGTTAGTATCAAATACCCTTGTCTTGCTTGTTATTCAAATTTAGTAACAATCGTGGCAGAGCTTACGATGATTGGTGTTATTTCTTTATAGTCGGATAAAGTTCTCCCTTTAAATTTTTCTTCGGTGTGTTCTATCAATAGTGCTTTATCTATTAATTTGGAATTAATATTTATTCTGTAAAAAATCCTCTAGAGACCTCTACGTAGTGGGAGATGTCACATCAAAATATTTCAGATAGGAGGAGGTTGGACTCGCCTTGGTTGTTGAATAATCCTCCTTTAGGTGGAAGTAATAGCCTGCTAAAGGCTGTTACTTAAACATTCGTTATCAAGTATAGTCAAAGGGTAACAGTACTTGGCAGTAAATTATAATATTCATATATTAAGAAGACTAGGGGGAGGATGCACATGATTATAAGTAGAACGCCTAGTTTTAAAGATTTAAATGGTAGACTTATCGAAGGGAGCGTCGCATCTATAGAAATGTTGCGACTTGGAAAAATTCAACAATGTGTCTTAATGAGAGGGAAGAATAAAAAGAATCCAATACTACTTTTTCTGCACGGGGGTCCAGGTACTGCCCAAATAGGTTTTGCACCGAAATTTCAAAGAGAATTAGAAGAACATTTTGTAGTAGTGAATTGGGATCAAAGAGGGACTGGTAAATCTTATGCTAGTAATATCCCAGTTTCTAGCATGAATATAGATCAGTTTTTGCTTGATCTTCATGAACTTATTGAAGAGCTACTACAGCGCTTTAAGCAAGAAAAACTCTATTTAGTTGGTCATTCATGGGGGAGTGTATTAGGGTCTCTGTTCATTTCGAAGTATCCTGAGTTAATACACGCATATATTGGTGTCGGTCAAGTAGTCAATATGGAGAGAAATGAAGAAATCTCCTATGAATATACGTTACATAAAGCAAATGAAACGAATAATAAAAAAGCGCTTGAACAGTTGATGAAAATTGGCAATCCCCCATATAAAAATCAGGTAGATTTATTTTTACAAAGAAAATGGTTACGAAAATTTGGTGGATCATTTCACAATATGTCATTAAGTAAGTTTATTCTCTCATCGATATCATTTCGTGAATATTCATTTGTCGATTTAGTAAAGTATATGGCAAATGGAGAACGTTTTTCTATTAATAATCTTTGGGATGAGTTGATGGAAGTAAATTTAATTAAACAGGCTCATACATTTAAAGTTCCAGTGTATTATTGTGTTGGGCGTTATGATTATCAGACGCCTCACGAATTAGTTGTGGATTATTTTAATATAGTTGAAGCACCCAAAAAAGAGCTTATATGGTTTGAGAATTCTGCTCATGCTCCAAATTTTGAAGAACCTAATAAGTTTTATGAAGTTTGCATGTCTGTCGCTCAATAGATTTTATTGACAAAGGTATTGAACATAATAGGGAAACCTCTATAATAATTGAGGTTTCCCTTAATTTGTTTCAATTCATTCAATTAGTATTTTCGATCACGTTAAAATATTTCGCTTCAGGGTGTGAGAAAACAATAGCCGAGACAGATGCTTCAGGTTCCATCATAAAGCCATCAGTTAAAGAAATTCCAATGTCATCTGGCTTTAATAAGCGGAAAAGCTTTCCTTGATCGTCCAAATTTGGACATGCTGGATAACCAAATGAAAAGCGTTGACCTTGATATTTGGCTGCAAAGCGCTGCTGCATTGTAAAGTCAGCTGGGTCAGGAAATCCCCATTGATCTCTCATCATTTGATGAATGCGTTCGGCAAACCCTTCTGCTAGCTCAAGAGCGAGTGCTTGAATGGCATGACTTTTTAAAAACTCGCCCTTTTCTTTTAACATATTTGCCTTTTCTCTCACATCAAAGCCAGCTGAAACGACGAAGAAACCAACATAATCCATTTCACCACTATCGACTGAACGAATATAATCAGCCAAACATAAATATGGCTTTTTACGTTGTCGAGGAAACGTAAAACGTTCTAGGATTGTTGTTTTATCATTTGGGTCGTAAATGATGACGTCATCGTCTTTTGATTGAGCAGGGAAAAATTGATAAACAGCTGCAGTTCGTAATAGGTTAGCTGTTTTTGCCTCAAGAAGTAAGTTATCAACTACTTCTTTTAAGGCAAGTGCTCGCTCATCTTGTTCAGCTATTAACTGATCTACCTTTCCTTTGAGCCCTAAATGATGTCCTAATAACATGCGCATGTTAATATATGGCTCAAGATGACCTATAGGATACCCTTTTAAGACATGCCTTTTTAAATCATTTGGCAAAGTTATTGGATTATTAGTCGCTACACTAGATTTAATTTTTTCTAATACGGCTACAGCAGTTTCTTTTTTAGTAGCTGTATTGATCTGTTTATAAGCTTCTTTCTTCGTTGCTACATCTGATAAAATCTTATTCTTTTCGTCTTCATCTTGCAGGCGGTTGACGATTGAAAGGCCATCCATCGCATCTTTCGCGTATAGGACTGGACCTTCGTATTCGGGAGCAATTTTTCGATCGGTAAATTTTCGAGATAGAGCTGCCCCACCAACTAATATAGGAATTGATATGTTTGATTGGCTCATATCTTGAGCAGTTAAGACCATTTGTTGAGCTGATTTAACGAGTAACCCTGATAAGCCGATGATATCAGGCTGTTCTTGTTGAATGGCTGATATCAGCTGTTGTGGTGTCACTTTAATTCCTAGGTCAACGACATGAAAGCCATTATTGCTTAAAATAATTTCTACAAGGTTTTTACCTATATCGTGGACATCACCTTTGACAGTTGCTAATAATACTTTCCCTTTTCCATGACCAGCTTCATCATTTGTTTCCATATAAGGCTCGAGGAAGGAAACCGAAGCTTTCATCACTTCTGCACTTTGTAATACTTCCGCTACAATCAGCTGATTGTCGTTGAAGAGACGACCGACTTCAGCCATACCTTCCATAAGAGGTCCGTTAATAATATCTAACGGTGTATCATATTTAGTTAAGGCGATTTCTAAGTCAGGAATTAAACCTTCCTTCGTACCTTCAATCACATACTCAGCGAGTCGTTCTGGCAGGGATCTATTGATGGCTGCTTTTTTCGGCTCCTTCTTCTTCCCACGATAAAAAGCTGTGAATTCAGCTAGAATGTCATCTGTTGTTTCAAATAATAAATTCTCCGCTAAAGTCACTTCTTCTTGTGGAATGGAAGCAAATCTTTCAAGCTTTTGTGTATTGACAATCGCATAATCTAAACCAGCTACTGTGCAATGATAAAGGAAAACAGCATTTAAAATTTCACGCCCTACACCAGGTAATCCAAAAGAGACGTTGCTTATGCCAAGCATTGTTAAACAATGTGGTAATTTTTCTTTAATAAGCCTAATCCCTTCAACAGTTTCCTTCGCTGATCCTATATACTGCTCATCACCTGTACCTACAGGGAAGACGAGAGGGTCAAATATAATATTTTCTGGCTTAAGTTTATATTTATTTACTAGTAGATCATAGGAACGTTGTGCGACCTCTAGCTTCCGTTCTCTCGTTACAGCCATGCCAATTTCATCAATGGTTCCAACAACAACAGCAGCCCCATATCGATGAATAAGTGGAACGACCTTTTCAAAACGTTCTTCGCCATCTTCTAGGTTAATTGAGTTAATGATCACCTTTCCTTGTGAATAAGATAGCGCTTTTTCTATTACTGCTTCATCTGTAGAATCAATAACGAGTGGTACTTTCACCTTTTTAACAACTTCTTGAATAAATTGCTCCATATCATCTAGCTCTTCGCGGTCTGGATCAGCTAGACAAATATCAACTACGTGGGCCCCACCTTTTACTTGTGCTCTACCGACTTCAGCAGCTTCTTCAAACTTACCATCAGCAATGAGGTTTTTAAATTTTCTTGAGCCGATTACATTTGTACGCTCTCCAACTAATAACGGTCGCATAGAATCATCGTATATAAGTGGTTCTATCCCAGCTACAGTGTGTTGATGATTCCCTTCTTGGACACTTCGAGGCTTAAGACCTTCTACCTCTTTTGCAATCGCTCGGATATGTTCAGGTGTTGTCCCACAGCACCCTCCAATAATGTTTAGCCAACCATTTTTAGCAAAGCCTGCTATTTTCCTTGCTAATGATTGTGGAGACTCATGATATTGACCTTCTTCATCAGGTAAACCAGCATTAGGGTAACAGCTCACAGCTGTTTGAGATAATTGTGATAATGTGCGTAGATGGTCGGTCATAAATTCAGGGCCTGTCGCACAATTTAAGCCGATGGATACTGGTTGCATGTGCTCTAAAGATAAATAAAATGCTTCAATATTTTGTCCAGCAAGCGTTGTACCCATCGGTTCTATCGTAACTGAAACCATGAGTGGTAAGGTTTTATTTGTTAATGTAAAAGCATTATTAATACCAAAAAAAGCAGCTTTTACATTAAGCATATCTTGACATGTTTCAAGTAATAAAAGGTCACAGCCACCATCAATTAAGCCTTTAGCTTGTGTTTCATACTCATTAACTAATTCAGAAAATGTCGTTCCACCTGTAACAGAAAGTGTTTTTGTTGTTGGTCCCATAGACCCAGCTACAAAGCGAGGCTTATGAGTAGTAGAGAAATCCTCGGCTGCTTTTTTGGCAATTTCAGCTGCAATTTTGTTTATATCATAGGCTTTATGTCCGAGTTGGTATTCATTTAGAACAAGGGGGGTTCCTCCAAAAGTGTTCGTTTCAATGATATCAGCCCCCGCTTCTAAATAAGATCGGTGAACCCAGTCAATGACATGAGGAGCTGTGATGTTTAAATGTTCGTTACAGCCGTCAAATTCTTCTCCTCCAAAATCTTCAGCCGTAAGGTTTGCTTCTTGAAGCATCGTCCCCATGGCTCCATCAATTATTAAGATTCGCTTGTTGATCTCTTGTTGAAAATGCTCAAAGCACATGATGAATCTTCCTTTCTCTTACTCCATCTTTTTTACGGATATAGTTTGTTAATGCTACAGTCATGTCATAGCGTAAAAATGGTGTAATTAAATAGATTCCTTTAAAATATTCCATAGCCGTATCTATTAACTCCTGTGCAATTTTCACACCTTCTGCTGAGCATATTTCTCTATCATCTCCACAGCTCTTCATACGGTGTAAGATGTCATCAGCAAGCTTAATACCAGGAACCTCATGGTGCAAAAATTGGGCATTACGATAGTTTGTTAACGGCATAATACCAAGAAAGATAGGAACTTGTAAATGCTTGGTCGCTTTATATATTTGGATTATTTGCTCTTGGCTAAACACAGGCTGACTAATAAATGAATCAGCACCGAATGCGATTTTCTTTTCAAGCCTTTTTACGGTTGGTTCTAAATGACGGACATTTGGGTTAAAGGCAGCTGAAACACCGAAGTTCGTCTGTAATTTTAATGACGTTCCTGAGATAGACTGTCCGTTATTAAATTGTTTGATCATTTGTATTAATTCAAATGATGAAACATCATATACTGAAGTAGCACCTGGAAAATTACCAACTTTAGTCGGATCACCAGTTACAGCCAATACTTGATTAATACCAAGTGTATGAATACCCATAATATGTGATTGAAGTCCTATGATGTTTCGATCACGACAAGTAATATGAACGAGAGGGCGTATATTATATTTTTCTTTTAAAATTGAAGCAACTGCAACATTACTAATTCGTGGAGTTGCTAGAGAGTTATCTGCTAAGGTAATCACATCAACCCCAGCCTGTTGAAGTGCTTGTGCACCTTTGAAAAATGTATCTGTATCCAAATGTTTCGGTGAATCAAGCTCAACAATGACTGTGCGTCTAGACTGTACCATTTCGTGTAAATGAGGTTCAGCAGCAACGGTAGGCTTACTGACTGAAATTGGTTTACGTTCCTTTACACGTTTTTCATCAATTGGAGTTAAACCATTTATTGCTTTCCTCATCGCCTCAATATGCTTTGGTGTCGTTCCACAACAACCACCTAACAATCTAACTCCTTGCTCGCGCATGCTAATAGCTGCCTCTGCAAAATATTCAGCATCAGATTCATAAATCAGTCTTCCATCAACTAAGTCTGGTAAACTTGCATTAGGGTAGGCAGAAAGGTATGCATTGTTAGGCAAAGGAACTTGCTCAAGTGACTTAATTGTATGATAAGGACCGAGTCGGCAGTTTGTTCCAATCACATTTGCTCCAAGTTGCTCGAGCTTTGAAAATGCTTCATGTAATGGGGTACCATCCTGTAGTACGCCAACTTCATGCATAGACACTTGGGCAACGACTGGTTTTGTTGTTCTTTTCCTTACTTCTTGCAGTACGGTGTATAGTTCTTCAATGTCATAATAGGTTTCCAGTAAGATTCCATCAACATTTGCTTCTAACAGTGCATCAAGCTGTTCGATAAAAGCCCCTTTAATTTCTTCAAGTTCGGCAATACTTTTCCTTACGCCACGAATTCCACCTATAGTTCCTAATATATAATGCTCGTTACTTTTCCCGATGGATCGTTTTGCTATTTGAACTGCAGCTCTATTAATTTCTTTTACTTTATTTTCAAGGTCGTATCTAGCTAATTTAACACGATTTGCTCCATACGTATTAGTTTGGATAACATTAGCTCCTGCTTGAATATATGCTTCATGTACTTGTTGGATCCGATTTGGTTGAGTGAGGTTAAGTTCCTCAAAACAATAGTCGACACCGTATGAATAGAGGAGGGTCCCCATCGCACCGTCAGCAATTAAAATGTCATTTTTTAAACGTTCTAGTAGTTTCATAGGCTCACCTTATACTCTGGCTGCTGTGTTGGAAGTTGATCTAATGCTTGTGAGAAATCTGCTATAAGATCAAGAGGATTTTCAAGACCGACAGATAGTCGCAAAAGCCCGTCAGTGATTCCTCTTTTATTTCTTTCTTGAGCAGGCATAGCTGCATGCGACATTTTTGCCGGATAAGATAAAATGGATTCAACAGCACCTAGGCTAACAGCGAATACTGGTATTTTTATATATTTTGAAAGAATACGTACACTTTCAACATTCTTTAATTTAAAAGATAATACAGCACCTGGGCTAGTAGACTGCTCTTGTTGAAGGGTATATCCTTCATGGTCAGTTAAACCTGGGTAGTAAACCTCCTCAACTTTGGGGTGTTGTTGTAAAAATTGCGCAAGCTGTAATGCGCTTTGTGAAGATTGTGTCATGCGGACGTGCAGTGTTTTTATGCCTCGTAAGACGAGCCAAGCATCTTGAACCCCAAGGACTGCACCGAATGCATTTTGAATAAAGGCAAGTTGGGTGGCTAACTGCTCATCTTTGACAACGGCTAGCCCCGCGATGACATCACTATGTCCTGATATGAACTTTGTTGCACTATGCAAAACGATATCTATACCTAAATCCAATGGTCGCTGTAAAATTGGAGTCATAAACGTATTGTCTAAAAATGTGAGACAACCTTGCTTTTTAGCTAGTGTGACAATAGCTCTAATATTAGTCACTTTAAGTAAAGGGTTTGACGGTGTCTCAATATATATTACCTTCGTATTTGTTTGAATAGAGTTTTTAACGTCCTGTAAGTTCGTCATGTCAACAAATGTGTGATCGATGCCGAATTTGGTTAGTACCTCCGTTACAACCCGAAATGTTCCACCGTACACATCCTCACTTATGAGGACGTGATCTCCTTTTGATAACAGCATAAAAGCACTTGATATGGCTGCCATACCAGAGGAAAAAGCAAAGCCTCTCACACCATTTTCTAATTCTGCTATCGTCTCTTCTAAAGCTTCACGGGTAGGATTACCAGAACGACTATAGTCATATTTTGAAAAATTCTCTAAATCATCTTGATGAAATGTTGATGCATGCTGAATTGCAACACTTACTGCTCCTGTATGAGGATCTACTTTATGCTTATTATGAAGTAGCTTAGTTTGATCAGAAAATGAATTAGACATAGGTGTTTACTCCTTCCTTAGCAGCTTTTAATGCTGATATAAGGTCATCTATGAGATCATCAGCATTCTCGATACCTATTGAAAATCTTAATAAGCGATTGCAAATTCCGTTTGCAACTCTTATTTCTTCAGGTATATCTGCATGTGTTTGTGTAGCTGGATAGGTGATGAAGCTTTCAACGCCACCAAGACTTTCAGCAAAAGTGATTAGGCGTAAGTTTTGTAAAAATGGATTAACCCACTTTTCTTCTCGAATTTTAAACGACAACATGCCACCACGCTGTGGATAATAGATTTCTACAATATCTTCATGAGTTTGCAAAAATGAAGCGATTTTTTTTGCATTTTCTTCATGCTGTTTTAGACGTAAATGAAGAGTTTTCATTCCACGGATGAGTAACCATGAATCAAAAGGTGATAATACAGCACCAATTGCGTTATGGTAATTACCGAGTTGAGCAGATAGCTCCTCTCCTTTTGAAACAATTAACCCTGCTAGCACATCATTGTGGCCCCCCAAGTATTTTGTCGCACTATGGATGACAATGTCTGCCCCTTGAGTTATAGGTTTTTGTAACAGTGGAGTATAAAATGTATTGTCCACGATTAATAATAAATCATTTTTCTTTGCAAGCTCTGCTGCAATTTTTAAATCAACCTCTTGCATAAGTGGATTTGTTGGAGTTTCTATAAATAAAGCTTTCGTATTGCTGTTTATTAACCCTTCTACAGCATTTATGTCACTAAAATCAGCATAGTGAAAAGTAAACCCATTTTTTCGAAAAGATTCTTCAAATAGCCGATATGTTCCTCCGTATAAATCATGTGTAACGATCAGTTCATCACCCTGCTCAAAGAGAGCTAATACTGTTTGAATCGCAGCCATACCTGAACTACAAGCAAAGCCTTGATCACCTTCCTCAAGTTGTGTTATTGCCTGTTCGACAATTTGTCGTGTTGGATTACCCGTTCGAATGTAATCATACCCTGTAGATTCGCCTATACCTGTGTGACGATAGGCTGTAGACAAATAGACAGGTGGATTGACCGTCCCAGTAACATTTTCACTTCTGTTTCCAATCTGGGCACATGCTGTTTCGATATTTATTCTCGTCATATAAATTCCTCCTCATTTCATTTGGTTTTCTATACTTGTTTAAAGTAGTAAAGTTTTGTGGTAGTTTTAGAACGTTAAGGACTTTTAAATCCATAAAAGAGAAATAAAAAAAGCCTTCTGATAAGAAGGCTTTGAGTTTAATCATCAGCTCTCCTTATCTTCCAAGCGAAAAGTATATACATTTCGCTTGCTGGATTTAGCACCTGACCATAAATTCGGCTGGTTGCTGAGGTTTCAAAGGGCCAGTCCCTCCACCTCTCTTGATAAGATGAATTGTTTATTTATCTTAGTTTTTAAGACTCCTACCTCTAAAAGAAGGAGCTTTCGATCACGTGGGCTATATTTACCACCTGATTTAATGATTTTAAGTTGAATGAGTTAATGTATTAAATATTGATTGCATATAAATTTACAATAGATTTGACTGTTTTGCAAGAAATTTTTAGAATTTTTTTATAAGTTAAAAAATGGTATGATCAATATATAACGTGTTCAACAAGGATAAAGAATACAGAAAATAATTAGGTAAATTGTATGCAGGTGGTGTGTTATATATGAAAACCTTTTTAATAAGGTTGACTACTTTTTCAGCTTTGTGGGGAGGGTTTCTCTATGTAGAAGTATCTCATTCAACAAGGTGGTACATATCCATTTTGGTTTGTGCTTTGTCGTTCGTCTGTTTCTTTTTCATTCCTATTGTTAAAAAAAAGCTAATATTCTATTCTCTGCTTCTTTGTATGTTGTTTGTTTCGAGTGTTTTGTTTATTCAAGACGAAAATACCTTTAGTAAATTACTATTTTTGTATATAACGATAGATGCTATTTCACTATTATCACAAAAGCATTATCAACTATTTTCAGCCGTTAGTGCCGGTTTAATGGGTATGCTGGTGATTTTTACTAATGCTATAAATGTTGAATTGGTTGTTATACTCATATTTTTTTATTATTTGAGCATTTTGTTAAATAAAAAAATGACGGAGACCAATTATAAACAAGACATGTATGAGGAGCTTTTAGGTGAATATCGAAATCTAAAACGTATTAGTTTACGAAATGAACGGGCAGCTCGATTAGAAGAAAGAACAGGAATTGCTCGTGAGATTCATGATTCTGTTGGTCATAAATTAACAGCATTGCTCATGCAAATCGAAATGCTTTCGATGAAAGAAAAACGACAGGAATATGGAATTTTGAGAGAGCTTGTTCGTGAAAGTTTAGAAGAAACGAGGCATGCGGTTAAAACACTTAAAGATGAAGAATTTGCAGGTCTGTCGTCAGTGCTTCAATTAATTAGAAAGTTAGAATCAGAGAGTCATATACTCGTGCATTTTACGACGAAGCAAGGAGCTTTATCTGTGAGCTTGTCCAATCAACAAAGTGTTACTTTATATAGAGTTATACAAGAGGCACTAACAAATGCGATGCGACATGCACAATCTCGTGAAGTATTTGTAACTATTGGTAAATCAGCAGTTGGAGATCTTTATTTTGAAGTGACGAATAAGATTTTTAAAACCGAATCTTTTACTATTGGATTTGGACTAAGTAACATGCAGAAACGTGTTGAAGAGCTAAATGGGGATATAAACTTCAATCAAACAGAGTCTCATTTTGTAGTTAAAGGATCATTTCCTGTATATGCAAAGGAGGTTATATAAATATGTATAACATTATTGTAGTAGAAGACCAAGCAATTGTTAGGCAGGGACTTGTCATGATGATTGAACAAGAAGACCAATTTCAAGTAGTGGCTCAAGCTGGAAATGGCCATGAGGCAATTGAACAATTGGAGAAGCATATGGCTGACGTTGTTGTAATGGATATAAGAATGCCCCATATGAATGGTCTTGAAGCTACTCGCCAAATTAAACAGCGATGGCCACAAGTGAAAATATTAATATTAACGACGTTTAACGATGATGAATATGCAATGCAAGCACTTAAAGATGGTGCCAATGGCTTTATGCTAAAAACAGCAGAGCCAGCGAAACTCGTTAGTGCAATACATAGTAGCTTAAATGGAGGTATGACTATACATGACGAAGTAGCTGCAAAAGTGATGCCTCGGTTGTTGACAGATAGACATCGGGAAAAAATAGACATTCCATTAACAAACCGTGAGCTTGCTGTAACAAAGTTAGTAGGCGAAGGAAAAACAAATAAGGAAATTTCTGAGGAATTGCACTTGTCGATAGGCACTGTAAAAAATCATATTACGCAAATACTACAGAAGCTTGATTTACGGGATCGGACACAACTCGCCATCTTTGCTGTGAAAAATGATATTACCTAAGAAGATAAAAATGAGAAAAGTCCGGTGATTAATTACTAGATTAATGTACCATTATGTCGGCAAGACATTGCACATGTATTCCAAAGTTCTGGTATATAGCGACCATATGATGAGCTTGAAAGAATTGAGAAGGTGTTTTCACATTTTAACAACGTTTTGAGTGCTTGGGATGGAGATGAGCTTGTGTGCATTGGATACTATTATTGTTGTTACTTATCAGATTTAGCTGTGTCAGCACCATTTTAACAAAGAGGTATTAGCAAAGAGTTAATCGCGATCACCCAACAGGTTGTGGGTGATCAAGTGGCGCTTATTTTAAATTATCTTCAAAACAAGCGATGGATTACTATCCTAACATTGTTTCTTCGAAGCTTGATAATGCATTTAGGATTGCGAGAAAACAATGATCTAACGTGATTAAAGCATAGTGCGTAGGTTGGGAGCCGAAGAGGCTCTTTTTTTCATACAGTTTGACTTCGGACAGTAACAGTAGAGAATTGGACAGTAGATACACGGGTACGGATAGTAAAAGTGTAGAATTGGATAGTAAATACAAGGGTACGGATAGTAAAAGTGGAGAATCGGATAGTAAATACATGGATACGGATAGTAAAAGTGTAGAATTGGATAGTAAATACAAGGGTACGGATAGTAAAAGTAGAGAATTGGATAGTAAATACAAGGGTACGGATAGTAAAAGTGGAGAATTGGATAGTAAATACATGGATACGGATAGTAAAAGTAGAGAATTGGATAGTAAATACAAGGGTACGGATAGTAAAAGTGTAGAATTGGATAGTAAATACAAGGGTACGGATAGAAAAAGTGTAGAATTGGATAGTAAATACAAGGGTACGGATAGTAAAAGTGTAGAATTGGATAGTAAATACAAGGGTACGGATAGAAAAAGTGTAGAATTGGATAGTAAATACAAGGGTACGGATAGTAAAAGTGTAGAATTGGATAGTAAATACAAGGGTACGGATAGAAAAAGTGTAGAATTGGATAGTAAATACATGGATACGGATAGAAAAAGTAGAGAATTGGATAGTAAATACATGACTTCGGACAGTAAAAGCAGAGAATTGGACAGAAAACGTACGAGTATGGACAGTAAGTCGTAAAATTAGCGTATTTGAATAATCATGTGACTAAGGTCATGTTTATCATTCAAATTGGTGACGTCAGACAGTGTGAAATGTCAGTGAAAGACTGTACGATATAAATAGTTAGTTAGAAAGAGGAGGCGATAATATTGTTAGAAGTTGTAGAGTTGAAGAAGAAATTCAAACAAATCGTCGCTGTGGATGGAGCAAATATGTTTTTAGAGCGAGGAGAAACAATTGGTCTGCTCGGGCCAAATGGAGCAGGCAAATCTACTGCCATTTCGATGATTTCTACACTCATAGCACCTACGAGTGGTGATGTGCGCTTAAACAATACTAGTGTGTTAAAAAATCCGCAGTCGCTTAGAGAAATACTTGGAGTTGTCCCTCAAGACATTGCGTTATATCCTGATTTGACCGCGAAAGAAAATCTTGAATTCTTTGGCAGTGTTCATAGATTAAAAGGATCAAAGCTTAAAAAACAAGTTGAAGAAGTTCTTCAAATTATTGGACTTGAAGAGAAGAAAAAGGAATTAGTAAAAAATTTTTCAGGTGGAATGAAGCGTCGTTTAAATATCGGTGTAGCCCTTTTACATGAACCAGAAATTATCATCATGGATGAACCTACGGTAGGAATTGATCCACAATCTAGAAATTATATCTTACAGACTGTTAAACATTTAAATCAAGAGAAGCAAATGACTGTTTTATATACGAGTCACTATATGGAGGAGGTCGAATTTATTTGCGATCGAATTTATATTATGGACCAAGGGAGAATTATTGCTTCTGGTACTAAAGATGAAATCAAAAATATTTTATCAAATGAAAAAACGTTAGAAATAAAAGTTGAGAGATTGAAGGATGACTTTATTTATTCACTCAAGAATCATCCTCTTATTAATAAACTATCAACCGAAAATCAATTAGTTACAATTATTGTAGCTAAGGAAGTGAATTTATTTAGCGAATTGTTTAAACTCGCTGAAGAAACGGATACGACGATCACTTCGGTTGAAGTAAAAGTACCTACATTAGAGGATGTTTTTCTTCATTTAACAGGAAGAGCATTAAGAAATTGAGGTGATGATTATGTTTTGGTATTTACTCAAAAAACAATTGTTACTATTTCTAAGAAACCGCCCGGAATTGCTGTTGTTACTTGGGATGCCGCTAATTTTAATCACGATTTTAGGTTTTGCATTAAGCGGTGTGATGGATGGTGATCATCTTGAAATCGACGCTAAAGTGGCGCTTATTGAAATTGGAAGTGAACAGGATGAGGTCGATCGTTTTATTAATGATTTAGAAGAAAAGCAATTGCCAGATGAGCAAAAAGAAGTCATTACAGCTGTTGCAAGTGAACTGTCACCAATTGACATCATAAAAAATGAAATATTTAAAAATGAGGAACTTTCATCCTTTTTATCACTTGAAGAATTTGATGAGAACGAGATTGAACAGCTAAAAAGTGATGACACATATGCTGTGATCATTGAAACACCAGAAAACTTTACGTATGACATATTGAATTCAATGTTTTTTAATGTAGATAACGTACCTGAGCTAAACTTTTATGTAAATGAAGGAAAAGATATAACATCAAAAATTGTTGAAGACGTAATCATGTTTTTTCAAAATCAGCTTTCCACATTTGTTATTTTGGGAAAACAAGGTGTGATAACAGAACAAGTATTTGCCAACCCAAGTGATATGGAGATCAACACAGAAACTGTGACAAAACGGGAGCCGGTTACTTCTCTCGGCTATTATGCAATAGGTATGAGTGTCATGTTCGTTCTGTATATCGCAACAACAATAGGGGCATATGCCCATGTTGAAAAAGAGTCGCTCGTCTTTGATCGTATCATGTTAGCAAACGTATCTAGGTGGGTCTATTTTACAAGTATATTTTGTTCGGCTGTTATACTAGCATTTCTTCAGTTATGTATATTATATGGTGTCGTCGCCCTTGTTTATCAAGTTACGTGGGATTCATTAGGAGCATTCATAGCTGTTACATTGTCAATATGTTTTACGACAGGTGGTCTTGCTGTGCTTATGACATCATTAAATTATCGCTTTAAATCAGCAGAAATATCTACCTTTTTCTCTTCAGTGGGCATTCCAGTTATCGCTTTTTTAGGTGGGAGCATGATGCCTATATCACAAATGCCTGAGTCTATGGCATTTATCTCTAAAATCACACCTAATGGAGCAGGTATGACAGCTTATTTGAAGATATTACAAGGATATTCTCTAACAGATGTAATCCCATCGTTGCTCACTTTATTTTCAATAGGAATTGTGCTTCTATTATGTTCAATTGCGAGCTTTCCTAAAAGGAGAGGTGCTTTATGATTACGATATTAAAGACAAAATTCCGGTTGTTAATGCGAAAACCATGGGCATATATTATTATGACAGCTGTTTGTATGCTCATTGCAATGTTTATAAGTAAGGGCTCTGAACAATCAATTAGTGTACCTGTTTATAGTGACTTGTCAGAGCAAGCAACGACTGAGTTTATAAATGAGCTTAAAAGCTCTGATGCTTTCAGTTTTAATTTAATGAGCAAAGAAGAACTAAATGAAACAGTGGCAGAAGGAAAAGCAGAGGCAGGAGTGATTCTTAGAGAGCGAGGTTTCGATCTCATTATTGCTGCAAACACAGAAAACCAAATGGTCATTAAGCAATATGTACAGCAAAAGTATATTAATCATATGCAAAAGCAGGCTTTAATAGTGGAAGCTGAACAACAGGAGTTCAGCACTGAGCCTATAGTAGAAGCATTTAACTCATTAGAAAATAATCAAGTTTTTACGATCAATAAAGAGTATTTTCATTCAAGTGATGCTTTCTTATATGATGCAAATGTGCAAGGATTGTTTGGAAGTGCCCTTTTCTTTGTAATATTTACGATTGCCATTAATGTATCAACTATTCTAGAAGAGAAAAAAGACGGGGTTTGGGATCGAATGATCTTGTCACCTGTTCGTAAATGGGAGATGTATGTTGGTAATCTGATGTATACATTTTTAGCAGGTTATTTCCAAGTCGTCATTGTATTTCTCGTTTTTCGGTACTTAACAAATATAGATTTTAATGGAGCGTTTTGGAAAGTACTATTGCTCCTTGTGCCTTACGTTTTTTCCATCGTAGCTTTATCAGTGATGTTAACAGGGTTTGTAAAAAATATTCAGCATTTTAATGCATTAATCCCAATTATTTCTGTAAGTATGGCGATGATTAGCGGGGCTTATTGGCCAATTGAAATCGTTACATCTGAAGTTTTATTAGCAATCTCGAAGGTTTTACCTCTTACTTATGGAATGGAGCTCTTAAAGGGAGCGGTTATATATGATTATTCAATGAGTGATTTTATCTTTCCAATAAGTATTTTATGTTTGATGGGTGTGTTGATGATGGGCGTAGGAATTAATTTTATTGAACGAAGACAAACGTAGATAAATGTTAGATGAGTTTTTATATGAAGATTTTTTAAAAGGCTCTTTACGTCCTAAGCTAGAAGATAAAGATGTCGTATTACTCAGCAGTCAATGTTTTATAGACGAAAAACTGCCCTGAATGTTACATGTATACGTGTTTAGATCTTACGAATAGCAACAATCCATACGGGAACAGCTAGAAAAAAGTGTGAATAATTCGTATTGGGAGGGCTTAATTTTGAAGGGCATATTAATTATTAATGGACACCCTAATGGTAATAGTTTCTGTTCAGCGTTAGGGAAAGCCTATAAAGATGGTGCATTAGAAGGTGATAACGAAGTTAGAGAACTATCTCTTGCTGAGTTGAAATTTAATCCAATTCTTAAAGGGTATGGTCAAACAATGGAGTTTGAGCAAGATTTACAGAGGGCTCAGGAATTCATAAAATGGTCGGATCATATCGTATTTACGTATCCAACATGGTGGGGAACGATGCCTGCATTATTAAAAGGATTTGTAGACCGGGTTTTTTCACCGGGATTTGCTTTTAAATATACTGAAGGTCCGCTTCCTGAAAAACTATTAAAAGGTAGGTCTGCGAGGTTAATTGTGACAATGGACTCACCAAAATGGTATTACAATATAGTTTATGGGAAGCCGGGACATAATGCCATGAAAAGGAGCACGCTTAAGTTTTGCGGAATTAATCCCGTTAAGATTACAACAATCGGACCTATTAGCCAATCGACAGATGACAAAAGACAAGTGTGGCTAAAAGAAATTAAACAATTAGGCATTTCGTCAGCATAATTCACTAAAATAGATTAATTGTATTTGCCCCTTTACTTATAGCCAAGAGCTTAAGGTAAAGGGGCTTAATCGTTATAGCTTCTTTTGAAAGTGTAAGTTGCTTGATGCGTTGCAATGAATAGCCATGTGCTCTGTTAAACTCGTAATGTATATAAATACTGTGATTGAATGTTTGGAAATGATTGTGCAATTATTAGCTATATTTTGTATCGTATGGCGGTAACCTCACAGAGAAATGCTCATAGCAAATATGTTAAACTAAAAGGTAGCAAACAAAGAGAGGATTTTTTGATGAGTAAGACTGTAGTATTAGCTGAAAAGCCTTCAGTAGGTAGAGATATAGCAAGAGTGTTAAAATGTCAGAAAAAGGGAAATGGATTTTTCGAAGGAGATAAATATATCGTCACATGGGCACTAGGTCATTTAGTCACATTAGCTGATCCAGAAGCATATGACGTGAAATATAAGTCATGGAAGTTAGAAGATTTACCAATGCTTCCTAACAAGGCAAAGCTCGTAGTTATTAAAAAAACGAGTAAGCAATTTAATACTGTAAAGGCACAATTAAATAGGAAAGATGTAAAGGAAGTAGTTATTGCCACAGATGCTGGCCGAGAGGGTGAGCTTGTAGCTAGGTGGATTCTTGAAAAAGTACGTTTGAATAAACCAATCAAGCGCCTTTGGATATCATCTGTTACAGATAAGGCGATTACAGAGGGCTTTCGTAAATTAAGGAATGGAAAAGATTATGAAAATCTATATGCATCTGCTGTAGCTCGCGCTGAAGCTGATTGGTATGTGGGTATTAACGCAACACGTGCATTAACGACAAAATTCAATGCACAGTTGTCTTGTGGAAGAGTGCAAACACCAACAATTGCAATAATTTCAAAAAGAGAAGAAGAAATTCGTAACTTCAAACCGAAGACATATTATGGAATTCAAGCGATGACGAAAGATCATTTGAAATTAGTATGGTTAGATAATAACACAAAGGACACTAAAACATTTTCAAAAGATAAAATAGAAAACACTCTTCTAGCAGTTAATAATAAACATGCACAAGTTGTGGATGTGAATAAAATAGCGAAAAAGAGCTATGCACCTCAGCTATATGATTTAACAGAATTACAAAGAGATGCCAATAAGCGTTTTGGATATTCTGCCAAAGAAACGCTCTCCATTATGCAAAAGCTGTACGAGCAGCATAAATTATTAACATATCCACGAACAGATTCTAGATATATATCGACGGATATTGTGGCTACATTAAAGGACAGGGTTGATGCCTGTAGCATTCAGCCATATGCGAAATTAGCAATGAAAATATTGAAACAACCAATTAAGGCGAAGAAATCTTTTGTTGATAATAGTAAGGTTTCTGATCACCATGCTATTATCCCGACTGAACAATCAGCCATGCTAAGCTCGCTTAGTGATAAAGAGAGGAAGATATATGATTTAGTGGTAAAACGTTTTTTAGCTGTACTCTTCCCTCCATTTGAATATGAACAAACAACAATAGTTACGTCTATTGCTAGTGAGCAATTTATTGCCAAAGGGAAGCGGATTATAAACCAAGGGTGGAAAGAGGTCTATGAAAACCAATTTGATGACGAAGTAAACGATGTTATTTCTGAACAAACGTTACCAAGCATCTCAAAAGGGGATGTATTGCAAATTACAGCAGTGTCGCAAACAACAGGAGAAACCAAACCTCCTGAACCGTTCACTGAAGCTAGCTTATTGTCTGCAATGGAAAACCCTAAAAAGTATATGAAAAAGAACGATAAACAATTAATAAATACAATTGGAAAAACTGGTGGGCTCGGTACGGTAGCAACAAGAGCAGATATTATAGAAAAGCTATTTAATAGCTTTTTAATAGAAAAAAGAGGGAAAAGTATCTATATTACTTCCAAAGGGAAACAACTGCTAGACTTAGTTCCTGAGGATTTAAAATCACCGGAGCTTACAGCAGAATGGGAACAAAAACTAGAGGCTATTTCAAAAGGATCTCTCCAAAAAACAGCATTTATAAATGAAATGAAACATTACGCAAAGGATGTTGTTCATAAGATAAAGAATAGTGACAAGAAATTTAAGCATGATAATGTAACTGGCAAGAAATGCCCTGATTGTGGAAAACCAATGCTAGAGGTAAACGGAAAGAAAGGAAAAATGCTTGTTTGTCAAGATCGTGAATGTGGCCATCGGAAAAATGTATCAAAAGTAACGAATGCACGGTGCCCGAATTGTCGAAAAAAACTAGAGCTACGTGGTGAAGGAGAAGGTCAAATTTTTGTCTGTAGCTGTGGACATCGAGAAAAATTATCTACATTTAATGAACGTAGAAAAAGCTCGAAAAATAAAAACGTTTCGAAACGAGAAGTATCGAACTATTTAAAGAAACAAAACAAACAAAGTGAGGAATTTAAAAATCCTGCCTTAGCTGAAGCGTTAGCGAAGCTAAAATTAAAAAAATAGTAACAAAAAACGATAGGTGCTCACATGCAGTCACCTGTCGTTTTTTTTTGAAAGGCAGTTTTCGAATGGATTGTTGTATTTCGTACTAAAATTTAAAAGCATCTTTTCTTTTGCTAAAAAGATGACAAACGTATTAAACGATATGTTGCGATTTTAAATGGTAACAAAAGTATACGTATAGTGTTTGTTGAAAAGAGAAAAAGTGTTGGGTTTTGGTGTTCTTAAAAAAGTACAAAATGTAAGAGAATAAAAGTAATAGTGAGTAAACAGTAGCAATTGTGTTCTTTATAAAGAAAAATAACCGATTTTGACAGTTTTCTTTTCTTAAAAATCATTTTATACTCAAGTTGTTGATTCGTTATAACGAATTATCAACGAACAACAAAATGGTGGAACGATTTTAGTAGAAGCTTTGTTGCAACTTCTTATGCATCTACATAAGGGTTCCAAATAAATATCATAACTTTTAAAGAAAAAGAGGAGGAAACAAAATGGGTATTAAAAAGAAATTAGGTTTAGGAATGGCATCAGCAGCACTAGGGTTATCACTAATTGGTGGAGGAACTTTTGCATACTTTAGTGACAATGTAACTGTATCCAATACATTTGCTGCAGGTACATTAGATTTATATGTAGATAAAGAGGTAGTATTTGAAGTCGGAGATATTAAACCTGGAGATTGGATGGAAAGAGAATTTAATATTAAAAATGATGGGAATTTGGACATAGAAGAAGTGTTAATGCATACGACAATATCTGGAGACACAGACCTAGCATCCCATCTAAATATAAAGATTCTTTCAAGTGATAATCAAGTAATTCTTGAAAATGTCACATTAGCAGAACTTGCGTCAAGAACAGCAGGAGATAACTCTCCAGACATTACAACTATAAGATCAAGTAAGGAAAAGTTACCAGTTGGTGATGAAGATACAATTAAAATTCACATTGAGTTCCTTGATAATGGACAAGATCAGAACCACCTGCAAGGTGCGGAAATAAGTGTTGGATTCGATCTTGAAGCAACTCAAGGACCAGGTGAAGAAAAATAATTTTTAAGTCACATCTAACAATAATCAACTAATAAAGGCAGGGGAATTCCCCTGCCTTTTGCTTTTGACCTATAATCATATGTATCTAACAAATAAAAATTGTATTATTAAGGAAAATTGAGAGAATATGAGAAAACAAGAGAAAATAATGTTCTTTATAAAGAATATTCGTATATTTAGTGGTTTATCTTCACTTTCGTATCAGCTATGATGTAAATAGTTCTTTAAAAAGAACAAAAATTACTATTTAGTGAACGGTTAGTAACCACTTTATGTTATGCATAAAGGTTTACAATAAAAAATAAAAAAGAAAATGGGGAGGAAACAAAATGGGTATTAAAAAGAAATTAGGTTTAGGAATGGCATCGGCAGCACTGGGCATATCACTAATTGGTGGAGGAACGTTTGCATATTTTAGTGATACTGCTGAAGTATCGAATACTTTTGCAGCAGGTACACTAGACTTATCGGTTGATCCGGAAACAATCATTAACGTTAATGATATTAAACCTGGGGATTGGATGAAAAGAAATTTCAAGCTGATAAACAGTGGATCTCTAGATATAAGTTCTGTAGATTTAATTACGAGCTATACGGTTACAGAGGCGGACGGTAGCCCCGCTAACAACGGAGATGAAGACTTTGGAAAACATATTAAAGTCCAATTCTTAAAAAATAAAGACAAGGTAACTGAAGTCATTGATGAAAAAACACTATACGAATTAAAAAACATGACACCAGATGCTGTTGAAAATTTGAGATGGCGTGATTGGATAGGTGAAAAAGATGGCTTAAAAGCTGGTACAAGTGATAACCTTCGTGTTAAATTTATTTTCGTAGACAATGATGAAGACCAAAATGTGTTTCAAGGGGACAAGCTGGAGTTAAAATGGAAATTTGTAGCTCACCAAACTGATGGAGAAGAAAAATAAAAATAAGATTGAAATTAAGTCAAAACAAGGGGAGTTACTTGTTCTCTTGTTTTTTAAGTAAAATAGTTCTTTATTGAGAAATTTGCAAATAAAATCATGATCTAACTTATGAAACAACAAAGTGAGAATGACAATGCATATGTATAAATTTAGCTGATCATCACGTTCTTCAATAAAAGATAATGTTCTTTAAGGTTATACATCGTTGTTACAGTGTTCTTTATTAAGAACTATCTATCGTGTT
The DNA here is from genome assembly GCF_033963865.1 of Cytobacillus sp. IB215316. Classification (NCBI taxonomy): domain Bacteria; kingdom Bacillati; phylum Bacillota; class Bacilli; order Caryophanales; family Bacillaceae; genus Cytobacillus; species Cytobacillus sp. IB215316. The sequence continues at coordinate 67,294 of NZ_JAXBMC010000011.1, read as the reverse complement.
GTTTATGTGAGTGCTGTTATTAAATGTATGACAAATAAAACTACCGTTAAGGGAGGAAACAAAATGACTTTGAAAAAGAAGCTGAGCATGGGAATAGCCTCAGCAGCTTTAGGACTATCATTAGTTGGTGGAGGAACATTTGCATATTTTAGCGATTCAGTTGATACTGAGAACACATTTGCAGCTGGTACATTAAATCTCTCAATTGACCCATCTGTAATTATTGATGTAAATAATATAAAACCAGGAGATAAAATGCCTAGAAGGTTTTACTTAGTTAACGATGGCTCTTTAGACATTAGTAGGATTGACTTAAATACGAGTTACGAAGTAATTGATACAAAAAATGATAATAACGGTGAGGATTTTGCTGAACATATTAAGGTGAATTTCTTAGATAATGATGATAAAAATACCCATCCAATATTTACAACTACACTTGCTGATTTAGATAGTTCCACAATTGATTTGTTACAAGAGAACGGCTGGACTCCTGATGATGAGGAGGGATTAAAGAGTGGTGAACAAGATACTTTGTTTGTAGAATTCGAATTCGTAGATAATGGTTTTGATCAAAATATCTTCCAAGGAGACATTTTGAAATTAACATGGACGTTTGATGCACATCAAACTGAGGGAGAAGAGCGGTAAGCATAGTTTGTCTGTTCCATCTATATAAGAGGAGTTATCCAATAAGTCGATCATTCTAATAATGGATGACTCCTCTAGCATATTGAGTTTCAACCTTCTTCATATTCCTTCTATATACCTCTTTTGGACAACCTCTAAACGAACCACTTGAATGACAACTTACTTGAACAAATTAACTAAGCCAAACTATTTTATGAGAAACATCGAATTAATACATATCCATGTCTATTATCTATCCCCTCAAGTAATTATGCCATATTGCGTTCTTCATGTGATGTTGCTTCGAGGGAGGTGGCTAAATCGTCGCCTAATTTGTTAATATCACCCTCTAACGTCTGTGGTCTCAGAAACACTTCGCCATTTCCCCAAAGATAATAATATCTTAAACAAGACGATCAATTTACTTCTATATTAAATGGTAGAAGCTCCCTAGGTAATGCTATATAATGGAAGTGTAAAGAGGGTTTTATCCTAAATAGAAGGAGGGATAAAGTATGGATGTTGTATCAATCATTGCCGAAGATAAAATAAAAAGGGCATATAGCGACGGGGAGTTTAATCACCTTCCAGGTAAGGGGAAGCCCCTAGTCTTAGAGGATTTATCACATATACCAGAACACCTCCGTATGAGCTATAAGATGTTAAAGAATGCTGGAATGATGCAGGAAGCAGATGAATTAAAAAAAGAGATGATGACAATAGAACAGTTGATTGCATCAACTCAAAATGAAGACGAAAAACTCAAATTAACAAATAGGTTAAACGAAAAAATGATTCGTTTTAATCAAATGATGGAAAAAAGAACTGTGTCTTCGAACTCCTCTGCCTTTAAACAATATCAGCAACAAATTCATAACAAGCTTTGGTAAGTCATTTTATGAAGTGATTAAAGCTGAAAAATATATATAATGTTTCTGTAGAATCATATGTTTATTACTAGGACAAGTAACAGGTTACTTGTCCTTTTTGCGCTCTCGATTATTGCCTTGACGAAAACGATTTAGTAAAAAACAAACAACAAAGAAGATATAAATTATAAAATGTGAACAATTTAAGAAAACGATTCCATTGCTTTCATATCAATCCTTTTGAGGGTGTGTATATCTAAAATAATGTGACCTAATACAAAATTTCCTTACTTAAAAGGAGCGAAAACATTTCTTACAATATATGTAGAGAGAACACATCGAGTATAAGAGGTGGTGAACATATGGATGCAAAAATTGACCAAGCTTCTGAGGAAGTCATTATCACCAGTACAAAAAAAGAAAAAGTAAAAAAGGTATCCAGAACAATAATTTCACAAAAATATTTACAAGTCATGGCTCTTCTCGGAGTCGTATGGATGTTTATATTTAATTACATCCCTATGTATGGGGCAATTATAGCTTTTAAAGAGTACAGTATTATTAAATCGATTGCAGAAGCACCTTGGGTCGGCTTAATGCATTTCAAGGAATTTTTGCAAGACGAGGAATTTGTAAATGTACTTAAAAACACACTTGGAATTAGTTTGATTAAACTATTTATTGGTTTTCCATTACCAATTATTTTCGCACTATTATTAAATGAGCTAACGTCATTAAAGTTCAAAAAAGCAGTTCAAACAATTACCTATTTACCTCACTTCCTTTCGTGGGTTGTGTTAGGCGGAATTGTCACAACATGGTTAGCTGATATCGGGTTTATTAATGATATTCTACTAGGTTTAGGAATCATCGATGAGCGAGTAAGTTATTTAGCTGATCCGAAATACTTTTGGGGAATTGTTATCACATCTGATATATGGAAAGAGCTAGGTTGGTCAGCGATCATTTATTTAGCAGCAATCGCAGGTGTCTCTCCTGAGCTATACGAATCTGCGAGAATTGATGGGGCAGGTCGTTTGCAAAGAATGTGGCACGTAACTTTACCATCGATTCGTCCAACAATTACAATCTTATTTATCCTAGCTGTCAGCGGTGTGTTAAATTCAAATTTTGACCAAATCTTAATTTTACGTAATCAATTAAATGAAAGCGCTAGTAATGTAATAGACATTTACGTGTATTCAACGGGTATCCAAAATGGTCGTTTCTCCTATGCAGCAGCAATTGGGTTATTTAAAGCAGTTATCGCCTTCATATTGTTGTTAGGTGCAAACAAGATTACTAAAAAACTAGACGGAACAACGTTATTCTAGGAGGTGACTGACTTATGTTAAAGCTATTTAAATTGAATCGAAGAACAAAAAGCGAATATATCTTTGATACTTTTAACTTATTATTAATGCTGTTCATATGTTTTATCACCATTTACCCAATTTGGTATGTTATAGTAAATTCTTTAAATGACGGTGTCGATGCGATGCAAGGAGGAATTTACTGGTGGCCACGAGAATTTACGCTAGAAAACTATGCAGCAGTATTTTCTAACCAAGGTATCGTTACATCATTTGGAGTTACAATTGCCAAGACAGTCATCGGAACAATTGCACATGTGTTTTTCACGGCAATGGTAGCGTATGCTTTTTCGAGAAAAGATTTAACTGGTAGAAAGATATACATGTTTATCGGTGTTGTTACGATGTTCTTTAACGGAGGTTTAATCCCTTACTTCCTATTAATAAGAGATATTGGCTTATTTGATAATTTTCTTGTGTACATTATCCCGACATTGTTTAATTTCTTCCATCTTATTATTTTCGTCTCTTTCTTTAAACAATTACCGCCATCACTAGAGGAAGCAGCAAAAATAGATGGTGCCAATGATTTTATGATATTTATTAAAGTCATTATTCCGTTGTCAATGCCTGTTATTGCGACGATAGCATTATTCCAAGGTGTTTATCAATGGAATGACTACTTTGCAGGGGTAATATTTGTTAATAATCCTGATTTACAACCGATACAGACGTATTTATATAGGGTAGTAGCTGAATCCAGTTCTAATCAGATGCTAGCTAATGCGCCTGGAGGCATAACGACGAGAACTGTTACATCACAATCTATTAAACTAGCAACGATGGTCGTTACGACATTGCCTATCGTCCTAGTATATCCATTCCTACAAAAATACTTTGTTAAAGGAATGTTAATTGGATCAGTAAAAGGGTAATATAATTTTGTTTTGAATATCTTTTTACTTAAAAAGATATTTAAATATATTGGACTCTGAATGGTACTGAGTACTTAATAGAAAGAGGAATGGATGTTATGATAGAATAAATTGTTCCTCTTTCTTTATGAAAGTATTTAACTAACGAGTATCATAAACAGATTCTAACTTATAAAAGGAAAAGAAAGGGGTTTATTATGAAAAGAGTATTTTCTTTAAAGGGCTTATCATTATTATTAGTGTTAGCACTATTTCTTTCCATTATTGCAGGATGTGGAAGTAAGGAAACAAATGAAACCGCTTCCCAGAAAGACGAAGGAGAAAAAACGACAAGAACTGCTGATGAACCTGCATGGCAGGCTGATACATCTCCTATAGAGTTTGATTGGTATGTAAACTTCTCATGGTTTGCTCATAAATGGGGAGAAGATGCTATCTCAAAATATGTAACAGATAAAACTGGAGTATCAATTAACTTCCTTGCGCCAGCAGGTAATGAAATTGAAAAAATGAATACGATGATTGCTTCTGGAAAAATACCTGACTTTATTACAATCGGTTGGTGGGAAGATGCAGTCAAGCAAATGATTGAGGGAGAATTAGTACATCCATTAAATGAGCTAGCTGACCAATACGATCCTTACTTCTTTAAAGTAGCAGATGGTGCGAAGCTTGAATGGTATAAACAAGAAGATGGAAACGTTTACGGCTATCCGAACGCATCATCTTCACCGAAAGACTTTGAAAAATATAGTGAGTTTAAATCATCAAACCAAACGTTCTTAGTTAGAAAAGATATGTATGAAGCAATTGGTAGCCCTGACATGAGCACTCCAGAAGGATTCTTAAATGCTCTTGAAGCAGCAAAAGAGGAATTCCCTGAAGTGAACGGCGCACCATTAATTCCACTAGGACTAAATGAGTTTACAGATGTCGGTAACTCTTCATTAGAAGGTTATTTACAAAATTTCTTAGCAATTCCTTGGGAAAAAGATGGAGAAGTATATGACCGTCGAACAGATGCTGAATACTTAGCTTGGTTAAAAACATTTAGAGAAGCAAGTGACAAAGGTTTACTATCTGACGATATCTTTATTGATAAACGCCCACAAATGGAAGAAAAAATTGCACAAGGTAGATACTTTGCAATGTTATATCAACGTAGTGATATGGCTGCACAACAGCAAGCATTATATGCTCAAGACCCTAACAGCGTATATATAGCTGTAGACGGACCAGCTAACTCAAACGGTGATGAGCCAACACTTGCTGGAGACAGTATCTCTGGATGGACAATAACGTTAATTTCTAAAGAAGTAGAAGATCCTGAGAGAGCGATTGCCTTCTTGAGCTATTTAATTAGTGAAGAAGGTCAAAAAGATACTTTCCTAGGTATAGAAGATGAAACATACGAAGTTGTTGACGGAAAACCTCAGTTCACAGCTGATGTTCAAGAGTTATTAGATACTGACCGTGCTAAATTTGATTTAGAAATTGGAGCGTCACATAAATATTGGATGCTTATGGATACAAACATGACCCTTCCTTGGATGCCACCAGCTGTAGCACCTTTCAAACAAATGGAAGATTGGACAAGAGGGAAAACAGTTAGCTTTGCTGAGTTTGATGGTATGAATCCAACAGGAACCTCAGAAGAAGGTGTAGCGGCTAATAAGATTGCACAAGAGTGGGGTAAAACATTACCAAAATTAATTCTTGCAGAATCTGATAAAGAATTTGATGAGATTTTTGACGAGTTCTTAAAGAAACGTGATGATTTAGGACAAGACAAAGTTGAAGCTTACCAACAAAAAATATATGAAGAAAATAAAGCGAAAATCGAAGCTTCAAAATAATAATACAAGAGTAAAAAAGCTGCTTGCGAAGGAATTATCCTTAGTAAGCAGTTTTTTTCTTGTAGACAGAATGGTGGTGAGTGACGGTTGCCTTTCGTTATACCATTTTGTGATTAAGCTCTTTGAAAACAAAAGGCTCTTTCCGAAAATGAAATAGAAGGTAAAGATGTCGTTTACTCAACAGGCATCGTTTTATAGAAGAAAAGATGCCACAATATCTAGTTGTTTACTTGTTAATTTTTATCGTAAGAAAAACAACACTCTATATTAAAACGGCTTATTTCTAAAGCAACAATTCATGCGTAGACGACGATTTAAGAATTATTCTACGAAGCAAGATTGTCATTTTCACTCGAAACTAAGAGTCAATTGATATGTTTTATTATTAGAAGGCGAGAGCTAGCTTTATAACTTTATTCTTTGTATCTACAAATCTTTTTTAAATTTGTTTAGCTATCTCCGATTATTGTTTGCTGAAATTTTACATGCGTATAGATGGAACAAAAGGTGGTATGAGCCGAAATTGAAGGTAGATTTTCATTTCTAATGAAGTTGTCACACTTTTTTATATTAAAATCTTATATAATATAAATAACTATCATTTTATGGGATGTGTAACAAATGAAAATGTTCAGGAAAATAGCATCCTATCGGTTAAATCAGCGTTCATTATCATTACAAACAAAATTAATTATACTCTATATAGTTATTATCATGGTACCAGTTATCACATTTACGCTATATTACACTGAACAAATCTCTAATAGTGCAATTAGAGATGTAACCAAAAAGCAAGAGCATTTACTAGAATTAGAGAAAATTAATATTATGAACCACATTGAAACGATGAGAAGAACAGCGCAAATTGTCATTTCAGATCGTGATTTTCTTGATTTTATAAAAAAAAACCATGATAGTAATACGACTGATTTACTTTATTTTAAGTCGAATGTGTTTTCAAATATTATTAAGTTGCAATTTAATAACCCTAATATTAATGATATTCGTATATATACAGCTAACCCTAATATTAAGGAAATGTGGCCAATTATATTTGATGAAAGTCGTATAAATAATAAGCCGTGGTTTGAGGAAGTAATGAATCGAAATGGCATAGAGCTTTGGTGGTTCGATAATGACAACGTTGACATTCTTAATCGCTCGCTCAACATTAGTGATGCGAAAATTTCTGTTTTAAGAGAATTGGAATACCCTAAAGGTGAGCACTTAGCGATTATTGAAATAAGTATGTTGCAAGAGAATTTTTTTCCGAAAATGTTTAGTAATGTGAACGAAAACGAGTCGGCAATTGTTGTATTTGATCAAAACTTGAATTTAGTTCATAATCCTTTTAATCAGTTTATTCAAGAAAATAACTTGAATATTATTGAATTGAGAGAGAAGTTCGTTGGAACTGATAGTCAGTTAACTTCATCCTTTCAATTTACGAATAATGAAAAACGATTTCTCGCAGTGTCGACATATATGGATGAGTTAAACAGCTACATGCTAAGTATTATATCTCTTGAAAGTATATATTCTGAAACAGCTAAAACGAGAAATCTAGTATTAAGTGGTATTATCCTTTTAGTAATTATTTTGTCTATTATCACGTATAAATTAATCTCTTATTTATTGAAAAATATGTATTTGCTTATAGATTCGATGAAAAAAGTTGAAAAGGGAAATTTTGAAGTGGATGTTACAGTAGATGAACGTAGTGAATTTGGAGAGCTTGCCAACCATTTTCGTAATATGCTAGGAAAAATTAATAGTTTAATTGCAGATGCAGTTAACAAACAAGCTATTACAAAAGAAGCGGAATTAAGGTCATTAAAAACTCAAATAGATGCGCATTTTCTCTATAATACGTTAGAAAATATTAAAATGATGTCTGAAATTGAGGGGAATTACGAAGTATCTGATGCTGTCACATCATTAGGTGATATTATGCGCTATAACTTAAAATGGAAGAACGATTTTGTAAGTCTAGGTGAAGAGCTAAGCCACATACAAAACTATGTTGATATTATGAACTTACGTCTAGACAATCGTCTTACATTAACACTGACGATCCCCCAAGAATTGAAAGAACATGAAGTGTTAAAAATGTCCTTACAACCTATCGTTGAAAATTCGATCAAGCACGGAATTTCACCGATCATATATAACAAACAAGGAATCATTGATATAAGAGCTTCGGTTGAAATGAAAAATATTTATATTGAAATAACGGACAATGGGATAGGTATGACGCAAGAAGAAGTTGCTGAGTTGCATGAGAAGATAAGTTTACCTTCATCTCGCATAGAAGAAACTGAAAATGGAAGCGGTATCGGCCTTAGAAATGTACATGAAAGAATTAAAATACATTATGGAAACGAATACGGGATGTCAATTCAAAGTGTGAAAGGGCAGCAGACAAAAGTAATGATTAAAATACCGTGTTAACTCATCTGGGAGGTAACTACAATGTATAAGTTATTAATAGTAGATGACGAAAAAAATATTAGATTAGGTATTCAAGCGATGATCAAAAGGGAATTCTCTAAACTCATCGATACGATGGTTGCTGCTGACGGAGTAGAAGCATTAGAATTGATTCGTGAAAATAGCATAGATATATTGATTACAGATATAAAAATGCCTCGAATGGATGGTATTGCACTCATAAAAGAGCTTCATACGAGTGAAGATAAGCCAATCCTATTTATTTTAAGTGGCTATGATGATTTTGAATATACGAAAGCAGCGATTAAATGTAAAGTTAGAGACTATTTACTAAAACCAGTAAATCGTCAAGAATTGTTTGAAGTTTTGCAACATACAATTGATGAACTAGCTACAAATCGCTTAGCTTCACATCAACATTTAGATGATTTTCGGACGAGTCAATTAAACTACATATTATTAAATCCAAATATACAAGAGGAACAAGTCCAGCAGATTTGTACAAAAATGAACATTAATGTTTTTCCGAATGGTTTTTACGTAGGTGTGATTGAACAGGATCGTATAATAAAAGGAGAAGACTTTCTTCAACATATAAGAAACCAAATTACAACATATCGTAAAAATGATGCTGATGATATTTTTTGTTTTTTAGATAAGGATGGACATACGGTAGTTATAACGGGAAATGAGAGTATATTTACTTTTATAAAAGATCAATTTAAGAAAGAAAAATATCCTTCATTTTCTATTGGTGTAAGTGAGAAGAGAGCAGAGATTAAGCAGTTGAAGAAGTCCTATATTGAAGCTTGCTATGCTGTGAAATATCAGTTTTTATTTCCTAAAAGGCAAGTCATTTTGTATAAAGAAATAAAAGATAGGAAAGAAAATATTGCGCCACCGATTGAAGCAATTAATAAAATATCGAATATGTTAGGGACAGAGAGAGAAAAAGAAATTAAAACACTTCTTTTTGCCGTTCTTGATTACGAAAAAATATCAAAATATGATATTAGTTACATGGAAACGATAGGTAAAAAGTTGAATACGCTTGTTTTCGAGAAATCTTTTGCAAAGCTTGGGGAAGAATCTATTGAGAATTTTCAGCTCGTTCACAAAGTTGCAGATATTTACAATTTTAACGATTTCCATCAGTATTTCCATGCGATTGAAGATTTGACGATGCGTTTACATGAATATATTAAACAAGTTAAATCTGTTTATTCCGAACAAAAGTATATGGATAAGGCACTTCAATATATTGAAGATAATTTTCATAAGGATTTAAATTTGGCGGTAGTATCGAATTATATCTCTTTAAATTATTCATATTTCAGTCATGTTTTTAAAGAATACACAGGCCTTAATTTTGTAGATTATTTAAAAAAGGTACGCATTCGCCGAGCAAAATTGCTCTTGGTAGATACTGGAGAAAAGGTTTATGAAATTAGTAAACAAGTAGGCTATAAAAACCCAAAACAATTTACACGAGTTTTCCGTGAAATTGAAGGCATATCACCAAAGGAATATCGTGAAAAAATAAAATAAGTAAATTAACTTTATAATATTCCTAAAAATCATTGTGTAAACAGTGATTAACTGAACAAAATAGTTCGTTATTTCTCTTAAATATTATAGGTTTATAGTCCTCCCTAAAATTTTGTAACCGAATACAAAATTATATATCTAAAGATGTGCTTATAGCAAAGGTAAAATAATGATGAGAAATAAAAATGAGGGTTGAAGGAAAAGGAAATTTTCCTACGATTGGTAGGTATGTGCAAAATAGAGGTCTACGATATTTTGCACTAGGACAAGTAATTTCAATAACATTAATTGAGGTGTTAATTATGGAAAAATACAAATTTGATAATGAAGGCTATTTTGTCATTCAAGATTACGATAACGCAAAAACTTTTTCAAGCTTCTTACCTGGGGTAGCAGGTCTTTACGGTGTTCCGATGTGGGCATTTTATGTAAATCGTGGACAAGCTATGGTGTCTTTTGGTGTTCAAGATAAAAACCATGCGATTACAGAATTTTTTCCGGCAAACCAAGCATACCAACGTGTATCAATGAATGGTTTTCGTACATTTATTAAGGTTAAAGGTGAAGCTGGTGAATCTATCATTGAGCCGTTCTCTTCCTACGGGGGTTCGAATGGTAAAGGTAGGAGCATGAAAATAAAAGAAAACGAATTAAAGATTGAAGAGATTGACGAAGTAAGTGGAATTAAAACGGTAGTCACATATTTCACGCTTCCAAATGAAAACTTTGGTGCATTAATTCGTAAAGTTGAGATAGAGAATATTTCTGACAAAGCAGTGCAAATGGAGGTTCTTGATGGCCTTCCAGCAATTATTCCATTTGGAATAGATGATGCAGCTTATAAAGCAGTTGGGAATACACTAAAAAGCTGGATGGATGTATTTAATCTCGAGAATAACATCCCATATTATCGTGTACGATCATCAACTAATGACACTGCAGAAGTTGAGGAAATTACAAAGGGGCATTTTTATTTAAGCTTTGTAAATGATGGTGAGCTGTTATCCCCTATTGTAGATGGAGATCTAATCTTCGGTCACAATAGTTCTATGTCATATCCTAATATGTTTGAGCAGTATACTGTTTCGCAATTAGTTGATAAGACTCCAATTACAAGCAACAAAGTGCCGTGTGGATTTTCTGCATTTGAGGCGTCGTTGCAACCGGGTGAAAACGTTGTCTTAAATACAATCATTGGTCATGTGAACGACATAGAAATTGTTAATAACAAAAAAGATGAGATTGTTACTTCCAAATTTATAACTTTAAAATATGAAGAAGCAAAAACGATCGTGAATGATATAACTGAAGATGTTACGACTAAAACTGCTCATCCGTTATTTGATGCATACAGTAAGCAAAGCTATTTAGATAATATTTTGCGCGGAGGGTATCCGATTACACTTGGAACTGATCAAAATCCATTTGTTTACTACGTGTACTCTCGTAAGCATGGAGATTTAGAACGAGACTATAACTTTTTCTCCCTTGCGCCAGAATTTTTCTCACAAGGAAATGGGAATTTTCGTGATGTAAATCAAAATAGAAGAAATGATGTGTTCTTCCATCCAGAGGTTGGAGATTACAATATTAAGCTATTTATGAGCCTTGTCCAAGCTGACGGTTACAACCCACTAGTAGTAAAAGGTGCAAGCTTTGAGCTAGTTGATAAGACTGATATGGAGTGGCTTAGCGAGTTGTTTTCTTCTCTAGAAGATAGTCAATTTATGAAGCAAAAGCTAAATAAGACGTTCACACCAGGAGATGTATTACAAACAATTGTAGATAAACAACTGTCTCTATCAACTTCTCTAGAGGACTTTTTAACGGTTATACTCTCTAAAAGTAAACAAAACATTGAAGCTGAATTTGGTGAAGGTTATTGGATGGATCACTGGACGTACAACCTTGATTTAATAGAAAATTATTTAAAAATATTCCCAGAAAATAAAGCTTCATTACTATTTAAAGACCAATCATATAAATATTTTTATAGCCCTGTGTTCGTCAAGCCAAGGTCTGAAAAGTACGTACTTGCGAACGATAAAGTTCGACAGTATGGAGCGATACTTGAAGAAGAGCAAGCCACAAGTGGAAATTGGTTAACAACGAAAAGTGGAGAAGAATATACAACAAACTTGTTTGTGAAATTATTTAATTTGAGCCTTGTGAAATTTGCTACATTAGATCCATACGGTATGGGAGTTGAGATGGAGGCTAACAAGCCAGGTTGGAATGATTCAATGAACGGCTTGCCAGGGCTTTTTGGATCTGGTATGAGTGAGACATTTGAATTGAAACGACTGCTTCAATTTGTGAAGGTTGCTGCTGCAACATCTGAAGAAAGCTCGATTTCACTTCCAGTTGAAGTGCATAAACTGTTTGAAAGCGTGAATAAGGCAATAAATGAGTCTATAACAAATTCTGTAGATGATTATCATTATTGGAATGCTGTTACATCTGCACGCGAACAGTATCGAGAAGCTATTCGCTCAGGCTTCAGTGGGGAAGAAGCAGCTGTTTCTTTAGCTACTATAGAGGAAATGGTCACGATTTATTTAACTAAAATACACAAGGGGATCACTAAAGCAAAAGAGCTTGGAAATGGTCTAGTACCAACATATTTCTACTTTGAGGCAGAACAATATGTTGAGAGAACGGCAGCTGATGGCTCATTAATTCTGAATGACAAAGGTCAAGAGCTAGTAGAAGTAACGTCATTTACGGTTCACACATTACCACATTTCTTAGAAGGTCCTGCAAGAGCATTAAAGAGTATGACAAAACAAGAAGCATCAGATACTTATACAAAAGTGAAGGCTTCTGACATGTTTGACCGTGACTTGAAAATGTACAAAACATCAAGCTCACTTGAAGATGAAACATTCGAAATTGGTCGTTCTAGAGCATTTACCCCTGGTTGGCTAGAACGTGAATCTATCTTTATGCATATGGAGTTCAAGTATATATTGAGTGCATTAAAAGCAGGTCTATATGATGAGTTTTTCGATGATTTAAGAACTGCCTTGCCACCATTTATGAATCCTGAGGTGTATGGAAGAAGTGTACTAGAGCATTCATCATTTATTGCTAGTAGTTGTAATCCAGATCCAACTATACACGGACAAGGATTTGTAGCGAGATTAAGTGGAACAACAGCTGAATATTTAACGATGTGGCAAATGATGATGACAGGTAAAACATTATTTACTGTCGAGGAAGGGCAACTAATGTTAACGCTGCAGCCTATACTTCCAGAATGGTTATTTGATGATAACAATCAAGTTGAATTTACTTTCTTAGGGAAGACAAAAGTTACTTATCATAACCCGAATCGCAAGGATACATTTGGTGAGAACGGTGCAAAAATAGCAAAATATGTGTTACACAGTGATAACTCTTCTGTCGAGGTACAAGGTGAGAAGGTGGAAGAGCAATATGCAATGCAAATCCGTGAAGGAAATGTTAACAAAATAGACGTACATTTAAACTAAATCTTGAGGTGTAAAAACTATGCAAATGAAAGTCATACAAACTGCAAAGAACAGTAACGAGCGTTTTGAAGATAAAGGAACAGTAGAGCTTTTAGCTGGTCAACCGAAGTCTAATAATGTCCTAACGATCGATAAGAGTACACAATATCAAAAAATCATTGGATTTGGAGGAGCCTTTACAGAGGCCGCTGCTTATACATTGTCCCAAATTCCAGAAGAAGAACGTAGGAGCATCATTGAAAGCTATTTTCACCCTGAGAAGGGTTTAGGGTACTCACTTGGAAGAACACATATCCATAGTTGTGATTTTGCACTTGAGAACTATACGTATGTAGAAGAAAATGATAAAGAACTGACAACATTTTCAATTGATCGTGAACATAAATATGTTCTTCCATTAATAAAGGATGCCATTGGTTTGAGAGGTGAAGAGTTGACAATACTATCTTCACCTTGGAGTCCACCAGCGTGGATGAAAACAAATAATGACATGAACCATGGGGGCAAGTTAAAAGAAGAATACTACAAAACATGGGCTCTTTATTACACAAAATACATTAAAGCAATGGAAGAAGAAGGTATTAACATTTGGGGTATTACTGTCCAAAATGAACCAGAAGCTACTCAGGTTTGGGACTCATGTCGTTATACTGCTGAGGAAGAAAGAGATTTTGTTAAAAATTATCTAGGACCTACAATGGAAGAAGAAGGCCTAGGGCACAAAAAGATTATTATTTGGGATCATAATCGGGATATTGCATATGAACGTGCAAAAACAATTCTCTCAGATTCTGATGCTGCAAATTATATTTGGGGAACAGGCATCCATTGGTATGTCTCTGAGGAATTTGAAAACTTATCAAAAATTCATGCTGATTTTCCTGATAAGCATCTTATTTTTACAGAAGGATGTATCGAAGGTGGCGTACAGCTTGGTGCATGGCATACAGGGGAACGTTATGCTCGAAACATGATTGGTGATTTTAATAATTGGCTTGAGGGCTGGCTTGACTGGAATATCGTGCTAAATGAACAAGGTGGGCCAAATCATGTAGGTAACTATTGTGATGCACCTATTATCGTTAATACAAAAACAGGTGAAGTCCATTATAATAGCTCATATTATTATATTGGTCATTTCAGTAAATACGTTAAGCCAAATGCAACAAGAATTGGACATGAATTAAATAATGATTCACTACAAACAGTTGCATTTCAAAATGAAGACGGTTCAATTGCAGTAGTTATGATGAACGCTACTGACAAAGATGAAAGAATTAGTATTTTATTAGATGGTAAACATTCAGAGCTAGTATTACCAGAGCATTCAATTACTACAGTACTTATATAAACAACTGGGGCTATCATATAGAGTTAATAATAAAACGGGAGAAAGTAACTATACGTGAAATAATAGTACTTTCACCCGTTTTTCTTGTTATATTCGACAAACCTTCGAACAAGAGCCTAATAGAATGAAAGGTGATTAATATGAACTATAGAGAGCTAGGGAAGACAGGAATACAAGTATCAGAGGTAGGCTTCGGTGCATGGCAATTAGGCAACAAACAAGATTGGGGGAAAATGAGTGAAGAGTATGCGGTTCAACTAATTCATGAAGCAATTAGTCAAGGTTGTAATTTTTTTGATACAGCTCCTAACTATGGGTTAGGGAAAAGCGAAGAGTTACTCGGCAAAGCGTTGGAGGGCAAGCGAGATCAAGTAATTATTAATACTAAATTTGGTCATCATCCTAATAATGTTCAAGATTTTGATGTGAGTTTATTAAGACAATCTCTTGAAGCTAGCTTAAAGCGTTTAAATACTGATTATGTCGATTCGATCTTATTGCATAATCCTCCATTTGAATTTCTAAATGGAAATAGTCCGCATTATGAATTGCTAGAACGTTTAAAAGAAGAAGGAAAAATCCGTGCATATGGTGCATCGGTTGATTCCAGCCGTGAATTATTTGAATTACTAGAAACAACAAACAGCCAAGTGATTGAAGTCATGTATAACATCTTCCATCAGGAGCCCGCAAAAGCATTCCAACTAGCAAAAGACAAAGGTGTTGGTCTTATTATTAAAGTCCCACTAGATTCTGGTTGGCTTTCTGGCAAATATAATGCACATAGTACATTTGAAGGTGTACGCAGCCGTTGGTCGAAAGAACAAATTGAAACAAGAGCAAACTTATTGACGCAGTTATCATTTTTAACAGCTGATGGAGCAACTATGGCACAGGCTGCCTTACGTTTTATTCTAGCTAGGTCTGAAGTATCAACCGTAATCCCTGGGTGTAAAAATATTGAGCAATTGACAGAAAACGTATCAGCAACTGAGATGGTATTGTCGGATGAGGATGTAAAACAAATCCGACACCTTTGGGAGAAAGAACTTAAAGATGAGCCGTTACCTTGGTAATTTTATTGTTAGGTTTTTTAGCTAAAGCTGTTTTCGAATAGATTTTTTGTTATCGTACTAAGAAATAAATACGAATACACAAAGCATTCGTGGTAACTTTTCTCTTTTAAAACGTTACATTAGTCTAATTAGCAACAAATTTTATGAAAGAGCCTTACTTAATGACCCTAACCTTTATAGGCAGGGTCATTTTAATTTGTTAGGGCAGAGTCGCCACCAGTTGCCTGATGTATTGTTTTTTAACTAGAATAGGGAAACCTTGATTAGATAATACTTAGAAAATGTTTTAAGTGAAGGCGTTTCTCGTAAATTTTGTTATTGAGAAAGAAAAGATGCAAAGAATGGTAGTTATATTCGAGTTTATCTCGTATTACGAAAAGCAACAATTATAGCGAGGTAAAAAACAATTATACTAATTTCTTATATATTTTCATTTTATTGATGCAGATATAATTGTAAGACAGGAGGAGACACTATGATTACTGAATTAGATAAGGTTGATTTTATTAAATGTAAATCGTTAGTTAGTGAACAAGGACAGGTAGAGGCTTCAGCAATTATTGAAGGAAATAATCCAGGCATATTTGTAGATAATACCATATCTCCTTCATCTGGGGTTATTTAGTTAGGGAACAATGATGGATTTATCTTTTTTGGAAACCCCCATAATGAAGAATTTAATTTGAATTTAAATAAATTTATAGATACTAAGATTTTACCAGATGCAGTTGGATTAGGATTGGATTACTTTGAAGCAATGGCCACTCATTCTGGCTGGAATAAGACACTAGAAAATGTATTTAAACAAAGAGAATTGATGAGCTGGAATTAAAAAGTATATAAGCTGAGAAAGGACCACTTCAAACCAAAGCATGAACCATCTGTCGATCAAGATTATGTGACAATGAAAGTGACAAAATCAGAAGCCCCTATAAAAAACATTGAGTTTTTACGAGCTAAAATCTTGGAGTTTTGGGAAACACTAACTGATTTTTTAATAAGGGAATTGGTTATTGTATTGTTCATCAAAATAAAATTGTAAGTTTATGTATATCAGGATTTGTAGGTCATAACGTTCATGGCATAGCTATTGAAACACTAACTGCGTATCAAGGAAAAAAGCTTGGGCAAAAAGTAGCACATCAATTTGTTTATCATTGTCTTAAAAATAGTATCGTGCCTTATTGGGATTGCATGGAAATGAATAAACCTTCAATTGCTGTAGCAGAAAGTGTGGGCTTTACATTAAAGTGTGATTATATCGGTTACGAATTTTTATTAGTTAAAAAATTGAAATGAAAGAAGGAAAGAGTAGGTATGATAGAATGTGTAATTACAAAAATTTCACCAACCTAGAGACGGCAAGACTGTGTTCAAGACAAGTAGACGAAAAAGATGTAGCGATTGTATATAAGCTATTTAGTTAGGCTCTTTTCGTAAGAAAGTTATTATTTATACAAAACTACAACAACAAAAAGGTTTTCTGAAATTGTCACCGTTTTATAGAAGAAAAGATGCCCCAATCGTTATTAATATTCGTGTTTAGTTCTTTTTACGAAAAGGAACAACTAATGCGTAAGTAGCCTCTAGTAACGAAGAAGTATGTAAATATCTATATGATGAAGAATTGTATACGAGTATGGATGATGCAAAAGAGTTTATAAGAGATTATAGTCATGCTGAGGCAAAAGGTCGAAATAGATGGTGTATCGTTAGAAAAGAAGATAATCAACAATTAGGTACATGTGGATTCCATTGCTGGGACCGTTATAATCATATTGCGGAAATTGGCTATGATTTATGGCTTGATTATTGGGGGCAAGGATATATGAAGGAAGCCTTGACTACTACGATTGATAGTGCCTTTGACAATATGAATCTAATTAGAATTAATGCATTTGTAGCGATAGAGAATGATCAATCTAAATATTTACTAAAATCTTTAGGATTCCAAAATGAAGGAATCTATCGTGAAAAACACTTATATCGTGGGAAGAACTATGATCATTACTCATATTCACTATTAAAAAGAGAGTGGGTGTGAACACTACACTGCTCATTAACTTGCAACCTATGTCACTTCGCCATATCATCTAAAGAAATGAACCCTCCAGTGAAATGGCGAAGAATAGGGTGTATACACTCTGATTGTTCGTATTCTATACGAGTGAAACTTTATTGATAACATATTCCTCTACAACCTGTGCTACACCATCATTCATATTTGTATCGGTAACAAGGTCTGCTTTTGCTTTGATGTCATCAGGAGCATTACCCATGGCTACGCCAAGACCAGCAAATTCAATCATCGTAAGGTCATTATAGCTATCACCAAATGAGATCACTTCTTCTTGCTTTATTCCGAGCTGCTTAATGAGGAAATCTAAACTGGCTCCTTTTGTAACACCTAAAGATGTAAATTCTAAGAAAAAAGGTTTTGATCGCAGGACACATAATTCCCCAGCTAGCTCAGCTTGTAGCTTGTTCTCTACTTCTATTAACCTTTCAGGCTCTGCTAACATTAATGTTTTCACGACAGAATCACTGACTGCCTCTTTGAAACTGCTTACTTGTTGCACTGGTAATCCTGTTAACTGACTTTCGATGGTGGAAAATTTATTTGGTGTTTCTGTCACAATTGAATCTCCCACATACGTTAAGATTGCAACTTCTTCCCGCGCACTTAAATCGTACAAACGGTGAGCCGTTTCTGGTGAAAGTACATTGCTATATAATTCTTCTTTTGTATGGCAATCAATGATTTTTGCTCCATTATATGACAGAATATAACTTCTGAATTTTTCTAGCTGAAGCTCTGATGCAATTGGAAGCATTCCAAATGTTGGACGTCCAGAAGCAAGAACGACTTTCACGCCAATTTCTTGTGCCATCATTAATGCATTTTTTGTGCGGGGGGATATAGTTTGATCATCTCTGAGCAAGGTATCGTCTAAATCAAGTACAATCATTTTATATTGAATAGTCATCTTGGTAGTTCCTTTCTTGTTTGCTTGAACTCTATTATACTACTACAAATAAACACTGATTAGAAATGAAAAAAATAGTACATTTTTATAGTAATGAAAATGTATTAAAAGCAATATAATGTATTAGCGTATACACTTAAGTTTCCTAGGATCTTATACTTGTGAAGTTGTACATAATGAAAAATATATTACAAATTGAGTGATGTTATGAAGAAACTGTGAAATGATGTTACATTATATTGTAGATATAATGATAATGGTATATATTAGAAATGAGGAAGATAGAATAATAAACTTTCTCTTTTTCAAGAGTATGGGTTTAATCGTATATTGAGTGGTTTAGTAAGATTATATGTGAAAACATTCACAAACTAAAGGAGTTGAATAATGATGTCTTGGATAAAGGGTCCTAAAATGGCGGTTTTATGGACATTACTTAGAATTTGGTTAGGGGTACAATGGATACAAGCAGGTTGGGAGAAAGTTACAGGTGAATTTGATGCGTCTGGTTATCTGCAAGGTGCTATCGGTAAAGCTTCAGGAGATCATCCAGCTGTACAAGGGTGGTATGCAACATTTTTAGAAAATGTGGCGGTTCCTAATGTAGGGTTATTTAACTTTTTAGTAGCTTGGGGGGAACTATTAGTTGGTATAGGCCTAATCTTAGGTGCTGCAACTATTCCAGCATTAATTGCAGGAGCATTTATGAACCTAAATTTTTTATTAGCTGGAACAACTAGTACAAATCCGATTCTATATACTGTAGCATTTATATTATTAGGCGTAGGGACAGCAAGCTATTATTGGGGTGTCGATCGGTTTGTAATTAATTACGTTAGAAACCGACAAGGAAAAGAGAACATTAATTTTAAGCAATTACCTAAATAGTCGTGTAAAAGGTCTGAACCTTTAATTTATACACATCGTGTAAAGTGAAGTTCAGACCTTTAGTTTGATATTATTAAAGTAAACTAACCCAAGCTGGGAGTTATAGCATTTAGCACTTAACCTTTTTGTCTAGCTTTACTTTGTCTTATGCCTGCTGCATCTGCACGGGCTTGAGCTTCTAAATCCTCTTGATCAGCCAGCTCCCGTGAAAATTCCTCGTTAATCCCATCAAACTTCAAATTTCTAGGGACTTGTGGAAGACCTGCCTTGTTTTTATCTCTCGAATTTTGTCCACGACTTCTACCCATAATACGATCACTCCTGTTAATTATTTTAAGAACTAAACTTTTTAATTTAACTGTAAAGCTGTTTCGATGTGTTGACCTTGTTGCTGTTAACAATTAAATCCGTATACATGCAGTATTCATAACGACTTTTCTTTATTAACAATAACAGTCTTTAAAAACTCTAAAAAACACTACAAAAGATTCTTTAACAAACATTAATAGGGTGAACAGATTTAGGTAAAATATGCATGATAAAGCTACAGTTTTTTGTCAAGGCTGTTTTTCAGAGTCATTGTTAATGATGGGCTTGTTTACTTGTGAATCCACCAGCTTGATCAGCCATTTTAAAATCTCTAGCATAAGAAACTTCTTGTGCATTACTTAATGTGCTTTTTGTCTTATCGCGTCTTTTTTTTCTGTCTACCATCATTCAACCCCCTTTTTCAGGTAAGTATTTTTAGTGTCACCATACATATGATTATCAATGCATAAATCATTGAATCCTTTTTCATATGAGTATCTCTTTGTTAGGTTAAATCATGCAAGGTGATGGTAAGTAGTTATTTCACTAGCAATGCTGACAACGCATCCTCTAAATGCTGATAACGAAATGTAAACCCTTCTGCTGTAAGGACATCTGGCAAAACTTTTTGTCCTTCTACAATAAGCATACTCATTTCTCCGAGAAGTAGCTTAAGGGCGATAGCTGGCGCAGGGAGCCAATGAGGTTTTCTCAAAGCTTCTCCAATTTTAATGCCAAACTCTTTCATCGTTTCAGGGTTAGGTGCAGTAATATTAACTGGCCCGTGCACGTTTTTATTACTAATAACGTAAGCGATAGCCTGACATACATCATCGATATGAACCCAAGATAGCCATTGCTTTCCTGAACCCACAGTCCCTCCGATAAACAGCCTGTATGGAGTCGTCATCTTAGGT
Organism: Cytobacillus sp. IB215316; assembly: GCF_033963865.1. NCBI lineage: Bacteria > Bacillati > Bacillota > Bacilli > Caryophanales > Bacillaceae > Cytobacillus > Cytobacillus sp. IB215316. Next base: position 46,670 of record NZ_JAXBMC010000011.1, on the reverse strand, counting down.
AATGCACCTTCACTTTTTCCGAGGATAATTCCGAACCGAGCAAATACTGTTCGGACATTATATGACTGTAAATCATTAGCCGAGTTTTCCCATGCTGAAACTGTCTTTGCTAGGAAATCAGTTCCGATGTTTTCATCCTGTTCTGTAAAAGTAAGATCTTCAGATGTACCGTAGATACCGATTCCACTTGCATTTACTAAGATATCAGGTTTTATTTCTAAATTTGCAATGATTCTAATTATTTCATTCGTGGCTTCGAGTCGACTATTAACAATTCTTTTTTTACGTTTTTCAGTCCACCGACCACTATTAAGAGACTCACCCGCTAAGTTTATAAAAGCAGTCATTCCGTTCAACTGACTCTCAGGGTTACTATCATCATTAAGCCATGTCACGTAGTGTATAAGTGGATTATTATGAATTAAATTTTTCTTTCTAGTTAAAATGAAGCATTCATGTCCTTGATCAACAAAATATTGCGTAATTGCTTTACCAACAAACCCTGTACCACCAGCAATTGCTATTTTCACTCCGCTCACTCCTAACCATTAAGTACCATTTTCTTCATTATAAATCGTATACTCCTTTTAACACTAATTTTTTGCTAAAATTAAAGGAGGGGTGATAAGTTTGGCTTTTATAACAAAAATAGTTACGCAAAAGAAGAACTCGGAGCGATATAATGTTTATCTCGATCGAGGCAAAGGTGAAGAATATGCATTTAGCGTCGATCAAGATGTTCTTATAAAATATAATCTTACAAAAGGCAAAGAAATTGATGAGCTAGATGTTGGAGAAATTCAGTTTGCAGATGAAGTGAAAAAAGCTCATAATGTTGCATTAAGATATTTGTCATATCGAATAAGGTCGATTAAAGAAATTGATGATTATTTGAAAAAAAATGAAGTCCCAGAGCAGATCATTCAAGAGGTCGTACATAAGTTACAAGAAGCTAATTATGTAGATGATGAGCAATTTGCGTTGGCTTACGTACAAACACAAATTAAAACGTCTATAAAAGGTCCTGATAAAATAAAAAGAGAATTGAAAGAAAAAGGAATTTCGGCAAAGTATGCAGAAAAAGCAATGAATACGTATACTACTGAGTTGCAAATTCAACACGCAATGAAACATGCCGAGAAAATATCTAAACAAAGCGCTAAGCTTTCAATACTAAACATAAAACAAAAAATTGAACAAACTTTAGTTCGAAAAGGTTTTTCTTGGAATATTATACAAATTGCAATTGAAGAGATTTCACAAATTTCTGGCCAAGAAGAAAATAATGAATTGGAGGCGTTACAGCATCAAGCTAACAAGATAAACAACCGTCTGAAGAAATATACCGGATGGGAATATGAGCAAAAGTTGAAGCAAGCACTGTACCGCAAAGGATTTTCTATTGAGTTAATTGAGGAATTTATTCAAAAGAATAAGCCCTTTGAGTAATAGGTATAAGACTAGAAGACAAAAAGCGTCATTAAGTGACTTTTATTACGTGTCGGGGATGAACAATCTGCTCTGCATTTCTGGTTGTCCAGCTTCCAGCACCTATCTACTCCAGGTCACTTCACCATTTCATCTGAAGGCAAAATACGCCTCCTAGCCTCTTAAGTCGTTTCAGCTATTCAACAGAAGACAAAAAGCGTCTTCAGTCGAATAGCTTCCAACGCTTTTCGAGTCTCAACAATCAGCTCTGTATTTCAGGTTGTCCAGCTCCAGCACCTATCCCCTCGAGGTCACTTCACCATTTCAAGGCAAAAAACGCAATCATAGACTTTGACTCCAATGCTAATCGCATATTTGACTCGTAAATACAGTAAATTGACCCGTATAACTGAATAATTGACCCATAAATACAGTGAATTGACCCATATAACTGAGTAATTGACCCGTAAATACAGTGAATTGACCCATATAACTGAGTAATTGACCCGTATACAGTGAATTGCCTCGAATAACTGAATAATTGGCCCGAAAATACGATGAATTGACCCATATAACTGAATAATTGACCCGTAAATACGATGATTTGACCCGTATAACTGAGTAATTGACCCGTAAATACAGTGATTTGACCCAAATTGATTTGGCCCGTAAATACAGTGTATTGACCCATATAACTGAATAATTGACCCGTAAATACGATGATTTGACCCTTATAACTGAATAATTGACCCGTAAATACAGTGAATTGACCCATATAACTGAATAATTGACCCGTAAATACGATGATTTGACCCGTATAACTGAGTAATTGACCCGTAAATACGGTGAATTGACCCATATAACTGAGTAATTGACCTGTAAATACAGTGAATTGCCCCGTATAACTGAATAATTGACCCGAATTATGGACGATGAAATTCCACTGCTACCAAAAGCCGGGGCTAGTGTTAGGTAAGAATTGAGTTCGCCTTGCTTTCCTCATCACTCTATAATAATTTCTGGACGACCGTCGTCTAGTTCAATGATTTTTTGTGCAACTTCTGAAGGTGACCGAAGGCGATTTTTATCCTTAATATGGTCGGATTCTTCCCAAAATGGTGTGTCCATACCACCCATATATACAGCTGTCAATGATACAGAAGTATGTTCTAATTCTTTAATTAAACTCTCAGTAAAACCTCTAACAGCGAACTTACTAGCTACATAAGCAGATTCGTTCACTTTTCCTCGCAAACCGGCGGTGGATATAATGTTCATAACTTTGGCTTTTGGTAATGATAATAGATAAGGTAGGCATGCCTTTGTTAAGTTGATAGTTCCAGTTACATTTGTTTCAATCATATCATTAATATTTGAATATGTTAGGTCTGTTAAGCTACCGAAGTAACCTATGCCAGCGTTGTTAATTAGCGTTGACACATTATATTCCTTTAATAGGTTAGGAATTTGTAATTCGATTTCATTACCATTGCGTATATCCATTTTGTATACAAAGGCACGTCCGCCAGCTTCATTGATCATAGATTGAACTTTGTAAAGCTTATCTAGTGATCGGCCAGTTAAGACAATATTCTTTCCACTTTGACTGTATTGGACGGCAAGTTCTTGCCCTAAGCCGGAACCAGCTCCAGTAATTAAGATTGTTTCTGTCATGTTGAATTCTCCTTATGCGTTTATAAATCGTTATGGTTCAAAATTTTATTGATATTTTACCACAACTATGCTTAAACTAATAAATATTGTGAAAATATCCTTTGAATGAAAATTATTTTATGAATTCTTTAAGAATACTTTTTATCAAGAAAACGCTTTACATAAACTATAATCAAATACGTTCACAAATAAGCCATAAAAGATTGTGAAATGCAGCACATAGTTCGAGTATAATGATCTGTGTGTTTAGATTAGATGATCTAATTTTGTAGTTATTACTTCAGGCAGTTACTGCCGTCTTATTTAAAATGAATAAGCACTGTCCCATTTGCTTTACACTTTTATGACAAACGTTACGATTTGTTACTTTTGCCTACAGAGAATGTAGGCTTGTTTAAGTATTGTTTAGAAGTATGTACTTTTCTAAATGGCTCTTTTCGTAAACTTAACCTTTACAAATAGAACCGTAAAGAAGTAGTTATATATGGACGACATGATTTAAAGAACAGTGTACTTTTTTTCTTTTCGTAGTACTAAAACCGACAATCGATGAGGAAACAGCTTTCTTAATAAATGAAAAAGGTGATATCGATATGAATTTTTTAGAAATTATTACGGCTTCATCCCCTATATTAGCAGTTTTTATTTTCTTAGTCATTTTAAGGTTACCAGCAACAAAGGCTATGCCGATTAGTTTAGTTCTAACAGGCATTATGGCGTTACTCTTTTGGAAGATGCCTTTTGTTCAAGTTGCAGCTGCGACAATTGAAGGTTGGATTATAACCATTTCAATTTTGTGGATTGTATTCGGTGCAATTTTATTGCTTAATACGTTAACAAATAGTGGTGCAATGGATTCAATTCGTAATGGATTTTTAGGAATTACACAAGACAGACGTGTACAAGTCATTATTATAGCATGGTTATTTGGTTCGTTTATTGAAGGAGCTGCTGGCTTTGGAACGCCTGCTGCCATTGGGGCACCTTTACTAGTTGCATTAGGTTTTCCTCCTTTAGCCGCAGTTGTTTTAGCACTCATTGCAGATAGTAGTGCTGTATCGTTTGGTGCAGTTGGTACACCAGTGATTGTTGGAGTCAATCAAGGTCTTCAGCAAGGTTCCTCAGTTGCACCTCAAGTGGTCGAATCACTTGGTACTGATTCATTAGGAGTATATTTACAAAATGTTGCTAAACAAGCTATTTCAATGGACATTCTTATTGGGACATTTATTCCTTTAATACTCGTTGTCATTTTAACGCGCTTTTTCGGTGAAAACCGTTCTTGGAAGGAAGGCTTACAAGTGTGGAAATTTGCTTTGTTTGCAGGGTTAAGCTTTACTGTGCCCGCCTTTATCGTCGCCACCTTCCTTGGGCCAGAGTTCCCATCAATTATCGGTGGACTTGTTGGTCTAGCTATCGTTATACCTGCCGCTAAAAAAGGTTTCCTTTTACCAACAAAGCATTGGGACTTTGGTGATAATGAACAGCAACATGAAATTAATGAACATATAAAGACAGAAGATGAAGGTAAACAATCACTTTCTATACTAATGGCATGGATTCCTTATTTGTTAGTAGCGTTGTTACTCGTTCTTACACGTATTGATGTGCTGCCATTTAAAGATATGCTCCGTTCAGTAAAGGTTGGTATGGGTAATATTCTTGGCACAAACATAAGTAATTCATTCGAGCCGTTATATTTACCAGGAACTGTTTTTCTCGTAGTCGTATTAATAACGGTGTTTCTTCACCGTATGTCAGCAACAGCAGTTAAACAATCCTTTGTTACTTCAGCAAAAACGCTAGTAGGAAGTGCGATCGCACTAGGTACAGCTTTGCCTATGGTTCGGATTTTCATAAACTCGGGAGAAAATAGTGCGGATTTATTAAGTATGCCAATGGAGTTAGCTCTAATGGTTTCAAATGCTGTTGGTAATGCTTGGCCTCTTGTTGCACCAATTATTGGGGCACTAGGTTCATTTATATCAGGTAGTGCTACGTTTAGTAATATGATGTTCTCGTTATTCCAATTTAGTGTTGCTGATCAAATTGGTGTAAGTAATCAATTAGTATTGTCACAACAAGTATTAGGGGCAAATGCGGGTAACATGGTTTGTGTACTGAATGTAGTTGCTGCTGCATCTGTTGTAGGGCTCTTAGGTAAAGAGGGCCAAATTATCCGTTTTACGATTATTCCGATGTTATTTTATGCCATAACAGCAGGTATCATAGGTTTAATTATTTCATTTATTGTTTAAATCATGCTTTGTATCTTAATAAAAATGCATTATACTATTAATAGATTATTATCACATTGATTGTTGTAATTTTATACAAAGGAGTAACACTATTGGCTCCTTTTTTCCTTTTATAAGATGACAATCGCATAGCTATTTCTATCTAATAACAATAGCAATAAAATTTGTATCAAAGTCATTAATAAATATGAATATGGATAGATAGGTAATCAGGTGGGGGAGCTACTTCACCTGATTATTATTTCCCATTCATTAATACGATAACGGAGTGTAGCTATACATGGTTGAGAAACGTTTTAGTGAAATGTCTGAGTTTGAACTTAAGAGTGAGATTGGATCCCTTTTGGAAAAAGCACGTAAAGCGGAACAACTTGGCATGGTTAATGAATTTGCTGTACTAGAGCGAAAAGCTGTTATAGCAAAGGCTTACTTATTAAATCCTGAAGATTTTCTACCTGGTGAAGTATATGAATTAGAAGGCGATGTAGGGGTTCATTTTGTAGTGAAATATTTAAATGGTATATTCGTTTGGGGGAATCGAACTGGTCAAGAAGATATTGAGGAAGGTATTCCGATTTCAATGCTAGGGAAAAAAGTGAAGGATACAAAGTAAGAGAGGGTATACCCCTCTCTTGTTTTGTCTTCACATAAAATTATTAACTGCGCTTTCTCGTTTGATTTTCTAATATGATTAAGTTTTGTGCTTGCTGTGTTTCACCATTCACTTGAGCGTAAGCATGTTTAGGGTTAGCACCTGGCTGTTGATACGGGTTAGAATAACGGTTATCAAAAAAACGTTTTTTAGTATGCTTAGCCACTATCACACCTCCAAGGTTAAGGTAAAGTAATGCTTATTCAATAAGAGTTTTGCCTTTGACCTGAAGCCCTCATTCTTTCCTGAGGGTGAGTATTAATCGTTCCATTTGCTCGTTTAGATGCATACTCAGCTTTCGCACGTGGTTCTCCTTCGAACTTTTGGTTGTTTTGATTTGGAAATCCTGTCGTTTTATTTCTTACCAAATCTCTCCGCCTCCTAAGTGTAGATGTGTTCAGGAACACATTATTAGTATGAGGAGATACATGGGGTATATGTATGTGTAGAAATGGGAATTTGCGGATAAACAAATAATAGACGGTTATCTTTTTTCTACTAATTCCTACAACAGCTTGGGGAAGGGTCAGATGTGGCAACTTTTTTGAAAGTGTGTAGTCTGACCCTTATAGAAGTCTAGCTTAGTATGTCATCATGTTTAATTTTTTTCTAAGCTTTTGATCACTAAATACCCATCCTGTATATGAGCTTATTATATTTAAGTCTAAATCAAGCTGAACAACTGCGACGAATGGGTAATGTCCTTTGCTACGATATCGTAAATCAATAAATTTCACTTCATAATAATCATCAAATTCATTGATTACCCAACGATAAATGGGCGAGAATGATAAAAATGCTGATAAGTTTTCATCTTTTTTAGCAGCATCAATGATCGGTGAATCAGGAACAGGTTGCTTTTCATATTTATCATGTAAAATAATATCATCATCCATAGCTCTTGCTACATAAAAGTTATTTTTTGTAGCTATAGCCAAATGCCATTGATTAAATTTAAAGGTAGGAGATATGGTTATACTTTCGACATCTTTATGATGTTTTAAAATTGATTTAGTAATTTGTCGCTGTTTAACTAGTCGTATCACATAGTAGATAGCAATTATCATATACATTGTCAAAAAAGTATAACCTGGATATGCACCTAGCTTCCATACAAAAATACCAAGAATATGCATAATGAAAATAAAAGGGTCGAAGGTATTTATTACGCCTAGAGCAACCCATTTTTTTGTAAAAGGTCGCAGAGCTTGTGTCCCATAAGCATTAAAAATGTCGACAAAAACATGGAGGATTACAGCTAGAAATGTCCAAATCCATATATGTAGCACATTCCCACTAGGAAATATAAAATATAAAACGAAAGTGATTAACAAAGGCCATAGTAATACCGCAGGAATAGAATGTGTAATACCTCGGTGATTTCGAATGTATTTTGCATTGTTAAATTTCAATATTGTATCTAGATCTGGTGCAAGTGAGCCAACAATAGCTCCTATCATGATGCCTTGTGCAGTTATTGAATCAGCTCCTGCTATCGGATCAAGAGTTGCTAAACCACCGATAGCAATTCCCATAACTATATGTGTTCCAGTATCCAATCTTGATCCTCCTTAATGGAATATTATATGGCATTTGAGCGTTTTTGGAGAACAGAAGAACATATCAATACAAACATATTGGGTTTTGCTCTATTCTTATTTAATGTAACCAAATACCAAGATTTCTAAAGGGGTTTTTTTTAATGGAAGAAAGCTTAAAGATGTTTATTGAGTATCCTATAAATGATCTCCATATTTATCAATATGAACAAGTTATGGAAGATGTGTTATTCTTTCTAACAGAATTTGAAGCAGCAAAGATTGAATGGTATAGAACTTCTAGCGGTTATATTGAATCATTTTATCTTCCTACAAGATCTCATTATTTTGCACTTCGAAAAGTTCGTAAGCAAAAAAATCATTCTATTTTTGGTCAATTTGAGAACTTTGTCGATGGTGGATTAAAAAACATACACAGTTGGGCTATTGTTAGCTAGGTATCAATTTCATCTTAAGTGTAACATCTAGGAGGTATATCGTGAAATATTATGACAATATTTTAGAAAACTTTAACATTGAACAATTTCAAGATGATCTACTCTATTGGTTTGCAAAGGAACAGCGTCAGTTACCTTGGAGAGAGGATCAAAATCCTTATAAAGTATGGGTATCGGAAATCATGTTACAACAAACGAGAGTTGACACTGTAATCCCATATTTTAAACGATTTATTGATAAGTTTCCTACGATTGAAGTGCTAGCAGAAGCGAATGAAGATGAAGTGTTAAAAGCTTGGGAAGGACTAGGCTATTATTCAAGAGTACGTAACCTACATACTGCAGTAAAAGAAGTGAATGAGAAATATAATGGCGTCGTTCCAAATAAACCTGAAGAAATATCAAAGCTAAAGGGGATAGGACCATATACGAAAGGTGCTATATTAAGTATCGCCTATGGTATACCAGAGCCTGCAGTAGATGGAAATGTAATGCGGGTATTATCAAGGATTTTGTCTATTTGGGAGGATATAGCTAAAACTAGCACGAGAAAAATATTTGAAGAAATAATTAGAGATTTGATCTCAAATGAGAATCCATCACACTTCAATCAAGCTTTAATGGAGCTAGGAGCATTGATTTGTGTACCAGGAAAGCCAGCTTGTTTATTATGTCCAGTTCGGGAACATTGTCGAGCAACAGCTGAAGGTGTACAAAGTGACCTTCCAGTTAAAAGCAAAAAGAAACCTCCTAAACGCAAATCGATGGTAGCGGTTGTGTTAACAACGAAGGATGGCAAAATTTTGATTCATAAACGACCGAAAACGGGTCTTTTGGCTAACTTATGGGAATTTCCAAATTGTGAGCTGTTTACAGACTTAGGGACAGCAAAAGAACAAATAAAAGCCTTTGTTGAGAGTGAGTATAAGGTGAATTGTAAAATAGGTAGTCAAATAACAACTATTGAACATGTTTTCACACATCTTATATGGAACATTACTGTATATCAAGGAGAGATCATTGAGAATGTGGATAAGACACTAGATTGTGAAATTGTAACAAATGAAGAAATGGAGAAATACGCTTTTCCTGTTTCACATCAACGTATATATGAACAATTTAAAATGTTAAGGTAAGCTTCTACTATTCGAGTTAAGAATGTTATACTCCTCCTCTTGACTCGATCTCTTCAATAATCTCTCTATGGATTGTTTGACCTTCCACATTTAAATATGGTGTTATTTGCTGTAGCGAATGATGAAAAAAAGACAATTCTTCGTTCTTCCAATTGGTTTTTGCCATCATTGATAACTCTGTTAAATCACGACCTGTATACATGTTATTCACCCCTTTTTTCCGCGTTATTTCTCCCTTTGTTATTTTTACTTTTCTTATAATTAATTATACTGAATTCTAGAAGTTGTTCATCTGAATCAATGATGTGATAAAATATTCATCAGAATGTGAATGAAGGAAAAGGAGCTTGATTTAATTGACCGAAAAAGTAGCACTCGTTACAGGAAGCAGTAGAGGGATTGGCAAGTCGATTGCACTTGAGCTAGCGCAAAAAGGATATCATATTGTAATTAATTATAATCGAAGCAAAAGTGCTGCTCTCGAAGTAGCAAAGGAGATAGAATCTCTAGGCAGAAAAGCATTGCTTATAAAGGCTAATGTAGGGAGTATTGAAAAAATAAATGACATGTTCAGTGAGATTGAGGACACATTTGGCAGGCTTGATATATTCGTAAATAATGCTGCATCAGGTGTGCAACGTCCTGTCATGGAGCTAAAAGAGTCTCATTGGGATTGGACAATGGATATTAATAGTAAAGCATTATTATTTTGTGCTCAACAAGCTGCCAACCTGATGGAGAAAAATGGCGGTGGAAAAATTGTTAGCATTAGCTCATTAGGGTCAATAAGATATTTGGAGAATTATACAGCAGTTGGAGTATCGAAAGCTGCTTTAGAGGCTTTAACACGATACTTAGCTGTTGAATTATCTTCTAAAAACATTATAGTCAATGCAGTTTCAGGTGGGGCTGTTGACACTGATGCACTAAAGCATTTTCCTAACAGAAACGACATGTTAGAGGATGCCCGTAAACATACACCAGCTGGTCGAATGGTAGAAGTAGAAGATATTGTGAAAACAGTATTATTTTTAGTGTCTGATGATGCACAGATGATACGTGGCCAAACGATTATAGTTGATGGAGGAAGATCATTGCTCGTTTAGAATATGAAAAATATCATTTTTTTTGGATAGTCCTTTCACCTTCTGGTTACATTATATGTCGTGGAGGTGATTAATAGTGGCAAAAAACCAAAATCAACAGCCTAACAAAACAGCTTCTGGAACGAATATTCAACAGGTAAAGCAACAAAACGCGCAAGCTGGACAGTACGGAACAGAATTTGCGGGTGAAACGAATGCTCAAGAAGTGAAACAACAAAATCAACAAGCAGAAGCGCAAAAAAATCAAAATAACCAAAATAACCAAAATAACCAACAATACTAAGAATCACCAACAGGCACTTCTTATTCACGCATAAGAAGTGCCTTTTTAATCGAATAGCTTTTAATATCAAAAAAGAATAAATCATATTTCTATAAACTCATGCGTCCCTTATGGGTAAATTTGCTATTCACTCAAAAAGGAATGTGAAATTCAGCATACGACACCCTGCTTCTATCCATAGAATTTGGACTTATTATGAGAGGAATTGACAGTATGAGAGGTTTTATTAAGTTCAATTGTTTTAAATTCTCAATTGAACCGTTATAATAAGAGAAACAGGAAATAATTCTTTGGTAACATTTTGAAGAAAATTTAGGTTCAATAGTTTCCAAAGCGTCCAATGAAAGTAGGGGAGAAAGATGGGTTTTCCCATGGAAGGAGACAAAATACAAATACATAGCTACAAACATGATGGACATATTCATCGAATTTGGGAAGAAACCACAGTTTTAAAAGGGACGAAAAACTTGGTTATAGGTGGAAATGATCGGACGATGGTTATTGAATCTGATGGTCGAACATGGATAACGAGAGAACCAGCAATTTGCTACTTCCACGCCAAACATTGGTTTAATGTGATAGGTATGCTAAGGGAAGATGGGGTATATTTCTATTGCAATATTAGCTCTCCTTTTGTATGGGATAAGGAAGCTATAAAATACATTGATTATGATCTGGATATTAAAGTATTCCCAGATATGACGTATGTACTTTTAGATGAGGATGAATATGAGCAACACCGCAATCAAATGAACTACCCTGAAGTAATTGATCGCATTTTGAAAATGAATGTTGAACAATTAGTTCATTGGATTCGACAAAGAAAAGGTCCTTTTTCGCCTGATTTTATAGACATGTGGTATGAGCGTTTTTTAACATTTCGGGGATAATTCTTACATAAAGGTTCTCATTTGTATCATACCTCTTTACGTAAACTTTGTGGCTATGATAACTAAATGAGAACACCAAAAAATGAGTTTTTCAGTTGGTATCGTTTTAGACAAGAAATGCACGAACATTTGAATTATTTGTATTTATTCCTTGATAAGATAGAACAGCTTTATTAAATGTACGATAGTGAGGTCAAGTTGAGTAAATCTTCACTTGATCATTTTTATGTAGCTTAGACAAGTTCACCATTTTGAGGTGTTTATTTGAATAATATTACGAGATATTTACGGTTTGTCAAACCGTATAAATGGCATGTAATAGGTACAGTCTTAATTGGCATTATTAAATTTTCTATACCTTTAATTATTCCGTTGTTATTAAAATATATTATAGATGATGTTATAGGTAATCCAAATTTAACAACAGACGCTAAAACTGAAAAGCTAACGATGATTATGGGGGTAATGTTTGTTATTTTTGTACTTGTTCGTCCCCCGGTTGAATACTTTCGTCAATATTTCGCACAATGGACAGCTAGTAAAGTATTATTTGATATTCGTAGCAATCTTTATCAACATATGCAAAAACTAGGGCTATCATATTATGCGAACACTCGAGCTGGCGAAGTAATTTCACGAGTGATTAATGATGTGGAGCAAACAAAATCCTTTGTTATTACCGGCTTAATGAATTTATGGCTCGATATGGGAACCATTGTTATAGCCATTATTATAATGTTTACAATGGATGTGAAGCTAACGCTTGTTTCTATCATTTTACTGCCACTATTTGCGGTATCTGTCAAATTCTTTTTTGGGCGTCTTCGTTCATTAACACGACAACGTTCACAAGCATTGGCTCAAGTTCAAGGACATTTACATGAACGTGTTCAAGGAATGCCAGTCATCAAAAGTTTTGCTATTGAGGATTATGAACAAAAGCAATTTGATCATCATAATAATCATTTTTTAACAAAGGCATTACAACATACAAGTTGGAATGCAAAGGCATTTTCTATAGTGAATACAATTACAGATATATCACCACTTATTGTAATTAGCTATGCAGGTTATGGAGTCATTCAAGGAAGTCTTTCAGTCGGAACGATGATTGCGTTTGTTGGGTATATAGATCGTTTATATAATCCGTTAAGGAGATTAGTTAATTCGTCAACGACTCTTACTCAAGCATTTGCCTCTATGGACCGTGTATTTGAGTTTATGGATGAGGAATACGATATTACCGACCGCCGAGATGCAATAGAGTGTAAAGATGTGAAAGGGGAAGTAGCTTTTTCTTCTGTCTCTTTTAAATATAGTGAAAGTGAAGCTCCTGTCATTAATCAATTTTCTTTACATGTCAATAGAGGTGAGACGGTTGCTTTTGTAGGGATGAGTGGTGGTGGGAAATCGACTCTTGTAAGTCTACTTCCACGCTTTTATGATATAACATCAGGCTCAATTAAATTAGATGGTGTAGATATTCGTGATTACAAGGTTCGTTCATTAAGAAATCATATTGGGATGGTATTGCAGGATAGTATTTTATTTAGTGAATCTGTGAAAATGAATATATTATTAGGGAAGCCAGATGCTACTGATGAAGAGGTGATTGCAGCAGCAAAAGCAGCAAATGCCCACGAGTTTATTTTAAATTTATCTGAAGGTTATGATACAAAAGTAGGTGAACGCGGAGTTAAGCTATCAGGGGGACAAAAGCAAAGAGTTGCAATCGCACGTGTCTTCCTGAAAAATCCGCCACTACTAGTGTTAGACGAAGCAACTTCTGCATTAGATTTGGAGAGTGAGCACCTTATACAAGAGGCGTTAGAACAACTTGCGAAGGAAAGAACGACGTTTATCGTTGCTCACCGTTTGTCGACTATTACTCATGCAGATAAAATAGTTGTTATTGAACATGGTCAAATTGTTGAGGTAGGTACTCATCATGAATTAATGAACAAAAAAGGTAGCTACTATCAATTGTTTACAGTACAACAGCTTGATCAAGAAGAAATGGCATAGGACACACGTTGTTCTATGTTTTTTTGTTGTCTACTTCAGTGCCTGTTAATTATAGTTTATTCATTCTCATTTAGGAAAAAAGTAACAAAGTACCGATGATTGTTGGGTGATGAAAGAGTTACAAGGCATACTCTTATGTAATAAAGAATGTGAAACGGACAAAAAAGTATAATAATGCTTCTCAACTTTATCTCGTTAAAGGGGAAGATGAAAGTGAAACATTCGGAAAATTTAGTATTGTAATAATATAAAATGAATGGCATAATGATACATATATTTATTTTAACTAGTATAATAATTTTGAATTAATAATATGTTTTGAGAGGGGTATTTTTTTGCGAAAACGTCCAATTCTCGAAGTGAAAGGGTTAAGAACGTCCTTTTTTACTGATAGTGGAGAAATTCCTGCAGTTGACGACATAGATTTTCACCTTCAAGAGGGAGAAATGTTAGGAATAGTCGGTGAATCCGGCTGTGGAAAAAGTGTTACCTCTCTATCGATAATGGGGTTGATTCCAAAACCTCCGGGGAAAATAGTTGCAGGTGAAATTTTATATAATGATGAAGACTTAACAAAGTCTTCGGAAAAAAGAATGCGTGATATTAGAGGAAATGATATAGCGATGATTTTTCAAGAGCCAATGACCTCGCTTAATCCACTTTTCACGATAGGGCAGCAATTAGTAGAAGCATTACGAATACATACTGACTTAGATAGAAAAAAAGCACGGCAGCGTGCTATTGAAATATTAAATTTAGTAGGTCTCCCAAGGGCTGAAGAATTAATAAATGAATATCCTCATCAGTTATCTGGTGGTATGAGGCAGAGGGTAATGATAGCAATGGCGATGCTATGTGATCCAAAAATTCTTATAGCTGATGAGCCTACAACTGCACTTGATGTTACGATTCAAGCACAAATTTTACGACTGATGAAAGAGTTAAATAAAAAAATGAATACTGCGGTCATGTTAATCACCCACGATTTGGGTGTGGTTGCGGAAGTTTGTGAGCGGGTTGTTGTTATGTATGCAGGTAAGATTGTAGAAGAAGGCGACGTTAAAACAATTTTCAAAAATCCTAAACATCCATATACTGTTGGATTAATCAAATCTGTTCCTGATATTCGTCATAAAGCAGAACGTCTTTATTCAATACCGGGCAATGTTCCTAAACCAGGCTCTATTAATCAAGGCTGTCGTTTTGCTGAACGATGCTCTCATGCAATGGAACGTTGCTTCACAGAAACACCTCCACTCTATCAATCAGATGAAATTGGGCACCGAGTACGTTGCTTTTTACATGATGAAAAGGAGGTAGACAGCTATGACAGAACAGTTACTACAAGTTAAAGAATTAACGAAGCACTTTCCGATTAATGGAGGAGTGTTAAATAAAAAGATAGGTGAAGTGAAAGCTGTTGACGGTGTATCTTTTTACGTTAAAAAGGGAGAGACCTTAGGTTTAGTTGGTGAAAGTGGTTGTGGGAAATCGACAACTGGTAGAACGATACTTCGACTATTAGAACCGACTGAAGGCCAAGTGTTATTTGAGAATAAAGACATCACAAGCCTTTCAAAAAATGATTTAAGAAAAATAAGGCGCGACATGCAAATGGTATTTCAAGATCCATTTGCATCGCTAAATCCACGTCATACTGTGGAAAAAATACTAGAAGAACCACTGATTGTTCACGGTATCGGAACGAAAGAGGAACGGAAAAAAAGAGTACAAGAAATGCTTGAAGTAGTTGGACTAAGCAGCTATCATGCGAAGCGTTATCCACATCAATTTAGTGGAGGTCAACGTCAAAGAATTGGTATTGCGAGAGCACTAATGACAAAACCAAAGCTTATCATTGCTGATGAGCCAGTATCTGCACTTGATGTATCTATTCAATCGCAAGTACTTAATCTTCTTGAAGATTTACAAAAGGAGTTTGACTTAACATATTTATTTATTGCCCATGATCTAGGTGTTGTCAGGCATATTAGCGATCGTGTTGGTGTAATGTATCTAGGTAGATTAGTAGAGTTAGCAGATAGTGAAGAACTTTACAATAATACGCTACACCCTTACACGAAAGCTTTACTATCTGCTGTGCCAATACCTGACCCTGATTTTCAAATGGAAACAGAGGTGTTGTCAGGCGATATACCGAGTCCATCAAATCCTCCTAAAGGATGTGCTTTTCACACGAGGTGTAGTGAATGCATGGATATTTGTAAGTCAAAAAGACCTGAATTAAAGGAAGTTGAAACGGGTCATTATGTTGCTTGCCATTTATTTGAATAGTGAGCAGTATTGATGATAAATAACAATTATTACAAGGGGGAAAAGTGGGGAATGAAGAGAAAAAATCTATTTATGACATTCATATTTATACTTATGCTGTCACTTGTCGTTGCTGCCTGTGGTAATTCAGAAGATACGAGCTCAGGTGAAGACGTAGAAGAGACAGAGCAAGAGCAAACAGAAGAAGAAGCTACAGAGCCTGAAGAGGATGCAAAACCAAAAGAGCTTGTCTTCGGACGTGGTGGTGACTCAGTAGACTTAGATCCTGCAATCGTTACAGATGGCGAATCTATGAAGGTTGCAAAAAATATTTATGATACGTTAGTAGAATATGGTGATCAAGATACAACTATAAACCCTTCATTAGCTGAAGATTGGAATATATCTGATGATGGTTTAGTTTATACGTTTATGCTACAACAAGGTGTTAAATTCCATGATGGTACTGATTTTAATGCTGATGCTGTTGTATATAACTTTGAGCGCTGGGCAAATGGAAGCAAAGATTCATTCTACTACTACGGCTCAATGTTCGGTGGCTTCGCAGGTGAAGAAGGTCACGTCATTAGTGAAGTAGTAGCTGAAGACGAATATACAGTGAAATTTACATTAACTGTACCACAGTCACCATTCTTGAAGAACTTAGCAATGACACCATTTAGTATTGCAAGTCCTTCAGCAATTGAAGAGTTTGGTGACAACTTCACAGAAAACCCTGTAGGTACAGGTCCATTTGTCTTTAAAGAATGGAAGCGTGATGAGCGTATCGTTCTTGAAAAAAATACAGATTATTGGTTAGCGAACTACCCATTATTAGATAAAGTTACATTCCTGGCAATTCCTGATAATGCTGCAAGATTTAATGCATTACAAAGCGGTGAAATCGATTTAATGGACGGAATAAATCCTTCAGATGTGGACTTAGCTGCAAATAATGGAGATTTACAAGTGTTTGAACGTCCTTCAATGAACGTTGGCTACTTAGGTTTGACGAGTACGAGAGGGCCATTACAAGAGAAACTCGTTCGACAAGCATTAAATCATGCTGTTGATAAAGAAGCATTGATTGGAGCATTTTATGCTGGCCAAGCAGAACCAGCGAAAAACCCAATGCCTCCTAGTATTTCAGGTTATAATGATGACATTGAAGATTATCCATACGATTTAGACAGAGCTAAAGAATTACTTGCAGAAGCAGGATACCCTGATGGCTTTGAAATGGAATTATGGGCAATGCCAGTACCAAGACCATATATGCCAGAAGGACAAAAGGTTGCTGAAGTATTACAAGCAGAATTTGCAAAAATTGGTGTGAAAGCTGAGATTGTTACTTTTGATTGGGGTACTTATTTAGATAAAGCTCGTTTAGGGGAAGCAGATACATTCTTATTAGGATGGACTGGTGATAACGGAGATGCTGATAACTTCTTAAATGTATTATTAAGTGGAGGTAGCATCGGAAGTAATAACTATTCATACTATGATAATGCTGAAGTAAATGAGCTGTTAAAAGAGGCACAAACGACAGCTGATGAAGATACTCGAAATGACTTATATAAACAAGCACAAGAAATTATTAAAGATGACGCACCTTGGATTCCACTCGTTCATTCTAAACCTATGTTAGCAGGTAAAGAAAATATTACTGGGTTTTTACCACATCCAACTGGATCTGATAAACTAACGAAGGTTGATTTTAAATAATGACTATTGGAAGGAGAGTGTAAAAGCTCTCCTTTCTTATCTATTTGTATTGATTAGTTTGTAAGAAAGAGGTGAACATATTGCTATCATATACCATTCGCCGTATATTGATGCTCATACCCGTTTTGTTAGGTATGTCGCTAATTGTCTTTGTAATGCTACGTGCGATTCCAGGCGACCCTGCTCAAATTATATTAGGTCAGCTTGCGACGAAGGAAGCGATTGAAGCACTAACGATAAAACTTGGTTTAGATCAACCATGGTATATTCAATATTTTTCTTATTTAGGTAATTTGTTAACTGGCGACTTAGGGGAATCAATTACGACGAGTCAACCAATTAATGAGGAAATATGGCCTTATCTTGCAGCAACTATTGAACTTTCATTTGCTGCGATGCTTATTGCTATTATTCTTGGTGTTAATGCTGGAATTATTAGTGCTTGGTTTCAAAATTCTTGGTTTGACTATATTGCGATGTTATTAGCCTTAATAGGCGTTTCGATGCCAATATTTTGGCTTGGGTTAATGGAGCAATGGGTGTTTGCAGTGCAATTAGAATGGTTACCGACAACTGGGAGAGAATCAGTTCGTGACCCAGTTGAACCTATAACGCACTTATTTATAGTAGATACATTACTACAAGGTAGAACTGATCAATTTGTAGATGTTATTAAGCATCTTGTTATGCCAAGCTTGGCACTAGCGACGATACCGATGGCAATTATTGCTCGGATCACACGATCAAGTATGTTGGAAGTTATGCGCTCTGATTATGTTCGTACAGCGCGAGCAAAGGGAGTACGAATGTTTTGGGTCGTTTATAAACATTCCTTGAAAAATGCTGTTATCCCAGTTTTAACAATTATTGGTTTGCAAACAGGACTGTTATTAGGTGGAGCCATTTTAACAGAGACGATTTTTAGCTGGCCTGGTATCGGAAGATACATAGTTGATGCAATTTTTGCTCGGGACTATCCTGTTGTTCAATCTGGAATGTTAATTGTTGCTACTATCTTTGTGCTGATTAATTTAATTATTGATCTTTTATATTCAGCTATAGATCCACGCATTAAGTATGACACAAAGTAACAGGAGGGGAAAATGGCGGAACTTGCGAGGGAGAAATCCCCTTTAAAACAAACAGATACGAAAGAAGATATATCATCTCCATGGAGAGATGCATGGAAAAACTTTAAGAAAAATAAACTTGCGGTAGTCGGTATGTTTATCATTTTATTCTTTGTTATTGTGGCATTAATCGCACCTTACATCGCACCGTATGATTATGCTGAACAAAACATTGTTAACCGTTTGCAGCCACCATCTAGTGAGCATTGGTTAGGTACTGATGACTTTGGCAGAGATATATTTTCCCGAATTATTTTTGGAGCTAGAATCTCTTTAACTGTAGGTTTCTTTGCTGTATTAGGTTCTGTTGTAGTTGGTACATTACTAGGTGTTATCGCTGGATACTATGGTCGTTGGGTAGATGTTATTATTTCAAGAATATTTGACATTATGCTTGCTTTTCCAAGTATGCTACTAGCGATTGGAATCGTTGCTGTATTAGGTCCATCACTTAGGAATGCATTAATTGCAATTGCGGTCATCAATATACCTATATTTGGCCGATTAATTCGCTCAAAAGTACTTAGTGTAAAACAGGAAGAGTATATCGTAGCTTCAAAGGCTATTGGCATGAGTGACTCGAGAATACTATTACATCATATTTTGCCAAATAGTATGGCTCCAATTATCGTTCAAGGAACACTTGCTGTTGCCACAGCAATTATTGAAGCAGCAGCACTAGGGTTTTTAGGGCTAGGTGCACAACCTCCTGAACCAGAATGGGGGAAAATGCTTGCAGATTCAAAAAATTATTTAATACAAGCCCCATGGACGATGATATTCCCTGGACTTGCCATTATGCTTACTGTATTAGGGTTCAATTTAATGGGCGATGGTCTTCGGGACGCTTTAGATCCAAAAATGAAAACGTAAAAACAGCTAACCTCATTTGTTAGCTGTTTTTTATTAATAAGGGATGATTACTAAAGGTAAGGTCGTAAAGAAAGTAGCCAAGGAGGTAATAAGGCAATTTTCCGGTCAACTAGTATATGCTTCCGATACACCCCAGTTGTTTTGCACAGTTCTTACATATCCTCTTTATTAGCAATTTGAAATTCATTCTCATCCTTATGATATTGTTGGAAACTATCAATGAGATGATCAAGGTGCAGTAGTTGTTCATAATAGTCAATAATTACACCAATTAAAGGTAACACTTGATAATGATTTAAATGATCATTAATATTTTGTGCATTAAAATTCTTAATAAATGATTGTAACAGAAAATATCTTCCGTTGTGTGCTTCCTTTTTTGCATCCTCAGTTGGTTGACTCTTTATTTTTCCGATAAATTTTAATAGAATCTGTTCATGAAAACCTAATAAGCAATCGAGTTCAGATATAATCATAGATTGAAATTCTTTTGGCATATGGCGTAACTCATTTTCTAGTCGGTGTAATAGCTTTAATGTGTCAAGCGACCGATTTGTTACGATAATCATTTGCCTAAATAGTACAAGTTTCCTTGTTTTTACATATTTATGTTTTCTCAAGTAGATTCTTTCTTCTTTATATAATAAATACATTTGATCAAGCTTTATCATATTATCTTTTAGTTTATTTATATCGTTTTTTAAGAACCCATGTTCAGAGGCATTTCTTGTACTCATTCGGATCCATTTTATAATTTCTTCAGTATTTTCAACTATATTATAGTAAAGCTTTGTTTCATATTTAGGTGGTAAAAAAATTAAATTTACGAAAAAAGCTGATAGTATCCCTAGCATAATTGTCGAAAATCGTATGAATGAAAATTGAATAAAGTTGTCAGTTGGACTTGCCATAATAGCGATAACTGTAACCAATGATATAGAAATTGTTTTTTCTAGGTTAAGCTTTAAATTAATAGCAATTACGATAATGGCAGTTAATCCAATAATAAAAGGGTCGTTACCAAAAATCAGTACGAAGATCACAGCAAAAATTGCCCCTATAATATTTGCTTGAGCTTGTTCAATGATAGATAAATATGACCGATATATTGAAGGCTGTATTGCAAAAACAGCTGAAATCCCAGCAAACACAGGGGAAGGCAGGTTCAACATATGAGCCAAAAATAATGCAAGAGCTATTGCAATTCCCGTTTTTAACATTCGGGCACCGAGTTTCATTTTTTAAAATGTCCTTTCATTTAGGCTAAGTAAAAAAATAACGTACAACAGATTTCTAATAATCTATACTTGTTTTTACTAAGCCTAGCAAAATGTAAATAATAATGTACTATACAATGATTATGATTTATTGGCAAGAGATAGAATGTGTCAATCGATTTTAATTATTTGTAAAGGTGAACATTAGTATAGTGAGAAAAGGTGGTTAAACATTGTATGAGTTTGGTTTCTCTGTTATACAAAAATGTACCCTATAAGGAGACTTTTTTAAAGTGTCTACTCTATAGGGTACATTTTAAAGAATGCGGGGCTTAAATTAGGTTTTGAAAACTTGTTTTTACTTAATGAATTCCAGAACTAAATGATTTTATTATTCAGTTGATACTGAAGGGTCAGCTTGTTCTTTTGATGGAATCAATTGTAAAAAGTTATTCTCAAGATCTTCAAGTAATACATTTAATTCCTGTATTTCATCAGACTGATCAGTTTCACTAAGTGCTTCAATATATTTGTTAAGTAGCTCTTTGACATCGTCAATGCCTTTACTACTTAATGGTTCTATAGAAACTTTGGCGCCTTTTGCAATTCTTTTCATAATAGCTTCTTTCGTAAGGCCCATTTCAGGCTGATGTCTTAAATAAACTACTCCACCGGTCATACCTGCACAAATCCAAGGGCCTGGATCACCTAAGACGAGTCCGCGACCGTTAGTCATATATTCAAAAGCAAATCCTTTAATATTTGCATGAACACCAATATTGCCATGTTCTTTATCTGAAATAGGCGTTGTTACTTTTCCGCCAATGATCATATCTGCACCAGATAAACGAATTCCTGCACGAGCATCCGCATTACCTTGGGCAATGAGTAAGCCTTTTTGTGCTCCATAACCGAAGCCCTTTCCAACAGCACCATTATAGTATTTTCCATCTTTTCCTTTAGATTTAAGGATTGAGATATTGCCACCAAAGGAAGTTTTTCCAATGCCGTCCTGTGCACCACCATCAACTTGTATATTAATACCACTACTGTTGTAAGCACCTAAGCCATTCCCAGGGATGGATCCGTTTGTATATTTTAATGTTACATCTGGAAGTTGTTCATATGAGCCATCGAGACGTCCACGTACACGGTGACATGACACTCGACTTCCAAGAATACGTTGTTCTGCCGTTACGGTCGTAAATTCACGAGAGCGATGTAAGTCTTCTACTTTGTCATCTAAATACTCTGCACCTACAGCTGTAGCTAATTGCTTTTCTGCTTTTTCAACTGGTGTATCTCGATAAGAAAATTGCTCAACATCAAGTGTTGATAATAAGCGTGATAGGTCCATTGCATCAATCCCGTGAACCTGTTCAAGTAAATCAGATCTACCTACAATATCTTGCAAATTAGTCATGCCTAATGAAGCGGTTAAAGCTTTTAGTTCCTTGCCAAAAGCGGTAAATAAATTTTCAAGTCCTTGTACTGCAGCATCAAATTGTCTAGGAACGAACCTTCGGAGTCCGTGCTCTTTCGCCTGAGCTTCTGATTCGATTTGCGTCGCAATTCCAACGTGACAAGAATCTAGATGACATCCTTTACATGTCGTACATCCAATCGCAATCATAGATAGGGTCCCAAAACCAATTCTGTTTGCGCCGAGTAGCATTATTTTCAAACAGTCTTTTGCGCTTTTTATACCACCGTCAGCCCAAAGTTCAACCTTGTTCCGTAAACCAGCTTCTAACAAGGCGTTATGTGCAGCCTTTACACCAATCTCTACAGGAAGACCTACGTGTTGTAAAGCATGTATTCTTGCAGCACCTGTACCTCCATCAAAACCGCTAAGTGTTATAATATCTGCTCCAGCCTTTGCTATGCCAACTGCAATCGTTCCGATATTAGGGACGACAGGTACTTTCACTATAACTTTTGCTTGGTCATTAGCGGTTTTCAGTTCTGATATCATTTGAGCTAAATCTTCAATTGAATATATATCATGGTTATTAGACGGCGATATTAGATCAGAACCAATCGTTGCGTTTCGTGCTTCTGCAATTTTGGCAGTTACTTTCGATCCAGGAAGATGTCCACCTTCACCAGGCTTAGCACCTTGACCTATTTTAATTTCTAGTAAATTTGATGAGTTTAACAGCTCAGCGTTTACTCCAAATCGTCCCGATGCTACTTGTTGTCCACGAGTATGAGGGTATTTTCCTAGCATATCTTTAATTTCTCCACCCTCACCATTAAGGCTAACCATATTTAAACGATTGGCTGCTTCGGCATATGCTCTAAATGCAATTTCATTTTGTGATCCGAATGACATTGATGCAATGACAAATGGTAGATCATGATTTGCTACACTAATGTCAACTTTTTCAGTATTTACTGGTTTTTCCGTCTGCTTCAATTCTGTTAAATGACGTATTGTCGTTGGGTTAGCTCCTTCTTGCTCCGACAGCTTTTCACGATATAAATCATATGAACCTGTTTTTGCAACATCACTAATGGCTTTCCATAAACGAGGGAACAAATGAAAAGTTTTTCCAGGACGCGCGCTTTCGTTTTCAAAATCTTGTGCTCTTGTAATCGCATCATTTTTAAGAGATGCAAAATTATGTTTCAATTCGTTTGATCCGAAAAAGTTTACAACGTTTAATGTACTTGCCACTTCATCATGCAATCCAATTGCTGAGAAGAGTCTGCCATATCCACGGAGCTCGTGTATGCCGATCGTAGATATTACCTTTTCTAAACCTTTATTTAATGAATTAAATAGGTTTTGAGTTTTCATAGTTGTGTCATCAGCAACAGTAGCAAATAATAAATACGGACTAATAACATTAGCTCCAAGTCCATAAGCTACTATAATATCATGTAATGATCGGATCGCCCCAGAGCGTAATAGTACAGAACAATGTCGTCGTAATTGTTTCTTAACTAAAGCTTGATCAATTGCAGAAGTAATGAGCAAAGGATCAATCCATAATTTCCCGTCACTATGTGCTTGTGCATCGTCGATAATAATGATAGCTTTTCCGTTATTTACAGCTTCACATGCCTCTTCTACAAGACGATTTAACGCGGTTGGAATCGTTTCATGTTCCTCATAAATTGCTGGTATAAAATGGGTAAGTTTATGATTGCTGAATGTTTGCACTAATTGATCGTAAGATGGTTGACTTAGGTCATTAGCACATGCATTTCCAATGCCACCTTCTAAAAGAATTGGAGATATAAGTTCAACAGCATAACTATCCTCGCTGTTATCTAATAGAGATGGCCTTTTGCCGACAATGGTTCTAGTTGAAAAATGTTCAGTTTCTCTATCACGATCTATTGCTGGGTTTGTTACAACAGCGACACTTTCCTTAATAAAATCTGCAATATTTTTTCTAGAGCTATTAATTGCTGCAAGAGGTGCATCGTGGCCTAGAGAACGAATCGGTTCCGCCCCTTTTTCCGCCATCTGTTCAAGCAGTTGAATATGCTCTCTATCCCAACCAAATGCAGCATATTGACGGTTATGAACTTTAGTTTCGTTAGAGATCATTACTTGTTTTTCGTACGATGGATAAGTTAAACGTTCTCTATAATTTGTAATGTCGCATCTACTATTAAATCTTTTGTATACCTCTTCTTGGTACTTATCATATTCATATAGTTTTATATAATTGTCTTCTCCCCATTTTAAGCCGACTTTTTCACCCGGAGAAAGTGGTTTCGGTTCAGCAACAAATTCACTTGCAGGAATGATGCCCTGTTCAGAAGCAAAAAGATAACTAGTTTCAGTTTCTACTTGCCATAATGGGCGTAATCCTAGTGAATCGACACTAAAAACAGCTTCGTCATTATATCTAGAAATAATTCCCGCAGGCCCCTGAGCGAAATGTCCCCAAGCTTCTCGAATGTAAGTATACAAATCTTGAAGATGGTTAGGGAATGTTTTTATTTCATTAATAATTGGTGGAAATAACACATCTACTGCCTCAAACAAACTATAGCCATCTCTAGCTATGAATGTTTCTATTGTACGATTTAAATCTTGTGAATCGCTCCCACCATCCGTTAAAGGAACCCCAATCATTGTTGCTTCATCACGAAGTTTAGCAATTGTATTAATTTCTCCGTTATGCCCTAATACACTAAAAGGTTGTACTCTAAAAAAGTTGGACAGTGTATTCGTTGAATAACGGTTATGACCTAATGTCATAGTAGACGCCACTAATGGATTGGCTAAATCATCGTAGTATTTTGGTAAAATATCTCCAGCACCCATGACTTTATAAACAGCATGGTAATTACTTAGTGATGCAACATGAACATTGTCATCTTGCTCAATGTTAACTGTTAAGTCAAAAAGAGTATTAGCTAAGTTATTATTTGCGTCTTCTGGTAATAAAGCTATTTGCCAAAAGATCGGATCTTGTTGTGAGGCGATAGGGCCTAAGGCTTTAGATGAAGTAACTTGATCTGATTCAAATACAATTGTCAATTCATGTTCTTGGAAGAGATGTTTAATGCTATCTTTTATTTTTTGCGTGTTATCAGATTTAGTAATGAAAAGATGACCAACGATGAAATCATCTCGACTAGCGACTTGTGGATCTTGATTTATTTTTGTTAACTTTTCTTCCCAAAGAGCTTTTGGAATATCTATATGAATTCCAACACCATCACCTTCACCGTTAATAAATCCAGCACGGTGGTTCATAGTAACGAGAGCATTGATACATGTGTCGATATTGGCTTTTGTAGGGATTTTTTCCTTTTCAATAGCTGATACAATTCCACAAGCATCATGCTCAGCGTGTTGATAATCTTCGAATAAGCTTGGGCTCCAGTTGTTTTTCATACAAGCGGCTTTGAAGTAGGATATGGTATGTTAAAGTTAATTTTGATCACAGTTGTACCCACTTTCTAGCCGTTCACCTCCTATTTAGAATGATCTATAAAACATATTGGATAAGGTTACGAGGAATCAAATTTGGGTGAATCGTCTTAAGCAATGAGTTAGTGTTGGGTAATGAGGACAGACACTACTTACTACACCTGTTAAGAAGCTCTCACCTGTGGAAGTGAGGTCTTTACCTCTAGAACGAACAATTCAATTAAAAGTATATAAGAATACTAATATTTGAAGGGAAAATTACAGAATTTAAAACCTATTCTAACATGTTCTGTAGGAAAAATCAATTATTTATTCATAATTGTTTATATAATATACATAATACTGAATAGTCAATCAATTTTACATAAAACAACAACATTGATGTGTAAGCGTTTTCATGTGTGTGTTTCAAACAAACACTATCATTTACTATAAAATAGTGTTTGTTTGAAATGTATAATTATGCATTTTTCAATTGTTTAAATGCAGTCTCCACAGCCCTTATTGTCGTACGAATGTCTTCTTCTGTATGAGCTATTGTTATGAACCATGCTTCATACTTGGAAGGAGCAAGGTTTATGCCTTGAGCAAGCATAAGCTTGAAAAATTTAGCAAAAGTATCACCGTTTGTCTTTTCAGCTTGTTCATAGTTTTCAATGGTTTCGTTCGTAAAATAAACAGTTAGGGCACCTTTAAGTCGGTTTATAGATATAGGTATTTCATAGGCTTTTGCGTGAGTCAAAATACCCTCTTCTAGCATCGCTCCCAAGTTATCTAGCTTTTCATATACATTGTTTTGTTGTAATACTTCTAGGCAGGCAATGCCAGATAAAATTGATGCGGGGTTCCCTGCCATTGTTCCCGCTTGATACGCTGGACCGAGTGGTGCAACTTGCTCCATAATTTCAGCTCTGCCACCGTATGCTCCAATAGGCAAGCCTCCCCCGATAATTTTACCTAATGCAGTTAAATCTGGTTTTATGTTTAGTAAGTCTTGAGCACCTCCGTACATGAATCGAAATGCTGTAATCACTTCATCATAAATGACAAGACTTCCAGCTGCATGTGTTAACTCATTCACTTGTTGTAAAAAGCCAGGTTTAGGTTCTACTATTCCAAAATTCCCTACTATTGGCTCTACTAGTACTGCTGCTATTTGATCTCCCCATTTTTGAAGTGCTTCTTTAAATGGTTCTATGTCATTAAATGGTACAGTAATGACTTCTTGAGCTATACTTTTTGGAACACCTGCAGAATCTGGTGTCCCTAGTGTAGACGGTCCAGAACCTGCAGCGACGAGAACTAGATCAGAATGACCATGATAGCAGCCTGCGAATTTTATAATTTTATCACGTTTTGTATAAGCACGTGCTACTCTAATGGTGGTCATCACTGCCTCGGTCCCAGAATTAACGAATCGAACTTTCTCTAATGATGGCATAGCTTCTTTTAGCATCTTTGCAAAAGTAATTTCATGTCGTGTCGGCGTTCCATACAATACGCCATTTTCTGCAGCTGTTTTTATTGCTTCAGTAATATGTGGATGGGCATGCCCTGTAATAATGGGACCGTATGCAGCTAAGTAGTCAATATATTTATTACCATCAACATCCCAAAAGTAAGCTCCATTCGCCTTCTCCATAGTTACAGGTGATCCTCCCCCCACGGCTTTGTAAGAACGAGAAGGACTATTCACACCCCCAAGAATGTGTTGTAAAGCTTCATTATGTAATTGTTTAGATTTATTAAAATTCATAACTAACCTCCATAATAGTTAAAATATACTCGCGTTATGCTTTTCAATTGGTTAAGCTTCAGTTCAGTGCGTGATTCTTCGGTTCATCATGATCATTCATTCCAGGAAAAATACACCTTCATTTTTTATAGATCGCTTGCTTATCGAAGGTGAACAAAGCGCTTCCGCTTTTCTGGTTGTCTAGCTCCAGATCCAATCCCCTCCTAATGGAAAGCCTCCCGTGCTTGTCGGGGATGAACAAGGCGCTTTCGCTTTTATATTTGTCCAGCTCCGCCTCCTAGCCTCTCGAGTCGTTTCACCTTTTCATCAGAAGACAAAAAGCGTCTTCAGTTGAAAACTTCCAACGCTAGTCGAGTGGAGTCATGGATGACGACTTTCTGCCGTTGCCCACAGGACGTGGGCTGATGTTAGGTAGAAATGAGTCGGCTCCACTTTTATATTTGTCCAGCTCCAGCGCCAATCCCCTCGAGGTCACTTCACCATTTCATTTGAAGGCAAAAAGCGCCTTCGAATGAAATGCTTCCAGTGCTTGTCGGGGATGAACGATGCGCTTCCGCTTTTATTTATTATACTATCAAAATATATTTTTGGTATGCTGTATGCTTTGTATTTGTTTCATTCACAATATTTATATAAACTAGTTTTTATCGTGTGTAGTTGGAGGGAAAAAAATGAAGAATGTAATAGAAGTAGATAGACTGAACAAAGAATTTAAGTCTTTTTCAAGTCGAGCTGGGTTAAAGGGAGCGTTTCGAGATTTATTTACTCGAAATTATAAGTTAATTCATGCTGTTGATGATATATCGTTAACGATTAAAGAAGGAGAAATGGTAGGTTACATTGGAGAGAATGGTGCTGGTAAATCAACAACGATTAAAATGCTTACAGGTATTTTAACTCCATCGTCTGGAAGTGTTCGCGTGAATGGGATGAACCCTCATAAAGATCGTGAAAAATTCGTAAGAACAATCGGGGTAGTGTTTGGTCAGCGGTCACAATTATGGTGGGATATTGCGGTACAAGAATCATTTAGGTTATTAAAAAAAATATATCAAGTGTCTGATGAAGACTATAACAATCATATGGGACACGTTATTGAAACGTTAGATATTGGACCTTTGTTGGATAAGCCTGTGCGAAAGTTGTCTTTAGGTCAACGTATGCGCTGTGAACTAGCTGCAGCTCTTATCCATAACCCGCCGTTATTATTTTTAGATGAGCCTACAATTGGTTTGGATGTGTTAGTAAAGCTTAAAATTAGGAAATTCTTAAAGGAAATAAATGAAAAATATAAAACAACAATATTATTAACGACACATGATTTATCGGATATTGAAGCATTATGTGAGCGTGTTATCATGCTTGATGAAGGGAAAATCATATATGATGGTTCATTACAAGCACTTCGATCAAATTGGGGTGATGGTAAACAAATACAGTTTCAATTTACGAAGGAAATAAATGAAGCTGAATTATTGTCACATACTGGTGATCTAGATGTTAAGTGGCAAAATCACGAAAGAATGAATGTTTGGATTGCGAATGTCAGAGATGAAGAAATAATCATTTCAGAGCTCATTCGAAGAATTGTGGCAGTATACCAAATTAAAGATATTAATATTAATGAGGTTGCTACTGAAGAAATTATAAGAAATATATACGAAGAAGGCGTTGTTAATGGATAAATATATAGAAATGATTAGAATACGCTTCTTAATGATGCTGGCTTATAGAACAAACTATTACAGTGGGATTTTAATTTACAGTATAAATATAGGTGCATACTACTTCTTATGGACAGCAATCTATGGTGATAAGGGCGAGTTACAAGGATTGTCTGTTATACAAATGACTACGTATGTAGCGGTAGCTTGGATGGCTAGAGCTTTTTATTTTAATAATATTGATCGAGAGATTGCGATGGAGATCCGTGAAGGAAAGGTAGCGATAGAACTCATACGTCCATACAACTATTTAGGTATGAAGACGATGCAGGGATTAGGAGAAGGTTTATTTCGTTTGTTGTTTTTTTCTTTACCGGGTATGTTTATTGTAGGATTAATTTTTCCCTTTAATTTTTCTACTAGTGTATCAACATGGCTTTATTTTATTATTGCAATTGTTTTAAGCTTCATTATTAATACTCAAATTAACCTAATTACCGGAATTATGACGTTCTTTTTATTTAATAACGATGGCTTAATCCGTGCAAAAAGAGTAGTGATTGACCTTTTTTCAGGATTACTGCTACCTATTAGCTTTTATCCATTATGGGCACAAGAAGTTATGATGTTCTTTCCGTTTCAGGCAATTAGCTATATTCCGAGTATGATATTTACTGAAGGATTCAAAGGAAATGACATCATTGAAGCACTTATGTTCCAACTTATATGGGCAATCGTATTAGTCATACCTATTAAGCTTTTATGGAATAGTGCTAAAAAGCAGCTCATCATTCAAGGAGGATAAAAACGTGTTTTACATATCGACTTTTTTTCAATACGTTAGTCAATATTTAAAAACGAGATTACAATATAGAGCAAACTTAGTCGTTGAAATTTTATCTGACTTTTTATTTCAAGGTGTAAATCTCGTGTTTATATTAGTGGTATTCGGTCATACCCAATTGCTAAATGGGTGGAGTAGGGAAGAGATCATTTTTATTTACGGCTTCTTCCTTGTACCGTTCGCTTTGTTTACATCTTTTTTTAATATTTGGGATTTTAATGAGAGGTATATTGTTAAAGGTGAAATGGATCGTATTTTAACTAGACCAATTCATAGTTTATTTCAAATTGTGCTTGAAAGGATGGAGCTTGAGTCATTATTTGGTGGCGTGACAGGAATTGCGATAATGAGTTATGCAGCTTATCAATTGGAGTTAGCTTTTCACTGGTATGATGTAGTAATTTTTATATTATTTGTAATTGGCGGTGCACTTGTCTATGCCGGGATTTTTATTATGATTGCTAGTATAGGCTTTTGGTCTGATGCTCGGACATCAATTATGCCTATGATGTATAACATCGGGAACTATGGAAGATACCCAGTTGATATTTATAATAAAGTAATTCGTTACATATTAACATGGATATTACCATTTGCATTTGTTGGAGTGTATCCAGCTGCGTATTTTCTTAAGAGAACAGAGTGGTATGGATATTCTTTTATTACTCCAATTATTGGTATTTTGTTTTTCGTTTTAGCTGTAGTTATATGGAACATAGGAGTGAAAAAGTATAGAGGGGCGGGCAACTAGCATAACGGATTTTATTTCTATGCCCTTATATTAATACGATGGTTGTTTCACATTGATTGATGTTTTTCGTACTAAGAAATAAACTTGGAAAAACAACGATGATACCGGGGCAACTTTTCATTGTATAAACCGAGGCTCTACTTATGTAAAACCTTAGTCTAAGTTTTATTAGGCTAAGGTTATTTTGTTCGATTAATTTAGGCTGTTTTCACGTTGATTGTTGTTTTTCGTAAGAAATAAATACGTATAACCCAAGCGTTCGTGGCATCTTTCCTCATTTAAAATGAGGTCAATTTATCTATTGTTGTCCTAAACTCGTCTCTATAGCAACAAAGTTTTTGAAAAAAGCCTTTATTTATGTACAAACGAGAATAGGCTTGTTTTTTTTTCGTATATATAGAGTAGGTTTAATCGATGGAATATTGGAGGGGTAGAAATGGTGAGTTTTATCGTCTTGCTTACTTTTTTTTGCATTATAATGAGTGTCAGAACGATATGGAGTTTAAAACGAAAAGCCCACCAATTAGTATCCTTTGAGAATTTGTTTGCGTTAGTTACTATTTATATAACGGTATTAGTCGGGTTTGGGTTAATCTATACGATACTTGAGGAAAATGGCTATTCAATATTAAAAGAAGACGGTCAACATATAATAGGAGATTTTCTTACTAAGCTACAAACAAGTATGTATTTCAGTGCAATAACATTATTATCTGTAGGTTATGGGGACATAACACCAGTTGGTGGCGGCAGATGGATTGCGATAGCAGAGGCATTATTAGGATACACAATACCAGCAGCCTTTGTAGTGAAGACAGTTATTCAGGTTGATAAGAAGGAGAGCTAATTAAAAATCATATTCCCATCTATTATCTAAGCTCACCACGAAGCGAAGCTTGAGGAGGGGGATTCTGGGATGATAAATTGACACGGAAGGATGTGTTATGTATAATGAATTCAAGATATTGGATATTGAGAGGTTTGATATAATGGAAGAAAATAAAGAAATTAATTCTGCACTTAAGCTATTTGTTGTAATGTCAAAAGCACAGCGTTCGATTGTAGATGTTGTTAGCAAAGATGTTAAAAGCTATGGCTTAAACACAACTGAATTTGGTGTGCTGGATTTATTATATAATAAAGAAAAATTTCCATTGCAAAAAATAGGTGAGCATATCTTAATTGCTAGTGGAAGTATAACATATGTTGTTGACAAATTAGAGCAAAAAGGGCTTATTGAACGAAAAGGTTGTCCGAAAGACCGTCGTGTAACTTATGCGGCAATAACCAAAGCTGGGGTCGAGTTAATGGACGATATATTTCCGAAACATAAAAAGGTCATTGATGAGATTTTCTCTGTGCTTACAGAAGATGAAAAACAGATGATGATTGGATTATGGAAAAAAGTAGGATTTCATGTTTCGCAGTCATAGTTAATATTTAGAAACAAAATTTTTTTGGTTGCATTTATCTTGAATTCGTGATATATTAATTCATGACAATTCAATTGGTTCATAATAGTCGAATGATACCTCGATTTAATAATATATAGAATTGAGATGTTTAAGGTAATTAATATTTTTTTGCAAATATATCTCTAATTAGAGAATTCTATCTTTAGATTATATTTGTGTAAATGTATGAAGCTACGAGGTTTTGGTATCAGTTGAAATAAATTTACACACTAAAGGGGTGAGAGAATATGATTAAAAAATTTCCCGCTAATTCAAGACATGAGATGAATCATGGATGGCTGAAAACGCATTTAAGTTTTTCCTTTGCGGAATATCATGACCCAGAAAATGAAACCTTTGGTCCATTACGTGTACTTAACGATGATGTTGTAGCTCCTTTACGAGGCTTTGGGAAACATCCACATCAGGAAATGGAAATCGTCTCAATCGTATTATCAGGGCAATTACAACATGAAGATAGTCAAGGTAATAAGGCAACGACGACTTTCGGTGAAATTCAACGGATGTCAGCAGGGACTGGAATATATCACTCGGAGGTCAATCCATCTAGTGAAGAAGATGTTAACTTTTTGCAGCTTTGGTTTTTCCCGAAAGAACAAGGTGTAACTCCTTCATATGAAAAGACAGCTTTTGATATCGGAGCGATGAAGAATCATTTACTACCTGTTGTCGCTAATCATCCTGACAATAGTAAAGTAGCAGATATTAATCAAGACCTAACGATCTATTTAGCTGATTTAGAGTCAGATCACGCTATAACGTTTACACAAGATAAAGATAGAAAAACGCTCATTTTCGTCATTGAGGGAGAGTTACTTCTTAATGGAAATACAACATTAAATAAAAGAGATTCAGCACGTATTGTAGACGTAACTTCTCTAAATATAGATGGGGTTGGTCAGTCACGGTTTATGCTAATTGATTTGCCAGCATAACGTAGCACACTTTAGGAAATCATAGGTTGTCACAATATTGGAGGTGATGCCTTATTGGAAGTGATTAACCAATTGGGTTATTGACTTCTACATGTTAATGAGGAGGATAAACAATGGGATTTATTAATAATATTATAAATAAATTTAAAACTAATAATGGGAGTGTAGAAAAAATGACAAAAGTATTATTTGTAAAAGGAAATCCAAAACAAGAGAAAGATTCATATTCATTACGCTTAGCAAATGCTTTTATTGATGCGTATAAAACTGAAAATCCAAATGACGAGATTATTGAGCTAGATCTATATAAGGAAAATATCCCTTTTATTGATGGTGATGTGTTATCTGCATGGGGGAAATTCGCAGCACAGCAAGAGCTTACTGCAACTGAACAAGAAAAAGTAGGTAGAATGAATGAGTTAACTGATCAATTTATAGCTGCTGATAAAGTGATCTTTGCTGCACCAATGTGGAATTTTGGTTTCCCACCGATGGTAAAAGCTTATATTGATACAATTTCAATTGCTGGAAAGACATTCAAATATACTGAAAATGGTCCAGTTGGGTTATTAGAAGATAAGCCAGTTGTTTTATTAGAAGCGCGCGGGGGAATTTATTCAGAAGGTCCAGCAGCAAGTGCGCAACATACTGTAAGCCATTTACAAACTGTTATGGGCTTCATAGGCATTCAGAATTTCCAAACAGTTGTAGTTGAAGGTGTTAACTTTGATCCTTCAAATGCCGAGAACATATTCCAAAATGCGGCTAACAAAGCAAAAGAAGTAGCAAAAACATTTTAAATAATGACAATAAAACCACGTCACATTAGAGACGTGGTTTTTTATTGTTGTTTTACCAAGGTGTTGTAATCGTACCAATAAGTTAAAATGTACCCAAA
Source organism: Cytobacillus sp. IB215316 (assembly GCF_033963865.1). Lineage (NCBI taxonomy): Bacteria > Bacillati > Bacillota > Bacilli > Caryophanales > Bacillaceae > Cytobacillus > Cytobacillus sp. IB215316. The sequence continues at coordinate 12,780 of NZ_JAXBMC010000011.1, read as the reverse complement.
TTTCAAATCCCTCACTAAAACGATGTCAATTACATGGGCTCTTTTCGTAAATTTTGTTGCTATTGAAACTAATATAGAACAGCAATAATAATTTTTATGCAATTGACTTCAATTAAATGAGAAAAGATGAAGCGTATACTTAGTTTATACGTATTCTGTTCTTAGTAGTACGAAAAGCAACAATCAATGCGAAAACAGCCATTACATAAAAGCATAATAGCTGTTATTACTCAGTATTTATAGTAAATTACATATTGAGCAGATATGTATTTGAGTTTGAAAACAATTCATTTGTTTTTATTGTCCTATTAGCGTTAAACTTTACATAGAAGTGTTCAAAAAAGGCGAGCTATGTCAGTCGCTATTATATGGAGGCATACTATGAGCTTAGAACTTAATCAAAAAGCACCTGATTTTCAACTATTATCAAATACTGGTGAAGAAGTTAAGCTGTCCAATTATTTAGGCAAGAATGTTGTAGTATATTTTTATCCAAAGGACATGACACCTGGATGTACAACCGAAGCGTGTGATTTCAGGGATAGACATGAACAGTTTACTGAATTAGATACAGTAATTCTTGGGATTAGCCCGGATCCAATCGAAAGGCATAAGAAATTTATTGAAAAGCATGGATTACCTTTCTTATTACTCGTTGATGAAGACCATAAAGTTGCTGAAGAATACGATGTTTGGAAGTTGAAGAAAAACTTTGGTAAAGAGTATATGGGAATTGAAAGATCAACTTTCGTCATTGATAAAAAAGGGAATGTGGTAAAAGAATGGCGAAAAGTTAGAGTGAAAGACCATGTAGAATCAGCTCTACAATTTATAAAGGATAACTTACAATAACAAAGGTAAATCAATCATTTTTTTCATAAGGCTCTCTTCGTGATCTTTGTTGCTATTCATACCAAACGACAGGGAGCGGTCATATACGGTTGTCATCGTTTTTTGGCAGAATGATGCCGTGGGTTGTGTTTTAGTTCGTAAAACAACAATTAATGCAAAAAAGACTCACTTTAAGAGTGTAGAGAAGATACATAATTTCTCTACACTTTTTTTATGCCATTTTAGACTTGTCCATATATTGACAATTACATTGTTACGGTGTACTATGTAACTAGAACACTAAAACAATTATTGAATTAAATTATTAGGAGGTAGCGAAATGGAAGGAACAAGTTCCTTTAGTGGGTTATTGAAAAAAGATTTTTTACTAATGAGAAGTCATTTAGTCGCTGTTTTAATTTTAAATACAGCAGCCTTTGTTTTAGGTTGGTACCTTTATTCAAAATTATCATGGTCTAACTTTGATATTGGACTTAATGGGTTAGAGGTGATAGATGATCATTTAATTAAATTTATTCCGTTGTTAACTATTAGTGTATTGCATGTCTTTTTTTTAAGTGTATATATGTTTTCTAGCTTGAATAAAGAAGCAAAAAAAATGCATTTATGGCTGCATAATCCTCAACCATCGTTTCAGTTAATAGCTAGTAAATTCTTAAATGGCTTTTGTGCATTAATCATTTCACAAGCAACAATCATCATTTTCATATTAATTAACTTCATTCCACTTTACGGAGAATTACAATCACCAATTTTGGCTGAAATATTTAATCTTGCCTCGCTAGAGATGTTCTATATTATTAGTATCTCAACAGTACTTTCAATCACCGTTCTCTTTTTTTGGGTAATATACCGTTTCATTAAAACTAGAATAGGTAAAGGATCCAAATTAATACTTTTCCTTATCATTATCGTATCACTTTATTTCTTTAACTCTTTGATGAATTTATCAATCATGGAGGTAATGTTAGAGTGGGGTGCTTATGAGATATATTATCCTAGTATTTTTGTTAGTGGAGCAATCTATGCAGGTTCACTCTTGTTTTTCTTAATATTCACCGCATGTTTGTTTTTCATATCATCATGGCTTATTGACAAGAAGTTGGAGGTATAAAGTAATGGAAGACTTTCAAGCAAATAGACCGATTTATATGCAATTAGTAGACCGGATTAGTCATAAGATTGTTAGGGGAGAGTTAAAACCGGGTGATAAATTAAAATCAGTTCGTGAAATGGCAGTTGAATCAGGGGTAAATCCGAATACGGTTCAACGAACTTATAGCGAAATGGAAAGGGTGGGTATTGTGGAAACGAGAAGAGGGCAAGGGACTTTTGTATCAGAAAGTGAAGAAAGGCTGGAAATGTTAAGAGAACAGCTTAAATCAAATCACATTATGAAATTCATTCAAGAAATGACTGCAATGGGATTTAAGCAAGATGAAATTATAAGAGACATCCAATCCTTTATGGTAAAGGAGAATATGAAATGATTGAATTACAAAATGTTACGAAAAAATATATCGGTAAAACAGCTTTGCATAATGTAAGTTTATCATTTCCTGAAGGTAAGATTATAGGAATTATCGGCGAGAACGGCAGTGGGAAATCCACCCTTTTGAAGTTGATGGCTGGATTAATACAACCTTCGCAAGGCTTTGTGAAAGTAGGTAATATGCAAGCTGACAGACGAATTTGTCATGTTGTAACCTATTTATCTGAGTTAGACGATTATTATCCATTTTACACCGTCAAGCAGACAATAGAATTTTTTGCAACTCAGTTTGAAGATTTTCAGTTATCCAAAGCTTTTGAGATTATGAAATTTATGAAGCTAGATCCAAATCAAAAGGTTAAGCATTTATCTAAAGGGAACCGAGGTCGATTAAAAATAGTATTATCTTTAGCTAGGGATGTACCTTATATATTAATGGATGAACCTTTTTCAGGGCTAGATCCTATGGTAAGAGAGTCCGTTGTCAAAGGACTCATATCGTTTATCAATTTGGAAAAACAAACTGTCATCATAACAACTCATGAGGTTGATGAAGTTGAACCCTTACTGGATACGGTTGTTGTACTTAGAGATGGCAATGTAGTTAATATTACTGATGTTGAGCATTTACATGAGGAAAAACATATTGGTATAGTAGATTATTTGAAAAGTTTACATGAACCTAAAAGTAGTTGAGGATTTTGAAAAAGAAAATAAATGTACCTCCCTTCACCTAGATATATGACGAAAGGATGGGGAGGTTATTTTTTTTCATTCGTAAGATTTGTGCAGAATTATCTTCTGATTTTTAAGTATATTCAAAACTGAATGTAACAGCTTGATTGTTAGTCTTAATTAGCTATAAGCCTTAAGTCTTAGAGAAGTATAATACTCTGGCACGTTATGTAAAAACCTTGTATTAGCTAAGATTGAATTACGTAAAGTTGTGAATGTTAAATCCAAGGTGAACTTGTTTAAGTTAATGTGAATATCGGAATTGGGTAGAGAGGCTTTTCTACACGGTCAATCCCCCTTGTATATGTGCTGTATAGAAGCCCAATTACAACATGGAGCTTAAAAAGATGAATCTTAGTGAATTCAATATACTTGGAAGAGAAGGGAGAAATAAATATGAAAAAAGTTTTATTTTTACCATTGTTAAGAATGCCATCAGGGCATCATCAAGTTTCAGAGGCTTTCATTCATTCATTTAATTGTCATGACCAGTATGTAAAAACGAAGAAGATAGATTTGCTTAGTCATTCAAATCCTCCTTTAGAAAAGTTTATTACTTCGTTTTACCTAAAATGGATTAAACTAGCTCCGCAATCTTATGAATGGGTTTATAAAAATTTTGGATATTCATCATCTAAAAATTATTCCTTACAGTGGTATGAGTTATTCTTTTTGAGGAATATGGAAAAACTCCTGCAGGAAGAGAAACCTGATTTAATAGTAGCTACACATGGCTTTCCATCATTTTTAGTTAGCCGTTTAAAAGTAAAAAATAAAATCGACATACCTTTAGTCAATGTTTATACTGACTTTTTTATTAATAATGTATGGGGAAGAGAAGGTGTTGATTTTCACTTTGTTTCAAGCGAACAAATGAAAACATACTTAATAGATGAAAACGGAATATCACCAGATAAAATTATATTGACTGGTATACCAATTAGTGAAGTATTCAATGGAATGAACAGGCAGTTTAAGCAAAAAGAGAGATATCATATTCTCATATCAGGTGGTAGTAGTGGTTTAGGAAAAATAACAGACTTCTTGAGTAAAGTTGATATAGGAGAAACAACTCAATTTTCTGTATTATGTGGTAAAAATGAAAAACTCTATCAAGATCTCAAAAATAGCAAGAACCCCTATATTACTCCATATCCATATATCTCTTCTAGAGAAAAAATGAATGACTTATACGAAGATGTTGATGCAATTGTTACGAAACCTGGCGGAGTAACTGTCAGTGAAGCTTTGCAAAAAAGGTTACCTATCTTTATAGAATCTGCCTTACCAGGTCAAGAAGATTTTAATTTGGCATACCTACAAGAGAAAGCACTCGTGTACAAACTAAATGCTAATACCCCACTAAATCAACAACTTATGGACAAATTAAATAATAAAGAAAACTGGGAAGAACATCAACGTAGAATAGAAGAACATGTTCAAAGTTTTCATAACCCGTATGAACAACTATTGCAAATTATGAAAACGACCAACCGCATAGAGGTTGGTTGCGTTGGCTAAAAGAAAGGCATTTTAAGTTGAGTTTTGTTGAAATTGTCCAAAATTTAGGAGTTGTTGGTTTATTCATCTCAATGTTTTTAGAAGGATCTTCATTACCTTTCCCTGGGGTAATAGTTGTATTATCGTATGGATTTTTATTAAACCCTAGCTATGTTAATTTGGTTGTGATTTCAATTGGCATGGCAATGATATATACATTGGCAAGCTTCATTCCTTATTTAATTGGTTTAAAGATGAGTTCTATATTTCCTAAAAAACTTCAAAAGGGGATTAACAAAGCCAGGTGTTGGTTTCAAAAGTACGGGACTTGGAGTATTTCTTTATCTAGACCATTTGGTATGGGGAATTATATTTCATATATAGCAGGAATGAGCGAAGTGAAGGCTAGCGTTTATACCATTCATACATTTTTAGGTATTTTACCATGGTCATTTTCGGTGTTATTAATAGGTAAGTTTGGGAACGAAATAGCAATAAGAGATTTTTTCAAAGAATACCAGATTTATATTTATTCATTCTTGATCGTAGTGCTGCTTATTTATGGTTTATATATATGGTGGAAGGCAACAAACAATACTAATGTAGTAAAGGGGCAAGTTCAAAAAAAGGAAATGATAGACAATGAAAAACAGCAGAACTTGGCTCCGGCGTTGGATATGTTGGTTCGTGGGGTCCGTGAAGAGAGGAAAAAAGAGGTAATGAAATAATTCACTCCTATCGATCTCTAATATGTAAAATTATAGAAACAGGAGGAAGTAAATAATGATGGAAACTGGTTTATCGCTGAGTGGGGGCTCTTTAAGGGGAGCAGCACATATTGGAGTTCTAAATGAACTACAATTTCAAAACATAGATATTACACATATTGCTGGTACGAGTGCAGGTGCATTAATTGCAGGTTTATATGCATGCGGTATGAGACCAGAACAAATGGAACATGAGCTAGAAGATTTATCAATTAGGAAAATGTTAGATATACAAGTAGGTAGAAAAGGATGGGTAAAAGGAAAACGGATTTATGAAAAATTAGTTCAGCTTACAAATGGTAAGCACTTTTCAGATCTTGACATACCGTTAGCAATTATAAGTTTAGACCTTATTTCTGGACAGTTGGTTATTATCAAGTCAGGTGAAGTTGCTAAGGCGATTCATGCTAGTATCGCTATTCCTGGTATATTTGCACCTGTAAAACATGGAAATCAACTTCTCGTTGATGGTTATATTTTAAATAATAATCCAGTAGATGTGGTGAAAGATATGGGAGCTCAACATATTACAGCGGTGAGCATTAAAGGGTCAAAAGACAGTAACCCAAAACATATTTTTCATCAGCTTTCACGGTATATAGGAGTTGCAAGTAAATATCATACAAGCCAGCTCGTAGAGAAATATGCGGATTTAATCATTAATATTGACCTTCAAGGGGTCGCTCGCTCTGAGAGAAAGTCTATGGACAGATATATTGAATTAGGAAGGCAACAAGCATGTGGAGCTTTTTCTAGTTTAAATATGAATGCTAGTGAAAGTGTTGCTAACATTTATAAGCAAAAGGTTGTTTAATACTGGGTTTAAATGGCTTTTTTATATAGAATGAGAACGCAAATCACTATGAATTGATATTAGGGTCTTATCGTTACTAGGACTCGAGTCTTAATAGAAAATAGAGCGCAGGCGCGTTATGAAAAAGTGTAAAAATAGATATGATGGACTTAAGAAAGGAGGAACATAATAATGAAAAATGTTGGTTTGTTTATAATCGGTGGAATAGCTGCAATGGTGTTAATTTCATCACTTGGACCAATGGTTGGATTAGCAATTAATCTTCTCATCCTCTATTTAGTTTTCAAACAGTTTATGAAAACCAAATCTACATTCGCTAAATTCGGATGGGCGTTAATCGGTATTGTGATTCTTATGATCGTTGGGTCACACATTCCAGCTGTTATTGGTTTTGCAGCCGCTTATGTTTTATATATTGTGTATAAAAAATGGAATGCTAGTCAAGATACGATTGAAGAAGAAACAGATGATCCCTTTGTAAATTTCGAAAAACAATGGTCAGAAATGAAAAGGTATAATTAAAAGGAGATGACGAGAAATGGCTAACATAATTTCACGTATAAGAAATAGTATTGAAGCAGATTTACATGATGCTCTTGATAGAAAAGAACATAAAAATCCTGTGGCAGTTTTAAATCAGTATTTGCGACAATGTGAGCAAGAAACAGAAAAAGCCCGCAAATTATTAGAACGTCAATATACATTAAAAGATGAATTTACTCGCGAATATAAGCATGCAAAACAATTTGCAGAAAAAAGAAAACGACAAGCTGAAATCGCTTCTCAAGCAGATGAAAAAGAATTATATGATTTTGCAGTACAAGAGCAAGCTCAATATGAAGAGCGAGCATACCGCTTAAATAATTTACTTACAGAAGCTACTCAACAAGTAGATGTCCTTGAACGAAAATATGAGGAAATGAAGCATAAGGTAAAAGATATGCACATTAGACGAATGGAGCTTATGGGTCGAGAGAATATTACTCGTGCACATCACCGTATGAACAAAGTAATAAATTCGAATGACGCAAAGAACAGCCCTTTCACTAAATTTGAAGAAATAGATAATTATCTAGATCGATTAGAACATGAAGTAAATAGTTCATATTTTAGAAACACAATTGACGCACGGATTGCTCAATTAGAGAAGGAAGCAAAAAAAGAAGTAAATTAGAAGAAACGCATTCAAATTTCTAGACTAGACATGGTATGCTAGAAGGCGTAGGTAACTGCGCCTTTTCGGTTCTAAAAATTGACTTATAGTGTGAGTCCTATCAAGTAGCCATACAATTTTAAAAGAAGAGGTCTTATACAGAGAGGAGTAAGCCCATGTTTAATAAAATAACTACAGAACAGTTAAGCTGGATTGTAGTAATAATAATCGCTATGCTACTGCTAGAGGTTTCGTTTTTTAACAGTGGGGTTATTTTTTCTCTAATCGTTTCAATAAGTTTAATTTATATTGGCCGCAAACGTATGCCAAAGGCTAGTGGGAAAATTCTGTTTTGGTTTGGGTTACTTTTTACATTATTAAGTGTAACAGGTATGATGACGTTTAAACTCTTGCTGTTGGTCATCATTATTTTCTTAATTAATAGTTTCGTACAAACGAAAAAAGAACCAACAATTATAAAGCCAACAATAAAAGAACCTGAAATAATAGCTTCTGAGGAAACATTAATTACACGTTCGCCTCTCATGAAAAATATTTTAATCGGGCAACAACAAACACCGTCTCATGTATATGAATGGAACGATGTTAATATTCAAGCTGGTATTGGTAACACCGTAATAGATTTAAGTTATACTGTTCTTCCTAAGGGAGAAACAATTATCTTCATTAGAAATTTTATAGGTAATATTGAAGTTCTTATTCCATATGATTTAGAAGTTAGTATTCGCCATTCAGTTTTCATTGGTTCATCAACGGTTTTTGAAGTACATGATGCCAATATGTTTAATCAAGTATTTAGCTTACAAACCCCTCAATATGATAATGTTGATCAAAAAATAAAAATTGTTACCTCAATGATAGTCGGGAATATTGAGGTGAAGCGAGTATGAATGCTATCCAAAGGCAGCTGATTATTGGTTTAAGTATGTCGATGGTTGTTTTACTAGTGACATTGATTGGTACATTTCTAGTATTTCCATTACCAGAATGGAACGTTTTGTGGAAAAAAGAAATAATGGAGATACCGTTTGTACTATTTATTGTTGCCATAAGTATTATTGTTGGGCTTCTTTTTGGCGCGATCTCTGGATTATCTTGGAGAAAACAACTTATATCAATAAGTGGTATGCTTCACCAAATGGAAACTGGTCACAAAATAAAAGTAGATGAAAAAGCTCCACTCAGTGAAATTCAAGCTATTCATGATCGAATGGACAAAATACAAAGAAAGATGTCGGAACAGACGAAATTATCAAGGAAGCTAGCTAATGATATTGTGGAGGATCAAGAGCAACGAATTCAAGAAATGATTTCTCAAGAGAGGAATCGCTTAGCTCGTGAATTACATGATTCAGTTAGTCAGCAGCTATTTGCAGCATCTATGTTAATGTCTGCGATCAACGAAGCAAATCCCCATTCAAATGAGCGTGAAACGAAACAGCTAAAAATGGTTGAACAAATGATTCATCAATCCCAGCTAGAAATGCGTGCTCTGTTGCTTCATTTGAGGCCAGCTGCTCTAAAAGGGAAGTCTCTTCAAGAAGGGATTGAGATGCTATTAGTGGAATTATCACAAAAAGTATCAATGTCGATCCAATGGAAGATTGAAGAGACACCTATGGAAAAAGGAGTGGAAGATCATCTGTTCAGAATATTACAAGAATCGTTATCAAATACTTTGCGTCATGCGAAGGCTACTAAACTTGAAGTGTTATTGATTCAAAGAGACGAACTAATTATTTTACGTGTAGTAGATGATGGAATTGGCTTTGACGTGGAAGAAACGAAAGCAGGTTCTTATGGTTTACAGAATATGTATGAACGGGCGATCGAAATAGGTGGTACGATGAATATAGTAAGTGTGAAAAATAATGGTACCCGTCTTGAAGTGAAAATACCGATATTAAGAAATGAGGGAGAAGCTGGTGATTAAAGTATTATTTGTTGATGATCATGAAATGGTTCGTATCGGTGTGTCATCATATTTATCTGCCCAATCAGACATAGAGGTGGTGGGTGAAGCCGATAATGGGAAAGATGGTGTTGAACTAGCACTTTCATTACGTCCAGATATCATCCTTATGGATTTAGTAATGAAGGAGATGGATGGGATAGAAGCAACTCAGGTGATCATCGATCAATGGCCAGAAGCGAAAATTATTATTGTTACGAGTTTTTTAGATGATGAAAAAGTATATCCTGCTTTAGAAGCAGGTGCAACGAGCTATTTATTAAAAACTTCAAAAGCTAATGAAATTGCTAATGCAGTGCGAGAAACGTATCGTGGGCAGTCAGTTCTTGAACCCGAAGTAACAGGGAAGATGATGCGGAAAATGCGACAAAAAAATGTTCAGCTTCTACATGAAGAACTAACAAGTAGAGAAATGGAAATTTTACTATTAATGACAGAGGGGAAAACAAATCAAGAAATTGCTGATCAGTTATATATTGCATTAAAAACGGTGAAAGCACATGTCAGTAATATTTTAAGTAAATTAGAAGTACAAGATCGAACACAAGCGGTGATTTATGCATTTAAGCACTCGTTAGTTAAGTAATCATATACAAATTACCCCTGTTAAATCTCACCTCAAAGCCTATCTTTTTTAGTATAGGGGCAAACATCCAAACGAATTCATCTTAGTTGAGTATGATAGTATTGTAGGGCATACCTCCTCAGTATTCAATACAATTCATTTTGCGGGATTTAGTTCCGCATTTTTTTGTGTATGGATCTTTTTGTAAACTTTATTGCTTTTTCACTTACATTCGAGAAATTGATTTTTATTATATGCTTTAGAGAAGAAAAATTCCTCCAAACGTTTGTTATATTCTCGTATAGTTCTTATTATGAAAAGCAACAATTAATGCGAAGGTAGCTTTGTGTCTCAAGAAGTTAGGAACTTGTTATTTATTTGAAGTGAAGAAGCTCATTTTGTTAATTTCTTGCTAAAATTAACAATGTAGGATGATGCTATATCCCCTTGTCATAGCTTTAACGCTAGTTGCATAATTGTTTCGCTTTAGTAGGTAAAACAATACTAGTCCGAACAATCTTGAAAAGTGGATACTAATCAAATAATTTGTATTATTTTTTTCGAATAATGCGTAAAATTAGATTTCATCTCATATAGTAAAGGTGTATATATTGACAAAACTCAGTATAACAATGTAGACTAATTATAAATATTATAAAGTAAGAATCTTTTTAGGAGAGAGGTGCATGACGGTGTCCCATCATGACCAATTGAAAGAAGCTCTTGAGGCGTTAAAGCAAACAGGGGTTAGAATTACCCCACAACGTCATGCGGTTCTTGAGTATCTTATTCATAATGTGTCACACCCCACTGCTGACGATATTTATAAAGCGCTTGAAGGTAAATTTCCTAATATGAGTGTAGCAACAGTATATAATAACTTGAGAGTGTTCCGTGAAGTAGGTTTAGTTAAAGAGCTAACTTATGGAGATGCATCCAGCCGCTTTGATTATGTTACAACAGATCATTACCATGTGATATGCGAAGAATGTGGTAAAATTGTTGATTTCCATTATCCTGGATTGGATGAGGTAGAAGCCTTAGCGGAACATGTGACAGGATTTAAAGTAAGCCATCACCGTATGGAAGTTTACGGAGTATGTGAAGATTGTCAACAAAATAAAAAGCATTAAAAAGCTGATGGTCGAAAAGACTATCAGCTTTTTATTATCTTATAAGATGTTATTTGGTTATTGTTTTTTTGTCTTTTTTATTATATTTTTCATTAAATTCTTTTCCTTCAAGTGATGGATCAAGAGTTAGTGGTTCATTGCAATACATACATATATCTACTTTACCTAACATTTTTGTTGGCTTTTGGCATGATGGACACACTACTTGAACAGTTTTTGTAGATAACATACCAATCCAAAAGTAAACAACCGTACTAGCTACAATACATAGAAGACCTAAAATCATAAAGACAGTCATTACAACAACAGATGATCGAAAGAATATTCCACCATACATTACAAGAACCCCAATGAAAATCAAACTAAGCGCAAATGTGCGTATCTTGTTTATTTTACTTGAATATTTTTTAGCCATGCCGTCAACCTCCTAATTTAATAATATAGCATAACTAAAATAGAAATGTACACGCTTAACAATTGCATTGTATAGACATAAGAGAGTATATTTATTGATATCAATAGTTTCGATATTAATAACTTTAAAAATTAAAGGTTATTTCATATTAATATCGAATAAATTATTATCAAAAAAGGGGGGAATTTAAAATGGAAGATATACTTCGTCCCATTTATCAGGAAAGAGCGAGTCATAAAAATACACTAGGTGTAATTATCGTTGAAAAAAAGGGAGAAGCTGTTAGTTCTATCACAGATACATTTGATGTTGTGTTATTAGTCATTATAAAAGATTCAGAACAATCGGTTCAAATTAAACATTATGAATTCAATCATAACAAAGCTGCTTTACATATTGTAGATGAAAACCAATTAAATGAATGGGTATTATTAGGCTCTAATAGAAAAGTTACTGAATGGTTAATGAATGGACGGGTTTTATTTGATAGAAATGAATACATTCACAACCTTAGAAATGAGTTAGAGATGTTTCCTAGGGACTACCGTAAACTAAAAATGGGAGTAGAATTTGCTAAACTAATTAGAAGATATTTAGAAGGTAAAAAATTTTATGAATCTAGGCAATATCTAGATGCGTATAATTATGTTGTTCATGCGCTGCATCACCTTGCACGTTTAGCGGTTATTGAAAATGGGTTTCATCCTGAGGTTCTTGTTTGGGGACAAGTAAAGCAAATTGAACCTGAGATTTATAAGCTGTATGAGAAATTAATTGAAGGTGAAGAAACATTAGAGAAAAATTTAGAGTTATTATTTTTAGCCAGTGATTTTCTTATCAGTTCAAAAATTGAGCTAGGCTCTGAACATTTACTTGAGATTTTATCAAGCAAAGATGAACCATGGACTTATGAGGATATAATGAATCATTCGCAACTTACTCATTATTCAATAGACCTTTCTATTATGATAGAATTTTTAATAGAGCGTGGGTATATTCATGTGCATAAGGTGGAAACAAAGGGTCAGCAAATTTATCACAGATGTTATTCTGTAGAAAGTAATTAAAAAAATATAAAAAAGCATATTGACGTATAATTATCCCCGTGATATATTTATATTCGTCGCTGCGGAACAATGTTTTAAAGCAGCACATTATAAAAACAAACTAAAAAAAGTTATTGACATAACAACTTGGAAATGTTATATTAAAAAAGTCGCTTATGAGCGATAACTTAAAAAATGTTCTTTGAAAACTAAACAAAACAAAAGCGTCAACGTTAATTTTTTTTTTGAACGAATGAGCAATCAAACTTTATTGGAGAGTTTGATCCTGGCTCAGGACGAACGCTGGCGGCGTGC
>NZ_JAXBMC010000010.1:0-185609 GCF_033963865.1 Cytobacillus sp. IB215316 | reverse complement strand
CCACAAAATAAGTCGCGCAATTGTTAATTTTGCGATTGATAATCAAATTTCTGTTATTCGTTTAGAACAATTAACGAATATTAGGCAAACGGCAAGAACAAGCCGTAAAAACGAAAAGAATCTACATACATGGTCTTTTTATCGTTTGGCTCAATTCATTGAATATGAAGCGATTTTAGTTGGTATCAAAGTCGAGTATGTCAATCCAGCTTATACGTCGCAAGCTTGCCCTAATTGTTCGAAACAAAATAAAGCTAAAGACAGAAACTATAAGTGTTCGTGTGGGTTCGAAACCCATCGAGATAGAGTCGATGCAATGAACATTCGTTATGCACCTGTGATTGATGGTAATAGTCAATCAGCCTAAGATGCTATATGCACTGTCTTAGGAAGGGTAATGGCATACCCTAATCTCGAGGTCATACTCCGATAGCAGAAATGCACTTCGGTTTAATCACTCGAGAATCCCACTGATGCCGTAAGACTATCAGCTTGCTCCTTTAGGGGTGGGAGTGTCAAACCCTCATTGTTATTAATAGATCTTCATCTGGTGTGACAAAGACCGTTTGCTGGTTGTCATAAATAACATAGCCTGGTTTTGATCCATTTGGTTTTTTCACGTTTCGAATTTTTGTGTAATCAACAGGTACAGAACTTGAATGCTTTGCTTTACTAAAATATGCTGCGAGATTAGCTGCTTCTAAAATCGTTTGATCGGAAGGTTGGTCATGTCGTATAACAACATGTGAACCTGGTATATCTTTTGTGTGTAGCCATACTTCTTCCTTTCTTGCGACTTTACTTGTTAAATAATCATTCTGCTTATTGTTTTTCCCCACAAGTATTTCTGTCCCGTCACTTGCTTTATAACGTTCAATTTGGGGCTTGTCTAGTTTATTTTTCTTTTGGCCCTTGTGCTTTTTAGATCTAATATATCTTCCTTCAACAAGCTCTTCACGGATTTCTTCGATATCGCTAGCAGTTGCAGATTGAATTTGTTGCTTAAGTGAATCGAAATATATCACTTCTTCCTCAGCATGGCTAATTTGTTCATGAATGAAGGCTATGGATTTTTTTGCTTTTTGATACTTAGTGTAGTAGCTTTGGGCATTATCTGCAGGTGTTTTTCTTGGATCTAAAGGTATTGTTATAGTAGTTCTGTTTTCGTCATAATAGTTCACTACGTCAACTTCACTATCACCTTGGTTAACCATAAATATATTCGCTGTCAACAACTCACCGAGTAGTTTATATTGATCAGCATTTTTGGCTTTATTTAATGAGTTAGTTAATTTTTTTATCTTTTTTTCGTTTTTCTTTTTTTCATTATCAATAAAACGCTCTAGGTCTACAGCTCTTTGCCTGACCCTCTCTCGGTCGGCCTTGCCATAGTAGTATCGATCGAGCAATGTACTGAGTGATGAATATGTTTTAACCTCTCCCTTTATATGGTCTAAGGGAAATAAATAAAAACTCTCTTTCGAGTCATCCCTTGTTATTTGAGGGCAAATATCCATATTTTTCACTTTTAATATGAGAGTCATAAACGCTTTAGGTAATGAATTTCTGTTTGCAATTCCAGCATGTAACATCACTTCTTTAGCGAACATGGGAGAAACTCCAGCAAACGTATTAACTAGTTGTTGATCAAGCTTACCAGCGTTAAAATCGAGTTTTTTCAATATACGATCTTCAGTTACTGAAAAAGGGTTTTCCTTATCTTGTGACGGTGGTGCCACATACTCAAATCCAGGTAAGATTGTTCTGTGACGATTTAAGGCTGGTGTTATATGCTTAATGGAATCAAGAATCACCTGCTCATCTTTATCAACAAGAATAATGTTACTATGCCTTCCCATCAATTCAATAATTAATTGTTTATGAGAAACATCACCTATTTCATTCTTCCCTTTTAATTCAATAATCATAATTCTATCAAGCCCAACCTGCCGAATGCTTTGGATAATACTACCTTCTATATGCTTTCTTAGCAACATACAAAACATCGGTGGCTCAGGCGGGTTGTTGTATTGCTCTTCTGTCAAATGTATTCTCGCGTATGTGGGATGGGCAGAAATCAGTAACTTATGATTTTTTCCTTGCGAACGAATTTGTAGTATTAATTCATTTTGAAAAGGTTGATAAATACGGCTAATACGGCCATTTAATAATAATTGTTGTAATTCGTTAGTTATCGCATATGTAAACAGACCATCAAAGGACATTGTCATTCACCCAATTCTATTTCTAATTTTGTTTTGCGTAATTTCTTAGCTATGAAAACAAACCCTGTCCATCATTTGAATACTCATTAACATGAAAAGTATAGCATTTTTTTGGACAAGTGCGAATAAGCTGTCCTTAGAGATAATTGAAATAACCGTATAGTATAAGGGGTGAAGGTTGGATGAACTGGCATGAAATGCGCTTAGAAGAAGTGGAAAAAGTGATGAATTCCAACTCTGAAACAGGCTTAACTGAGCAAGAAGTAAATCAACGGCAACAAAAAAGTGGTTTGAATGAATTGGATGAAGCCGAGCGACCTTCTGCTTTTTTATTGTTTTTAGCACAATTTAAAGATTTTATGGTTTTAATACTTTTGATTGCTACTTTTATCTCTGGATTGTTAGGTGAGTATATTGATGCCATTGCAATCATTGCTATTGTCTTAATTAATGGTTTTCTTGGTTATTATCAAGAAAGAAGAGCAGAGAGGTCAATGGAGGCACTGAAGGAGTTAGCAGCCCCACAAGTACATGTGTTAAGAAATAAACAATGGTGTCGAATTCCATCTAAGGAACTTGTGTCAGGGGATATAATCCAATTTGTTAGCGGAGATCGGATTGGTGCCGATGTCAGGTTATTACAATCAAACAGTCTTGAAATAGAGGAATCTGCTCTAACTGGAGAATCTGTACCAGTTATGAAGGATATAAATCCAATTTTAGGTTCAAAAACTGCACTAGGTGACAAAAGCAACATGGCATTTATGGGAACGATGGTAACAAGGGGCAGTGGAACTGGCATTGTAATTGGTACTGGAATGAAAACAGAAATGGGGAAGATTGCCAATTTACTCCAGTCGCAACAAACGCTTGAAACACCATTGCAACGCCGCCTTGAACAATTAGGAAAAATCTTAATTGGTGTTGCATTAATATTAACTTTTCTTGTTGTAATTGTTGGTGTGCTTCAAGGGCACGATCTATACAGTATGTTTTTGGCTGGAGTATCCTTAGCTGTAGCTGCTATTCCAGAAGGACTACCTGCAATCGTAACTGTAGCATTATCTCTTGGGGTTCAACGGATGATAAAGCAGAAATCAATTGTACGTAAACTACCTGCAATTGAAACTTTAGGGTGTGCATCAGTCATTTGCTCAGACAAAACTGGAACGTTAACACAAAATAAAATGACAGTTACACATTTGTGGACAGGTGGGGAAACCTGGAATGTAACAGGGACAGGATATGAGCCTAAAGGCAGTTTTTTTGATGGGGATACAGAGGTAGACCCAACAACCAGCAAATCATTTTATCAACTACTTACGTTCGGATTATTATGTAATCATGCTCAAATTAATGAGAAGGATAATCAATTTATTGTTGATGGTGATCCAACTGAAGGTGCTTTAGCTGTAGCTGCGATGAAAGGGAAGCTTTCAAAGCACCAACTACAAGAAGAGTTTAAGATAATTAAAGAGTTCCCATTTGATTCTTCTCGGAAAATGATGTCTATTATTGCTAGTGATAAACAAGGAAAACAATATGTAATCACAAAAGGTGCTCCTGACGTCCTGTTAAAACAATGTGATTCAATTTTGTGGAATGATAAAAAACAGCTACTAAATAACAATTATCGTAATGAAGTGGAAAAATCGATAGCGCGTTTAGCCAATCAAGCTTTAAGAACAATTGCGATAGCTTACAAGCCAATCCCTTCAAATAACAAAATAAGTATGGAGACTGAAGCGGAAAAAGACTTAGTTTTCATAGGGTTACAAGGAATGATTGATCCACCTCGTCCGGAAGTGAAGCAGGCTGTGAAGGAATGTCATGAAGCAGGGATAAAAACAATTATGATTACAGGGGATCATGTAAATACTGCACAAGCGATCGCAAAACAGATTAATATTTTACCTGAGCATGGTTTAGTTCTCGATGGCTCATCATTATCATCTATGAGCGTTGAAGAATTAGAAGAAATTGTTGATGATGTCTATGTTTTTGCTCGTGTATCTCCTGAGCATAAGCTGAAGATAGTCAAAGCGTTACAACAACAAGGTCACATTGTAGCTATGACCGGTGATGGAGTAAATGATGCACCAGCAATTAAAGCGGCCGATATTGGAATATCGATGGGTATTACCGGCACAGATGTAGCTAAAGAATCCTCCTCTTTAGTTCTCGTTGATGATAACTTTGCAACGATTAAAGCTGCGATAAAAGAAGGAAGAAATATTTATGAGAACATTAGGAAGTTTATACGTTATCTACTTGCTTCCAATGTAGGGGAAATTTTAGTTATGCTTTTTGCTATGATTTTAGCCCTTCCGCTACCGTTAGTTCCGATACAAATTTTATGGGTTAATTTAGTAACGGACGGCTTACCAGCTATGGCGCTCGGATTAGATCAGCCTGAAGAAAATGTGATGAAAAGGAGACCTAGAAGTGCTACTGAAGGTGTCTTTGCAAGAGGTTTAGCATGGAAGGTGATTAGTAGAGGCTTTTTAATTGGGATAGTTACTTTAATAGCATTTATCATCACATATTCCCGTAATCCAAATGAATTACAATATGCACAATCAATTGCTTTTGCAACGTTAGTCATGGCTCAATTAATTCATGTATTTGATTGTCGTTCTGAACGATCAATATTTGAACGGAAGCCATTTGAAAACATTTATCTAGTGTTTGCAGTACTATCTTCAATTTTACTATTAATGGTTGTTATCTATTTACCATCTCTACAAGTCATTTTTCACACTTCCTCAATCATGTTAATCGATTGGTTGCTAATTTTAGGATTATCTGCAATTCCAACTTTTTTACTTGCTACTACACATTTTTCAAGAAAATAATTTAATTATATGATATAATACAATTGGTAATGGAGTGTACTCTATTACCTTTTTATCTTAATGCGTGAATCTATATGTGTAAAATAGTGGAATAGAGGCTAGCTCTACCATTAAACTTTGCTTAGACAAGTTCTCTTGAAATGGGTGTGTGTTTATATGGTATACAGTATGACTGGCTTTGGAAGAGCGACAGTTGAGTTGGAGCATTATTCTGTAACTGTTGAAATGAAATCAGTAAATCATCGGTTTAGTGATGTTAGCATTAAAGGGCCAAAATACATATATGCATTAGAAAAAAAAATTAAAAAATTAATTTCTACATATGTAAAACGTGGTCGTATAGAAGTATTTATTACTATAGAAGGTGATGAATTAGTAGAGCGGTCGCTTCAAGTTGACTGGCATTTACTAGATCAATATTACGAAACGATTAAAACTGCAATAGATAAATATAAGCTTCCAGAGCAAATAACGATAAAGCAATTGTTTTCATTACATGATGTCGTCATGATTAAAGAAAAAGACGGTGGAAATGAACAAATTGAGAACACAGTACTTGAAGCGATTGAGGATGCTGTAGTACAGTTGAAAAGAACACGTTATTCCGAAGGACAGCAACTGCTAATTGATATATCAACTCAATTAGAAAAAATGCAAAATAGCGTGAATGTCGTTTCAAAAAGATCAGAAATTGTGTATGATTTATACCGAGAAAAAATAACGAAACGTATTTCTGAATTTTTATCAGGTACAGTCGATGAACAGCGACTACTAACTGAAGTTGCTATTTTCGCCGATAAAGCGGATATTAATGAAGAATTAACACGAATTAATAGCCATATTAGCCATTTTTTCGACACGATGCAACGTAAGCAAGAAATTGGCAGGAAACTAGATTTTTTCGTGCAAGAATTAAATCGTGAGATAAATACAATTGGCTCAAAAGCAAATGACGTATTAATTGCTCAGCATGTTGTTGAAATGAAAAGCTTTCTGGAAAAAATAAAGGAGCAAGTACAAAACATTGAATAAGTTTCAGTGGTTACAGCAGAGCTATGACGGCTAAACTAATTAAGTAACATATAGGAGGATCCGTTATGTCTATAAAATTAATTAATATAGGTTTCGGTAACATCGTTTCAGCAAATCGTATCATTTCTATTGTCAGCCCTGAATCTGCTCCTATAAAAAGGATTATTCAAGAAGCTCGTGATCGTGGAAAGCTTATTGATGCAACTTACGGTAGAAGAACGAGAGCTGTCCTTGTGATGGATAGTGAACATGTTATTCTTTCTGCGGTGCAGCCTGAGACAGTGGCACAACGTTTAATAAACAAGGATGATTTATCTGATGAAGGGTAGGTTCAAAAATAAGTTATGAAAGAAAGAGGTTTATTAATAGTACTTTCGGGACCTTCTGGTGTTGGAAAAGGTACAGTACGTAAGGCATTATTTTCACAAACTGATATAAAGTTACATTATTCAATTTCAATGACTACCCGTAAGCCACGTGAAGGGGAAGTCGATGGGGTGGATTACTTTTTTAAATCAAGAGAAGAGTTTGAATCGTTAATAGCACAATCTAAACTGCTCGAATGGGCAGAGTTTGTAGGGAATTACTATGGAACTCCTGTAGATTATGTTGAAAAGACTCTTCAAGAAGGTAAGGATGTCTTCTTAGAAATTGAAGTTCAAGGTGCTATGCAGGTTCGTAAAGCATTTCCTGAGGGCTTGTTTATTTTCCTTATGCCTCCGAGTTTAACTGAATTAGAAAATAGAATTACTACTCGAGGTACTGAATCAAATGAGGTAATTAATAATCGAATGAACGCTGCTAGGCAAGAAATTGAAATGATGAACGCTTACGACTACGTTGTAGAAAACGATGAGGTTGAACTAGCGTGTGAACGCATAAAAGCAATCGTTACGGCAGAACATTGTCGCAGAGATAGAATTGCTAACCGATATAGAAAAATGTTGGAGGTTGAATAAAAAAATGTTATATCCATCTATTGATTCTTTAATGGGGAAGTTACATTCAAAATATACCCTTGTAACTGTTGCGTCAAAGAGGGCTCGTGATATGCAAGAAAATAATAATGCAATGCTTGAAAAGACGGTATCAGAGAAATATGTAGGTAAGGCGTTAGAAGAAATAAATGAAGGTATTCTAACATATAAGAATAAATAAGAAATTTCAAATGGATCAATGACAACCTATATTCTTAGGTTGTTTTTTTATCAACAATAGTTTTTCATACATTTTTTATTTTTTAGCTTTTTTAAGAGCTTAACATGAATATGGCTAACGATCGTGGCATCTTTTCTTCAGTACAACGATGACCTACACATAAACCACTTTTTAGTATGCCAATTTGGTAATATTAGTACAAAGTATACGAAAGAGCCTTTTTAAATGGCTGTTTTCAACATTGATTGTTTTTTCGCTTTAAGAGCTTAACATGAATATGGCTAACGATCGTGGCATCTTTTCTTCAATACAACGATGACCTACACGTAAAACCACTTTTTAGAATGCCAATTTGGTAATATTAGTACAAAGTACAAGAAAAGAGCCTTTTTAAATACAGAAATAGTAATTTCATTCCAAGGTGGCGAAAATTATGTTGTTAAATAAAAATATATTGTTATGTGTGAGTGGAGGCATTGCTGTGTATAAAGCAGCTGCTTTAGCTAGTAAGCTGACTCAAGCTGAGGCAAATGTAAAAGTTATAATGACAGAATCTGCTTGCGAATTTGTAACACCATTGACATTTCAGGCACTTACTAGAAATGATGTATATATTGACACTTTTGATGAGAAAAACCCGTCTAAGATTGCTCATATCGATGTAGCTGATTGGGCTGACATCGTCTTAATTGCTCCCGCTACGGCAAATGTTATCGGCAAACTTGCGAATGGGATAGCTGATGATATGTTAACTACTACGTTATTAGCAACGACTGCGCCAGTGTGGGTTGCTCCAGCAATGAATGTCCATATGTATGATCATCCAGCTGTAACACAAAATATTAGCAAGTTAGCAAGCTTTGGATATGAATTTATTGAGCCTAGTGAAGGATATTTAGCGTGTGGATACGTTGGAAAAGGAAGGTTAGAAGAACCGGAAAATATCGTTAAACTATTAACTGAACATTTTTCTAACAGTAAAAAGCCTTTAAAAGGGAAAAAAATGATTGTGACTGCTGGACCAACACGGGAAAGAATTGACCCGGTTCGTTATTTCACAAATTACTCTTCTGGGAAAATGGGTTATGCAATTGCTGAAGAAGCAGCTCGTTTAGGTGCAGACGTCGTTTTAATATCTGGACCTACAAACATTGATCCACCGTTAAATGTTGAAACCATAAAAGTAGAATCTGCTCAAGATATGTTGAATGAGATACTGAAATTATATGACCATAGTGATATTGTCGTTAAATGTGCAGCTGTAGCAGATTATCGTCCAAAGAATGAGCGGAAGCAGAAAATAAAAAAACAACCTGATGATTACATTGTTGAAATGGAACGTACAACAGATATCTTAAAAACATTAGGTGAAAGAAAAGAGCATCAATTACTAATTGGCTTTGCAGCTGAAACCGATCGTGTTGAAGAGTATGCCCTAGCCAAGATGAAGAAAAAGAATCTAGATATGATCGTAGCGAATAAGGTTGATGATCACGGTGCTGGTTTTGGTGTAGATACGAATATCGTCACAATTTATAAACAAGATCATACGAAAATAGCGCTCCCTTTATTAACTAAAAAAGAGGTTGCCGAATCTTTATTATTAGAAATAAGAAAAATGGTTGATGTTCATATATGAAAATAGCAAGCGTAATTGTTGATGTTCCAGCACATCAAACTGACAAAACATTTGATTATGAAATCCCTGCTAAATGGACTGTGATTATTCAAGAAGGGATGAGAGTGGTTGTTCCGTTCGGCTCAAGAAAGGTACAAGGTTTTGTAGTAGAAATAAAAAACCACTCAGACTTTGATAAATTAAAGCCTATTCAAACAATATTAGACGTTACGCCAGTGTTGAATAATGAGTTACTTAATTTGGGGTCTTGGTTATCGAATTATGCACTTTGTTATACTATTTCAGCTTATCAAGCAATGCTCCCAGCAGCGTTGAGGGCAAAATATGACAAAGAAATAAAGTTGAGCTCGTCAGCAAGCTTAATGGACTTACCAAACCAATTACAACAATTGTTTAGCAGCAAACAGACAGTGCTATGGAAAGAACTTGAACAATCAGATATGTTGTATGATATTCAAAATGAAGTGCGGCAAGGTAATTTAGAAGTGATTTATCAAGTCAAAGATCGTGCCAAAATGAAAAAAAACAAAGTAATTAGCTTGGGAATCTCGATTGATGAAATTGATCACATTGTAGAGAGTTTACCAAAGCAAGCTGGTAAGCAAAAGGAAATACTCAGCTATTTTCGTGAACATTCTTCTGAGATCTCCAAAAAGGAGCTAGCTCAAATGTTTGGGAACACTTCTGCTATTAAATCATTATTGGATAAAAGCTTCCTAATCGAGCGTGAAAAAGAAGTGTATCGAAATCCGTTTGAAGGTCGCGTATTTGAGAGAACTCATCCATTACCATTAACAAATGAACAACAGGAAGTCATTTCACCAATATTAAGTGATATTGAAAAAGAAATTCATAGTGTTTTTTTAATGTACGGTGTAACGGGTAGTGGAAAAACTGAAGTATATTTGCAATCAATTGATGCAGTTCTTAAAAAAGGGAAAGAAGCAATCGTATTAGTTCCTGAAATATCATTAACCCCTCAAATGGTAAAAAGGTTTAAAGGAAGATTTGGATCAAAAGTTGCTGTTATGCACAGTGGTTTAAGCACGGGTGAAAAATACGATGAATGGAGAAAAATACAAAGGAATGAAGTGAGCGTTGTAGTTGGAGCAAGGTCTGCGATCTTTGCACCATTTGATAATGTAGGAATTATCATTATTGATGAGGAACATGAAACGAGTTATAAACAAGAGGAAAACCCTAGGTATCATGCTCGAGATGTTGCAATTTATCGAGGTGAGTATCATAATTGTCCAGTTGTGCTTGGCAGTGCAACGCCGACGTTAGAATCATTCGCTAGAGCCAAAAAAGATGTGTATAAACTATTAACACTGTCTAAACGTATGAACGACCAACCATTGCCAACAGTAGATATCGTTGACATGCGAGAAGAGCTTAGGAGTGGGAATAGATCAATGTTCTCTACCCTATTATTTGAGAGATTAATGAATCGGATTGAAAAGGGAGAACAAGCTGTGTTACTGCTGAACAAACGTGGCTATTCTTCTTTTGTCATGTGCCGTGATTGTGGTTTTGTTGTCCAATGTCCACATTGTGATATATCTCTCACGTACCATAGAACTGAACATCAGCTGAAATGTCATTATTGTGGATACGAACAACAAGCTGTTAATGAATGTCCCGAATGTCAAAGTGATCATATACGTTTTTTTGGAACGGGTACACAAAAAGTCGAGGAAGAATTAACTAAAGTAATTCCAAATGCACGAGTAATTAGAATGGATGTTGATACAACGAGTCGTAAGGGTGCGCACGAGCGTTTATTAAATGACTTTGGTGAAGGGAAAGCAGATATTTTGTTAGGTACACAAATGATAGCTAAAGGGCTTGATTTCCCAAATGTTACATTGGTTGGTGTACTAACAGCAGATACAATACTTCATATTCCAGATTTTCGTTCATCTGAAAAGACTTTCCAATTATTAACCCAAGTGAGTGGTCGAGCAGGTCGACATGAATTACCAGGTGAAGTCGTTATTCAAACATACACACCTGAGCATTATAGTATTCAATTAGCAAGTGAACATAATTATGATATTTTTTATCAAAAGGAAATGGTTCTTAGAAAGCTTCATCAATACCCACCATTCTATTATCTTGCATTAATTACAGTTTCACATGCTCAATTATTAAAAGTCGTAGATATAACTGAAAAAATTACTGCATATTTAAGACAACAATTAAGTGACCGAACAATCATATATGGTCCTGTAGCATCACCGGTGGCGCGAGTAAATAATAGATATCGATACCAATGCATGGTAAAATACAAAAATGAACCCAAACTAAGATTAGCTTTAAAGAAAATAATAGATAAATACCAAGCAGAGATGCTTAGAAATAACTTATCTGTTGCTATTGATTTAAATCCACACATACTCATGTGATTAAATACAGAAGAAATTTAAAGTTAACGTATGGACTAGTAAAGTAAGAACGTATAATGAATGGTAATAGGTCATGAAATGGTTACGGACTTATTCATTCTATAGAAGGGCAGGATGAGCATGACAAGAGTAGTATTTATGGGAACTCCAGATTTTTCTGTTCCCGTATTGCAACAATTAATTAATGATGGATACGACGTAATAGCAGTTGTAACACAACCAGATCGTCCGAAAGGAAGAAAGAGAGTTTTGACCCCACCCCCTGTGAAGGTGGAAGCTGAAAAGCATGGCATACCCATTTTACAACCAGAAAGGCTTAGTTTAAAAGATGAGTATGATAAGGTGCTCAGTTTACAACCAGATTTAATTGTGACGGCAGCTTTCGGTCAACTTTTACCGATAGAAATACTAGAAACTCCTAAGTTTGGCTGTATTAATGTTCATGCTTCACTACTTCCTGAACTTAGGGGTGGTGCACCAATCCATTATGCTATTATGGAAGGGAAAAAGAAATCTGGGATTACGATCATGTATATGGAAAAGAAGCTTGATGCTGGAGACATTATTACTCAAGTAGAGGTTCCAATAGCAGAAACTGATCATGTGGGTACATTACATGATAAGTTAAGTGTTGCTGGTGCTAAGCTATTATCAGAAACAGTTCCTTTGTTACTAAACAATGAGATTAAAGCAACAAAACAACATGAAGACGAAGTTACTTTTGCTTATAATATTAAGCGTGAACAAGAAAAAATAGATTGGTCTAGACCTGGAGATGCAATTTATAATCAGATTCGTGGCCTTCACCCATGGCCTGTAGCATATACAATGCTAGATGGACAGGTAATGAAAGTTTGGTGGGGAGAAAAGTTGAGTACACATAATGATCACGTAGCTGGAACAATTACCTCTATTGAACAGGATGGTTTTATCGTATCCACTGGCGATGATACTAGTATAAAAATTACTGAGCTACAGCCAGCAGGCAAGAAGCGCATGACTGCTGAAGAATATTTACGTGGCATGGGTTCTTCATTGCAAGTTGGTGTACAATTAGGAGAAGGACATGAAAAAAAGTAATGTAAGAAATGTTGCACTTGATATACTACTTTCTATAGAAAAAAATCAATCGTATAGCAATATTTTATTAAATCGTATGATAGAAAAAAATCACCTAAATAGCAAAGACGTCGGTCTTCTTACAGAAATAGTTTACGGGACGATTCAACGAAAAATGACGCTTGATTATTTTTTACGTCCGTTTACACAATCTAAACGTAAGATAGAAAAGTGGGTATACATCCTTTTAAGAATGTCTGCTTATCAAATGGTATACCTTGACCGAGTCCCTGACCGCGCGATCATTTTTGAAGCAGTAGAAATTGCCAAGCAACGGGGGCATAAAGGTATTTCTTCAATGGTAAACGGGGTTTTAAGAGCATATCAACGGGAAGGAGCTCCTTCCTTCGCAGAAATTACGGATCCTTATGAGCGTCTAGCTATTGAAACGAGTCACCCTAAATGGCTCATCAAACGCTGGGTTGACCAATTAGGTTATGAAGCTACTAAACAAATGTGTGAAGTAAATTTGATGCCTCCAGTTCAAACTGTTAGAGTGAATACGAATAAGTTGACGAAAGACGAGCTGTTAGCCCATCTAAATAATGAAGGATATGACGTTGTACAAGGTGATCTGTCAGACGATGCAATAAAAAGTATGAAAGGAAATCTTGCGAAAACAACAGCCTTCCAAGAAGGTTTGTTTACCGTCCAAGATGAAAGCTCTATGCTTGTAGCTAAATCTTTAAATGTAAAGGTGCATAACACTATTCTTGATGCGTGTAGTGCGCCAGGGGGGAAGGCTACACATATAGCGGAACTATTAAAAAATACAGGACGAGTTGTGTCGATTGATCTTCATAAACATAAGGTGAAGCTTGTTCAAGAGCAGGTAGATAGGTTAGAGCTGTCAAATGTTGAAACAAATGTGCTTGATAGCAGAGAAGTTCAGCAATATTATGCGCAAGAAAGCTTTGATAGAATTCTTGTTGATGCACCTTGTTCGGGGCTAGGAGTTGTTAGAAGAAAACCGGACATCAAGTATGCCAAGACAGAGGAAGATGTATTGAAGTTAGCGGAAATCCAAATGAGTATTTTAAAAGCTGTAGCACCTTTATTAAAAAAAGATGGGATATTGGTATATAGTACATGTACAATAGATAAAGCTGAAAATAGCGATGTCATCGATAAGTTCTTACTAGAACATGAAGATTATGAACAGGATTTAACAATTAATGAGAGGCTCCCAGAAAATGTACGTCCATATGTTCAAAATGGACAGCTTCAGCTTTTGCCTCATTATTTTAAAACAGATGGTTTTTATATAGCATGTTTAAGAAAGCGGGTGTAATGTAAATGGAAGATACAACAAAAACAGAACAAAAGAACAATACAACTAATGATGTGATTAAACCTTCTATTTACTCGTTGAAATTAGAAGAATTACAAAGCTGGCTCAAGTCGAATGGTGAAAAGTCTTATAGAGCTAAACAGGTTTTTGAATGGCTTTATATAAAAAGGGTTGATTCATTCGATGATATGACCAACTTATCAAAAAGTTTGAGAGAATTATTGGTGCAACATTTTTCGATCACTACTCTAAAAACGATTATTCAACAAACATCATCGGATGGAACGATGAAGTTTTTATTCGAATTGTATGATGGTTACTCAATAGAAACCGTGTTAATGACGCATAATTATGGAAATTCTGTTTGTGTAACTACACAGGTTGGATGTCGAATAGGTTGCACATTTTGTGCATCAACTTTAGGTGGTCTAAAACGAAATCTTACTGCCGGCGAAATCGTTGCACAAGTTGTAACAGTTCAAAAGGCGTTAGATGAATTAAATGAACGTGTCAGTCATGTTGTGATAATGGGTATTGGTGAACCATTTGATAATTATGATCAAATGCTATCCTTTCTAAAAATTATCAATGATGATGCAGGTTTAAACATAGGTGCGAGACACATTACAGTTTCAACGAGTGGTATTATTCCTAAAATTTATCAATTTGCAGATGAGAACATGCAAATTAATTTTGCTATATCACTACATGCACCAAATTCAGATATAAGAAGTAATTTAATGCCTATTAATAGGGCTTATAAATTGCCGGAATTAATGGATGCGGTACGTTATTATATTGACAAAACGGGAAGGCGCGTATCATTTGAATATGGTTTGTTTGGTGGGGTCAATGATCAAGTTGAACACGCAGAAGAGTTGGCCAAGCTGATAAAAGGAATTAACTGTCATGTGAACTTAATTCCAGTTAACTATGTGCCAGAACGCGATTATGTACGCACGCCGAAAAATCAAATATTTGCTTTTGAGAAAACGTTGAAGAAACGTGGAATCAATGTAACGATCAGACGTGAACATGGACATGATATCGATGCAGCCTGTGGTCAATTACGTGCAAAGGAACGTAAAGAGGAGACGAGGTGAACGTTGTGAATTCAGTATTTCTCACAGACAAGGGGAAAGTTCGTCCTCATAACGAGGATAATGGTGGGATATTCAAAAATCAACATGGAGATCTTCTTGTAATCGTAGCAGACGGTATGGGAGGTCATAGAGCAGGTGATGTTGCTAGTGAAATGACGAGTAATCAATTACGAGATTTTTGGGAGAACAATGAACGTATCAACACACCAGAAGAAGCTGAGAAGTGGATAATGGAGCATGTCGTGAAAGTGAACGAAGCCCTGTTTAAACATGCTCATGACAATCCTCACTGTAATGGAATGGGTACAACTTTAGTCGTAGCATTATGCACATCTAACTTTACAACAGTTGGGCATATTGGTGATAGTCGTTGTTACCTTCTAAATGATACGGGCTTTTCTCAGCTTACAGAAGACCATTCTTTAGTTAACGAATTGGTTCGTTCAGGTCAAATCACCAAAGAAGACGCAGAACATCATCCAAGAAAAAATGTTTTACTTAGAGCGTTAGGAACTGAGGAGGATATCAAACTCGACATAAAGACCATTATTTTAGAAGAGGATGATATACTCCTATTATGCTCCGATGGACTATCTAATAAAATATCAGAAGATGAATTTACCTCGACATTACAGTCTGACCTTTCGTTAAGTGAGAAAGCTCATGCATTCATCGATCTTGCTAACGAGCATGGGGGCGAGGACAATATAACGCTTTCGATCATCGAATATACATCGGAATATGAGAGCAGGTGATCTAAAATGTTAATTGGAAAACGTCTAAATGATAGATATGATATTGTTGAGGTGGTCGGTGGAGGGGGAATGGCTAACGTTTACCTTGCCAAAGATATGATTCTTGACAGGGAGGTTGCCATCAAAGTTTTGCGCTTAGATTTTTCTCATGATGAGGATTTCATAAGACGCTTTCGACGAGAAGCCCAAGCTGCAACGAGCTTATCCCACCCTAATATAGTGACGATTTATGATGTGGGAGAAGAGGATAATATTTATTACATTGTTATGGAGTATGTACGTGGAAAAACATTGAAGCAATATATTCAAGCATACGCTCCTTTGTCAGTGCAGGAAACTTTAAATATTATGGAACAATTGACATCAGCAATTTCTCACGCTCACCAAAACCAAATCGTTCACCGAGACATTAAACCACAAAATATATTAGTTAACAATAACGGAACAGTGAAAATTACGGACTTCGGTATAGCAATGGCATTAAGCTCAACTACGATTACACATACTAATTCTGTATTAGGTTCTGTTCATTATTTATCTCCTGAACAAGCGCGTGGTGGTTTGGCGAATAAAAAATCTGATATCTATTCATTAGGTATTGTCATGTTTGAATTGTTGACCGGAGAAATACCATTCTCTGGCGAGTCTGTAGTGTCTATCGCACTAAAACATTTACAATCAGAAACACCATCACCAAAAAGGTGGAATCCGGACATCCCTCAAAGTGTAGAAAATATTATTTTAAAATCTACTGCAAAAGATACGTTGCATAGGTATGATTCTGTAGACGACATGGAAGCTGATATAAGATCAGCTCTTGATCCACAGAAAATGACAGAAGAAAAATTCACACTGCCTGTTGAAGATGATGAGGTTACGAAAGCGATTCCGGTGTTAACTAACGAGAAGTTGTTAGCTAATGAAAAAACAAAGGTACAAGAGCCACAACAGCCACAACAGCCATCATCTGAGGAAACAAAACAACTTAAAAAAAACAAGCGAAAAAGACTTCCTATGATTATTACTACGACGTTTTTTATGTTAGTCATTGCGGCGGTCTTAGCTGTGACCCTTATTCCTTCTTTATTAACACCAGATGATGTTGCAGTACCCGACGTTAAAAATATGGAGTACGATGAAGCTGTAAAAAAGCTTGAAGCATTAGATCTTGTTATTACAAAAACAATAGATCAAACAAGTGATGAAGTCATTGAAAGCCTTGTTATTAAGACTGATCCTGAAGACGGTGCTATGGTAAAACCTGGTGCAGGAATAAATATTTATAGAAGCAGTGGGAAAGAAAAATTTGAGTTTGGTGATTATATAGGGGACGATTACAACAGAACAAAAGACCAATTGCAAGAAAAACATAATTTTACAGATGTTACTAAAAGGGAACAGTCAAGTGATGAATATGATGCTGGAATAATCATTGATCAATCCCCAGATCCGGATTCCCTTGTCATACCGGATGAGCAGGAAGTAATTTTTACTGTCAGTAAGGGACCCGAAAAAATAATATTGAAGGATTTGACTCTAAGATCACAAAAAGGAGTCAACGACTATGCTGAAGAAACAGGTTTAAATATTAAAATAGAAGATGAATTTGATGATGAAGTCGCAAAAGGTTTGGTTTTTAAACAATCACCACAAGAAGGTACAGAGTTAGATAAAGGTGCTGAAGTGATAGTTTATTTATCAAAGGGCAAAGAGGAAGAACCAGAAGAACCAGAAGAACCAGAAGAGACCATAAAGACGCTTGAACAAACTTTTATAATACCTTTTGAGCCTAAATATGACGGAGATACATTTAATGAAATTGTTATTTATATTGACGATGCGGAAAGATATATAAATGAGGTATACGATAAATTCGATATAACTGAAACGATTGATAAAAAAATTGAGTTTATTATAGAGAAAGGCGGCAAAGCAGAATATAAAATTTTGCGTGATAAAATAATTCTTTATGAAGAAACGATTCGATACAAAGATATTCAAGACTAGATAGTAGGAGTGAGTCAATGCTAGAAGGTAAAATCATCAAAGCTTTGAGTGGATTTTATTACGTGTATAACGATGGACAAACGGTTCAATGTCGAGGTAGAGGTGTATTTCGAAAAAAAAATATTACACCACTAGTTGGTGATCAAGTTGTCTATCAAGCAGATAATGATCAAGAAGGATATATATTGGACATTAAGGAACGGAAAAATGAATTGAACCGTCCGCCAATTGCTAATGTTGATCAGGCAATCTTAGTATTTTCTGCATTTGAGCCTGCTTTTAGCACAGCATTACTAGATCGTTTTTTAGTATTGATAGAGTCAAAGAATATTGAGCCGCTTATTTGTATAAGTAAAATTGATTTAGCCAGTGAGACATTGATTCAAGAAATTCACCAATATGCTGATGATTATCGCCAAATTGGATATGAAGTAGTTTTGACATCGTCGATTACAACGGAAGGTATTCAAAAGCTCACACCTTTCTTGAATAACCATATTTCTGTTTTTGCAGGCCAATCTGGTGTTGGGAAATCTTCATTACTCAATGCACTCAGGCCAGAGTTGGAATTAAAGACAGACGATATTTCTTCACATCTAGGGAGAGGAAAACATACTACACGTCATGTGGAGTTATTATCCATCGGTAATGGGTTAGTCGCCGATACCCCAGGATTTAGTTCTTTGGATTTTACCGATATTGAAGCGAATGAGCTTTCTTATTGTTTCCCCGAGATGAGCGACATAAGTTCACGTTGTAAATTTCGGGGATGCACTCATGTATCGGAACCTAAGTGTGCTGTAAAAGATGCTGTAAAATCCGGTACTATAGCTTCTTATCGCTATGATCACTATATTCATTTTTTACAAGAAATTAATGATAGAAAGCCGAGGTATTAATGTATGATAAAGGTAGCACCTTCAGTATTAGCAGCAGATTTTTCACGATTAGCGGATGAAATAACAGATGTGGTTGAAGGAGGCGCTGATTATATTCATATTGATGTGATGGATGGGCATTTTGTCCCAAACATTACGATAGGCCCTCTAATCGTTGATGCGATTCGTCCAATTACAAATATACCGCTAGATGTTCATCTAATGATTGAGAATCCAGATACATACATTCCATTGTTCGCAAAGGCAGGAGCTGATATTATTTCAGTTCACGTAGAAGCATGTCCTCATTTGCATAGGACCATTCACCTTATTAAAGAACACGGCGTGAAGGCTGGTGTAGTCCTTAATCCATCAACTCCAGTTGAATCAATTCAACATATTCTAGAAGATATTGATTTAGTATTACTAATGACAGTGAACCCAGGTTTTGGAGGTCAACAATTTATACGTTCAGTTGTTCCGAAAATAGAAGCAGTATCAAAGATGATCCAAGATAAAAGGTTACAAGTTGAAATTGAGGTTGACGGTGGTGTAAATGTTGAAACAGCCCCAATATGCGTAGAAGCAGGAGCAAACGTCTTAGTGGCTGGATCTGCAGTGTATAATAAACAAAATCGTAAAGAGGCTATTGAGAGTATCCGAGGGATAAACTAAACTCTCTTAATGGTAGCTTACATACGAACTTGAAAGGATATCTTTGGTGATATCCTTTTTTTACGTAGGCTACGGAGTTCTGCGTGTTATCCTAAAAACATAAACACATTTTCAGATCAATTTCGTGGTACTCTTTCTTCGATAAAACAATGATAATCGAATAAACAATAAATAGTTAAAATAATGTTGTAACAATTGTAACAAAGTTTATTAAAAGAGCTTTTACAAATATAACGTAATATAAAGATAGGTGATGGTAGGAATGATCATAAATATTGTAGGTGGAGGTCCTGTTCGTTATGTTCCGTCACTTCAGCAATATAACTGTGAAGAGTGCTTATGGGTTGGTGCTGACCGAGGTGTATTATATTTAATCCATTCAGATATTGTTCCGAGCCATGCATTTGGAGACTTTGATTCTATTACACCAGGTGAGATGAGGTATATTGAACAACAGCTAAAACACGTTCATATATTTCCGGAAGAAAAAGATTTAACTGATATAGAAATTGCTCTTCAATGGGCTCTAGCACAACAACCAACAACCATTCAACTGTTTGGCTGTTCTGGGGGGAGATTAGATCATCTGTTAGGCAATATACAGCTTCTCGTGAATGGACTGGCAAAAGACGTACAAATTCATTTAATTGATACCCAAAATAATGTGACGATGTATGAACCAGGTTCATACTCTGTAAAAAAACATGAAAGTTATCGTTACATATCTTTTCTTCCTTTTTCTAAAGAAATAGAGCAACTATCATTATCTGGGTTTAAATATCCATTAGAAAATTGTCATATTAAATTAGGGTCGACATTATGTATTAGTAATGAACTAAATGATGATCGAGGTACTTTTTCATTTACTAGTGGCATATTATTGATGGTAAGAAGCACAGACTGATACCGCTAATGAGAGTGTTAATAGGTACTTTTTTTGCATTCTTGAATATACTTATAGAGGAAATTATACAGAAAAATTACAGGCTTATTGAATCGAAATGTCATGCGTGGACCATTGGTGAGGAGGGAAACAATGAAATTTTATACGATTAAATTACCGAGATTTTTAGGTGGAATTATTAGAGCAATGCTTGGGACTTTTAAGAAAAAGGAATAGTAAAAAAAGCACCGATAGTCAGGTGCTTTTTTTACTGATGCAAACGGTTAATATACTTTATTAAACGCGTTCTACCTTACCAGATTTTAGAGCTCTAGCAGATACATATACACGTTTAGGTTTTCCGTCAACTAAAATACGTACTTTTTGAAGGTTCGCACCCCATTTGCGCTTTGTAGCGTTCATTGCATGGGAACGTGCATTACCTGAACGAGTCTTTCTACCAGTAACAACACATTTACGTGCCATGTCTATCTCCCTCCTAACTTCCATAAAGCTTTCAAAAAGACTTCAATATTTGCTATAAGAAATACTTATATAATTTACCACACATCAATTCATATTGCAACAGTTCAATAAGAAGCTTTCAAGAAAATCTACTTGACAGATACGTATTGGGGCAGATTATAATTAGCCGTCGGCTAATTTACAGTATTACTTTTAAAAAAATTGTTATTATAGTAAAATGACCTTAATCAGGTGTACAATTCCAAAGGAGGAACGTTTATGTCCATTGAACTAAAAACAAAATACGGGCAGATTGAAATCTTGAACGATGTGGTTGCAACGATTGCTGGCGGAGCTGCAATAGACTGCTACGGGATAGTTGGTATGGCATCAAAGAATCAAATTAAAGATGGCTTAACGGACATATTACGCAAAGATAATTTTACCAAGGGAGTCATTGTTCGACAAGAGGATGATAACCTTCAGATCGATATGTATATTATAGTTGGTTATGGAACGAAGATTTCCGAGGTTGCAAATAATGTACAAACAAAAGTGAAATATACGTTAGATCAAACAATCGGACTAGCAGTAGATGCTGTAAATATTTATGTACAAGGAGTTCGTGTTACGAACGCATAGTAAGGAGGAAACATCTTGTCTTTAACGAAATTAAGTGGAGAACGTTTTATTAAAATGGTCATCCAGGGGTCTAAAAATTTAGCTAATCATTCAAAACTAGTGGATGCACTAAACGTTTTTCCTGTTCCAGACGGTGACACTGGAACTAATATGAATTTATCTATGTCGTCTGGAGCAAAGGAAGTTTCCAACGTTACTTCCGACCATATTGGGAAAGTAGGAAAATCGCTTTCAAAAGGTTTGTTAATGGGCGCGAGAGGTAATTCTGGTGTTATATTATCTCAGCTTTTTCGAGGATTCGCTACAGCGATAGAACATAAGGAAAGTATTAACAGCGTGGAGTTTGCTGAAGCGTTTGCCTCGGGAGTTAAAACTGCTTATAAATCTGTGATGAAGCCTGTTGAAGGGACGATCTTAACAGTCGCAAAGGATGCTGCAAATCGAGGACTTTCAGCTGCTGAACATGAAACAGATATAATCCTGTTAATGGAAGAGATTGTGAAGGAAGCGAGATCTTCTCTTAGTAGAACGCCTGAATTGTTACCAGTATTAAAGGAAGTTGGGGTTGTTGACAGTGGAGGTCAAGGCCTTGTTTTTGTGTATGAAGGTTTTTTGGCGGAACTTAAAGATGAAACAATTATACAATCATCTACCATCCCTACTATGACTGAATTAATTAACGCAGAACATCATAAAAGTATACAAAGCCATATGGATACAGAAGATATTGAATTTGGGTATTGTACAGAATTTATGGTGAAGTTTAGTGAAGACAACCAAGATACGCCATCTTTTTCTCAAGAGCAATTTCGTAATGATTTAAGTGCACATGGTGATTCATTATTAGTTGTTGCTGATGAAGAGGTTGTGAAGGTCCACATTCACACTGAAGAACCAGGAGAAGTACTGTCATATGGGAAACGATACGGCTCTTTAATTAATATGAAAATAGAAAACATGAGAGAGCAACATAGTAATATAGTTAACACTACGGAAGAAATAATACAGCCAAGAGAGGTTGCTCAACAAAAGCCTTATGGAATTATTTCAGTAGCAATGGGGTCAGGAATTGCAGA
This sequence comes from Cytobacillus sp. IB215316, assembly GCF_033963865.1. Lineage (NCBI taxonomy): Bacteria > Bacillati > Bacillota > Bacilli > Caryophanales > Bacillaceae > Cytobacillus > Cytobacillus sp. IB215316. The sequence goes on along the minus strand of NZ_JAXBMC010000010.1, from coordinate 163,398 downwards.
TTTATTTAAAAGCATTGGCGCACATTCTGTCATTGAGGGCGGACAAACGATGAATCCGAGTACTGAAGACTTTGTTAATGCGATAAATGAAGTAAATGCCGATAATATTATTATTCTACCGAATAATAAAAATATCATCTTAGCTGCTCAACAAGCAGCTACAGTTGTTGAAGGAAATGTAGTAGTCATTCCGTCTAAAACAGTACCTCAAGGTATGGTTTCATTACTGGCTTTTAACCCGACAATCGAATTAACTCAAAATGAACAGTTAATGACAGATGCACTAAGTGGTGTGAAAACTGGACAAGTTACTTATGCCATTCGTGATACGAATATTGATGGCTTAGATATATCCAAAAACGATTTTATGGGAATAAATGATGGCAAGATTGATGTAACGAATGAAGACAAAGTAGCTGTTGCGAAAGAATTGCTCGACAATATGATAGATGAAGATGATGAAATTATCACGATTCTCTTCGGTGAAGATGCTGCTGAAGACGAAGTAGAGGAGCTTGTCTCTTATATAGAAGCTCAGCATTCAGAAATTGAAGTTGAAGTGCATAATGGGAAGCAGCCTCTTTATTCATTTGTTTTTGCTATAGAATAAATGGCGTAGGTTAACAAATTATATCATTCATATACGCTCTTTCATTTTAATCTAGCTGATATTCTTCATCGCTAGAGTTTCTTCACCCATTCTCCAAAGATAAAGTCTTAGGTGAATGGGTGAAGCACTTATAATAGATAAAGCACTAAAAAGCAGCTACGTAATTATTATCGGCTGTTTTTACTTTGAATGTTTATTCATAGGCTGTTTTCGCATAGCTTGTCGTTCTAAAACGTATACGCTCGTAATCATCTAGCTTTTGTGGCATCTTTTCTGCTTTTAGAATGATGTTGAGCTCTCATAACATTGATTATATTGTCCAATTTTAGTAAAAATAGCAACCGTGTTTACAAAAAGAACTTTGTATAATTAGAAATTAACACGCATACAACTAGAATTCGGTGCATCCTTCGTGATAAGTGTTGTGGTAAATCACATCTTTATCCTGAATTATAGGAACAAGTATACGAATAGAAACTTATAATAATTAAAGGTGTTGCACTAGCTATGTTGTCTAGCACAGATGCTAATCCCATCGAGGTTGCTTCATCAATGCACTCGACATCAGAAAGCGCATTCATTGAAACGGCACCAGTATTGTCTTCTGGAAGCTACTTGTCTTTAGTGCATCTCAAATATGTTAATAAAGGGAGAAGTTTATTGTGAAATATAAAAGTGTATTTGATATTATTGGTCCTATTATGATTGGTCCATCAAGTTCACACACTGCAGGTGCTGCGAGAATAGGTAAAGTTGCGCGAAGTCTATTTGGGCGTCAGCCTAAATGGGCAAAAATATCTTTTTATGGGTCTTTTGCTGAAACGTATAAAGGACATGGTACTGACATTGCACTTGTTGGTGGATTGCTCGACTTTGAAACAGATGATGAACGAATAAAATCGTCGCTAGATATTGCCAATCAGTTAGGCATAAATATTATTTTCCGAAGAGCAGAAGCTATTACTGACCACCCTAATACTGCTAGGGTACGTATAGGAGATGATGATGGAGAATTAGAGCTAGTTGGTATATCCATCGGCGGTGGGAAAATTGAAATTATTGAACTAAATGGATTTGAACTTAAGCTATCTGGTCATCATCCAGCCATACTCATTGCTCATAATGACAAATTTGGAGCGATAGCTGCTGTTGCCAACGTATTAGCAAAATTTAAGATTAACGTTGGACATATGGAAGTTTCACGTAAAGAAAAAGGCAAGCTTGCATTAATGACAATCGAACTAGATCAAAATATTGAGCAATTTGTTTTAGATGAGCTTGATTCACTTCCGAATATATTACAAGTGACGAAAATTGTAGATTAAGAAAAGTATGTCCAGCTAAGTATATAAGGGGGAAATCTAAATGTTTCGTAACGTAGCTGAGTTAATTGAGTTAGCGAATGAGCAGAACGTAAAAATTTCTGAAGTGATGATTCAGCAAGAGATGGAAGTAAAGCAAAAGAGTCGTTCAGAAATACTCAATCAAATGGAAAAAAATTTAGAGGTTATGGAAAAAGCAGTTGAGAAGGGTCTTTCAGGAGTAAAATCATTTTCTGGATTAACAGGCGGAGACGCATTGTTATTACAATCATATATACAAAAAGGAAATTTCTTATCAGGAGAAACGATTTTGGATGCAGTAAGTAAAGCAGTAGCGACAAACGAAGTTAATGCTGCAATGGGAACGATATGTGCTACACCAACTGCTGGTTCAGCAGGAGTTGTACCAGGCACACTCTTTGCTGTCAAAAATAAGCTAAATCCATCTAGGGAACAGATGGTAGAGTTTTTATTCACTTCAGGAGCTTTCGGTTTTGTAGTAGCTAACAATGCATCAATTTCAGGTGCTGCAGGTGGATGTCAAGCTGAGGTGGGTTCAGCCGCAGGAATGGCAGCAGCAGCAATCGTTGAAATGGCAGGGGGAACACCTAGTCAATCAGCAGAGGCGATGGCTATTACGTTAAAGAATATGCTCGGCTTAGTTTGTGACCCAGTTGCAGGGTTAGTAGAAGTTCCTTGTGTGAAAAGAAATGCCATGGGGGCTGCAAATGCAATGGTTGCAGCAGATATGGCATTAGCAGGTATAACGAGTCGAATCCCTTGTGATGAAGTAATAGATGCTATGTATCAAATTGGTCAAAATATGCCAACTTCATTAAAAGAAACAGCGCGAGGAGGGTTAGCGGCAACGCCAACTGGTAAAGAGCTTGAACAAAAAATATTTGGCGTTTCGCTAGGTACAAGTGAGTAAGGAAATAACAGACTTAGTAACTTCAATTAAAGGAATTGGTGAAGAAACAGCACTATCATTAAATGATATGGGTATCCAAACCGTGTTAGATCTCCTTGAGTATTTTCCTTACAAATATGAAGACTATCAATTGAGGGATTTAGCTGATGTAAAACATGAAGAAAAAGTTACAGTGGAAGGGAAGGTCCATAGTGAACCTTCTCTAACTTATTATGGAAAAAAGAAATCTCGACTCACATTTCGTTTACTTGTCGGTAGGTATTTAATTACGGTAACCTGCTTTAATAGACCGTACTATAAAAAACAGCTTTCTATCAATGCAATCATCACCGTTACTGGCAAATGGGATCAGCACCGCCAAACAATAACAGTAAGCGAACTTTCTTTCTCACCTCATCAAAAAAATAGTGAGATAGAGCCAACCTACGCAATCAAAGGGAAGGTAACTGTTAAAGGAATGCGAAGATTTATGTCTTTAGCACTAAATCAATATAGCACATTAATTGAAGAAAATTTGCCTAGCTCTTTACTACAAAAGTATCGATTAGTTGGTAAGAAAGATGCTATACAAGCGATTCACATACCTTTATCACATGAAGATCTAAAACAAGCAAGAAGAAGGTTTGTTTACGAAGAATTTTTACTATTTCAATTACAAATGCAAACACTTCGAAAGTTCGAGAGGGAACAATCTATAGGAGTAGTCATGGAATATTCAAGAAATGAGCTTGACAGCTTTATTGATCAATTACCTTTTCCACTAACTACTGCCCAAAATCGTGTCGTCCACGAAATTACAAGTGACTTAGCGATACCCTACCGTATGAACCGGTTATTACAAGGTGATGTTGGGTCTGGAAAGACTGTTGTAGCAGCGATTTCGCTATATGCAACTGTGTTGGCAGGCTATCAGGGAGCCTTGATGGTTCCAACAGAAATATTAGCAGAACAGCATGAATCCTCATTAAAGCAGTTATTTAGTTCTTTTCCAATGCGTATTGAGCTGTTAACTAGCTCTGTAAAAGGGAAAAAGCGTAGAGCAATAATTGACCAACTAACACGCGGTGAAATAGATATTATCGTCGGAACACATGCATTAATTCAAGATGAGATTTCATTTAATAAATTGGGTCTTGTTATTACTGATGAACAGCATCGTTTTGGTGTAGCACAACGTAGAACGTTAAGAGAAAAAGGTGAAAATGCTCATGTTCTATTTATGACTGCTACTCCTATCCCTCGAACTCTAGCAATCACGGTTTTTGGAGAAATGGATGTTTCAGTAATAGACGAAATGCCAGCTGGAAGAAAAGAAATAGAAACGTACTGGGCAAGACACGACATGCTTGAGAGAGTCCTTGAGTTCATGAGGCAAGAACTGATCAAAGGGAGACAAGCTTATATTATCTGTCCGCTCATTGAAGAGTCTGATAAATTGGACGTGCAAAATGCGATAGATGTCCATAGTATTTTGACGCAGTATTTTAGCAATCAATATAATATTGGACTAATGCATGGTAAACTTCCTTCTGCTGAAAAGGAAGCTGTCATGAGAGACTTTAGTACAAATAACGTTCAAGTGCTTGTTTCAACAACTGTTGTCGAAGTTGGAGTAAATGTTCCAAATGCCACATTTATGTTGATTTACGATGCAGATCGTTTCGGGTTGTCACAATTGCATCAGCTTCGAGGCCGGGTTGGTCGTGGTGAGAATCAGTCTTATTGCATATTACTAGCGGACCCGAAATCAGAAGTAGGTAAAGAACGAATGAACATCATGACAGAAACAAATGATGGATTTAAGCTATCTGAAAAGGACCTAGAACTTCGTGGACCTGGTGATTTCTTTGGTAAAAAGCAAAGTGGCGTGCCAGAGTTTAAAGTCGCAGATATGGTACATGATTATCGTGCATTGGAAGTAGCGAGAGATGATGCTGCTAAGCTCATTCATTCAACGGCATTTTGGCAAAATAATGAGTATGAAGCGCTAAGAAATTATTTACAACAAACCGGTGCTTTACATGGAGAAAAACTGGATTAATAACAGATTGTTTATTTGCAAATTGAAGTAATTAATTATATACTACTATTAGTACCTAGTCATAATAATACGGATGGTGTTTTCTCATATGCGTAAAAATAAAAAAGTACGACAGGAGCAATTACAACAGACAATAACTGAAAATCCATTCGTCACCGACGAAGAATTAGCAGTACAATTTTCTGTGAGCATCCAAACGATACGACTTGATAGAATGGAATTATCGATTCCTGAATTACGTGAGCGAATTAAATATGTTGCAGAAAAGAATTTTGATGAACAAGTTCGTTCGCTTCCGATTGAAGAGGTAATTGGAGAAATTGTAGATATTGTTCCTGATGAAAGTGCTATTTCAATATTTGATGTAGAAAAGGAACACGTTTTTAAAAGAAATAAGATAATGCGTGGTCATCATCTTTTTGCTCAAGCTAACTCCCTTGCGGTTGCAGTTATTAACGATGAACTAGCGTTAACAGCCCAGGCAACAATCCGTTTCATGCGTCAAGTAAAAGAAACTGAGCGCGTGATAGCTAAAGCCAAAGTTATAGGTTTGGATAAGAAGAAAGGGAGAACAATAGTAGAAGTAACTAGCTTTGTCGGAGCAGAAATGGTTTTTTCAGGGGAATTTGAGATGTATCGTTCAAAAAGTAATTAAAAGGTAGGTCCAACAAATGAGAATCGCAATCGATGCAATGGGTGGTGACCATGCACCTAAAGAAATTGTTTTAGGCACACTAAAAGCACTAGAAGCTTTCCCTAACTTACATATTACTTTAATAGGGAATGAAGACAAAATTAAGACATATGTTTCTGAACAGAAACGTCTTTCCATAATACATGCCAATGAAATCATTGAAGCAACAGATGAGCCTGTAAGGGCAGTTCGTAGAAAGAAAAACGCCTCAATGGTACTTATGGCAAAAGAAGTGAAAGAAGGGCGTGCGGATGCTTGTATTTCTGCAGGGAATACGGGTGCTCTTATGGCAGCGGGTTTATTCATTGTCGGTCGAATCGATGGAATTGATCGCCCTGCATTAGCTCCCACATTACCAACTGCAGATGGACGTGGTTTTATTATGCTAGATGCTGGAGCTAATGTGGATGCCAAAGCTCAACATTTGCTCCAGTATGCAATTATGGGATCGATTTATGCTGAGAAAGTACGTGGTGTTCCATCACCTAGAGTGGGTTTATTAAATATTGGAACAGAAAAAAATAAAGGAAACGACCTTATGAAGCAAGTCTTTCCTTTATTAGAAAAAGCGTCATTACACTTTATTGGTAATGTTGAGGCGCGAGACTTATTAGAAGGGGTTGCAGATGTAGTCATAACAGACGGCTTTACGGGTAATGTTACATTAAAAGCAATAGAGGGAACAGCACAATCAGTTTTTTCTATGTTAAAAACAACATTAACAAGCAATTTTAAGAGCAAATTTGCAGCTTCTGTATTAAAGCCCCAACTGTTAGATTTAAAAGCTAAAATGGATTATTCAGAATATGGTGGAGCTGGGTTGTTTGGATTAAAAGCTCCAGTAATCAAAGCACATGGTTCTTCTGACGCCAATGCGATCTTCAACGCTATTCGTCAAGCAAAAGATATCGTTGATAACAATGTTACTGAATTAATAAAGAAACAAGTTGAATCTGATGATTGATAAGTAAAGAGAGGAATGATCATATGGGGAAAATTGCATTTGTTTTTCCAGGCCAAGGTTCACAAATTGTTGGTATGGGACAAAGCCTTGCACAAAAATATGACAATGTGGCAGCTGTTTTTAACAAAGCTGATGAAAAACTAGGTTTGTCACTAACTGACCTTATTTTCCAAGGTCCAGCTGATAAATTAACGCTAACGATGAATGCACAGCCAGCTTTATTAACGACGAGCATAGCTATTCTTGAACGGTTCAAAGAAGAAAATATACGACCTGATTATGTTGCCGGTCATAGTTTAGGAGAATATAGCGCACTTGTGGCTGCCGAAGCAATGTCATTTGAAGATGCAGTGTATGCAGTCAGGAAGCGAGGCGAATTAATGGAAGAAGCTGTTCCTGCTGGGGAAGGGTCAATGGCAGCTGTGTTAGGGATGGATCAAGGTCAGTTGCAAGAAATCACAACCCAAATTACAGCTGATGGATATCCAGTTCAACTAGCTAATTTGAACTGTCCTGGTCAAATTGTTATTTCTGGAACAGCTGAAGGAGTATCAATCGCAACAAAACAATGTAAAGAACATAGTGCAAAACGCGTCATCCCTTTAGTTGTAAGTGGGCCATTTCATTCATCACTCATGCAACCAGCTGCTAATAAATTCGATCACATACTGAACGAAATTACAATTAATCATGCAAAGGTTCCAGTAGTAGCAAACATTCATGCAACGCCATTAACGAAGAGCACAGATATAAAGCAAGCTTTAATTGAACAATTATATTCTCCAGTTTTGTGGCAACAGTCTGTAGAATACATGCTAGATAATGGTGTAGATACCTTTATAGAAATTGGTCCTGGTAAAGTTCTTTCAGGACTCATCAAAAAGGTAAACAGAAGGGTTAATGCCTATTCAATAAATGATGAAGAGTCAATGCTATTGACAATTGAAAGATTGAAAGGGGAATAAAAATATGACGTTGCAAGGAAAAATTGCCTTAGTGACAGGTGCATCTAGAGGGATTGGTCGTGCTATTGCATTGGAACTAGCGAAGCAAGGTGCTAGCGTAGTAGTTAATTTTGCAGGAAGTGAAGCTAGGGCTAACGAAGTAGTGGATGAAATTAAAGCACTCGGCTCTGAAGCAGTAGCGATGCAAGCTGACGTTGGAAATTCTGAAGCGGTATCTTCTATGATTAAAGACGTGATCGCTAAATTTGGAAAGTTAGACATTCTAGTAAACAACGCGGGAATAACGAGGGATAACCTGTTAATGAGAATGAAAGAAGATGAGTGGGATTCTGTCATTAATACAAATTTAAAGGGCGTATTCAATTGTACAAAGGCTGTTACACGCCAAATGATGAAGCAAAGAGCTGGAAGAATAATTAATATTGCTTCCGTCGTTGGAGTTGCAGGTAACCCTGGACAAGCAAACTATGTTGCTGCAAAAGCTGGTGTGATAGGTTTAACAAAAAGCTCTGCTAAGGAATTAGCTAGTAGAAACATTACAGTAAATGCGATAGCTCCAGGCTTTATTACAACTGATATGACTGATGAACTAAATGAAGATATTCGTAATGAAATGCTGAAACAAATTCCACTTGTGAAATTTGGTGAACCGACAGACGTAGCAGCTGTTGTGGCATTTATAGCTTCTGAAGCGAGTGGGTATATGACTGGACAAACATTGCATGTTGATGGCGGAATGGTCATGTAAAGAGCTTGGTAAAAAGGTGCTTTTAATATGGCTGTTATCGTAAAATTTGTTGATTTTTTAATTGAATATGAACAGCTAGATGATATTATTATCCGATTGTCCTAAAAAGAAGAGAAGGTACGACGAACGCTATATAAAGACGTGATCTCTTAAAATGAAAAACAACAATCGATACGAAAACAGCCTTTTAAAATAATACAACTAGTTTTTTGAATGAAAATACACTATAATATTTGAGGGGAGGTGAGCAATAATGGCAGATGTTTTAGAACGTGTAACTAAGATTATCGTTGATCGCCTTGGAGTTGAAGAGTCAGAGGTGAAATTAGAATCTTCATTTAAAGATGATCTTGGTGCTGATTCCCTAGATGTAGTAGAGCTAGTGATGGAGCTTGAAGACGAATTCGATATGGAGATTTCCGATGAAGATGCTGAAAAGATAGCTACAGTTGGTGACGCTGTTAACTACATAAACGGTCAGCAATAATTTTGTCTATTAAAAGTCCCGTTTAAGGCGGGACTTTATCATCATAATAGGTGCCATATTAGTACATAGGCAATAAAGTGCAATTGATCAACCTCTATAAGTGAACAATTCCTAACATCAAGTTTTGTTGGAGGTACCTAAAATAACATGAGAAAAACAGGTATTGAAAAGCATGCGAAATTTAATGAATTTCAAGAAAAAATAGGTTTTCAATTTCAAAATAAAAAATTGTTGTTGCAAGCATTTACGCATTCATCTTATGTGAATGAGCATCGAAAACGGCTCTATGAAGATAATGAGAGATTAGAGTTTTTAGGAGACGCAGTTCTTGAGTTAACTATTTCCCAATATTTGTATAAAAAATACCCATTGCTAAGTGAAGGCAAATTAACGAAACTTCGTGCTGCTGTAGTTTGTGAATCTTCTCTTGTTTCTTTTGCAAATGAGCTATCCTTCGGTAAGCTAGTTATGTTAGGTAAAGGAGAAGAATTAACTGGTGGGCGAGAACGACCGGCATTATTAGCAGATGTATTTGAGGCATTTATTGGAGCTTTATATTTGGATCAAGGAATTGACGCTGTTTGTTCCTTTCTAGATAAGGTTGTATTTCCTAAAATAAATGATGGTGCTTTTTCTCATACGATGGATTATAAAAGTCAGCTTCAAGAATTAATTCAGAGAGATGGAGCTGGTTCACTCGAATATAAAATCCTACAGGAAAACGGTCCTGCTCATAATCGAGAGTTTGTATCTTCAGTTTGTATAAATAACAAAACACTTGGTGAAGGTAGGGGAAAGTCAAAAAAAGAAGCGGAGCAAAACGCTGCGAAAAAGGCTTTGCAAAAAGTAAAAGAATCTTTATAACACCATTAATGCCCCCTTTATGGGGGTATTTTTAAAAAGGCTCTTTTCGTAATTTGTTACTATTCCAACATTTATTTCAAAGCTAAAGTTATGGAATTTATGATTATAAAAAATAAAATGCTAAAAAATTTTATTTGTGAAGTATTAAAGCACTAGCTAGGAAAGCTACAAAGATAGCTATTCATAAACAACACTTACCAATTAAAGTGAACTATAAGGCTGATCAAATGAAATGCTGCCTGTGCTAGGCAGAGATGATCAAATGTGCACACGTCATAATAAAAGAATTTTTACCTAATAGGAGGGATATTCATGTTCCTCAAACGGTTAGATATCGTTGGATTTAAATCGTTTGCAGAAAGAGTTTCCATTGATTTTGTGCCAGGTGTTACTGCAGTAGTTGGTCCGAACGGCAGTGGAAAAAGTAATATTACCGATGCTATAAGATGGGTATTGGGGGAACAATCCGCAAAATCTCTACGCGGAGCAAAAATGGAAGATATTATTTTTGCAGGTAGTGACTCAAGAAAGCCATTAAATATAGGAGAAGTAACGTTAACATTAGACAATGAAGATCAGTTTTTACCGATAGATTATCATGAAGTAAGTGTCACAAGGAGAGTTTTTCGTTCAGGAGAAAGTGAATTTTTAATAAATAAACAGCAGTGTCGACTAAAAGATATTGTTGATTTATTTATGGATTCAGGTCTTGGAAGAGAAGCTTTTTCAATTATAAGCCAAGGTAAAGTAGAAGAAATTTTAAGCAGCAAAGCTGAAGAAAGGCGCTCAATATTTGAAGAAGCTGCTGGAGTGTTAAAATACAAAACTCGTAAGAAAAAAGCAGAATATAAATTAGCCGAGACCCAAGAAAATTTACATCGTGTCTCTGATATCGTCCACGAGCTTGAAGGTCAAATAGAGCCATTAGAAATTCAATCATCAATTGCTAAAGATTATATTGAAAAAAAGGATGACCTCGAAAAAATTGAGGTTGCCTTAACAGTATTTGAAGTAGAAGACCTTCATAAAAAATGGGAGGATCTTCGTAACATATTTCAGCAACATAAAAATGATGAAATCGAATCCTCTTCTTCTTTACAGAAATTAGAATCTGAAATAGAGCACCACCGTGAGCAAATAATCGCGCTTGATGAATCTATAGATGATCTTCAAGAAGTACTACTGCTCGCTAGTGAAGAATTAGAAAAGCTAGAAGGCCGAAAAGAAGTACTTAAGGAGCGCAAGAAGAACGCCTCCCAAAATAGAACACAATTAGAAAAAATAATTGATGAATTTGAGATGAAAAGACACGAGCATATTGCTCAAAGAGATGAAGAAGCTCAGCTACTGAAACATTATGAAGAAGATGTGAATGTTAAGCAGCATGACTTAAAGCAGAAAACACAAATGTATGCATCTTATGATCAAAATATTGAAGACGTAATTGAAGGGTTAAAAAGTGACTATATTGAATTATTAAATAAGAAAGCTGCCTTGAATAATGAACTTACGAATATTGAAGATCAGCTGAAACAACAAAATGTCCGTAAATCAAACTTAGAAGAAGTAAATCAAAAATATATAATTCAACGAAAAGAAACGAATGATCAAAAGCTACTACTACAAGCTAAAATTTCGAAAGTTCAAGAAGAAATTAACGATCAAATTAGTACATTTCGAAACAAACAAACAAACCTTGAACACTCGAAGACCAAGTACCAAAAAAAAGAGAATTTACTTTATCAAGCATATCAGTACTTGCAGCAGACCAAATCTCGTAAAGAAATGTTGGAAGAAATCAAAGAAGATTATTCAGGATTTTTTCATGGTGTTAAAGAAGTATTAAAAGCTAGAGATAAACATTTGCAAGGTGTTGAAGGTGCGATCGCAGAATTAATTCATGTACCTCAGGAGTATGAAATTGCTATAGAAATAGCATTGGGAGCAGCAACACAGCATATTGTCGTTCATGATGAACAACATGCTAGGCAAGCTATTAGTTATTTAAAGAAAAACTCATATGGCAGGGCTACATTCTTACCATTATCAGTCATTAAAGAGCGTAAGATTTCAGACCTGCAACTGAATCAAATAAAAAACCACCCATCATATGTAGGGGTTGCTTCAGACTTAATAACATTTGATGAAAGGTATAGTGCTGTCTTAAAAAACGTACTAGGGACAGTAGTCATTACTACGGATTTAAAAGGTGCAAATGATTTAGCAAGACAATTACAGTTTAGGTATCGTCTCGTTACACTTGAAGGTGATGTAGTAAATCCTGGTGGGTCCATGACAGGTGGGGTAGTAAAGCAGAAATCAAATTCGTTATTAAGCAGAGGGCGTGAGCTTGAAGAACTTTCAGTAAAAGTACTTGATATGGAGCAAAAGACTTCACAGCTTGAAGCTCAAGTAAAGGAACTGAAGGACACCATTAAAGAAGATGAGGCAGGGCTTGAGGTATTACGTGAAACGGGTAATACGCTTCGTTTGAGTGAACAGTCGATAAAAGGAGAAATTCGAGAGCTTGAAATAGAAGAAAAAAATGTTAACGATCGTTTAACTGTTTACGACTTTGAAAAAGAAAATTTCTCACAACAGATGGATGAAATGAATGCAAGAACAAGAACGATTAAAGAACAAGTGAGCGTCATCGAAAACCAAGTGATGAATCTTGATCAAGAAATAGAAAAACTTACTTTAGAAAAGAATGACCAACAAATATCAAAAGAGTCACTACAAAAAGAAATAACGGAATTAAAGGTTGAATTAGCAAGCCAAGAGCAGCTGTTAGCGAATCATCAAGAGAAAGCAGGTCGCACATTACATGCTATTGCTGAAATTGAAGATAAATTGCAGGAAGCGAAGGAGGATCTTTCATTACTGCAAAATGAGATGAGTTCAAACTCATCGGGTGAAGAGGTTTTAGTCTCTGAAGCTGTAAAAAAGAAACAGGATAAATCAGCTACTGTTCAGCTTATCGCAGAACGTCGTGATCAACGCCTTCATCTACAGCAAAAATTAGAAGATCAGGAGCGCGAAGCGAAAGAACAAAAACGACAATATAAGCAGCTTGTAGAGGTTTTACGTGATGAAGAAGTAAAAATTAATCGTTTAGACGTGGAATTAGAAAACAGATTAACTCACTTGCGAGAAGAATATATGTTAACTTTTGAGGCTGCGAAAGAAAGGTATCCTTTGGAATTGGATATAGAGGAAGCTAGGCAGAAAGTAAAATTAATTAAGCTTGCAATTGATGAGCTTGGAAATGTAAATCTTGGTGCAATTGATGAGTTTGAGCGTGTAAATGAGCGTTATTCCTTTTTACAAGAGCAGAAGGAAGATTTACTACAAGCAAAGGACACATTATATCAGGTTATCGATGAAATGGACGATGAAATGAAGCGAAGGTTTCAAGCAACATTTAACAATATCAGTTCTCACTTCGAGCCTGTTTTCCAAGCATTATTTGGTGGTGGACGGGCAGAATTAAAGCTTACTGATCCAGGGGATTTATTAAATACTGGAGTTGAAATTGTTGCACAGCCACCAGGGAAAAAACCTCAAAATTTAAGTTTATTATCAGGTGGAGAAAGAGCTTTAACTGCTATAGCATTACTGTTTGCAATTTTAAAGGTTCGCCCTGTTCCATTTTGTGTTTTGGATGAGGTAGAAGCTGCGCTAGATGAAGCCAATGTGCATCGTTTTGCACAATATTTACAACGTTATAGCTCAGATACACAATTTATAGTTATTACTCACCGAAAAGGAACAATGGAAGAAGCTGATGTTCTTTATGGAGTTACGATGCAAGAATCGGGTGTGTCTAAGCTAGTTTCAGTTCGACTCGGTGAAACTGCTGAATTGGTTAAGTAAGGATCTTTTCGTAAACTTTGTGACTATTGTAATCAAATTATTGCTATAAAAAGTGGTTTATATAGTGATTCAACGTTATATAAAAGAAAAGAGGCCACCGATGCGAAAACAACCTAACTAAAGGATCTTTTCGTAAACTTTGTGACTATTGTAATCAAATTAGTTTTATAAAAAGTGGTTTATCTAGTTATTCAAAGTTATGCAATAGAAAAGATGCCACGAACGCTAATGGTGTACGTGATTAACTTTTAATACGAAAAGCAACAATTTATGCGAAAATAACCTAAAGTAAAGAAACGATTACTTGATATGAACTAAAGGAATTTTTTCGTAAACTTTGTTGCTATTGTAATTAAATTATTGCTATAAAAAGTGGTTTATAGTGATTCAACGTTATATAAAAGAAAAGATCCCACCGATGCGAAAACAACCTAACTAAAAGGTACGTGAGTAACGATTTTATGACATAAGAAGGGAAGAACAATTATGAGCTTTTTTAAAAAATTGAAAGAAAAAATTACTAAGCAGACAGATTCTGTAACAGAAAAATTTAAAGATGGTTTATCGAAAACAAGGAATTCTTTTTCAGAAAAGATGAATGACCTTGTTGCGAGATACAGGTCTGTAGATGAAGATTTTTTTGATGAGTTGGAAGAAATCTTAATTGGAGCAGACGTAGGTGTAGCAACTGTAATGGAATTAATTGATGAATTAAAAATGGAGGTAAAGCGTAGAAATATACAGGACACGAGAGAAGTTCAAGATGTTATTACGGAAAAGCTAGTTGATATTTATGAAGGACAGGACGATTTATCTGCAAATATAAATATTCAAGAGCAGTCTTTAACTGTCATTTTGTTCGTTGGAGTTAATGGTGTTGGGAAAACAACTACGATTGGGAAGCTTGCAAATAAATTTAAAAATGAAGGAAAATCAGTATTATTAGCAGCAGGAGATACATTTCGTGCTGGTGCTATAGACCAACTGGAAGTATGGGGAGAAAGAGTTGGTGTGGATGTAATTAAGCAATCTCCAGGCTCTGACCCTGCTGCTGTTATGTACGATGCTGTTCAGGCAGCTAAAGCTCGTAACGCTGATATTTTATTATGTGACACAGCCGGTAGATTGCAAAACAAAGTCAATCTAATGAAAGAACTTGAGAAGGTGAAGCGTGTGATCGAACGGGAAGTTCCTGGGGCTCCCCACGAAGTCTTACTCGTTTTAGATGCTACCACAGGTCAAAATGCTATGAGTCAGGCCAAGCAATTTGCAGAATCAACAGATGTGTCAGGCATTGTTTTAACAAAGTTAGACGGTACTGCAAAGGGAGGTATCGTATTGGCTATTCGAAACGAGCTATCGATTCCTGTTAAATTGGTCGGTCTTGGGGAACAAGTTGATGATTTACAACAATTTGATCCAGAACAATATGTCTTTGGCTTGTTTGCTGGTTTAATCGCAGATACTGAAGCATAAAAGAGCTGTTAAGAAAAAAACTTGACATTAATGATTCGACCTAGTACAATTTGTAAAGGTAATTCACTTAACATAGGGGGAAAGACT
Organism: Cytobacillus sp. IB215316; assembly: GCF_033963865.1. Taxonomy (NCBI): domain Bacteria; kingdom Bacillati; phylum Bacillota; class Bacilli; order Caryophanales; family Bacillaceae; genus Cytobacillus; species Cytobacillus sp. IB215316. Next base: position 148,333 of record NZ_JAXBMC010000010.1, on the reverse strand, counting down.
ATGCTTGAAAAAAAGACAAGAATGAATTATCTATACGATTTTTATCATTCGTTGTTAACGGAAAAACAACAAAGCTATATGTCTTTATATTATTTAGACGACTTTTCCCTTGGTGAAATTGCTGAACTGTTTAATGTTAGTCGCCAGGCAGTATATGATAACATTAAACGTACAGAAACGATGCTTGAACAGTATGAAGAGAAGTTGTTGTTATTTCAAAAATTTCAGCAACGTCAACAACTTTTTTCTGATCTGAAAGAAATCATGTCAAGTAGCGTTCAAGATAATACAAAACAGCTTGCAGTACTTAATGAACTCGAGAAATTAGAGTAAGGGAGCGGCACATAAATGGCATTTGAAGGATTAGCCGACCGACTGCAAAATACAATTAAGAAAATCACAGGCAAAGGAAAAGTAACGGAAGCGGATGTAAAAGCGATGATGCGAGAAGTGCGTCTTGCATTATTAGAAGCGGACGTTAACTTTAAAGTTGTTAAGGATTTTGTGAAACGAGTCAGTGAAAGAGCCGTCGGTCAAGAGGTTATGAAGAGCTTAACCCCTGGTCAACAGGTTATTAAAGTAGTAAAAGAAGAGCTGACTGAACTGATGGGTGGAGAGCAAAGTAAAATTGCAGTAGCAAATCGTCCACCAACTGTTATTTTAATGGTAGGGTTACAAGGTGCAGGTAAAACAACTCATACTGGGAAAATAGCAAATTTACTTAGAAAGAAATATAACAAAAATCCACTTCTAGTAGCTGCTGATATTTATCGACCTGCTGCTATAAAACAACTACAAACGTTAGGGAAACAGCTGAATATGCCGGTTTTCTCTCTTGGTGACCAAGTGAGCCCGGTGGAAATAGCTAAACAGGCAATCGCGCAAGCAAAAGAAGAACATAATGATTATGTTCTTATTGATACTGCTGGGCGACTCCATATCGATGAAGCATTAATGGATGAGTTAGCTCAAATCAAAGAGGTAACAAACCCTCATGAAATTTTCTTGGTCGTCGATGCAATGACAGGTCAAGACGCTGTTAACGTAGCTGAAAGCTTTAATAGCCAACTTGGAATTACAGGTGTAGTTTTGACGAAGCTTGATGGAGACACACGTGGTGGTGCAGCATTATCGGTAAAGGCTGTTACAGGTAAACCAATTAAGTTTGTTGGTTTGGGAGAAAAGCTTGATGCGCTTGAAGCATTTCATCCTGAACGCATGGCATCTCGTATACTAGGTATGGGGGATGTACTAACATTAATTGAAAAAGCTCAAGCTACAGTTGATGAAGATAAAGCCAAAGAGTTAGAACAAAAAATGAGGACAATGTCCTTTACTTTTGATGACTTTTTGGAACAACTATCCCAAGTTCGTTCAATGGGCCCTCTAGATGACTTAATTAATATGTTACCTGGAGCAAACAAAATGAAAGGTCTAAAGAACGTTCAAGTGGATGAAAAGCAAATTGGTCATGTTGAGGCTATTATTCGCTCGATGACCAAAGCTGAAAAAGTTCAGCCAGAGATTATTAATGCAAGTAGAAAGAAGCGAATTGCAAAAGGAAGCGGAACTTCTGTTCAAGAAGTTAACCGTTTGTTGAAGCAGTTCGAGGACATGAAGAAAATGATGAAACAAATGACGAACATGTCTAAAAGTAAGAAAAAGGGTATGAAATTCCCTTTTATGTAGGGAAAATAATACTGTTAAGAAAAAACACTTTACAAACATATTGATTTTTTGATAATATACTATTCTGTGTGAAATATTTTCGGAGGTGCTTATAATGGCAGTAAAAATTCGTTTGAAACGTATGGGAGCAAAAAAATCTCCTTTTTATCGTATTGTAGTAGCAGATTCACGTTCACCACGTGATGGTAGAATCATCGAAACAGTTGGAACATACAACCCAGTTGCAGAACCAGCTCAAGTAAACATCAATGAAGAGTTAGCTCTTAAGTGGATGCAAGATGGAGCAAAACCATCTGATACTGTTCGTAATCTATTCTCAAAACAAGGGATTATGGAAAAATTCCATAATGCTAAAAACAGTAAGTAACAGTTGTGAATCGGATGAGACAGTTAATTGAAACGATCGTAAAAGCCCTTGTCGATTATCCGGATGATGTATTGGTGAAAGAAACATCTGATGAACGCAACATAACATACCATTTATCTGTTCATAAAGAAGACATGGGGAAAGTAATTGGTAAGCAAGGTCGAGTGGCAAAAGCGATACGCACTGTTGTTTATGCAGCGGGTGCAAGTGAAAAGAAACGAATTCATCTAGAGATTAATGACTAATAGCAATGTTAAGCAAATCACATGAACGGGATTTACGTGGGATCAAGCCAACGCAGTAATTCTACAAACATATTTCCCAGACGATTTGAACATCCGTATATAGAGAAAAGGGTGGGGGGTAACCTCCTCCCTTTCTTTACATTTTAGACGTGCTTTGTTTAGGGACGAGAAAACTACTAACAAAGGTCGTCACTTCACCCATCCATATGAAGGTCAAATGGTTTCGTGTGTATGGGTGAAGTACTAAGCTTGAATGAGAACGATATATTTCTTTGTTATAATTGTGAGTATACAAGTGTAGTTAACATGAGTTTCAATGTACAATTAGGCTAGAACGAACCTATCAAAGGGATGGTTGCGATGAAAATTATACAAAATATAATTGTAAAGCAAGTTCTCACTGAGAAAAGTAAAGACGGTCTACTAGATAAGTTTCAACAGTCAAAATTTCAATTACAAAAAGAATGTGATCAGCTACGATTTGAACGAAAGAAAATGGAAAATAATAAGAAGTATCAGGCATCAACACTACATACATATTTTGAACGAGAAATAAATTCGAGACTGGAAAAAATTAAAGTTTTGGATTTTCAAATTGAACAGCTAGAAATTTTACCTATTGGCAGTGAATTAAGAGAAAAAGAAGTGCAGGCCATTGTCGATATAAATGTTGGTGATAGTTGGGACGACATATCTCATGAGAAAACAATTATTATCAAGGAAGGTATCGTAGTAGAAATGAGATAGAGGGTGAAGTTAAATGGGTAAGTGGTATAATGTTGGGAAAATTGTTAATACTCATGGTATTAAAGGAGAAGTAAGAGTCATTTCTAAAACTGATTTTGCTGAAGAACGTTATGAACTAGGGAATAAGCTGTATATTTTCACAGGTGAAGATAATCAACCTATCGAGGTTGTAGTTAAAAGCCATCGCTTGCATAAAAATTTTGATCTGTTGACTTTTGAGGGCTACCACAACGTAAATGAAGTTGAGAAATATAAGGGCTCCTTACTAAAAGTGCCTGAGGATCAATTAAGTGAACTTGATGAAGGTGAATTTTATTTCCATGAAATTATCGGTTGCCATGTGTATACAGATGAGGCGAAAGAACTAGGTACGGTTAAGGAAATATTAACACCAGGGGCAAATGATGTGTGGGTCGTCAAAGGACATAATAATCAAGAAATACTCATTCCGTATATCGATGACATTGTGCTAGATATTAACATTCATGACAAGAAGATTGTTATTAAACCTTTAGAGGGGTTACTTTAAATATGAAGATTGACATACTTACATTGTTCCCTGAAATGTTTGAAGGCGTATTCGGTCAGTCTATATTAAAAAAAGCACAAGACAAAGAAGCTGTATCATTAAAAGCAACTAATTTTCGTGATTATACGACTAATAAGCATGGGAAAGTTGATGATTATCCATATGGTGGTGGGGCAGGCATGGTATTAACCCCACAACCTATTTTTTCAGCTATTGAAGACTTGAGCAAAGATATAAATACGAATCCTCGAATTATATTAATGTGCCCTCAAGGTGAGAAGTTTAATCAAAGTAAGGCAAAAGAACTATCAACAGAGGATCATCTAGTGTTCATTTGTGGCCATTATGAAGGGTACGATGAAAGAATACGCGAACAACTAGTTACTGACGAAATATCCATTGGTGATTTTGTATTGACAGGTGGAGAATTGGCTTCGATGGTCGTTATTGATAGTGTTGTAAGACTCCTTCCTGGAGTGTTAGGAAATGATGAATCAGCTGTTGAGGAGTCATTTTCAATGGGTTTGCTTGAACACCCTCAATATACAAGACCAGCAAACTTCCAAGATCATCAAGTGCCAGAAGTTTTATTATCTGGGAATCATCAAAAAATTTCAGAGTGGCGTCAAAAAGAATCTTTGAGACGTACACTGCTTCGCCGACCAGATTTATTGAATCAAGCTGACCTTACACCTCAACAAGAAAAATGGTTAGAAGAGTTAAAAAAACAATAAAGCTAGTTATTGCATGTCATTCATTTTTATGCTATGATGTTTTTTGTGACTAAGGATGAATATCCTTATGTTACTGATGACTGATGTTCCGCTGTAATGTAAAACATTGGAATGAACATCTGTGGAAGGAGTTGAAAACGATGCAACAATTAATTGAAGAAATCACAAAAGAACAGTTAAGATCAGATCTTCCTGAATTCCGTTCTGGTGACACTGTACGTGTACACATTAAAGTTGTCGAGGGTAGCCGTGAGCGTATCCAGGTGTTTGAAGGTGTAGTAATTAAGCGTCGTGGTGGCGGGATTAGCGAAACATTTACTGTCCGTAAAGTATCTTACGGTGTAGGTGTTGAACGTACATTGCCATTACATTCACCTAAAATTGCTAAACTTGAAAGAATTCGACGTGGTAAAGTACGCCGTGCAAAACTTTACTACTTACGTAACCTTAGAGGTAAGGCTGCGCGTATTAAAGAAATTCGATAATAGAACTAAAAAGGAGCTTGTCTATCAAGCTCTTTTTTCATATAGAAGATTAAAAAAGTATAGGTGGTAGCGTTATGACAACTAAAAAAAATGAATTATTTGAGTGGGTTAAAGCCTTAATTATTGCCATATTGTTAGCTGCGGTCATCAGATACTTTCTATTCGCTCCAATCGTCGTTGATGGAGAGTCAATGATGCCAACCTTAAATAATACAGACAGAATGATTGTCAATAAAATCTCATACACAATCGGCGAGCCTCACCGCTTTGATATCGTTGTTTTTCATGCTAATGCTGAAAAAGATTACATTAAAAGAGTGATTGGTTTGCCAGGTGATCATGTAGAATACAAAGATGATACACTTTTTATTAATGGTGAAAAGTTTGAAGAGCCATATTTAGATGAGAAAAAGAAAGAGCTAATAGCAGGTACACCTCTTACGGACCCATTTGAAGTCACAGTTCCGGATGGAGAGTTATTTGTTTTGGGAGACAATCGTCGTGCAAGCAGAGACAGCCGTCATATTGGAACGATACCTATTGACGAAGTCCTTGGAAAAACTAGTGTTGTGTATTGGCCGTTTTCTAAAATAAGGATAGCAAACTAGTAAGAGAGGATGAAATGAAAAAATGACAATTCAATGGTTTCCGGGGCATATGGCTAAAGCAAAACGCCAGGTCATTGAAAAAATAAAACTCATAGATATCGTCTTTGAGCTTGTAGATGCACGTATTCCAGCTTCTTCAAGAAATCCAATGGTTGATGAAATGATTAGTAATAAGCCAAGGCTTATACTACTTAATAAAGCTGATATGGCCGACCCGAGTAAAACAAAAGAATGGATTGATTACTTCCAACAACGAGGGGATCGAGCTATACCAATTGATTCTCAGTCAGGTAAAGGAATGAAGCAGATTGTTGCCATTTCCAAAGAAATGCTGCAAGACAAATTTGATAAGATGAGACAAAAAGGCGTGAAACCACGTCCGATTAGAGCTGTTATAGTAGGAATTCCTAATGTAGGTAAATCAACGTTAATCAATCGTCTTGCAAAGAAAAAAATTGCACAGACAGGTGATAGACCGGGAATAACAAAAGCACAACAGTGGATTAAAGTTGGTAAAGAATTAGAACTCTTAGATACTCCGGGTATTTTATGGCCGAAGTTTGAGGACGAAGCTGTTGGGTTAAAGCTTGCTACAACAGGTGCTATAAAAGATACGATATTAAACTTACAAGATATTACTGTATACGCTTTAAGATTCTTAAGCCATCAATATCCAAATCGGCTGAAAGATAGATACAATTTGCAAGAAATTCATGATGACATCGTCATAACATTTGATGAAATCGGCAAAAGACGAGGCTGTATCATGGCTGGTGGGATAATAGATTACGATAAAGTATCTGAGTTAGTGTTAAGAGAAATACGTTCAGAAAAACTAGGACCATTAACATTCGAAAGTCCTGCCGAAAATGAATAACATAGTGTTTTAAGAGGTGATATACATATCTCCTCATGTCAATTGACATGAAGTCTCTTCAGGGTAGCACGAGGTCACTAGCCCTGTTCTTTGTGTAACAAATGTCTTCGATTGACGTCGCTCAGTTAAGGCCTTACCTTATCTGAGTTTATCTTGCCTTGCTCGCTTATGTTAGCGAGCCTTTATTTTTTTTATTTAGAACCGATATAATGACTATGCTGTTTGCTATTGATTGTTGTACTTCGTACGAATAAATAAGTACGGATACAACGATCGTTTCGTGGAATCTTTACTACTATAAAATGTTGATAATCACATAAGAACTTCTTTATAATGTGGTATTTAGTATAAATATCAATAAAGTTTACACAGATAGTCTTATATAAAGAGTCTACTTCTAAGCAGTATTGACTCGGGTCAATAACAGCTGTATACGTAGCGCGTTGATTTTTTCTTACAAAAGATCAACACATGTAAAGTGTTATGGCGTTTGTTTCCACAAACATATTACTACATAATAATAATTTTGAAAGAATGATAAAGTTTACGCAGAGAGCCATATTGAAAGAGTGATTGAGAATGAATAAACTTACAGTAAAACAAATAAAGCAAATTTTAGATGGGACGACTAATATAGAGGATCCAATTATTAAAAAATGCGAGGATGATGATCGAAAAGGTGTTCACCAACTACTGACTAGGTGGTTGAAACAACAGGAGGAACATCACACTCAACAACAGCTATTTATTGAGATGAGTACATATGAGCAAAGCCTATATAAACAAGGGTATAATAGCATTGCAGGTATAGATGAGGTTGGTAGGGGACCACTTGCTGGTCCAGTTGTAGCTGCAGCTGTAATATTACCTAAAGACTTTTATTTACCAGGGTTAAATGACTCCAAAAAGCTATCATTTAAGAAGAGGGAATATTTGTATGATTATATTATGGAGCATGCGGTTGCAACAAGTATTGGCATTGTTTCTGCACAGAAAATAGATGAAATAAATATATATCAAGCAACAAAATATGCCATGAAACAGGCAATTGAAGACCTTAACGTACAGCCTGATTTTCTATTGATCGATGCCATGGAATTGTCAACGGACTTACCACAGTTATCGATTATAAAAGGTGACTCAAAAAGTATTGCAATAGCAGCTAGTTCTATTGTAGCTAAAGTGACACGAGACAGGATAATGATTAACTTAGCAGAAGAGTTTCCTCAATATCAATTCGAAAAGCATATGGGGTACGGCACAAAAGAGCATATGACAGCGTTGCAACAATTTGGCGTAACGAGAGAACATCGTAAAACATTTAGCCCGGTGCGTGAGACATTAGAAATGGTCAGTGAGGTGTAAACAATAATGATTCATCCGTCGCTTATACACACTTTTATTAACGATACACAGATTCAACAAACTAAAGCGGTATCAATAAATCAAGGAGATATTTTTCAAGGGAAAGTAACGAAGCTTTTTCCTAATGATATTGCTGCTGTTCAAATTGGTGGAATGAAATTATTGGCTTCATTTGAAGTACCGTTATCGGTAGGTGTAGACTATTGGTTTCAGGCTACAAATCATGAGGGGCAATTAAATTTAAAAGTAATAGGAAATGCCACATCTACAAAAAATCAAATGAACGAATCTAGTATGATCACCCAACTCCTCAGTCAATTTCAATTGGATGACTCAAAGGCTAATATTGCTCTTCTCCGTTTTTTGATGAAAGAAAACATGCCCTTCACGAAAGGGGAGATCAACCATGCTAGTAATTGGTTTCTACAATCTACTGACCGTGAAGGAACGTTACAAACGATTAAAACGATGCTCGTTAATGACCTCCCATTTACGGATGAAGTTTATCATTCAATTTCTTCTACATACGGCAAAGAGCCGTTAAGCAAACAGTTGCATCAAATTCAAGAATTATTAGGAGCTCAACAGTTCCAATCAGCAGAGAATAAACTGCTGCAAGCGAAAATAGCGTCGATTATTTCGGTAAATAGTCAATCGCAAGAAACCACTTTAAGTAAGCTTCTGCAGACGCTCGTTGATGACAATACTCACATAGCGGACAAACAAACTATATTGTCAATACTTGATAAACTTACTGTACAAACAAACAAATCCAACAATACTATACAAGTAGATATTGATTCTTCCAAGGAGCTAGTGAACAGGTCTAATTTATTACCAAGTGTTGAAAAAGTGGTTGCTCAACTACATACGATATTAACGGTGGAGGGAATAACCGACAAAGATAAAAGTATCATCGGAACAATTTCTTCACGTCTAGGATCAAATATGGATGTGAGTGGCATAGGCAATAAATTAAATGAAATTGTTGAGCAAATAACAAAAGGTAAAGATGATTTAATAGGTTTTAGTACTAAGGAGAAACAGCTTTTTTTCCAACTTGGTCAATCAATTCAAAATAATGATGGTTGGGAAAATGGAACGGCAGTTAAAATGGCATTTCAACAAATTAGTAATTCGATGGGCTTAGACTATGAATCACTATTAAAAGACTTTACAAAAACCCCTCACGAAATTGAAAGATTAGAGTCAATAAAACCATTGCTGTTAACTATTTTACAACAGTCTATTTCTAAGCAGCTAAATGAAAGCATTGAGGGCGTTTTATACAGATTAAATGCTCAACAGTTGTTAAGTCAGGAACAAGGTCCATTTCAACATATAATGATGCAGCTACCTGTACCGTTATACGATCGGTTGACTGATGTATCAATTCAATGGAGTGGAAAAAAACAACAGAGTGGCGAAATTGACCCGAATTTTTGTCGAGTCATCTTTTTTGTGGAGTTAGAATCAATAAAGGAAACAGTTATAGATGTACACATTCAAAATCGTATTATTAATATTTCAATTATTAATGATACGGAAGGATTGGCTAATCTCATTAAAAGTATGCAAAATGTTTTGAAAGAAAATTTACTTTCGTTAGACTATCAGCTATCTTCAGTTAAAGTTTTGCAATCGGCTGAAGGAAAACAAAATGTGTCAATCACTCAATCTATAGCAGAGAAAAAGCATGTCGATAACAACTATTATGGAGTAGATATACGTATATGAGTGAAAAAGTAGATTTAATTAAAGAAGCGATTGCACTTAAATATGATAGCGAAAAAAAATCTTCCCCAACGGTTGTTGGCAAGGGAAAAGGGATTGTTGCAGAGAATATTATTTCTCTAGCTGAAGAGCATAATATTCCTCTTCAGGAAGACCCTACACTCGTAAATTTGTTAAGTCAGCTAAATATAAATGAAGCAATTCCTGAAGAATTATATGAAGCAGTAGCAGAAATATTTGCCTTTATTTACCGTGTGGATAAACAACAAGGTGAAAGATAAAAATAATAATTTTGTTGGAATGCTAGACAATATACTAGCCATTATATAAAATGAAAGCGCAGTCTATTTTATTTTGTTATTTAGTAGGAGGATGGGAAATGAATATCCATGAATATCAAGGGAAAGAAATCCTCAGAAGTTACGGGGTAGCCGTTCCGAATGGCAAAGTTGCCTTCTCAGCTGAAGAGGCAGTTGAGGCAGCGAAGGAACTAGGAACGGAAGTTTGTGTTGTGAAAGCGCAAATCCACGCTGGTGGTCGTGGTAAAGCAGGTGGCGTAAAAATTGCGAAAAGTATTGATGAAGTTCGTACATATGCAAATGACCTTTTAGGTAAAATACTTGTTACTCATCAAACGGGTCCAGAAGGTAAAGAAATCAAACGCCTATTAGTTGAAGAGGGCTGCGATATTAAAAAGGAATACTATATAGGGCTTGTATTGGATCGTGAAACTTCCCGTGTCGTCTTAATGGCATCAGAGGAAGGCGGTACAGAAATTGAGGAAGTAGCAGAAAAAACACCAGAGAAAATTTTTAAGGAGTACATTGATCCTGTAGTTGGATTAACTGGCTTCCAAGCACGACGAATTGCATTTAATATTAATATTCCTAAAGAACTAGTGAACAAGGCTGTCAAATTTATGATAGGTCTTTATACAGCATTTATCGAAAAAGATTGTTCCATTGCTGAAATTAACCCACTTGTTGTAACAGGTGATGGGAACGTTATGGCGCTAGATGCAAAATTAAACTTTGACTCAAATGCTCTCTATCGTCAAAAAGATGTTTTAGCTTACCGTGATCTTGATGAGGAAGACCAAAAAGAAATTGAAGCTTCGAAATATGACTTAAGTTATATTTCATTAGACGGTAATATCGGTTGTATGGTTAACGGAGCGGGCCTTGCTATGGCGACGATGGATATTATTAAACATTACGGCGGTGACCCAGCAAACTTCCTTGATGTTGGTGGTGGTGCAACTGCTGAAAAAGTAACTGAAGCTTTCAAAATCATTCTATCTGATGAAAGTGTTAAAGGGATTTTTGTTAATATTTTCGGAGGAATTATGAAATGTGATGTTATTGCAACGGGTGTTGTAGAAGCAGCTAAACAAGTAGAATTAAGCGTTCCTCTTGTTGTCCGTTTAGAAGGAACAAACGTCGACCTAGGGAAGAAAATTTTACAAGAGTCTGGTTTAAATATTATTGCAGCAGAATCAATGGCTGATGGTGCTCAAAAAATCGTAGAACACGTAGGGTAAGAAAGGCAGGGGAACGAAATGAGTGTATTTATTAATAAAGATACAAAAGTAATCGTCCAAGGTATCACAGGTTCAACAGCTCTTTTTCATACTAAGCAGATGTTAGAATATGGCACGCAAATCGTTGCTGGTGTGACACCAGGTAAAGGTGGAACTGAAGCTGAAGGCGTTCCAGTATTTAACACGGTTGAAGAAGCAGTGAAGGCAACAGGCGCTAATGTATCTGTCATATATGTGCCAGCTCCTTTTGCAGCTGATGCAATTCTAGAAGCAGTAGATGCTGAGCTTGACCTTGCGATTTGTATTACTGAACATATTCCAGTTCTTGATATGGTAAAGGTTAAGAAGTATATGGAAGGTAAAAAGACCCGTTTAGTTGGGCCAAATTGTCCAGGGGTTATTACTCCTGAGGAATGTAAGATCGGTATTATGCCTGGATACATTCATACAAAAGGGCATGTAGGTGTAGTGTCTCGTTCTGGAACATTAACCTATGAAGCAGTACATCAGCTATCACAAGCTGGAATTGGTCAATCTACTGCAGTAGGGATTGGTGGAGACCCTGTGAATGGGACGGATTTTATCGATGCTCTCAAAGCATTTAATGAAGATCCAGACACATATGCTGTAATTATGATCGGGGAAATCGGTGGTACAGCTGAAGAAGAAGCTGCATTATGGGTGAAGGAAAATATGACAAAACCTGTAGTCGGATTTATCGGTGGAAGAACAGCGCCTCCAGGAAAACGTATGGGACACGCTGGTGCCATTATTTCTGGTGGAAAAGGTACTGCTGACGAAAAGATTAAAGTGATGAACGAGTGTGGAATTCAAGTTGCTGATACTCCAGCTGTAATGGGAGAAACTTTAATTTCTACCCTTAAGGAAAAAGGCATTTACGAAAAATGTAAAACTCATTAATCTATAAATAAATAGTCCCATACCACTCGGTTTGGGGCTATTTAGTCTGAAAGGAAGGAGCTCATGGACACTTTTCGCAAAAGATTAATACATTTACATCATTGTAGAGGCATCGGGTGGAGGTCAATAAAAAACCTCTTAACTTACGATCCAAATTTAACAAGAATCTATCAATCTTCTTTTACAGATCTTCAACCACATCTCCCAATCTCCACTTCTCAGCTGAAAAATCTCATGAAAGATTTGCATTCTTCTAACATCCAAAGTATGCTAAATAAGTATAGTGATTACAATATTCACATTGTTACAATATTTGACGATGAGTATCCAAACATGCTAAAACAAATATATGATCCCCCTTGGGTAATCTATGCCAAAGGAGATATTCGATTACTTTCAGATCAAAAATGTCTTAGTGTTGTGGGGGCGAGATATCCTTCTTCATATGGTTTGAAAAGTATAGAAAGGGTCATTTTACCTTTAATTCAATCGGGGTGGACCATTATTAGTGGCTTAGCAAAAGGCATTGACTCTAAAGCACATGAGTTAGCTTTATTAAACAAGGGAAAAACTATCGCTGTTATTGCAGGTGGTTTTCAATATATTTATCCAAAAGAGAATGCAAAACTTGCAAATATGGTAAGTAAGGAAAATTTATTATTATCAGAATACCCGCCCTTCGTAAGGCCTGAACGATGGCAATTTCCTATGAGGAATAGAATTATTAGCGGTTTATCGTTCGGTACAGTTATTATAGAAGCAAGAGAATCGAGTGGTTCGCTCATTACAGCTGATCAAGCTTTAGAGCAGGGGAGAGAGGTATTTGCTATACCAGGTTCAATTTTTGCTGAGCATTCAATTGGAACAAATAAGCTCATTCAACAAGGTGCAAAGCTCGTTATGTCGAGCAACGATATTGAAGCTGAAATGATATCACAAATATAAGGTTTGTTAACTTTTTTGAGAGTAGAGTTTGACAAACTGTATGTGAATATTTAATAATAGTGAAGATTTTATAAATCAGAAAAAATTATATTAATATTGAGAGTTGAGAAAATAGATAGGCCATTTATGAACGCCTAGAGAATTATTATCATTACCCTCTTGAGGAGGACATTTGAATGTCAGATTATCTAGTTATTGTGGAATCGCCTGCTAAGGCGAAGACGATTGAACGATATTTAGGAAAAAAATATAAAGTAAAAGCTTCCATGGGACATGTTAGAGACTTACCTAAAAGTCAAATGGGTGTCGATATAGACAAAAACTTTGACCCAAAGTATATTACGATAAGAGGTAAAGGGCCAGTCTTAAAGGAATTAAAAAATGCTGCTAAAAAAGCAAAAAAGATTTACTTAGCGGCTGACCCTGATCGTGAAGGAGAAGCGATCGCTTGGCATCTTGCTCACAGCCTAGCAATCGATGTTAATTCAAACTGCCGTGTCGTATTTAATGAAATAACGAAGGATGCGATTAAAGAGTCATTTAAGCATCCCCGTGCGATAAACATGGATTTAGTCGATGCCCAGCAAGCTCGAAGAGTACTTGACAGATTAGTAGGGTATAATATTAGTCCTTTATTGTGGAAAAAAGTAAAAAAAGGATTAAGCGCCGGAAGAGTACAGTCAGTAGCGGTTAGATTAATTATTGATCGAGAAAAAGAAATAGGGGAATTTATCCCAGAAGAATATTGGTCAATCAGATCCGATTTTGTTAAAGGCAAAAAACAGTTCGAAGCTTTCTTTCATAGTATCGAGGGTGAAAAGTTAGAGTTAAAATCGGAAGACGATGTAAAAAGTGTACTTAGTAAAATAAACGGGAATGAATTTAAAGTAAATAACGTGACAAGAAAGGAACGAAAACGTAATCCAGCGCTGTCATTTACGACATCATCATTACAACAAGAAGCTGCACGAAAGCTAAATTTCCGTGCAAAAAAGACAATGATGCTTGCACAGCAACTCTATGAAGGGATTGAGCTTGGTAAGGGTGGTACGGTCGGTCTCATTACATACATGCGTACTGATTCTACAAGGATTTCTGACACTGCCCAAAATGAGGCTGCTGCTTACATAGAAGATAAATATGGAACACAATATTTATCCGAGGATAAACGCAACAAAAAAAAGAAAGCTAATACTCAAGACGCACATGAAGCAATAAGACCAACTGGTACACATCGAGATCCAGCTTCAATTAAACAGTATTTAAGTAGAGATCAATTTCGTTTATACAAGCTTATTTGGGAACGGTTCGTTGCGAGTCAAATGGCTCCAGCAACGATGGATACGATGACTGTTGTGCTAGAAAATGAAGGAGTGATGTTTAAAGCACATGGCTCAAAAGTAAAATTCCCTGGGTTTATGAAAGTGTACGTTGAGAGTACAGATGATCAAGAAGAAGAAAAAAATCATATGTTACCTGATCTACAAAAGGGTGATACAATCATTTCGAAGGACCTAGAGCCAAAGCAGCACTTTACACAACCACCCCCGAGATATACAGAAGCAAGGCTAGTAAAGACGCTCGAAGAGTTAGGGATTGGAAGACCATCAACGTATGCGCCTACCTTAGACACCATTCAAAGACGTGGTTATGTTGCGCTAGAAAATAAGCGGTTCACTCCAACTGAATTAGGTGAAATAGTATTGGACCTCATAGTTGAATTCTTCCCAGATATTATTGATGTAGAATTTACAGCTAATATGGAACGAAATCTTGACGAAATTGAAGTTGGAGATGTTGAATGGATTTCGATTATTGATAAATTTTATCAAGACTTTGAAAAGCATTTAACAAAAGCAGAGAAAGAAATGGAGAAAGTGGAGATTAAGGATGAACCTGCAGGTGTTGATTGTGAGCTTTGTGGGAATCCAATGGTCATAAAGATGGGAAGATACGGTAAGTTCATGGCCTGCTCAAATTTTCCTGATTGTCGAAACACGAAGCCAATCGTAAAAGAAATTGGTGTTCAATGTCCAAAATGTAATAAAGGGAGTATCGTTGAACGTAAAAGTAAAAAGAAAAGAGTATTTTATGGGTGTAACTTATACCCAGAATGCGATTTTGTTTCTTGGGATAAACCGATTGCACGTATGTGTCCTAAATGTGACCACATGCTTGTTGAGAAAAAACTGAAAAAAGGTATGCAAGTTCAATGTGTAAATTGTGACTATAAAGAAGAGCAACAGAAGTAACCATAAAGGTGAGCTAACTTGATGCTCACCTCTTTTGGATAGCAAAAAACTGTGAAAGCTTATGCAATAATGGAGGAAAAAGAATGACTACAAAAGCTATAAACGTAATTGGTGCAGGACTTGCTGGAAGTGAAGCTGCTTGGCAAATTGCTAAGCGTGGTTTTCAGGTGAATTTATATGAGATGAGGCCTGTTAAACAAACTCCTGCACACCATACAGATAAATTTGCTGAACTAGTTTGTAGTAACTCTCTGAGAGGAAACAGCTTAACAAACGCTGTAGGCGTACTTAAAGAAGAGATGCGTATGTTAGATTCAGTTATAATTAAAGCAGCGGACGAATGCGCTGTGCCAGCAGGTGGAGCGTTAGCTGTTGACCGCCACGAATTTGCGGGCAAGGTCACAGATTATGTGAAAAATCATCCGAATGTTACAGTGTTTAACGAGGAAATGACTAATATAGATGATACCCCTACAGTTATCGCAACAGGACCTTTGACATCAAAGGCATTGTCGAACAACATAAAAGAGCTAACGGGTCAGGATTATTTTTATTTTTATGATGCTGCTGCACCGATTATTGACAAAGAAAGTATTAATATGGACAAGGCTTATTTGAAATCTCGCTATGATAAAGGTGAGGCTGCTTATATTAACTGTCCTATGAACGAAGAGGAATTTAATACATTTTACGAGGCATTAATCAATGCAGAAGTAGTTCCACTAAAAGAATTTGAAAAGGAAATTTATTTTGAGGGCTGTATGCCAATTGAGGTTATGGCACAACGTGGTCACAAAACAATGCTTTTTGGCCCGCTAAAGCCTGTTGGTTTAGAAGATCCACGTACGGGAAAAAGACCGCATGCTGTTGTTCAACTTAGACAAGATGATGCAGCAGGAACGTTATACAATATAGTGGGCTTTCAAACGCATTTAAAGTGGGGAGCACAAAAAGAAGTGTTACGACTTATTCCTGGTTTAGAAAATGCTGAGATCGTTCGGTATGGGGTGATGCACCGAAACACATTTATTAACTCACCTCACTTACTTAAGCCAACATATCAATTCCATAATAAGCCGAATTTGTTTTTTGCAGGACAAATGACAGGGGTAGAAGGATATGTTGAATCTGCTGCTTCAGGTTTGGTAGCTGGAATTAATGCATCCAGATCAGTGGACGGAAAGAACTTGTTAGTATTCCCAGAAGAAACAGCGATAGGAAGTATGGCTAAGTATATTACAACGACAAATGAAAAAAACTTCCAACCAATGAATGCGAATTTTGGCTTGTTTCCTGACCTAGGTGTAAGGATAAAGAATAAAAAAGAACGCTATGAAAGCTATGCAAATCGCGCGTTAGAAACAATTCAGAATTTTATAAAAAATGTATAGAAATTGTTTGCAAGGGGCTACTAAAGTATGTTACTATTTAGTAGCCCTTGCGAGGTGTATGGCGAATTGAAAAATGTGAACAAACAATTACAATTATTTATTGAATATTTACAAATTGAAAAAAACTATTCAGAATATACCATTATGCATTATAAAAATGATATCTTGCATTTTCTTCAGTTTATGAATCAACAGGCGATTGATAAGCTTTTGGATGTTTCATATGCTGATGTTCGTATCTATTTGACTGAACTTCACAGCAAGAAATATGCAAGAAAGTCTATAGCAAGAAAGGTTTCGTGCCTGCGTAGCTTTTTCGCCTTTTTGTTAAGAGAAGAATTAGTGAACGAAAATCCCTTTTCCATCGTTTCTTTACCGAAGCAGGAACAAAGGATACCACAATTTTTATATGAAGAAGAGCTAAAACAATTATTTGCTGTCAGTGATATTTCAACGCCTTTAGGGCTGCGTAATCAAGCAATACTAGAATTGTTGTATGCTACTGGTATTCGTGTTAGTGAGTGCTGTAATATTCAAATACAAGACTTGGATTTTTCAATTGGTACAGTATTAGTTACTGGAAAAGGAAATAAACAACGATACGTGCCATTTGGTAGCTTTGCTCATGAATCAATAGAAAAATACATTTCTGAAGGTAGGCAAATCTTGCAGGATAAGTCGCAAGTAAAAACAGGACATCTGTTTTTAAATTACAGAGGTGAGCCTTTAACTGCAAGAGGAGTTCGTGTCATACTCGATAAGATGATAAAGCAGGCTTCCATAACTATACATATAAGTCCACACGTTCTTAGGCATACATTCGCCACACATTTATTAAATGAAGGTGCGGATATGCGATCTGTTCAAGAACTTTTAGGGCATGAGCATTTGTCATCAACACAAATATATACGCATGTAACTAAAGATCATTTGCGTAATATTTACATGAAGCACCATCCTAGAGCCTGAGTGAGTGTAAAAAAGGAGGATATGTCATGTCAACGTTTCATGCTACAACAATTTTTGCTATTCACCACAATGGGCAATGTGCGATGGCAGGTGATGGTCAAGTGACTTTCGGTAATGCCGTTGTAATGAAACACACTGCCAAAAAGGTTCGAAAACTATTTCAAGGAAAAGTTATAGCAGGCTTTGCTGGCTCTGTTGCAGATGCCTTTACGCTGTTTGAGCTATTCGAAGGAAAGCTTGAAGAGTATAATGGAAATATTAAAAGGGCAGCGGTTGAACTCGCGAAAAAGTGGAGGTCAGATAAAGTTCTCCATAAATTAGAAGCGATGCTAATTGTAATGGATAAAACGCATTTGTTACTTATTTCGGGCACCGGTGAAGTGATCGAACCTGATGATGGAATTTTAGCTATTGGGTCAGGTGGTAATTATGCATTATCTGCAGGCAGAGCACTTAAAAATTATGCCGGTGATAATTTATCAGCTGAAGAAATCGCCAAAGCTGCTTTAGAAATTGCTGGTGAAATTTGTGTGTATACAAATGATCAGATTATCGTTGAACAACTTTGAGCAATGAAGGAGGGTTTTTAATGAGAAAGAATCTCACTCCGAGACAAATTGTAGAGCAGTTAGATAAGTTTATTATAGGTCAAAGTGATGCAAAAAAAGCTGTTGCTGTTGCTTTAAGAAATCGTTTCCGTCGAAGTCTTCTCGATGAGAAGCTTAGAGATGAAGTTGTACCGAAAAACATCTTAATGATAGGACCCACTGGCGTTGGTAAGACTGAAATTGCTAGACGTTTAGCTAAGCTTGTTGGAGCTCCATTTGTTAAAGTAGAAGCGACTAAGTTTACTGAAGTAGGTTATGTTGGTCGTGACGTTGAATCTATGGTCAGAGACCTTGTGGAGACGTCAGTCCGTCTTGTTAAAGAGGAAAAAATGTTAGCAGTGAAGGAAAGAGCGGAAGAAAACGCCAACAAACGTCTTGTTGAGCTGCTAGCTCCAGGGAAATCTAAACAAACAAATTATAAAAATCCATTTGAGATGTTATTTGGAGGTCAATCTTCCCAAAGTGACAATGAGGAACAAGCTGACGAGGTTTCAGTAAAAGAAAAACGCAAGCAAATTGCCCATAAGCTTGCATTAGGAGAGCTTGAAGATTATTATGTGACTGTTGAAGTAGAGGAACAGCAACCGTCAATGTTCGACATGCTTCAAGGCTCAGGTATGGAACAAATGGGCATGAACATGCAGGATGCTTTGAGTGGGCTGATGCCAAAGAAACGGAAAAAGCGCAAATTAACTGTACGTGAAGCTCGCAAAGTATTAACACATGAAGAGGCCCATAAGCTTATTGATATGGATGAAGTAACACAAGAAGCCGTTCAAAAGGCAGAGCAAACAGGAATTATATTTATTGATGAGATTGATAAAATCGCAAGTAAAAGTCAACAATCATCGTCTGGTGACGTATCTCGTGAAGGTGTGCAGCGAGACATTTTACCAATTGTTGAAGGTTCAACCGTCGTTACAAAATATGGATCGGTAAAAACAGACCATATATTATTTATATCAGCTGGAGCATTCCACATCGCTAAACCGTCGGATTTAATTCCAGAGTTACAGGGGAGATTTCCGATTCGTGTAGAATTAACGAAGTTGACGATTGAAGACTTTGTTAAAATTTTAACAGAGCCAAATAATGCCTTATTGAAACAATATTCAGCATTATTAGGCACAGAAGGTATACAACTTGAATTTTCTGACGATGCTATTCGTAAGCTTGCTGAAATCGCATTTGACGTAAATCAAAACACTGACAATATAGGAGCACGAAGACTTCATACAATCTTAGAGCGACTTCTTGAAGAATTATCTTTTGAAGCTCCTGATATTACGATGGAGAGCATTACGATAACACAACAATATGTTGAAGAAAAACTGAGCATGATAGCAAAAGATAAAGACTTAAGTCAATTTATATTATAACTAGGTGTTCTAACGGAGGATGAAAAGATCGGATTAGAACAGAAAATTCTACTATGATCTTCTTAGTATTATCGTTCTGCACCCGACTTTTTACATAACCTCTGAAGTTGATGAATGCAAAGTACAGGAGGAAGAAAGAAATGAATTTGTTAGAAAAAACGAGAAAAATTAATGCTATGCTCCAAAGAGCGGCTGGAAAACCAGTAAATTTTAAAGAAATGTCTGATACGCTACGTGATGTAATTGAATGTAATATTTTTATTTTAAGTCGCCGTGGTAAACTACTTGGCTTTTCAATTAATCGATTAATTGAAAATGAGCGCATGAAGAAAATGCTAGAAGATCGCCAATTTCCAGAAGAGTATACGAATAACTTATTCAATATTACTGAAACATCTTCTAATTTAGATGTACAAAGTGAATATACAGCCTTCCCTGTAGAAAATAGAGAATTATTTAAATCTGGGCTAACTACGGTCGTGCCAATTAATGGTGGTGGAGAACGTCTTGGAACATTGATTTTGGCTCGCGTTGAAGCAGAGTTCCATGATGATGATCTCATTCTTGCTGAGTACGGAGCAACTGTTGTAGGAATGGAGATTTTACGTGAGAAAGCTGAAGAAATTGAAGTAGAAGCGAGAAGTAAAGCTGTCGTACAAATGGCTATCAGCTCACTTTCTTATAGTGAATTAGAAGCGATTGAGCATATCTTTGAAGAGTTAAATGGCAACGAGGGTCTATTAGTCGCTAGTAAAATCGCTGACAGAGTAGGGATTACCCGATCTGTTATTGTAAATGCATTGAGAAAATTAGAAAGCGCTGGTGTAATAGAGTCTCGTTCACTAGGAATGAAAGGTACGTATATTAAGGTGTTAAATGATAAGTTTTTAGTAGAGCTAGAAAAGCTTAAATCTAATTAATTTCATTGGAGAAGGCTGTACGTTAACTAGTTAACAAATAAAACAGCTAAAGAAAAATTACCTATTTTTCTTTAGCTGTTTTTGTGTTATTTAGGAGAGTAAGGAAGTACACTTGAATTTCTTGTCATGATGCGTAGGATCATAATAGTAACTAAAGGCTATTTTCGCATTGATTATTGTTCATCTTACTAATAAACGCAATACCACTATAGTATTGCAGCATCTTTTCTTTTATATAATGAAAATAATCACATAAGACTTCTTTTTCTATAGGTATAAATAACAACTAAGAAGTTAGCATGTCATAGTTTCCTCTTACAATATATTAATTATCTTATTGATAGCTTAATGGTGATAATACGACAAGTGCCGTTTCTGAAAATTATTCTATTGCTTTTTCTGTGCTGCTACTTTTCGTTCATTCGTTGTAGCGGTGTCCTGTAAATCTTTTCATCCTACCTATCCTATCCCAATTAATCTTCCCCTTAAATATCTTCGAACTGTTTCACTAAGTGGATTTTTTCAAGCCTTGCACTCATTCAATAATAAGTCCTTTTATCATTACTATGAGTTCAGATTAACGTTGTTATCTCTTGCACAAAGATCAAATGATACACTAGCTATTTATAATAAAACCTCCTGAATATGTATCCGCACTTCATAAACATAACGTAGAGTATATATGACATTTTTAAGAAATTTTATACTTATAATGAAATTAGGTGGAATAAAGGGTAAATTTACCCAGTTTTAAAACGACAAAAAATAGTATATTCGACTTTTATCGCCATTTTTATGGGGGTAATTTGTCGTTTTTTTAGACATTCCGTATAGACATGCAATACAAAGCTGTTATAATGAAATCATGTTATTTATTTGGTAATTTATCCTACAAATTTTAAATAGGATTTTCCAGATTAACCAATAAACTATGTGCGTTACTACATTATTCAACACAGAATAGAGGGGTTAAAATGAAGCTATTTTCTAATACGGTTAATGCTTTAGAGTCGGGGTTGAATTATTCATCTTTAAAAGAAAAAGCAATTTCAACTAATATTGCTAACGTTGACACTCCGTATTATAAAGCTAAATCTGTTAGTTTTAAACTGAATCTAGAAAATGCGATGGAGGAGTTTCAAGGCAACGCAACAAATGCTAGACACTTTAATATCTCCTCGTCTTCTGGACAACATCCAATGTCAGTTTCAAGCAGGGGTGATTTAATCTTTAACCACAATGAGAATAACGTAGATATAGACAAAGAAATGACCCTGTTAGCTGAAAATCAAATCTATTTTTATGCTTTATCAGATTTAATTAACGGAAAGTTTGCATCATTAAAATCGGTTATAAAAGGGGGTAGGTAATACATGTCTATTTTTCAAAGTATGAATACAACTGCTTCAGCACTGACTGTACAACGGCTTAGGATGGATGTCATTTCATCGAATATGGCAAATGTAGATACGACACGCGGGAAATTAGTAGATGGTGAATGGCAACCCTATAAAAGAAAAATGGTTTATATAGAAGAAAATGGTGGTCAATTCTCATCATTTTTAAATAAGGCGATGAATAATGAAGATATTAGCAGTGGTGTAAAAGCTACAAAGATTATTGAAGACGAGACGCCGTTTCGATTGGTTTATGACCCTGAACATCCAGATGCAAATACTGAAGGCTATGTTGAGCTACCAAATGTTGACCCGTTGAAGGAAATGGTCGATTTAATGAGCGCAACTAGATCTTATGAAGCAAATGTTACTGTTATGAATGCTTCTAAAGGGATGCTAATGAAGGCATTAGAAATAGGAAAGTAGGTGAATTATAATGATTAGTGCAACCCCAATTGTAAGTACTGCTGTCACACCTGAACAAAACATGAAGACAACCATCACACCTGCTCAAGCACAACAAAACTTCTCTACTATGTTGAAAAGTGCTATTAATCGGGTAAATGATGCTCAAATTGCTTCAAATAATGCAATTGAAAGCCTTGTAAACGGTGAAAATGTTGATTTGCATACAGTAATGATTACAGCTGAAAAAGCGAGCATAACTTTACAAACGTCTCTCGAAATACGAAATAAAGCAGTAGAAGCATATCAGGAAATTATGCGAATGCAAGTGTAAAATACAAATACATAATATTCTTAACCGTTAAATGGATAGAAGACTGATGATATAAAACAGTAACGGTTATTTACTCAACCGAGAATTCGCTAGAATAACCGGAGGAAAATGATGAACGAGACAATGAATAAATATAAAGAGAAATTATCACAATTTTGGAATGCAAGATCAAAAACCCAAAAGGGTGGTATGATCGGAGCCATTGCTCTTTTTGGAATAGCAATTGTAATTATATTATTTTTAGCTAATAACACAAGTCTTCAACCGCTGTATGTAAACTTGTCACCACAAGAGACTGGGCAGATTAAGGCAACATTAGACTCTAGAGGGATAGAATCAACAGTTGCTGACAATGGAACATCAATATTGGTACCTACAGAGATTGTCGATACGCTAATGGTTGAATTAGCAGCAGAGGGAATCCCTGAAAGTGGCAGCTTTGACTATGGTGATTTCGGTAATAATTCAGGTTTAGGAACAACTGAAAACGAATTTAATATGTTGAAGCTAGATGCTACTCAAAATGAATTGGCAAGGTTAATTGAAGGCATCGATGGCGTAGATGATGCCAAAGTAATGATTAATCTTCCGCAACCGACATTATTTGTGAATGAGGTTGGAGAGGAAGCATCTGCATCTATTGTACTACAAACAAAACTAGGATATAAGTTCGATCAGGAAAACGTGAGAGCGCTTTATCACTTAGTTTCAAAAAGTGTACCAAACCTTCCTACTGATAATATCGTCATAATGAACCAAAATTTTGAGTATTTTGACCTAAATAAAGAAAATAATTTTTCTGATGGTGCAATTATCGCTAATCAATTGGAGATTAAACGGGAAGTTGAGCGTGATATTCAACGACAAGTTCAGCAAATGCTCGGCATGATGATGGGGCAAGATAAAGTAGTTGTTTCTGTGACAGCTGACCTAGACTTTACTAAAGAAAATCGGATAGAAAACAGGGTTGAAGCTACGACTGATGATAATGAAGGAATTGCAATCAGTGCTAAAACCATTAGAGAAACGTATTCTGGAGAAGGTGCTCAAGCTGGGGGGATACCGGCTGGTGATAATGACCTTACGACCTTACAAAGTTCAGCTAATAATGAGAATGCCGGTGAATATGAACGTATTGAAGAAACAATTAACAATGAAGTAGACCGTATAACTAAAGAAATAGTTGAAAGTCCGTATAAGGTAAGAGATCTAGGTATTCAAGTAATGGTTGAGCCCCCAGTAGCTAGTGAAGATAGTACTACTGCTGTGCCAACAGGTGACATTCAAGATATACTAAGCTCAATCGTACGTACTTCAATCGTATTAGACGACGGTGACAAATTGACAGTTGATGATGCGAAAAATAAAGTAGTCGTTTCAGTTGCTCAATTTAATGGTAAACCTGTATTTAGTGCGCCATCTAAACCGTTAATTCCGCCTTGGATTTACATCGTTGGAGCGCTATTATTAGCTATCATTATCTTACTTGTCGCTTTATTACTATATAACAGATCACGAGCTACAGAGGAAATTGATATGACGGACCAATCAAAGATTTTCCTTCCAGATGTTAATGATGAGAAAGAAACTGAAACGAATGTGAGAAGAAAACAGTTAGAAAAGATGGCAAAAGACAAACCAGATGATTTTGCAAAGCTATTAAGATCTTGGTTAGCTGAAGATTAGGAGGAAAAAAGATGGCTAATAAAGAAGGAAAAACAATACTAACAGGAAAACAAAAGGCTGCCATTCTTTTAATCTCTCTTGGTCCAGATGTATCAGCATCTATTTATAAGCATTTATCAGAAGAAGAAATTGAGAGGCTAACATTAGAGATTTCTAATGTGAAAAAGGTCGATTCTAAAGCCAAAGAGAAAATTATGGAGGAATTTCATAACATCGCCCTTGCGCAGGATTATATAGCACAAGGGGGAATTGGCTATGCAAAGACAATCCTTGAGAAAGCATTAGGGAGTGAGCAAGCAGCGATTATTATTAATCGCTTAACATCCTCCTTACAAGTTAGACCTTTTGATTTTGTCAGGAAAGCCGATCCTAGTCAAATATTGAATTATATTCAGGAAGAGCATCCGCAAACAATTGCGTTAGTCTTATCCTACTTAGATCCTGCACAAGCAGGACTAATATTGTCAGAATTACCACAAGAGTTACAAACAGAGGTGGCAAGAAGAATTGCATTAATGGAAGGTACATCTCCTGAGATTATAAATGAAGTTGAACAAGTATTGGAAAGGAAGCTTTCGGCAACCGTTACACAAGACTATAATCAAACCGGTGGGATTGAGTCTGTAGTTGATGTATTGAATGGTGTTGATAGAAGCACTGAGAGAACGATACTTGATGCATTAGAAATACAGGACCCAGAGCTAGCAGAAGAAATTAAAAAGAGAATGTTTGTCTTTGAAGATATTGTTACTCTTGATAACCGTGCAATACAGAGAGTAATCAGAGAGGTTCAAAATGATGATCTCATTCTTGCTCTTAAAGTATCTAGTGAAGAGGTCAAAGACGTTGTATTTAGAAATATGTCTAAACGTATGGTTGAATCCTTTAAGGAAGATATGGAATATATGGGACCTGTTCGCTTACGTGATGTTGAGGAAGCCCAAACCAAAATTGTTGAAGTTATTCGTAGACTAGAAGAAACAGGAGAAATCATTGTGGCTCGTGGTGGAGGAGATGATATTATTGTCTAACGTCATAAAAGCACCATTTACTTCAGTCACTTCTAGAGACAAAAAGGTGATAGGACTCCAAACTTTTTCAAATGAAGGAGGAGCCGACAATGTTAGCAATGATTCGGAAAAACAGCTAGCTCAACAACTGATAACTGATGCGAAACAAGAAGCGAAAGAATTGCTGGAGAATGCCAATAAACAACTTAAGCAAGTAAATGAAGAAATTGAACAAACAAAACAAGCATGGCTAAAAGAAAAACAACAGCTAGAAGCTGAGGCGAAAGAGACTGGCTATAAGGCAGGTTTTCAGTCTGGTGAAGAAGCTGGCTACACCGAATATAGTGAAAAATTGAGTGAAGCAAAACACATAGTCAGTTTAACAAAAAAAGATTACCATGAAATCTTGGATTCAGCTGAGGAAAAAATGCTGCTTATCGGCATAAAAGTAGCTGAACGGATCCTGGGAGAAACTCTAGACGGAGACGAAGGGCAATTCGTACATATTGTTAAGCGAGCCTTAAAAGAAGTAAAGGAACATACTGATATTAAAATATATGTTCACCCATCGCAATATGACCTAGTTATAAGTCGCAAAAATGAGTTGTTCGATCTTTTAAACCATATGACTGAATTATATATCTACCCAGACGAGGATAGAAAAGAAACTGGCTGTATTATAGAATCATCATTTGGCAAAATTGATGCAAGTGTAGATAGCCAGTTAGAAGAAATAAAGGCTAAACTAATTGAACTTTTAGTAGAGGAATGATAGTAGTTGAAATTAGCTAGCTTAATGAATGACATCCATTCAATAGACACATATAAACGATATGGGAAAGTAACAAGAGTTG
Source organism: Cytobacillus sp. IB215316 (assembly GCF_033963865.1). Lineage (NCBI taxonomy): Bacteria > Bacillati > Bacillota > Bacilli > Caryophanales > Bacillaceae > Cytobacillus > Cytobacillus sp. IB215316. Next base: position 122,342 of record NZ_JAXBMC010000010.1, on the reverse strand, counting down.
TAGGTTTAATGATCGAGTCTAAAGGTCCCGAAAGCTCAATAGGAGACGTATGTTACATATACGTTGATTCAAACAAGAACAATAAAATCATGGCAGAGGTTGTTGGATTTCGGGATGAATTTGTAATACTAATGCCTTATATGGGTGTTAGTAGTATATCGTCAGGCAGTGTTGTAGAAACAACGAAAAATCCACTACAAATAAAAGTAGGTTCAGCATTAATAGGGAAGGTGCTAAATTCGTTAGGACATCCTTTAAATGGTGGGGAGCTACCAAAAGGATTAGCGACGGTTAAGACGGAAAAGTCTCCTCCAAACCCAATGGAGAGACCGCCTATTGACGAAGAAATAGAAGTCGGTGTTCGCATGATAGATGGCCTGTTAACAGTTGGGAAAGGGCAACGTGTTGGCATTTTCGCTGGATCAGGTGTTGGGAAAAGTACATTGATGGGCATGACTGCTCGATATACTAGCGCAGATTTAAACATCATCGCGTTGATTGGTGAACGTGGAAGAGAGGTTCGTGAATTCATCGAAAGAGATCTTGGAGAAGAGGGTCTAAAGCGATCAATCGTTATTGTAGCAACTTCCGATCAGCCTGCTTTAATGAGAATAAAAGGCGCTTATACAGCTACAACGATTGCCGAATATTTTCGAGATCAAGGGCTAAATGTTATGTTAATGATGGATTCAGTTACTAGAGTCGCGATGGCACAAAGAGAAATTGGCTTAGCTACTGGTGAGCCACCAACGACTAAGGGGTATACCCCGTCCGTATTTGCAATACTTCCAAAGTTATTAGAGAGAACTGGTACAAATCAACTCGGTTCTATTACATCCTTTTATTCTGTATTAGTTGACGGAGATGATATGAACGAGCCAATTGCGGATGCAGTCAGAGGGATCTTGGATGGCCACTTCGTGTTAGATCGTAATCTTGCGAATAAAGGACAATTTCCTGCTATTAACTTATTAAAAAGCGTAAGTCGTGTGATGAACCAGATAGCACCAAACGAACAAATAGTAGCTGCAGAAAAATTTAGAGAACTTCTATCAACATATATGAATTCCGAAGATTTAATTAATATTGGAGCATATAAAAGGGGTTCATCAAAGAATATAGATGAAGCCATTCGTTTTTATCCGAAACTTGTTGATTACTTGAAGCAGAATACAAATGATAAGATTAATAGCAAGGATAGTGTATCGTCATTACTTCGTTTAATAGAGACAGGTGAATAAAAATACAATGACATATTCTTATAAATTTCATCAAATATTATCGATTAAGGAACATGAGAAAGAGGCTGTTCTTGTTGAGTATAATAAATCAATTGAGAATTTTGAAATAATAGGTAAGAAATTATATGAATTGTTAAAGCAAAAGGAAGAACGTCAGGCAGGGCAATCTGAAAAAATAACGAGAGGATCGTCCATTGAGGATATCCAAAAATATCAACGCTTCATGTTAAAAATCGATCAAGATATTAACAATTTGCAACAGTTAGTTGCTGAAGCACGTGCCCAAATGCAAGCAAAAGAAAAGTTGCTCCTTGAGGCTAATATTGAAATGAAAAAATATGAAAGAATGAAAGAAATTGACTATGAAAACTTCGTTACGACTAATAAGTGTAACGAAAATAAATTAATGAATGAAATTTCGGTGCAGCAATTTTTAAGAACGAGGGTGAATACAGAGTGAAAAAGAAAAAAGAACTCAGTAAGTTCCGAAGGTTTCTATTCATAATAGTTATCCCGTTCGCATTAGCTTTTAGCATTGTGCTCATCATCATCAGTTTGAAGGGCGGTAATGTCTTTGAAGATACAAAGCAATACGCTGCACAAATACCATTCATTGCTAATGTTGTAAGCACAACGGGTACAACGGATCCTGATATGAATGAGAACCAAGATACAATTATAGAACAAAAAGCCACTATAGCTGATTTGGAAGCGAAAATTGAAAACCAACAGGCTGAGGTAGATGATCATAAAGCTACAATCGCAAAACAAGAAGATCAGATAAATAAGTTAGAAGCAGAATTAAACAATTTAAATGTGAAAAAGAATGATGAAAAAAAAGATGATTTAATCGTCAGTCCATATGAGAATATGACAGCAAAAAACGCTGCTGCAATTATGCAAAAGATGGATGATGACTATGTGATAGACATATTGGCGTCAATGGAAATGGAAAAAAGAGCAGCAGTCTTAGAAAAAATGGAACCTAAATCTGCAGCGGAGTTTACACAGCTACTAGCAGAAGAATTTAATGGTGAGTAAAAATTCAGTCATTACATGAGAGGAGGTGAAAACGATGAGTGTACAACTAATACAGCCAGTTTCTGTTAGTCAAAAGAAGGCTAAAGACAATTTTCTGGATACAACATCAAACGACTCTGGTTTTAAAGAAAAACTATCAGGAGCAATTTCAAGTAAAGATCAAGGCAATAGTACTAACGTAACAAAAGAGGATCAAGACAAAGGTGTTAACGTTAACGGAAATAATAATGGTGTAGATCAACATAATGAAAAAGCTCATGTTGCCCAGGAAATGAAAGAGCAGGACATTGATTATATTAATGAACAACTTGATCAGTTATTAGTAGCAGATGTAAGCGAATTATCTAATGAAGAACTTCTATTATTAATAGATAATATGGCCAATAATTTAACCATCCGCCAAGATTTATTACTAACTCTTCAAGGACAAGGTAAATTATCGGAGGATATTCTTACAGCTATAGAACGTGTTGCTAATTCGCTGAAAAATGATGGTACAGTATCACAACAATTACTCATGAATGTTGTAGAGAATTTGAAGAATTTAACAAATCAACTACAGGGCGCGTCAGGTCGTAACAATGATAGTTTATCGACCTTGCAGCAACTATTAAATTCACTAGTAAATGCATCTTCTGAAATGGTGAAGGAACAAAACAAAACGAGTAATCATGACGTGAAAACAAATGGCCGTCATCAATTTTTTATCGGTGCAGATAATCGATTAAATATTGAGCTCACGAAGGGTAATTCAACCGTCCCTGCTTCACAAAACAATCATCTATTATTATCTGGAATGACCTTGAAGCAACCGATAGAAGCTATAACACAACCTGTAGTGAATGTTGACATTCCACAAGGGCAAATGGATAAAATTCAACAATTTGTCTTATTTGTCGGGCAACCAGATAAAGGTGCTAATGAAGAGCAATTTATTAAAGATTTTCAGAACATATTAGCAAAAGGTAATCTATCATTTTTAAATGGGAATAAAACATTACAAATAAAACTATTCCCTGAGCATCTCGGTTCATTAAAAATTGAATTACAACAGACCGAAGCTGGTATGCTAGCTAGAATTATTACGTCTTCAACTGCTGCTAAAGAATTAATAGAGTCTCAATTATTTAACTTAAAGCAATCGTTTCAGGCTCAAAATATTCAAGTAGATAAACTAGTCATTTCTGATCAACTAGAACAACAATTTATGAGATTCCTTAACCGTGATCAAAATGACCAACAGAGACAAAATCAAAGCGAGCAAGATGACCAAAATGATAATCAAGCAAATGATGAACCATTATCTTTTGAAGAAGTTTTACTTAATCTACAAGTATAGGTAAAGGTGATGAATATGGCTACTACAATTCCAGCAGATTATTATTTATCCTCATATCAAAATGAAGAGAGAAATACAGGGTCTGATATATTAGGAAAAGACGATTTTCTAAAAATTTTAATGACACAATTGCAAAATCAAGACCCACTTAATCCAATGCAGGATAAGGATTTTATTGCCCAAATGGCTACGTTTTCTTCATTAGAGCAAATGATGGCTATGTCAGAATCGATGGAACTTATGCTACAACAGAGCATACAATCCAATCTTGTTAGTTACAATCAATTTGTCGGTAAAGATGTAACATATCATAAAGAAGTGATAGATGAGGATGGTTCAACGATTGTTGAAGGGACAGGAGTTATTAGTTCAATTCAATATATTAACGGTGAAGTTTATTTTGAGCTAGAAGATGGTTCAACTTTGGAATTAGGTAATATTTCTGGAATTAACCATACTACTACAGACAATCACATATTACAAGGTAGTGAATTAATAGGGAAGTCAGTTATGTGGCAAAGAGATGATGGGACTGAAATGTCAGCGACAGTTCTTTCTGTTTTGTTTAACAATGGACAAACGACATACCAGCTTGATGATGCAGATGGAACTACTATTTCTGCTTCACAAATTCTCAAAATTTCTGCATAAACGTGAAAATTTGTCCCTCTTAATAATCGGAGGTGAATAATTGACACAGCGTATCATTCATGCTTATCAACAGCATCAAATTAGTCCTAAAAATAACCATGTTTCAACTACTAAGCAAACTGCTTCAGCTGATTTTAAAACACAATTCGGTCTTGCACTAGCATCTACTAATGAACTCAAAATTAGTAAACATGCGAGTCAGCGAATAATGGAGCGCAATATTACGATTGATAATCGGCAATGGAACAAGATAAGTGAAAAAGTTGACGAAGCGAAACAAATGGGTATCCAAGATTCACTCGTATTATTAAATAATGCTGCATTAATTGTCAGTGCAAAAAATAACACAGTAGTTACAGCGATGGATAGAAATGAAGCAACAACGCAAATATTTTCGAATATAAACGGAACAATCATTATTGATTGATTGGCTGGACCATATGGAGGCCAAGGTTACGGAATGACAGATGTAACCGCATAGAAAGGAGATCGTATATATGTTACGTTCGATGTATTCAGGAATTTCAGGAATGAAAAACTTCCAAACAAAGCTAGATGTAATCGGTAATAATATCGCAAATGTTAACACTTTCGGCTTTAAAAAAGGTCGTGCTATGTTTAAAGACCTTGTCAGCCAGCAAGTAGCAGGTGCTTCAGCACCGGTACAGAATGGAAGAGGGGGAACAAACCCTAAACAAGTGGGCTTAGGGGCGCAATTGGCTTCCATTGATACGATTCATACCCAAGGTAGTCTACAAACAACGAATCGAACTTTAGATTTATCGATATCAGGAGACGGTTACTTTGTCGTAACTGATGGTGCAAATGACTATTATACTCGTGCAGGTAATTTTTATTTGGATGAAAATGGGGATATTGTAAATAACGATGGATTTTACTTAAAGGAAGTAAATGGTAATGGTACAGATTATCCTATTAACATACCTGATACTGCGTCTGAATTTAGTATTGGACAAGATGGTAGTGTGACGTATACAGACCCCTCAAATACGACCAACCCATTAGTAGTTGAGGGAACCATAGCTTTAGCAAAATTCCCTAATAATGGAGGTCTTCAAAAAGTGGGGAATAATCTTTATATCGAAACGATAAATTCAGGTGATGTTAGTATAGCTTTACCTGGTAGTGGTGGTACTGGAAGTATCGAACCTGGTACGCTAGAAATGTCCAATGTTGATCTTTCTGAGGAATTTACAGAAATGATCGTTGCTCAGCGTGGATTCCAAGCGAACACTCGAATTATTACAACATCGGATGAAATTTTACAAGAACTTGTTAACCTAAAACGTTAAATTTAAAAAGGGGAAAGGGCAAATAGAATTTTACATATCTAGTTAATACATAGCTTGCTGTTAATCTTGAAGGTGAATTCTATTTGCCCATATTTGAAAATATGATTGCACTCACCAGGCTAAATGGAAAAACATATATGTTAAATGCGATTTACATTGAGCAGGTTGAAGCATTTCCTGATACGACGATTACTTTAACAAATGGGAAAAAATTTGTTGTTAAAGAAGACGTAGATGATGTTGTACAACAAATTGAACAGTATTATACAAAGATAAATATAATTGGGACTCATCGAGAGACGGAAGGTGAGGAAAGTGAATAAAAATAGATTATATACACTTATGATAATAATGCTTGCAACCTTTACGATCGTAGGTTTGATATTGCTATTCGTTTTGCTTGATATAGGAGATAAAGATGTAGAAGCAGCTCCTACTATTGATGAAATAATAGATAACTCTATGGATATGGATGACATTACCACCAATCTACTTGATGAAGGGTTTATCCGTGTCTCCTTTAAAATAGAAACTGATAGTAAAGGTTCGAAAAAAGAACTGCAGAAACGCGATTTTCAAGTGCGTAATATTATAATCCAAGAGATTTCTGAAATGAAAGCAGAGCAATTCAGTGGTAAAGAAGGCAAAATATATCTTGAGGAGAAATTAATGAACAAAATCAATGAGTTAATGCAAGATGGAAATGTAAATAGAGTTTACATTACCTCCTTTCTTCTTCAATAACTCTTTATCAATTGGTGGAGTCAGATCGAAGATGGAGGTGAACAAATTTGTCAAGTGAAGTGTTATCCCAAAGTGAAATTGATGCTTTATTGTCTGCAATATCAACAGGCGAGATGAATGCGGAGGAGTTAAAAAAGGAAGAATCCGAAAAGAAAGTAAAAGTTTATGATTTTAAAAGAGCTTTACGCTTCTCCAAAGATCAAATTCGTAGTTTAACCCGAATTCATGAAAATCTAGCAAGATTATTTACTAATTATTTTTCAGCACAGTTACGTACATATATTCAAATTACAGTCGCGTCTGCAGATCAAGTCCCATATGAGGAGTTTATCCGTTCAATACCTAAGATGACTGTGTTGAACGTGTTTGAGGTACCTCCTTTAGAAGGTAGAATCTTGATGGAAGTGAACCCGAATATCGCATACTCGATGTTAGATCGCGTGTTAGGTGGAAGTGGACATAATTTTAATAAGGTAGATCGATTAACCGAAATTGAAACAACGATCATGTCTAACCTTTTTGAAAAATCTGTAGATAATTTAAAGGAAGCATGGAGTAATATTGTTGAAATGGAGCCTGCATTAGTTAATTTTGAAGTGAATCCTCAATTTTTACAAATGGTTTCACCAAATGAAACAGTAGTGGTCATTTCGATGAATACCCAAATTGGCGATACGACTGGAATGATAAATATTTGTATTCCACACGTCGTCTTAGAACCGATCATCCGGAAATTATCTGTTCATTACTGGATGCAAAAAGGTGAGAAAGAACGAGAGCCTCAAGAGATTGAAGCACTAAAAGAGCGGATTAAATTGACTGAGGTTCCTATTACCGCTGAGCTTGGTACTTCAGAAATTCCAATAGAAGACTTCTTGCATCTTGATGTTGGTGATGTCATTCAATTAAATCAAAAGATAGATCAACCTTTAACTATAAAAGTGAATGATTTGCCAAAATTCACTGGACAACCTGGAAAAGTTGGTAAAACACAAGCAGTCCAGTTGATAGATCATGTGAGAGGGGGAAATGAATATGTTAAATGATGATATGCTATCACAAGACGAAATAGATGCACTGCTAGGTGGTACTGATGATGAGAGCAGTGACAGCCAGAACCAAGGTCATGCAGCAGAGGAGTTTTTGTCTGATTTTGAAAAAGACGCGTTAGGTGAAATAGGAAATATTTCCTTTGGTAGTTCAGCGACTGTACTCTCCACCTTATTAAATCAAAAGGTGGAAATTACAACACCTTTAGTATCCGTTGTATTAAAAAGTAGATTAAAAGATGAATTTCCTCACCCATATGTAGCGGTACAAGTTAATTATACAGAAGGATTTTCTGGCTCAAATTTATTAGTAATTAGACAAAGTGATGCGGCGATTATTGCTGATATTATGCTCGGAGGAGATGGAAAGAACCCTCCTGAAGGTAAGCTTGGAGAGATCCAAATAAGTGCTGTACAAGAAGCTATGAATCAAATGATGGGTTCAGCAGCTACATCCATGTCGACAGTATTTAACAAAAAAGTCGATATTTCTCCACCGAGTATTGATATACTTGATATTAAGGAAGGTGAAGGAACAGAAAGAATTCCCGAAGTTGATAGCTTAATAAAAGTATCATTTAGATTAAAAGTAGGGGATTTAATCGATTCCAATATTATGCAACTTTTACCGAAAACTTTTGGAAAAGATTTAGCGGAAGATTTACTTTTCTCAGAAGATAGTAATCAGATGGCAGTGGAAGGCTCTCATAAGGAACAAGCTATGAATTCAAAGGAAGAGATACCAGTTCAACATGCTATGGATGAAGTTGCAGCTACTTCATTGTTAGAAAGAGAAGTAGGTCATGAAGTAAACCATGGCTCAGCCCCACAATATATAGGAGCAGGTGTAAGTAAATCATCAAGAATGGCAACACCTAATATTCAACCAGCCGAATTTTCTAACTTTGAAAGGACACCTATGACCACAGTTGAATCAAACAATCTTGATATGTTATTAGATATTCCTTTAAAAGTCACTGTTGAGTTAGGGCGCACAAAACAAAATGTAAAAGATGTTTTAGAGCTATCATCTGGTTCAATTATTGAACTTGATAAATTAGCGGGAGAGCCAGTTGATATTTTAGTAAATAATAAGAAAATTGCCCAAGGTGAAGTAGTCGTAATAGAAGAAAACTTCGGGGTTAGGGTAACAGATATTATAAGTCAATCAGATCGTGTCAAAAAATTGCGTTAAGAAGCATGGAGGTATTATAAAATATGAGTCATAAGATTTTGATCGTAGATGATGCGGCATTTATGAGAATGATGATTAAAGATATATTAACGAAAAATGGATTTGATGTTGTTGGCGAAGCTGCCGATGGTGTTCAAGCAATTGAAAAATATAAAGAATTCCAACCAGATTTAGTCACTTTAGATATTACTATGCCTGAATTGGATGGGATTTCAGTGTTGAAAGAAATTCGTAAAATAAACCCAAATGCAAAAATAGTGATGTGTTCAGCAATGGGACAACAGGCGATGGTCATAGATGCTATTCAAGCTGGAGCGAAAGATTTTATCGTTAAACCATTCCAAGCAGAACGTGTTATTGAAGCAATTAATAAAACGTTAAATTAAAATGAGGTTTCCATCTTGCAAGCAAAAAAAATATTATTAATAGCAATTTTATATACCATTATCTTTGCTCCGCTACAATCTTTGATTGTTTATGCGGAGCAGTCATCACCAATGAGTGTAACAGATTATTTTGACGAAGATAGTAATTTAGAAGACGGTAACAATGAAGATGAGGTAGGTCCACTTGTAGAAAATCAAAATACGGTGGGCTTATGGGATGTTACAAAAATGATTTTTGCCACCATTTTTGTGATTCTACTTATCTATTTGTTAATTAAATTTGTCAATAAAAAAAGTAGTGCTCAAAGCAATTTTAAATATGTCGAGAATTTAGGTGGAACTGGCTTAGGTTCTAATCGCTCCGTTCAGCTCATTAAAGTCGGTAAGCGTATTTTAGTTGTTGGCGTAGGTGAAGATATTCAATTATTACGAGAAATTGACAATGAGCATGAAGTACAACAAATCGTAGATGATCATCATAATAAGCTAAATCAAATGGTGCAGCCAGCACATTTAGTGAAGAAGCTTTTATCGTCTCGCGATAAAAAGCAACATCATAATGATGAAAATTTCGCTAGTGTGCTCAAATCACAGTTGGATGAGCTTTCTGAAGAAAGAAAACATCTTCTACATGAGCAAGATAAAGAAAGGGACTAGTTTGAATGAATGAGATTGCAGAGCTTTTTAATACGAGTGATCCCCAAAATGTATCAACGACAGTCAAACTATTACTATTATTGACGGTCCTTTCTTTAGCTCCAAGTATTTTAATATTAATGACCAGCTTTACTAGAGTAGTAGTTGTGTTATCGTTTGTTAGGACATCGTTAGGGACACAACAAATGCCCCCAAACCAAGTAATAGTAGGGTTGTCTCTATTTTTAACCTTTTTTATTATGGCGCCAACTTTTCAAGAGGTGAATGAACAAGCCTTGACACCTTTATTTAACGAAGAAATTAACATAGAAGAAGCTTATGAACGAGCGAGTATACCTATGAAAGAATATATGAGTAATCATACGCGACAAAAAGATTTAGCGCTATTTTTACAATATGGAGAATATGAGAGCCCATCATCAATTGAAGACATTCCGATGACAGCACTTGTCCCGGCATTTGCGATCAGTGAATTGAAAACAGCATTTCAAATTGGCTTTATGATTTTTGTACCTTTTTTAGTTATTGATATGGTAGTCGCTAGTGTTTTAATGTCCATGGGGATGATGATGTTACCACCAGTTATGATTGCCTTACCATTTAAAATACTATTGTTTGTACTAGTTGATGGCTGGAATCTTGTTATTAAATCACTATTAACAAGCTTTGGTTAGGAGACAAGTTATGGATGCTCAAACTGTTATATCACTTGCCCAATCAGGTGTTTACACTGTACTGATAGTAAGTGGTCCTCTGCTATTATTAGCTTTAGGTGTAGGCTTGGCTGTTAGTATTTTTCAGGCTACTACACAAATACAAGAACAAACATTGGCGTTTATTCCGAAGATTGTTGCTGTTTTTATAGGGTTGGTTGTATTTGGTCCCTGGATGTTATCTAGGATGATCAGTTATACATATGAGATTTTTAATAATTTGCATAAGTTTGTGGGTTAATTATGAATGATATGATTACTTTATTTCCAATGTTCTTATTAATATTTATTAGAATTTCAGCCTTTTTTGTAACGATACCCATTTTTTCTTATCGAAATATACCAAATACGCTAAAAATTGGATTATCCTTTTTCTTAGCGTGGATCATGGTATTTACAATAGATCCATATACCATTCCAATAGATGTATTGTTTATTGCTATGATTCTAAAAGAGGCTTTAATAGGTATACTAATAGGGTTTACCGCTTATATTATATTCTCTGCTATCCAGACGGCTGGAGGTTTTATTGATTTTCAGATGGGTTTTGCGATTGCCAACGTTATTGATCCCCAAACTGGAGCTCAAAGCCCTCTCATGGGGCAGTATTTATATACATTTGCGTTACTGTTCTTACTTTCAGTAGATGCCCATCATTTATTACTTGACGGGATTTTCAATAGCTATCAATTTATACCAATCGATCAAACGTGGGTTTCTTTTGGGGACAGTAGATTCAGTGCATTTTTGATTCAAACGATGAGTTATATGTTTATTATAGCTTTTCAAATGGCCCTACCTATCGTTGGCTCACTTTTTCTAGTAGATATTGCATTAGGAATTATGGCAAGAACGATGCCTCAGCTAAATATTTTTGTCGTTGGTATTCCTATCAAAATTATCGTGAGCTTTGTGATGCTAATTGTCATAATGGCATCTTTTATTTATTTAGTAAGGGACTTATTCGAGAATGTATTGGTCACTTTGAGAACCTTGATGAGAATTTTAGGAGGCGTATAATTTGTCTTTTTTACGATTAGATCTTCAGTTTTTTGCTGGGGAAAAAACAGAAAAAGCGACTCCAAAAAAGCGTCAAGAGTCAAGAAAGAAAGGTCAAGTAGCGAAAAGTCAAGATGTTAATACAGCGATTGTGTTATTCGTCGTATTTCTCTTTTTTTGGTTCAGTGGCCCTTATATGCTGGACAAATTAGTAGATATATTTATTACTACTTTTCAAGATTATTTATTAGTAGATGTCACGGAAAGTAACGTGTTTGACATCTTTCTAGTGTTAGTAAAAGATATGGCATTAATCATAGCACCTATAATGCTTGCAGCAATGGTTGGAGGAGTTGCAGCAAATTATTCACAAGTAGGTTTTTTATTCTCAACTGAACCTATTAAATTTAAGCTAGAAAAAATAGATCCAATCAAAGGTGCGAAACGAATTTTTTCTATTCGAGCGCTTGTTGAATTTTTAAAATCCATCTTAAAAATATCGTTTGTTGCAGCAGTTACTTTCTTTATACTATGGGTCAATTGGGGTCAAGTGGAAATGCTGTCACAAATAAGCATTGGTGCTGCGCTGTCTTTTCTCGCAAAGTTAGTTTTTCAAATGGGTTTAGCAGCATCCATTGTTCTTGTTTTCTTAGCAATTATCGATTACCTGTACCAAAAATATGACTTTGAGAAAAGTATTCGAATGTCAAAACAAGATATAAAAGATGAATATAAAAATGTCGAAGGTGATCCTCAAATAAAGTCAAAAATAAAACAAAAGCAACGAGAAATGGCGATGCAGCGAATGATGCAAGAGGTTCCTAATGCGGACGTAATCATTACAAATCCAACACACTTCGCAGTTGCATTGAAGTATGACGAATCAAAAATGGATGCTCCTTTTGTAGTAGCTAGTGGAGTGGACTTTATAGCTCAAAAAATCAAGTCAATTGCAAAGAAAAACAATGTAGTAACTATAGAAAATCGGCCATTAGCAAGGGCTCTATATGATCAAACAGAGATTGGTCAAGCCATACCAGAAGAATATTTTAAAGCAGTTGCCGAAATTTTAGCTTATGTTTATAGCTTGAAAAATAAAGTATAGATGTTGTGTATAAATGAATGTTCAGTGAGATTGTTAAACAAGATTGAAGATCAGGGTAGAAACCCTAAGAGTAAAATTTTGAACAGCATATGTAAGGAGAGAATGTCATATGAGAGCAAGAGATTTACCTGTTATAGTCGGTGTTGTACTTATTATTATTATGTTAGTCATTCCATTACCTACGTGGTTATTGAGCGTGTTAATCATGTTAAATATTTCTCTTGCCTTATTAGTCCTCCTCGTATCGATGAATATGAAAGAGGCCCTGCAGCTTTCTGTATTTCCTTCACTATTATTAGTATTAACACTCTTTCGCCTCGGCTTAAACGTATCCACGACGCGCTCTATATTAGGTAATGCCGATGCAGGTCAAGTAGTTGAAACGTTCGGAAATTTTGTTATTGGTGGAAATGTGTTAGTTGGTTTTGTCGTTTTTGTTATTCTTATTATTATTCAATTTATAGTTATTACAAAAGGGGCTGAGCGGGTTTCAGAGGTTGCAGCTCGTTTTACATTAGATGCAATGCCCGGTAAACAAATGAGTATTGATGCTGATTTAAATGCTGGCCTTATATCTGAAAAAGATGCGATTGTACGCCGTGAAAAAATTCAACGAGAAGCTGATTTTTATGGTGCGATGGATGGAGCAAGTAAATTTGTAAAAGGGGATGCAATTGCAGGTATTGTTATTACGTTGATCAATATTATTTTTGGCATGATTATTGGAGTTCTACAAATGGATATGGATCTTGCTGAAGCCTCAAGTACATACATGCTATTGTCTGTAGGTGACGGTTTAGTCAGTCAAATTCCAGCTTTAATGATCTCAACAGCAACAGGTATTATCGTTACAAGGGCTGCATCAAAAGGAAATTTAAGTGAGGATATAACGGGTCAGTTATTTGCATTTCCTAAAATGTTATATGTGGTCGGTGCAACGATTGCATGTTTCGGTTTTTTTACAACGATGTCTTTAACATTAACATTACCAATTGCAGCATTGCTCATCACTGGTGGTTATTTGATTAGTAACTCTCAAAAAGCTTCTATTGAAGATAAAGAAGAGCTTGAAGAAGAAATAGAAACAGAGGAAATGAAAAGTCCTGACAGTGTTGTAAGTCTGCTCAATGTTGATCCGATTGAATTTGAGTTCGGTTACGGCTTAATTCCTCTAGCTGATACTAAGCAAGGTGGAGACTTATTAGAGCGCATTGTGATGATTAGAAGGCAGTTGGCGATAGAGTTAGGTCTTGTTATTCCGGTCGTAAGAATTCGTGACAACATTCAGCTACAACCGAATGAGTATAGATTTAAAATAAAAGGTAACGAAGTAGCTAAAGGGGAGCTTCTGTTAGATCACTTTTTAGCTATGAGTCCTGGTGTTGATGATCCAGCTGTTGAAGGAATTGATACGGTAGAACCTTCCTTTGGGTTGCCAGCAAAATGGATCTCTGAAGACATGAGAGAAAAAGCAGAGATGCTTGGGTATACAGTTGTAGATCCAGCTTCAGTAGTGTCTACACATATTACTGAATTAATTAAAACAAATGCGCATGAATTATTAGGCCGCCAAGAAACGAACCAGCTAGTTGAACATTTGAAGGAATCTTATCCAATACTTATTGAAGAAGTAACACCTAATCCGCTAGCAATTGGAGATATCCAGAAAGTGTTAGCCAAGTTATTAAAAGAAAATGTTTCAATCCGAAATTTACCGGTCATATTTGAAACATTAGCTGATTTTTGTAAGTTAACATCTGACACAGAATTATTAACAGAGTATGTAAGACAATCACTCGCTCGCCAAATTACGTCACAATTTATTAATAACCGAGACAGCTTAAAAGTGATTACATTATCAGGTGCTGTTGAAAAAATGATTGCAGATAGTATTCAACAAACAGAACACGGGAACTATTTATCTATCGCTCCTGATTCATCTGAAGTGATAACGAATAGTGTAATACAGAATATTGAACAGCAACAGTTCCAGGATCAAGCCCCAATATTGTTATGTTCACCTGCTGTAAGAATGTATATGAAGCAAATTATCGAAAGATTACTTCCACACGTGCCAGTGTTATCCTATAATGAACTTGATGGAAGTGTAGAAGTTCAAAGTGTTGGAGTGGTGAACATACAATGAAAATAAAAAAATATATCGCACCTTCTATGTCTGAAGCAATGAAAAAAATACGACAAGAATTAGGAAATGATGCAGTCATTCTTAGTTCTAAGGTCGCTCAGAAAAGAGGGTTACTCGGTTTCTTTTCAAAGAAACAGTTTGAAGTTATTGCTGTACAAGACCCAGAACCGTTTTCTCCCGAACAACAAGCAATGAGCATGAAAAATAGTATGCCAGTTGTAAAAGGAAGTGAAAAACCTCATGACGTCCTTCATTTGAAGGATGAGACAGCAGCAACTGAAAAATCTGACGATGTTTTAACTGAATTAAAAGATATAAAATCATTAATGGAAAATTTAAACGTTGATATACATACAAATTTTGATAAATACCCAAAACCTCTAAGGCAAATTAACGAAATGCTAATCGTTCAAGAGATATCTGATTCGTTAAGAATGAAGGTTATGGATGCACTATTGGTGAAATATTCGACGGAAAATAAAGATAACAATTTGGACTTATTGAGGTGGACGAAGCAACTAATCGTCGACAGTATAGCTTCATTTAACTATGGAGGAGTGAGCTTTACGAAGAAATTTGTCAATGTAGTAGGACCAACAGGAGTTGGAAAAACAACTACATTGGCAAAACTAGCTGCTCAATGTGTGTTAAATGATAAGAAAAGGGTTGCCTTTATTACAACTGATACGTATAGAATTGCAGCAATTGAACAATTAAAAACATATGCCAAAATTTTAGATATCCCAATTGAAGTTTGTTACAATATTGAAGATTTTCAACGTGCTAAGGAAAAATTTGTTGATTATGATGTAGTACTAGTAGATACAGCTGGCAGGAATTTTTTGAATCAACAATACGTGGAGGATCTCAAAGAAATTATAGATTTTAATGAGGATGTTGAAACGTTTCTTGTTCTATCCCTCACATCAAAATTTACTGACATGAAGCAAATTTATAAGCAATTTTCAATGATTCATATCGATCAGTTTATTTTTACTAAAGAAGATGAGACATCAACATACGGTTCTATGCTTAATCTAATCGATCATTTTCAAGTTGGTGTAGCTTATATTACGAATGGTCAGAATGTACCAGATGATATTAAAGCAGCTTCTCCTCAGTTAATCGGCCAAATTATACTTGGAGAAGATGCCAATGGTTAAGGATCAAGCAGCAAGCTTACGTGAACAAATGGAACTTCAAGGAACCAACACCTCAGCTAAAACGATTGCTGTTATAAGTGGTAAGGGGGGTGTTGGTAAATCTAATATTTCATTAAATTTTGCTTTGACGTTAGCTAGGCTGAAAAAAAAGGTGCTTATTTTTGATATGGATATTGGTATGGGGAATATCGATATTTTAATGGGCGTATCTTCAAAACATACAGTCTTAGATGTCTTTAACAATGAGATTTCCATCGATCAGATTATTACTAAAGGTCCTGAAAACCTATCATATATTGCAGGGGGCTCTGGTTTTAATCATGTTTTTAAGCTGGATTCTACTAAAGTCCATTTGATTATTCAACATATGCAAAGGTTAATAGATAAATATGATTATGTCATATTTGATATGGGTGCTGGCATGACTGAAGAAAATCTATTGCTGTTAAAAGCAGTAAACGAAGTATTTGTCGTTACTACACCAGAACCTACTTCGATTATGGATGCATATGCAGCGATAAAGTATATCATTTTAAAAGATCCTGCAAAGCGGCTATTTTTAATAGTAAATAAAACTCAGTCACAACTAGAAGGAAATCATACAACTCACAGAATTTCAACTGTCATGAAACAGTTCTTAAATAAAGAAATAGAGGTTTTAGGTCAAATACCTGAAGACAGACATATTGTTAAGGCAGTCAGCCGACAAACTCCATTTTTGTTATATGCACCAAAATCTAGTGCAAGTAAAAATATTCAAGTTATAGCTAATACATATTTGTTAAATTCAAATGATATGAGACAACAAAAGCCAACAACTCATTCATTTATGTCAAGATTACGAAAATATTTAATTGAAAGGTAGGTACCACCGTGAAACAAGTAAAAGTTCTTATCGTAGATGACTCAGCATTCATGAGAAAGTTGATTTCACAATTTTTAAAAGAAGATCATCAGATTGAAGTTGTAGGAACTGCTAGAAACGGTGAGGATGCACTGACCAAAATTAAACAACTTAATCCTGACGTAATAACCATGGACGTGGAAATGCCTACAATGGATGGGATAGAAGCTCTGAAAAAAATTATGACTCACAATCCCATACCCGTCATCATGTTATCTAGTACCACAAAGGAAGGAACTGAAAATACAATAGTTGCAATGCAATATGGTGCTATTGACTTTATCGCGAAACCTTCTGGTGGTATTTCTTTAGACCTTCATAAAGTAAAGGACGAAATAGTCTCTAAAGTTTTGCTAGCTAGTAAAGTAAATATGAATAATTTGCAAATTCCTACCGGAAAAGCAAAATCTATTACTTCATCATTAGCAAAATATAGTAAAATAGAACTAAGATCTATGTCCCAGTTATCTCATAACAGTTCAAAACAAGCGAATAAAAAAATATTATGCATAGGTACGTCTACTGGAGGACCGAGAGCATTACAAAAAGTGTTGCAAGGATTTCCTAAATCAATTAATGTACCGATAATTATCGTGCAGCATATGCCAGCAGGGTTTACGAAATCACTAGCATCACGTCTCAATTCTCTATGTGATATATGTGTAAAGGAAGGCGAGAATGGAGAAATTATTCAAAATGGCACCGCCTATATTGCTCCAGGTGGCTCTCATTTAAAAGTGAAGAAGGTAGGTACATCGTTAGTTTTACAAATAGATCAGTCATCAATTAAGAATGGCCATCGACCATCTGTAGATGTGATGCTAGAATCAGTCAGTGAAATATCTGGATATATGAAAATCGCAATCATTATGACAGGGATGGGCTCAGATGGTACTGAAGGTTTAAAAACATTAAAATCTAAAGGCAATGCGAAAGCAATTGCAGAATCTCAAGACACATCAATTG
This sequence comes from Cytobacillus sp. IB215316, assembly GCF_033963865.1. Lineage (NCBI taxonomy): Bacteria > Bacillati > Bacillota > Bacilli > Caryophanales > Bacillaceae > Cytobacillus > Cytobacillus sp. IB215316. The sequence continues at coordinate 104,730 of NZ_JAXBMC010000010.1, read as the reverse complement.
TTTTTGGTATGCCTAAGTCTGCAATAGCTGCAAATGTTATTGACGATGTTGCAGACCTTGGTGATATTACACCAACAGCCTTAAAATATATTTATCAGTAAATTCTATAACGTGTTAAATGTACATTTTCGATGAGCTAATAAAAAACAAGCTCAAACGAAGAAAGTAGAGGTTTAAACCCTTCAAGTACGTGTTCACAAGGAGAACAAAAAGAGGAGAGAAAAGCAATTTGAGTGCTTCTCATATAGCTGTCACTTTTTTGTCACTATGGGATAAGCCTATCCTTTGCCAAGTCATTTTTCTCGGACTTTTTGAACATCCTTTTCTAAAATCCGAATAAGGGGTGTGTATGTTATGGATATGAATCAGTATTTAGATGTATTTATTGATGAAAGTAAAGAACATTTACAAACAGTAAATGAACAATTATTAGAATTAGAAAAAAATCCAAACAATTTAATGATAATTAATGAGATTTTTCGTTCTGCTCATACACTAAAAGGAATGTCAGCGACAATGGGTTTTGAAGATTTAGCTAGCTTAACACATCAAATGGAGAACGTCCTTGATGGAATGAGAAATGAAAAAATTATCTTTACACCTGACGTGTTAGATGTTGTTTTTGCAGCGGTCGATGACCTTGAAACGATGGTGATCTCTATAGCTGAAGGCGGAGATGGTAAACATGATGTTACAGCGGTGGTGAAACAATTAAAACAAATTGAAGAGGGGCATCCTTTAACGCAATCGCTAGCTGAAGCAGCTGTATCGGTACAAAATGCTGAAGTGAATGACAATCAGACTCTCGTGGATTATGACGAATTTGAGTATACGGTGATCCAGCAGTCAAAGGAACAGGGTTTTGAAAGCTTTGAGATAAACATCACACTTCGAGAAGATTGTTTACTGAAAGCAGCTCGTGTATTTATGATATTCGAAGTTTTGGAGCAAATTGGAGAAATCATCAAATCTATTCCTAGCGTAGAGCTATTAGAAGATGAAAAGTTTGACAATGAATTTACTATAGCCTTCGTATCTAAGGAACCGAAGGAAACCATACATAAACGTATAATGAAAGTATCCGAAATAGCAAATATTGAAATTAAAGCTCTTAATTTAGCAAGCATGAGACACGCGGAAGTAGAAAAAGAGCTAACTCCAATAAATCATGAAAAAGAGATTACTATAGACGAATCAATGGAAAGTCAACTACATAATGATGACAAGGTAGTAGCTAATAAAAAGAGAGCAACAGCATCAAACAAAACGATTCGTGTCAATATTGAACGTCTAGATATACTTATGAATTTGTTTGAGGAACTTGTCATTGATAGAGGTCGACTTGAGCAAATTTCACAAGATTTAAATAACAGTGAACTTCATGAAACTGTAGAACGCATGTCAAGAATATCTGGCGATTTACAAAACATCATCTTAAACATGAGGATGGTTCCTGTAGAGACAGTATTTAACCGCTTTCCTAGGATGGTTAGGCAATTAGCGCGAGATTTAGGAAAATCTATTAACTTAGAGATCATAGGTGCTGAAACAGAACTAGATAGAACTGTCATTGATGAAATTGGTGACCCCCTCGTTCATCTTATTCGCAATGCTATAGATCATGGAATTGAATTACCTGCTGAACGAACTCAACATGACAAGAACGAAGAAGGTACAGTGAAATTAAAGGCATACCATAGTGGTAACCATGTGTTTATTGAAATTGAAGATGATGGTGCTGGAATCAGTCGTGACAAAGTATTAAATAAAGCTATTAAAAATGGCATCATTACTAAGCAAAATGCTGCTACCTTAACAGATAAACAAGTATATGAACTTATCTTTTCATCTGGTTTTTCTACAGCAGAAAAAATTTCTGATGTTTCAGGGCGAGGAGTAGGGCTAGATGTAGTAAAGAATACAATTGAGTCTCTCGGTGGATCTGTTTCAATTGATTCAGTTGAAGGAGAAGGGTCTATATTTTCGATCCAATTACCTTTAACATTATCTATCATTTCTGTCATGTTAGTAGAAATTCAACAAGAGAAATATGCTATACCTCTTTCTTCAATCATTGAAACTGCAATTGCTAAAAAAGATGATATTTTGAATGCTCATAACCAAAAGGTCATTGATTTTCGTGGGAAAGTAGTCCCGTTGTTATTTTTGAATGATATCTTTCAAGTACCAGCAGCCTCAACTGACGAGGATGAGTATTTATCAATCGTCATTGTTAGGAAAGGCGAAAAACTAGCTGGCTTAGTAGTTGATTCTTTTATTGGACAGCAAGAGGTTGTGTTGAAATCTTTAGGCAATTATTTAACAAACGTATTTGCTATATCAGGTGCGACCATCTTAGGAGATGGTCAGGTTGCTCTAATTGTTGATTGTAATGCACTTATAAAATAGATGACAAAGGGAGGTTATGATCGTGATAGGAGGAACAGCAACAGAACAAAAAGTCATCGTTTTTCAGTTGGAAGATGAGGAATATGGAATTCCAGTGGACCAAGTACGTTCAATCGAAAAGGTTCAACACATAACCCGGGTTCCTGGAACGAGTGAAGATGTGAAAGGTGTAATTAACCTGCGAGGTGTTGTAACGCCAATAATAGATTTACGCAATAGATTTGGGCTAATGACAACTAACTATTCTGATAGCACGAGAATTATTATCGTTGCAATTGAAGATGTTGAAGTAGGTCTAATTGTAGATTCTGCTAATGATGTCATTGATATTCCTGACGATTCTATTGAACCACCACCTGAAGTAGTTGGTGTCATAAAAGCAGAATATTTAAAAGGAATATCAAAGGTTGGTAATAGATTACTAATTTTACTTGACCTTTCTGAAGTACTCAATATTAATCTGATCGATTCGGAAAAACTGGAAAGGTGAATATATGACTTTCATTGAAAGGTTTAATCATACACACCTTGATATCTTGAAGGAAATTGGAAACATTGGTGCTGGTCATTCTGCTACAGCCCTTTCTAAGATACTAAATAAGAAAATCGAGATGAATATACCTGAGGTAAAAATTGTTTCTTTTGATGAAATGATGGACTTAGCTGGGGGAGCAGATAATGTTGTTGTCAGTGTCTTTTTACAGATTGAAGGTGACGCACCCGGTAGCATGTTTCTCCTTTTGCCACTTGAACAAGCATCATTGTTAGTTCAACAATGGACGGGCTTGAGCAATTTTGCGTTCGAAGGCCCTCCATATGATCAACTAGCTATGTCTGCTTTAGAAGAATTAGGTAATATTTTATCAAGTTCTTACCTCTCTTCTTTATCTGATTTTACGAAGTTGAATATGTATCCTTCTGTGCCGCAAATTAGCGTTGATCTCGTTGGAGCAATTATAAGTATGGGCTTAATCCAATTATCCCAAGTAAGTGACTATGCGACTGTCATAGACACAAGTGTCATAGAGTCAGATCAATCGATTCTTGAAGGTGTGAAGGGACATATATTTTTACTTCCTGATCCAAATTCTTTTACGAAGCTTTTTCAGGCTCTGGGGGTAACGGGGCATGAATGAAGCGATATCTGTTGTAAAAGTAGGTATTGCAGATATGGATATTGTTAGAGGCCCGAATATCATACGCACATCTGGATTAGGCTCTTGTGTTGGGGTAGTTATATACGACAGGTTCAAAGATATTGCTGGCTTAGCACATGTGATGCTACCTGATTCTTCCTTGGCTAAGGCAGGATCACTTAATAAAGCTAAATATGCTGATACGGCAATTGAAGTACTCATTAACCAACTCGTTCTGCATGGTGCGTCTAAAAATCATTTGCTTGCAAAAATAGCTGGTGGTGCACAAATGTTCCAGTTTACTAAAGGCAATGACCTTATGAGGATTGGAAACCGCAATGTTGAAGCTGTGAAGCAATATTTATACATGGCAAAGATTAATATTGAATCAGAAGATGTAGGTGGAAATAGTGGCAGGACAATAGAATTTAGTCCTCTAAATCGTCTATTAACAATAAGAACAGTTAATCAAGGTATTATTGTAATATAAATGCAATTTTTGTGATCAAACAGTCATGTTATAACGATTTGTCATACCTTTATAACTGTAAAAACAAAAGAAAACAAAATATATGTATCAAAGCTTCTCTTTAATAATATACCAACAAAATTGTTTAAATCGAGCTAAAGAAATGGACTTGAGCACGAATGAGTCTATACATTTTGTTCGTTCGGTACAGGGGTTTTAGTTCCCCTCCTCGCTCGATAGCGTTTCTAATTAGCTCTTTTCCATACTTTGTTGCTATATTTCTTAAGCTAGAAGAAAAATGTCGTTTTACACAATAGTCAATGTTTTATCGAAGAATAGATGCCACGAAAAATAGTAGACTATGTTTTTATTTTTGTTACAAAAACAACAATCTATGCGAAACCAACCTTTAAATAAATGGAGTTGACTCTCCATCTGGTTCATCGATGTTCAAGTATACTTGAACGAGTTCATTACAAGGAGGGTAATAATGGCGCTCAAGCTAGAAAGTGAGGATCAGCTACTTTGGGAAAAGTGGGTACATACTCGTGATGAGAATGCTGGGAATGCACTTGTAAAAAAATATATGCCACTCGTTATGTATCATGTTCAACGGATATCCGTAGGGTTACCCAAGACAGTAAATCTAGATGATGTGAAAAGTTATGGTCTATTTGGGCTTTTTGATGCATTAGAAAAATTTGACACTTCGCGAGATTTAAAATTCGATACGTATGCATCATTTCGAATTAAAGGTGCTATACTTGACGGTCTTAGAAAAGAAGATTGGATGTCACGAAGTGCAAGAGAAAAGGCTAAAAAGCTAGAAGCAACCACTCAACGACTTGAACAACAGTTATTAAGAAACGTTACAGCTGATGAAATTGCAAATGAATTGAATATTAACGTAGCTGAAGTGTATTCTACGATCCAGGAAGGCTTTTTTGCTAATGTATTATCCATGGATGAGCATAACAAAGAATCGGAAGAAAAAGATCCAATTGCGTATACGATCGTTGATAAAAAATCCATCATTCCTGAAGAACAATTATTAAAAAATGAGTTAGTTAGTCAACTAGTAGATGTTCTTAAGGAGTTAAATGAAAAAGAACAACTTGTTATTAGTTTGTTCTATAAAGAAGAACTAACATTAACCGAAATTGGAGAAGTGATGGGTTTATCAACTTCAAGAATTTCACAAATCCATTCAAAAGCACTGTTTAAGCTAAAAGATATTTTAACAAAAATATTTCCGTAAAGCTCTTTAAGTAAACTTTGTTGTTTTTTACTTACAATTGAGTAATTGTTGTGTATTATTCGATTTTTATATAAGATACCCAGACATCTAATTGTGTAGGTGTTCATTTCTTAATATTAAAAGCAGGTTTTTTGCTGCTGTTGTTTTACACCTACAACGTAAGGGTATTTATGCCATCTATTAAAGAACAGAGGTTGCGAATTCTATTTGCGTATGTCTATCTATTGGTAAGAACAACTAATTTAATGTAGAAACTGTCTTCATGGACATTCGAACCAATGATAAATCACAACAAATCATTATCCTTTGGAGAAGGAAGTGGTAAAAAATGAGTTTAAAATTAGTTGAACTACAAGTTGCACTTCCTAGAACACAAGACATCGGAAAAATACAAGAACAGCTTGAGCAGCGAGGGCAACATATGCAAGATCAACTCGCTATGGGCATTCAAGAAGAAGAAAAGCGCAAAAGAAAGCAAGTAAATAGCAAGAGTAAAAATGAGAAGGCTGAACTTACAAATGACCATAATGACAAAGAATTTCAGCAGTCAACGACAAAAAAGAATCAGGAAGAAGAAATTACGGAAGATGAACATCACCCATATAAAGGAAACATCATTGATTATAAAGGATAGGTTACGATGAATCCATTGTTAGCAATATTATATTTTTTATTATTAGCTGTCGCATTTTGGCTAATTATTATCCTCTATTTAAGATTATCGAGATTACACGAAGTTGAAAAGAAACAAGAAAGAATGATTAAGGACCTGGAAAGTGTTATAGCAAGCTTTGTCGTCGAGATGAAAGAACAAAACGATCAATTTCTAAACCGAGTCCAAGCAGTTAAGAAAGAACAATCTTCACCGCCAAATGGATCTTCGACTACCGAAGTCCAGCAACCTCTTGACAAACAGACTAATACGAAAATAAGTAACGATAAACTAGAACAGAAAAATTCATCCAGCTATGATGTTGATACGTTATCAGATGAGGATATAAAAGGTTTACTTCCAGACTATCGTAATAATGACTATGAAAATATAAACCAACTTAACAGAAACGATATTAAACCTTATAATAAAGAGCATGTAATGAGTGGCGAAAAGAACCAAACTTTTAAGGACAAAGTATTGGGTTTAAGAAGTCAAGGATATGGTATTGAAGACATTGCCAAACAATTAAATAAGGGTAAAACTGAAATAGAACTTCTTCTTAAATTTAACAAAACTAATATTTAAACTTGATTGTATGCTATGAATATGTTATATTTTTTTTTGGTGTTAATACACACGGTTGCTGATTTAAACAATGGTGCTGTTATTATGAAGTGATAACAGATTTGTTTAAAAATGAAGCAAGCGGAGGCAAAAACCATTTTAGGAGGAAAACACATGTCAGTCATTTCAATGAAACAACTATTAGAAGCTGGTGTTCATTTCGGTCATCAAACACGCCGTTGGAACCCAAAAATGAAGCGTTACATCTTTACTGAGCGTAACGGAATTTATATTATCGATCTTCAAAAAACAGTTAAAAAGGTTGAAGAAGCGTACAACTTTGTTAAGGAAGTCGCTGGTAACGGTGGTAAAATCCTTTTCGTTGGAACGAAAAAGCAAGCTCAAGATTCAGTTAAAGACGAAGCTGAACGTTCAGGTATGTACTATGTAAACCAACGTTGGTTAGGTGGAACGTTGACTAACTTCTCAACAATTCAAAAGCGTGTTAATCGTTTAAAGGATATCGAAAGAATGGAAGAAGACGGTACTTTCGATGTATTACCTAAAAAAGAAGTTGTACAACTTAAAAAAGAACAAGAACGCTTAGAGAAATTCCTAGGCGGTATTAAAGAAATGAAGGGTCTTCCGGATGCTATTTTCGTTATCGACCCACGTAAAGAGCGTATCGCAGTTGCAGAAGCTCATAAATTAAACATTCCTCTTGTAGGAATCGTTGATACAAACTGTGATCCAGACGAAATTGATTACGTAATCCCAGCAAACGATGATGCAATTCGTGCTGTTAAATTGTTAACATCTAAAATGGCTGATGCGATTTTAGAAGCAAAACAAGGTGAAGAAACTTCAGCTTAAGTGAAATTTTTACAAAAGGTGATAAGAGGGATTTGCCTTCTATCACCTTTTTTTGAGAAAATACACAAGTTATCTACATCTTTGAGTTAATACTATAAGCGAGTAGAACATCTTATTAATAATTATACTATGATACATATATAAGGAGGAATTTTCATAATGGCTATTACTGCACAAATGGTAAAAGAACTTCGTCAAAAAACTGGCGCAGGTATGATGGATTGTAAAAAAGCGTTAACAGAAACTGATGGTGATATGGAAAAAGCAATTGACTTTTTACGTGAAAAAGGTATTGCTAAAGCTGCGAAAAAGGCAGATCGCATTGCTGCAGAAGGTTCTGCATATATTGAAGTATCAGGAAATGAAGCTGTGATACTAGAAGTAAATTCAGAGACTGATTTTGTTGCGAAGAATGAAGCATTTCAAACATTAATCAAAGAATTAGCTCAACACTTATTGACTAACAAGCCAAGCACGATTGAAGAAGCTCATGAACAAAAAATGGACAATGGAACGACTGTTCAAGAATACATCAATGCTGCAATTGTAAAAATTGGTGAAAAACTGACATTACGTCGTTTTGAAATTGTTGCAAAAACTGATAATGATGCTTTTGGTGCATACCTTCATATGGGAGGCAGAATTGGAGTTTTGACTTTATTAGAAGGAACTAATGATGAAGCGACGGCTAAAGATGTTTCTATGCATATCGCTGCGATCAAACCGAAATATGTTTCACGTGATCAAGTTTCTCAAGATGAAGTTGAACGTGAGCGTGAAGTTCTGACTCAACAAGCATTAAACGAAGGAAAGCCTGAAAAAATCGTTGCAAAAATGGTTGAAGGCCGCTTAAGCAAATACTTTGAAGATATTTGTTTAGTAGATCAATCATTCGTTAAAAACCCTGATTTAAAAGTAAAACAGTTTGTTGAAGCTAAAGGAGCTACTGTAAAAAGTTTTGTACGCTTTGAAGTTGGAGAAGGAATTGAGAAGCGTCAAGAAAACTTCGCTGAAGAAGTTATGAGCCAAGTGAAAAAGTAAGTACCAAATCTTAGCTAAAATAGTGGGAACACAAGTGTGTTCCCTTTTTTTAAAGTCATTTAGCTTAAAGAACTTCTAGTGGAGGTTAGTATGAATAATCCAAAGTATAAACGAGTTGTATTAAAACTAAGCGGAGAAGCATTAGCAGGTGAACAGGGATTTGGTATTAACCCAGCTGTGATCTCCTCAGTAACTGATCAAGTAAAGGAAATTGCCGAACTAGGTGTTGAAGTTGCTGTTGTAGTAGGTGGAGGAAATATATGGCGAGGAAAAATAGGTAGTGAAATGGGCATGGACCGGGCTACAGCGGATTATATGGGTATGTTAGCTACTGTCATGAATTCATTAGCGCTTCAAGATAGTCTTGAAAATTCCGGTGTACAAACTCGTGTACAAACCTCTATAGAAATGAGACAAGTTGCTGAGCCATATATTCGTCGTAGAGCAATACGCCACCTTGAAAAAAAACGTGTAGTCATATTTGCTGCTGGAACGGGTAATCCATATTTTTCAACAGACACAACTGCAGCACTTCGAGCAGCGGAAATTGAAGCAGATGTTATACTTATGGCAAAAAATAATGTTGATGGTGTATATAGTGCAGACCCAACAATCGATCAAACTGCAAAAAAATATGATACACTGTCATATTTGGATGTACTAAAAGAGGGATTAGGTGTCATGGACTCAACAGCATCTTCTCTTTGTATGGATAATGACATACCACTTATCGTTTTCTCTATTATGGAGCAAGGAAATATTAAACGAGCGGTATTAGGTGATAATATCGGAACATTAGTAAGGGGGAAAAAATAATGTCAAAAGAAGTTATTAATAGTGTGAAATCTAAAATGGAAAAAGCTATTCAAGCATTCTCAAGAGAGTTAGCGACAGTAAGAGCTGGTCGTGCAAACCCTTCATTATTAGATAAAGTGACAGTAGATTATTATGGTGCACCAACTCCGGTAAATCAACTAGCATCAGTTACTGTACCTGAAGCACGTATGTTAACTATTCAACCTTATGATAAATCATCTTTAGGTGATATCGAAAAAGCAATCTTAAAGGCTGACCTCGGGTTAACACCATCTAATGATGGTTCAATTATTCGAATTACGATACCAGCATTAACTGAAGAGCGCCGTAGAGAATTAACAAAAGTAGTAAGAAAATACGGTGAAGATGCGAAAGTGGCAGTGCGTAATGTACGTCGTGATGGAAATGACGAATTAAAAAAGCTTGAAAAAAATAGTGAAATCACTGAGGATGAGCTTCGCGGACTAACCGAGGATATTCAAAAAATAACGGATGATCATATTAAAAAAATTGATCAGGTTGCAAAAGAAAAAGAAGCAGAAATTATGGAAGTATAAGCATAATCATTGTACAATATGTAAAGTACCCTCTATTTTAAACAGGGGGTTTTTTTGTTAAACTAGAGACAATATAGATTGTTAAGGGTGACGGAGGAAACCTGTATGCTACATAAATTAAACTTTTGGAAGAATCGTAAACCAAATTCTTCAGAGCAAGTATATACAATAGATACGATAAAAAAGAATCCAATACCTGAGCATATTGCAATTATTATGGATGGCAATGGAAGGTGGGCACAAAAAAGAGCATTACCACGCATTGCAGGACACCATGAAGGAACGAAGGTTGTCCGAAAGATAACGAAGCTAGCAAATTCTCTAGGTGTAAAAGTACTAACGTTATATGCATTTTCAACAGAAAATTGGAAGCGACCAAAAAGTGAAGTTGATTACTTAATGAAGCTACCAGAAGAATTTCTCCAAACTTTCTTACCTGAATTAATTAAGGAAAATGTACAAGTTCGAGTAATGGGGATGAAAGATAGCTTACCAGAACACACTTTCCGTGCTGTGCAAAATGCTATTAACAAAACAAGCGATAATGATGGAATGATTTTAAATTTTGCATTAAATTATGGCAGCCGCAATGAAATAGTTCAAGCGGTAAATTCGATTATAGCGGACCAAAAATCAGGTGTATTAACAGAAGAAGAGGTCACAGAGGATATATTTTCAAATTATTTAATGACACAAGAATTATCAGATCCTGACCTATTAATTAGAACGAGCGGTGTTGTTCGTCTAAGTAACTTCATGCTTTGGCAGCTATCGTATGCAGAGTTTTGGTTTACTGAAACGTTATGGCCGGATTTCTCAGAGGAACATTTTCTAGAGGCGATTGACGAGTTTCAAAAAAGAGCTCGACGCTTTGGCGGCGTGTAAAGGATGATATTAATATGAAGCAAAGAATTATAACAGCTACTATTGCGCTAGCAGTTTTTTTGCCTATCGTCATTTATGGTGGCCTTCCATTTATTGCGGTGATGTATTTAATAGCTACGATAGGGCTATATGAACTTTTACGTATGAAACACATCTCAATTTTGTCATTTCCAGGGGTAATTAGCATACTTATGTTATGGGTAATACTCGTACCAGATCACCCCATGTTACTAGACAGAATTCCATTTATGAAAGTTGAGTTTTTGTTATTCGCAGTTTTACTTTTTTTATCGTATACTGTGTTGACAAATAACAAGTTTTCTTTTGATGATGTTGGATTTATCATAGTTGCTACATTATATGTTGGAATTGGATTTTATTATTTTATTGAAACGAGACAAGTTGGTTTAACTTATATATTCTTTGCCTTTGCAGTTATTTTCTCAACAGATTCTGGTGCTTACTTTGTAGGTCGCAAATTTGGTAAGCATAAGCTGTGGCCTGAAATTAGTCCAAATAAAACAATTGAAGGATCAATAGGTGGTATTGCTTGTGCAATTATTGCTGCGATTTTGTTTAAACTGTTTGCCCCTATCGATGATTTTACAATGATTAGCATCTTAGGCATTGCTATCGTTTTATCTATTTTTGGACAAATAGGTGATTTAGTTGAATCAGCGTTTAAACGTCATTATGCGGTTAAGGATTCTGGACGTATCTTACCAGGGCATGGGGGGATATTAGACCGTTTTGATAGCTTGATTTTCGTTTTACCGATATTATATTTTTTAATCAAGTTGTAGCGCACTAGTGTATAGCAAAGATAGGATTTAACAGAAAAAAGACGGTTGTCAATTTTGAATGGATATGGGGAGTGTATCGTTTGAAGCACATTAGTTTATTAGGAGCTACTGGCTCTATAGGGAAGCAGACGCTTGATATCATTAAGCTGCACCAAGACCAATTTAGCCTTGTAGCAATTTCTGTTGGACAGAATATACCAGAAGCGAGGAAAATCATTCATGAATTTTCACCTAAGCTCGTATCTGTTAAATATAAAGAAGATGCTGATCGATTAAAGAGTGAATTTACTAATGATATATCATTTGTTTATGGTGATGATGGATTAGTTCATGCCGCGACTCATGACCAAGCATCGATAGTCGTCAATGCGGTGGTTGGAAGTGTAGGTCTTACACCAACGATTGAAGCGATTAAAGCCAAAAAAACAATTGCTCTTGCCAACAAAGAAACACTTGTAACAGCAGGACATATAGTTATGGAAATGGCAAGAAATAACGGAGTTTCAATTCTACCAGTTGACAGTGAGCATTCTGCTATTTTTCAATGTTTACAGGGAGAACAAGAAAAAACGATTGAAAAGCTCATTTTAACAGCTTCTGGTGGCAGCTTTCGTGAGAAAAAGAGAAATGAACTGCAGCATGTTACTGTTGAGCAAGCACTAAATCACCCTAACTGGTCAATGGGAGCAAAAATAACGATAGACTCTGCTACGATGATGAATAAAGGTCTTGAAGTTATCGAAGCGCACTGGCTTTTTCAAATTCCTTATACAAATATTGATGTCGTCCTCCATAAAGAGAGCATTATACACTCAATGGTCCAATTTCATGACAGTAGCATTATTGCCCAGTTAGGAAATCCTGATATGCGTGTTCCGATTCAATATGCGCTATCATACCCTGATAGGCTTGTGTTTAACAATACAAAGAGATTGGATCTCGTGGAGATTGGAGCTCTGCATTTTATGAAGGCAGATGTTAATCGATACCAGTGTTTACGCTTTGCCTACGAGGCGGGAGTAGAAGGGGGAACGATGCCAACAGTGTTAAATGCTGCAAATGAAGAAGCTGTTGCTGCTTTTCTTAGAAAGGAAATTACCTTCCTTCAAATTGAGGAACTTATTGAAAGATCACTTGAGCAACACCGTACAATTAAAAACCCTAATTTAGAGTGTATACGCACAGTAGATACGGACACTCGTAAGTACATAAAAACACTAATAAATTAAAGGTGGTTGGATATGTGGAGACGCTAAATACGGTAATTGCTTTTGTAATTATTTTTGGAGCGTTAGTTTTTGTTCATGAATTAGGTCATCTAGTTTTTGCAAAACGAGCTGGAATTTTATGTAGAGAATTTGCGATTGGATTTGGACCTAAAGTGTTTACTTTCAAAAAGAAAGAAACGCTATATACGATTAGGCTTCTTCCTATCGGTGGTTTTGTAAGGATGGCTGGTGAAGACCCTGAAATGATTGAAATTAAACCAGGCCACAGCATCGGTCTGCTGTTTGATCAACATGGAAAAGTAACGAACATCGTTCTAAACAATAAGGACAAATACCCTGATGCAAAAATCGTTGAAGTAGAGTTTGCTGATTTAGAGCACGAACTGTATATAACAGGCTATGAAGAAGATAATGATGAAAAACTTGTACGTTTTGAAGTGAGTGAAACGGCACACTTTATTCAGGATGATCAACACATCCAAATTGCCCCATACTCAAGACAATTTAGTTCGAAGACGTTGTGGCAACGAACACTAGCTATTTTTGCAGGCCCGCTTATGAATTTCGTCTTAGCTGCCGTTCTTTTTATGGTTATTGCTTTCATTCAAGGCTATCCGTCTGATGATCCACAACTAGGGGAGGTCATTGAAGGCGGTGCAGCAGTTGAAGCTGGCTTACAGGAAGGTGATATTGTATTAGCAATTAATAACAAACAATTATCTTCTTGGGATGAAGTCGTTCAAATGATTCAAAATAACCCTGAAAAGCAGCTATTATTCACAATTGAACGTGATGGACAATCAGAAACGATTACTGTAACTCCGAAGTTAAATGAAGTTCAAGGGATGAAAATTGGACAAATTGGTGTATACCCTTCGGTGAATCAATCGATATTCGGTTCAATTGCATTCGGAGCTGAAGAAACTTTTGTTTGGACAAAAGAGATCATCATTTTACTTGGGAAATTAATAACTGGTCAATTTTCATTTGATATGCTATCAGGTCCAGTTGGCATTTATAAAACAACAGAGGAAGTAGCTCAATCTGGTGTGCTATATTTAATGAGATGGGCAGCTTTATTGAGCATTAACTTAGGTATTATGAATTTACTACCACTACCGGCATTAGATGGAGGCAGATTAATGTTTTTTGCCATTGAGGCTGTTAGAGGAAAACCGATTGATCGTCAAAAGGAAGGTATGGTCCACTTTATTGGTTTTGCTTTATTAATGCTATTAATGTTAGTAGTTACGTGGAACGATATCCAAAGGTTCTTCCTATAAGGTGTTGCTGTATTATCTCTTCTAGTTATTCTAATTTAGTAGAGAAATCAAAAAGAAGAGCTTTCCAATAATTTTTTAGGCTATAAAAAGTCCGTTAAGAAATAAGAGGTGTAATTTGAAATGAAGCAAAGTCAAACATTTATTCCAACATTGCGGGAAGTGCCTGCTGATGCTGAAGTAAAAAGTCATCAGCTCTTGCTAAGAGCAGGATTTATCCGTTCAAATGCCAGTGGTGTTTATAGTTTTCTACCATTGGGCAAGCGAGTGTTACACAAAATTGAGACAATTGTTCGTGATGAACTCGACCGCATAGGCGCAGTGGAGTTATTAATGCCAGCACTTCAACAAGCAGAGCTGTGGCAAGAGTCTGGACGCTGGTACTCATATGGTCCTGAACTAGTAAGACTAAAAGATCGTCACAACCGAGATTTTGCTTTAGGGCCAACTCATGAAGAAGTAATTACGAACCTATTAAGAGATGAGGTAAAGAGTTATAAGAGACTCCCACTTACTCTATATCAAATTCAAACTAAATTCCGTGATGAAAAAAGGCCGCGCTTTGGTTTGTTGCGTGGTAGAGAGTTTATTATGAAAGATGCATACTCCTTTCATTCTTCGCAAGAGTCATTAGATGAAGTGTATAACAAGATGTATGAAGCATATGGAAACATCTTCAGAAGGTGTGGCTTGGATTACAGGGCTGTTATTGCTGATTCTGGTGCAATGGGTGGTAAAGATACGCATGAGTTTATGGTGTTATCAGATGTAGGAGAGGATACTATTGCATACTCCGATAGCTCTGATTATGCTGCAAATATTGAGATGGCACCTGTAGTTTCTACATACGTTAAGAGTGATGAAGCTGCCGCAGACCTAGAAAAGGTAGAAACAATCGATAAAAAGTCGATACAAGAGGTTGCTCATCATTTACAAGTTGATGATCATAAATGTATTAAATCACTATTATTCAAAGCTGATGAGAAGTTTGTACTAGTGTTAGTTCGTGGTGATCATGAAGTAAATGATATTAAAGTGAAAAACCTGTACAGTGCATCAAACGTTGAATTAGCAACTGCTGAAGAAACTAATCAAATGATGAATTGTACTGTTGGGTCGTTAGGTCCTATTCAAGTACAAGGTGATATTGAAATTATTGCAGACCATGCCGTAAAAGCGATAGTAAATGGAGTTTGTGGCGCGAATGTTGAGAACTATCATTATACAGGGGTAAATCCTGATCGTGATTTTTCCGTATCAGCATACGAAGATTTACGCTTTATTCAAGAAGGAGACCCTTCCCCAGATGGTAATGGCACAATTGTGTTTGCTAAAGGAATTGAAGTTGGACATATATTTAAATTAGGCACGAGATATAGTGAAGCGATGGATGGTATGTATTTAGATGAAAATGGTAGAAATCAACCGATGATTATGGGTTGTTACGGTATCGGAGTATCAAGAATCCTTGCATCTGTCGCTGAGCAATTTCATGATGATAATGGTTTAGTTTGGCCAGCTGCTCTCTCACCTTATGATGTTCATCTTATTCCAGTAAACATAAAAAATGATGAACAACGACTATTAGCTGAAGAATTATATGAGACTCTCCAAGAAACTGGTATTAACGTCCTATTTGATAATCGCCAAGAACGTCCAGGAGTGAAGTTTTCAGATTCAGATTTAATAGGCCTGCCTGTTCGTATAACAATCGGTAAAAAAGCTGCTGAGGAAATTGTTGAAGTGAAGTTTAGGAATTCTGGAGAAACAGTTGAAGTTCATAAGACTGACTTAATAAATACAATTCAAAAAAACATAGCAAAATAATATATAGAAAACTCGGCTTGTGCCGAGTTTTCTATATGGTAGATAGGAGGGGGATAGAATGGAACAATTATCACAAGAGCAAAAAGAACGGTTTCAACTCCTGCTCCAACAGATTAATTGTACAGAAGATGTATTTGTTAAGCATTTTCATCAAGCAGGAATAATAAAGCTTATTATCGATAAAGAAAAGAAGTCTTGGCATTTTCTATTTCAATTAGCAACCATCCTACCGATAGACATCTATAATTCCTTTAGCCTAGCCTTGCAAAAATCCTTTGCTCACATAGCAAATGTAACTTTTTCAATATTAGCTCGGGACAAGCAGTTCACAGAAGAGGACTTTCAGGCCTATTGGCCGGTTTGTTTACTAGAATTTGAAGGTATTCAATCGCCCTTGCTGAACCTACTACATGACCAGACTCCTCACTTGAATGGAATAAATGCAATTGTCAAAGTTCGAAATGATACCGAAGCTGTTGCTTTAAAGAGAAAATTTGCTAAAGATATTGGGGAAGTGTATCAACAATTTGGGTTCCCATACCTACAGCTAGAAACTGAAGTGAACTACTCGGAAAAAGAATATGAAAAATTTGTTGAACAAAAGCAACAAGAAGATCAACAAAAAGTCATGACAGCCATTGCAGAAATGCAAAAGAAAGAGGATCAAAATAATGAACATGTAGAAAGAAAAGGGCCGCTAACAATAGGTTATACGATTAAAGACGATGAGGATATTCGCAGGATTGAACAAATAGAAGACGAAGAGCGGAGAATAGCCATTCAGGGATATATTTTTCATGCTGAAACGAAAGAGCTCCGTAGTGGTCGAACATTGTTAACATTTAAAGTAACTGATTATACGAGCTCTATTTTAGTGAAAATGTTTTCTCGAGATAAAGAGGATGTTTCTCTTTTACAAGCGGTGCAAAAAGGCATGTGGGTTCGAGTGAGAGGTAGCGTTCAAAACGACACTTTTGTCCGTGATTTAGTCATGATTGCGAATGATATTAATGAAATCAGGGGTCAAGAGCGACTTGATAACGAACCAGCTGATGAGAAACGTGTGGAACTACATCTGCATACGCCGATGAGTCAAATGGATGCCGTAACCTCTGTTACTAAATTAGTTGAGCAAGCAAAAAAATGGGGTCATAAGGCAATAGCAGTTACTGATCATGCAATCGCACAGTCTTTCCCAGAGGCTTTCTCTGCAGGTAAAAAGCATGGGGTGAAAATACTATATGGCTTAGAAGTGAACTTGGTAGATGACGGGGTTCCTATAGCATACAATGAACAGGATAGACTACTATCAGATGATACTTATGTTGTATTTGACGTAGAAACAACGGGCTTGTCTGCTGTTTACGATTTAATTATAGAGCTGGCAGCCGTAAAGATGAAGGATGGAGAAATCATTGATCGCTTTGAAGCATTTGTCAACCCACACCATCCATTATCAGCAACTACGATTGAATTGACAGGTATTACTGATGATATGGTTAAAGACGCACCTGATATTGATGTTGTCATAAAGCAATTTCATGATTGGGTGGAAGATGATATTTTAGTTGCTCACAACGCAAGCTTTGATATGGGTTTTTTAAATGTAGGATATAAAAAAGTTGACTATGATAAAGCCAAAAACCCAGTAATAGACACTCTAGAATTAGCACGTGCATTATATCCAGAACTAAAAAACCATCGGTTGAATACGTTATGTAAAAAGTTTGACATAGAACTAACGCAACATCACCGTGCTATTTACGATGCTGAAGCCACTGGATACCTTTTAGCTAAATTGTTAAAAGATGCTCATGATAAAGATATAGAAAACCATAATGAGCTTAATCATAAGATGGCTAGGAATGATTCATATAAACGATCGCGTCCATTTCATGCGACTATAATAGCACAAAACGATATTGGACTTAAAAATCTTTTTAAGATCGTATCACTTTCCCATCTGCAATATTTTTTCCGTGTACCGCGCGTTCCTAGGTCACTATTGCAAAAATACCGTGAAGGAATCATCGTCGGTTCTGCTTGCGATCGAGGAGAAGTTTTTGAAGGAATGATGCAAAAATCTCCAGAAGAGGTCGAGAGCATAGCACAGTTTTATGACTACTTAGAAGTTTTTCCACCTGATTTATATAAGCATTTAATTGAGCTTGAACTCGTTAGAAATGAAGATGCAATAAAAGATATTATTACAAAAATCGTTGATTTAAGTGAGAAATTAGCCATTCCTACTGTTGCTACAGGTAATGTCCACCATCTGGATCCAGAAGATAAGATTTATCGCAGAATTCTAATCGGTTCTCAAGGTGGTGCAAACCCGTTAAATCGACACAAACTACCTGATGCACATTTTAGAACTACTGATGATATGCTAGAAGCAATGGCATTCCTAGGTAAAGAACGGGCTAAGGAGATTGTTGTTACAAACACGGTAAACATTGCTGATCAAATTGATGAAATTAAACCTATTAGAGATGATTTGTACACACCAAAAATTGATGGGGCTGATGAAGAAGTCAGAGCAATGAGTTATAATCAAGCCCGTGATATTTATGGCAATGAGTTACCAGAAATTGTAGAAAAACGACTGGAGAAAGAATTAAAAAGCATCATTGGTCATGGTTTTGCAGTTATTTATTTAATCTCTCATAAATTAGTGAAAAAGTCATTAGATGATGGCTATCTTGTCGGCTCTCGTGGATCAGTTGGATCTTCCTTTGTAGCAACAATGACTGAAATAACTGAGGTAAACCCTTTACCTCCTCATTATGTTTGTCCTGAATGTAAACACTCGGAATTTTTTAATGATGGATCAGTTGGTTCAGGTTATGATTTACCTGACAAAGATTGCCCTCAGTGTGGCGCTAACTATAATAAAGACGGGCACGATATTCCTTTTGAGACGTTTTTAGGATTCAAAGGAGATAAAGTACCTGATATAGATTTGAATTTCTCGGGTGAATACCAGCCAATTGCTCATGATTACACGAAAGTTTTATTTGGAGAAGATAATGTTTATCGCGCTGGTACAATCGGTACTGTTGCAGAAAAAACTGCATATGGCTTCGTAAGAGGATATACGAATGATCACAATTTGCATCTAAGGGGAGCGGAGATTGATCGATTAGTATCTGGGTGCACAGGGGTGAAGCGTACTACTGGACAACATCCAGGTGGTATTATTGTTGTACCAGATTATATGGATATTTATGACTTTTCACCAATTCAATATCCTGCTGATGATTCAAGCTCTGAGTGGAAAACGACTCATTTTGATTTCCACTCAATCCATGACAATCTACTGAAGTTAGATATACTCGGTCATGATGATCCAACAGTCATTCGGATGCTACAAGATTTAAGTGGGATTGACCCTAAGACGATACCTACAGATGACCCAGAGGTAATGAAAATATTTAGTGGAACAGAGACATTAGGTGTCACTGAGGAACAGATTATGTGTAAAACAGGAACACTCGGTATTCCTGAGTTTGGAACAAGATTTGTTAGGCAAATGCTAGAAGATACTAAGCCAACAACCTTTTCTGAGCTCGTGCAAATATCTGGTCTTTCACATGGGACAGATGTATGGCTTGGTAATGCACAAGAGTTAATCCATAATAAGATTTGTACATTGAGTGAAGTGATCGGTTGTCGAGATGATATTATGGTCTACTTAATATACAAGGGACTGGAACCTTCACTTGCATTTAAAATAATGGAGTCTGTTCGTAAAGGGAAAGGGTTAACAGATGAATTCATGCAAGAAATGAAAAAGAATGAGGTGCCTGATTGGTATATAGATTCTTGTCTTAAGATAAAATACATGTTCCCAAAAGCCCATGCAACTGCGTATGTATTAATGGCTGTTAGAATAGCTTACTTTAAAGTTCACCATCCTCTCCTCTACTACGCAGCATATTTTACTGTACGCGCGGAAGACTTTGATATAGAAGCAATGGTGAGAGGGTCGAATGCAATTCGAGCCAAAATTGAAGAGATAAATGATAAAGGGTTAGAAGCTAGTACAAAGGAGAAAAATTTACTCACTGTATTAGAAATATCTATGGAAATGTGTGAACGTGGTTTTTCCTTCAAGAAGGTAGACTTATACAAATCAAGTGCGAATGAATTTATTATCGACGGAAATACGCTCATTCCACCATTTAATTCTATACCTGGTTTGGGAACTAACGCTGCGATTAATATTGTGAAGTCACGAAAAGAAGGTGAATTCCTCTCAAAAGAGGATTTACAAAAGCGTGGAAAGATTTCAAAAACTATTCTTGAGTACTTAGACAACCACGGCTGTTTAGAATCCTTACCTGATAAAAATCAATTATCACTATTTTAAAAAGGCTATTTTCGTAAACTTTGTAGTTATTATGTCCAAATACGAAAAGGCGAGAGAGGCACTATAGTTTATGAATTTTTCAAGCTACATTGCCTATCCCCTGGAGGGGGTGCTTCGCCATATCAATCGAAGGCAAAAAGCGCCTTCAAGTGATATGCCTCCAGCGCTTGTCGGGAATGATCGAGGCACTTCCGCTTTTCTACGGTCTAGCTGCAGTGCCTATCCCCTCGAGGTCGCTTCGCCATATCAATCGAAGGCAAAAAGTGCCTTCAAGTGATATGCCTCCAGCGCTTGTCGGGGATGACCGAGGCACCTCCGCTTTTCTAAAGTATTTGCATTAATATGGTGATTATGATATAGTTTTTATGGAGATACTATCATAAACGGCAAAGAAAAGAGTGGGGAAACCCACTCTTTCGTTTGTAGTAAATGGGAATTTTTTGTAGTGTCACGTTAAGTTTAGGCTCTTTTCGTATATTTTGTTGCAATTGTCTCAAAAAATAAAACAGTTGAAAGAGGAATTATGACTGTCATCGTTTCTCAATAGAAGATAAGTGACGAGCTAATTTTTTGAGATTAACAACAAACATTGAGTAAACAGCCCAATAGCTGTCGACTTGTACTTAGGTAATTGATCAAATAATTTGGTATCAGCTTTGGTCATAAGTCATGCCATGGAAAAGATGAAAGATCAATCATCTAGCTGGCTTATCTTGACATATGCTTGTCATCTATATGTGTAGCACAAGTGGTGTGCATATCTCAAGCGGTAAGGTACCTGAAAAGTACCTTTTGGTGATGTAACTAAAGTGCTTGTATGGATTAATCAAGTTACATGAATTTTGCTTTATGTAAAGCTAAGGCTTTGGTTCTCAAGTTAGGAGGAAGAAAATGAGTAAGAAGGTAACACAAATTGTTGAAGAATTAGTGATACCTATTTTATCAGAAATGCAGTTAGAATTAGTGGATATTGAATATGTGAAAGAAGGACAAAACTGGTTCCTTAGAGTTTTTATTGATTCAGAGAACGGAATTGATATAGAAGAATGCGGTATCGTTAGTGAAAAACTTGGAGAACAATTAGATGAAATTGATCCGATTCAACATAATTACTTTCTAGAAGTATCATCTCCAGGTGCCGAAAGACCACTGAAAAAAGAAAAGGATTTCGTTAATTCAATAGGTAAAAATGTATATATTAAAACCTATGAACCAGTAGATGGAGCAAAAGAGTTTGAAGGCGAGTTGACTGGTTTTAACGGTACAGTTGTTACAATATCAGTGAAGGTTAAAACAAGAACAAAAGTACTTGAAATACCTTATGATAAAGTTGCCAGTGCTAGACTTGCAATTGCATTCCACTAAAATAGAATTTAATGAAAAAGGATACGTAAGTTGTAGGAAGTTTTCATTGTGAGGGGGATTATTAGTAAATGGGTAGTGAACTTTTAGA
Source organism: Cytobacillus sp. IB215316 (assembly GCF_033963865.1). Lineage (NCBI taxonomy): Bacteria > Bacillati > Bacillota > Bacilli > Caryophanales > Bacillaceae > Cytobacillus > Cytobacillus sp. IB215316. Next base: position 83,103 of record NZ_JAXBMC010000010.1, on the reverse strand, counting down.
TGCCTTGACACAGCTGGAAAAGGAAAAGGGAGTTAGTAAGGATATCATCATTGATGCGATAGAAGCTGCTCTAATATCCGCGTACAAAAGGAATTTTAACCAAGCTCAAAACGTGCGTGTAGACCTAAATTTAGCTGTTGGATCTATGAAAGTATTTGCGCGTAAAGATGTCGTTGAGGAAGTGTTCGATCCTAGACTTGAAATTTCTGTTGAAGAGTCTAGACAAATCAATCCAAACTATCAAATCGGTGACGTAGTTGAATTAGAAGTGACACCAAAGGATTTCGGAAGAATTGCAGCTCAAACAGCAAAACAAGTCGTAACCCAACGTGTTCGCGAAGCGGAGCGAGGTGTCATTTATACTGAATTCATCGATCGTGAAGATGATATCATGACTGGTATTGTACAGCGCCTTGATCCTAAGTTTATTTACGTCGGATTAGGAAAAATCGAAGCGTTGTTACCGGTCAATGAACAGATGCCAAATGAAAGATTTCAGCCTCATGACCGAATCAAAGTTTATGTTACAAAAGTTGAAAAGACAACAAAGGGTCCACAAATTTTTGTTTCTAGAACACACCCAGGTCTTTTAAAACGTCTTTTTGAGCTTGAAGTACCAGAAATTTACGATGGGACCGTTGAAATTAAATCAGTTTCAAGGGAAGCTGGCGACCGTTCAAAAATATCAGTACATTGTGATAATCCTGAGGTTGATCCTGTTGGAGCATGTGTAGGCCCTAAAGGGCAACGTGTACAGGCGATTGTAGATGAATTAAAGGGTGAAAAAATCGATATCGTCCGTTGGTCTGAAGATACCATTGAATTTGTAGCAAATGCATTAAGTCCTTCAAAGGTATTGGAAGTTATCGTTAGCGAAGAAGAAAAGGCAACGACAGTGATCGTTCCTGATTATCAACTATCTTTAGCAATCGGAAAACGGGGTCAAAATGCTCGTTTAGCAGCAAAGCTGACAGGATGGAAAATAGATATTAAGAGTCAATCAGAAGCTGAACAGCTTGGAATATATCCAGTTGATGATGCACCACTGTTTGATAAGCTTCCTGATGACGAGACATTCGATTTATAAGGAAAAATCGAGTGAGGTAGGTGCAAAAATGAAACAAAAGAAAATACCAATGAGAAAGTGCGTGGCTAGCGGTGAAATGAGGCCAAAAAAAGAATTAATACGTATTGTCCGATCCAAAGAAGGTGAAGTATCTGTCGACCAAACTGGTAAAAAAGCTGGTCGTGGTGCCTACTTAACGAAAGATAAGGACATTATTCTTCTTGCAAGAAAAAATAACCAATTATCAAGGCATTTGAATGCACAAATTGAAGACGCTATTTATGAACAGTTAATAGAGCTTGTCGAGAAGGAGAAACAGTCATCACATGAATAAATGGATGTCTTTGTTAGGGTTAGCGAATCGAGCGCGAAAAATTGTTTCAGGAGAAGAACTTGTTCTGAAAGAAATTCGTAATAATCGAGCAAAAGTAATTTTATTGTCTGATGATGCCTCTCCTAATACTACGAAAAAGATAAGTGACAAATGTAATTATTATGGTGTACCATTGCGCATTGTTGATGACAGATACACACTTGGGCAAGCGATTGGTAAAGAGGCGCGTGTCGTCATTGCTGTCACTGATGAAGGATTTGCTCGAAAGTTGATTTCATTGCTCGAAATCTAATTGGGGGTGACCATATGGGAAAAATGAGAGTTTATGAATATGCAAAAAAACAAAACATATCCAGTAAAGAGGTAATTAATAAACTTAAGTCTTTAAATATTGTAGTGTCTAACCATATGGCTATGATCGATCAAAATATGATTGATAAGCTAGACAATAGCTATAATAGCTCAAAGCAAAACGAAGCATCGAAAATAAATGAACAAAAGCCAAAACAGGAGCAGCAAAAAGTAAACACTAATAATTCAGCACCTGTAAACAAGGCTAATAATCAACGAGAAGGGAAAAAACAAAATTTGCAAGTCCAACATCAGGGTCAGAAAGTAACAAATAAAAATAAAAAGAACAAAAACAATAAAAAAAATAACAACAATAAAAATAAACAGCATCAACAGGCTCATCAGCCAGCAAAAAAAGTGGTAAAGGAACTACCATCAAAAATTACTTTTACAGGGTCTTTAACTGTTGGCGAACTTGCTAATAAATTAAACAAAGAGCCTTCTGAAATCATTAAAAAGCTGTTGCTTTTAGGAGTAATGGCAACAATCAATCAAGACCTTGACAAGGATGCTATTGAGTTAGTTGCTAATGAATATGGTGTTGAGGTCGAAGAAGAAATCGTATTTGATGTGACAGAGTTTGAAAAATATGAAATGGAAGATTCAGAAGCTGACTTGAGCGAGCGTCCGCCAGTTGTAACAATTATGGGACATGTTGACCACGGTAAAACAACTTTGTTAGATTCAATACGAAATTCTAAAGTTACACAAAAAGAAGCTGGTGGGATTACACAGCATATCGGTGCGTATCAAATTGTTGCAAATGATAAGAAAATCACATTCCTAGATACTCCAGGACATGCTGCTTTTACAACAATGCGTGCACGTGGAGCCAAAATTACAGATATTACGATCTTAGTTGTTGCAGCCGATGATGGTGTTATGCCACAAACAGTTGAAGCAATTAACCATGCAAAAGCTGCAGAGGTACCAATCATTGTTGCCGTAAATAAAATGGATAAGCCATCAGCAAACCCTGAACGTGTCATGCAAGAGCTTACAGAACACGGCTTAGTCGCTGAAGATTGGGGCGGGGACACTATTTTTGTTCAGTTGTCTGCGATTACTGGTGAAGGGATAGACAATTTGTTAGAAATGATTCAGTTAGTTTCTGAAGTCGAAGAACTAAAAGCAAACCCTTCAAGAAAAGCAGTTGGAACAGTGATAGAGGCCCAATTAGATAAAGGTAGAGGGTCCGTTGCCACTTTGCTCGTTCAGAATGGAACGTTAAATGTCGGAGATCCTATTGTTGTTGGTAATACGTACGGACGTGTGAGAGCAATGGTCAATGATCTAGGTCGCCGAGTAAAACTAGCACAGCCTTCAACCCCAATTGAACTTACAGGTTTAAATGAAGTTCCACAGGCTGGAGATCAGTTCATGGTATTTAAAGATGAAAAAACTGCGCGACAAGTAGGAGAAGCGCGTTTACAGAAACAAATGCTTGAGCAGAGAAGTGCAAAAACTAAAGTTACGTTGGACGACTTGTTCGAACAAATTAAACAAGGGGAAATGAAAGACCTTAATATAATTGTCAAAGCAGACGTTCAAGGCTCTGTAGAAGCATTAGCGGCAGCATTACAAAAGATAGATGTTGAAGGCGTGAAAATTAAAATTATCCATACAGGTGTTGGGGCTATATCTGAGTCGGACATTATTCTTGCATCGGCTTCAAGTGCAATTGTTATTGGCTTTAACGTTAGACCTGATGTTAATGCGAAAAGAACTGCTGAAGCGGAAGATGTAGATATCCGCTTACACAGAATTATTTATAAAGTAATTGAAGAAATTGAAGCTGCGATGAAAGGATTACTTGACCCTGAATTTGAAGAAAAAGTGGTTGGTCAGGTCGAAGTTCGTCAAACATTTAAAGTTTCAAGAGTAGGAACAATTGCTGGTTGTTATGTAACAGACGGTAAGGTGACAAGAGATAGTGGAATTCGTCTTATTAGAGATGGCATTGTCATTTTTGAAGGTGAAATTGACACACTTAAACGATTTAAAGATGATGTGAAAGAAGTATCACAAGGTTACGAATGTGGTATTACGATTGAAAAGTTCAATGATATTAAGGATGGCGACATCATCGAAGCATATGTGATGGAAGAAGTAAGTAAATAATGATTGGTTATGTTGAATGTGAATGCATCATTTATGATGCATCTTCACTCAAAGAAAAGCGATCAGTATTACAACGTATCTTAACTCGACAAAAGCAACAATTTAATGTGTCAGTTTCTGAAATAGATTTTCATGATGTTTGGCAACGGACAAAGATCGCCATTGTAACTGTATCGAACAACAAAAAAACGAGTGAAATTGAACTTCAACATGCTTTAAAATTGCTTGATTCGTTTCCTGAAATCGAAAGAACGATTACAACGTATGAGTGGTTTTGAAAAAGAGGTGATTATCATGAGTCATAGATCAACTAGAATAGCTGAACAAATGAAAAAAGAGCTAGGCCAAATTATCGGTCAAAAAATGAAGGACCCACGTATTGGATTCGTAACTGTCACAGATGTACGTGTAACAGGCGATTTACAACAAGCAAAAGTATATATATCTGTTCTTGGTAATGACGAAGAGAAACAGAATACGTTGTTGGGATTAGAGAAAGCGAAGGGCTTCATTCGTTCAGAAATCGGTTCGCGGATTAGATTACGCAAAACACCAGAACTTTTATTCGAATTTGACGAGTCAATTGACTATGGGTATCGAATAGAATCTATATTGCATGATATTAACAAAGACGATAAAAACGAACAGCAAGATAATGAAAGAGGATAGGCGAATAGTCTATCCTTTTTTTAAAGAGACTGTTGCGGCAATGATTGTTGATTCAGGCTAGTTTCGCAAAAATTGTTAGAGCTAGACATGAAAATAATTATTGTAAGTGACGTCTTTTCTTCTCTAATCAATAGCAAAAATTTATAAAATCAAGCTACCGAGTATACGAAAGTAGTAATAAAGAGATCGTTAACATGCAATTTTCTTTGTACCAAGAAACGAGAATTTGATTGCAAGTAGGAAAGGTCTTGGACACTAGCTTCAACACACACCCCCTCGAGGTCACTTCACCATTATCATTTATGGCTAGCAGCGCCAATAAATCAAATGCTTCCATTGCTTGATGTGGATAATATCCCTGCGTTACGTACAGAGTATGATTCCAGTCATCTTTTTCACATGAAAGCAAAGGTTCTAGGACTTACGAAAGGTGATCATTAAGCTAGCACATGTCTAAAGTTAAGAGGTGATAAGTTTGAATGGAATACTATTACTAAATAAACCAAAGGGATTAACATCCCATGATTGTGTATTTAAATTAAGAAAGATGTTAAAAACAAAAAAAATAGGCCATACAGGCACTTTAGACCCGGATGTAACTGGTGTTTTGCCATTATGTGTTGGTCAAGCTACAAAAGTTGTTGAGTTTCTCACAGCCGAAAATAAAGTGTATGAAGGCGAGGTTACACTCGGCTTTTCCACAACTACTGAAGACGCTTCTGGGGAGGTTGTAGCAGAAAAAAAGGTAGATCGAGTGATTAGTCGTCAAGAAGTCTTGCAAGTGTTTAACCAGTTAACTGGGCAAATCGAACAGACTCCACCTATGTACTCAGCAGTAAAAGTAAATGGCAAAAGGTTATATGAGTATGCCCGTCAAGGCATTGAGGTAGAGCGGCCAACAAGGACGATTACAATCCACGAGCTGTCTTTATTAGATGACCGGGAATTATATACTAATGATACAGTTTCTTTTCGATTTAGAATTTCGTGTAGCAAAGGTACATACGTCCGTACAGTAGCAGTCATGATTGGTGAACTGCTAGGGTTTCCGGCTCATATGTCCAACCTTATTCGAACTGAATCGGGCAGCTTCTCACTACAACAATGCTTATCTTTTGATGAAATCGAGCAGTTGGTCAATGATGGTGAAGTAGAGGAGAAATTATTAACGATTGAAAGCGCACTTACTCATTTGCCGAAATTACAAATAAATGATAAAGTAGCAGAGAAAGTGAAAAATGGTGCAGTTTTGCCTATGGCGGAAGAACTATCAGATATAGAAGTTAATGTGCCTTTTTGTATGGTGGATCGTTTTAATCAATGTTTAGCATTATATATAAAACATCCAGAAAAAATGCATTTGATGAAGCCAAAAAAAGTGTTAGTTACGGTATAGCTTTAATGTGCGATCATATTTCCTATTTCTACAAGGCTACCTTCTCATAGCTAGTTGTTAATAGTACCTAGAAATAAACGATGATACAGCTAGATTTCATGGGATTTTTTCTTCATTAAAACGATTCCTGCTGCGTAAAATGACATTTCTATCATATAGGAACGATAGCAGCAAAGCGAATGAAAAGAGCCTTCTACAAAAAGGTAACAAACGAGTAAGAATAAGAAAAGGTGAGCAATAAATGAAAGTTATAAATATATCTCATCCTCATCAAATGAAAAAGGAATTAATCCCAGAAACAGTTTTGGCATTAGGCTTTTTTGATGGAGTGCACTTAGGTCATCAAAAAGTGATAAAAACTGCGAAAGAAATTGCTAATCAACTCGGTATGAAAAGTGCAGTGATGACTTTTTTTCCTCATCCTTCAGTTGTCCTAGCAAGTAAAGAAAAACATGTTGAGTATATTACTACACAAGCAGCTAAGGAGCACTATATTGCCAATTTGGGTGTAGACATGTTGTATGTTGTGAAATTCACGAGCGAGTTTGCAAATTTATTACCCCAGCAATTCGTTGACGATTATATTATTAATTTGCATGCTAAGCACGTTGTTGCTGGCTTTGATTTCACTTATGGTAAATTAGGTAAGGGTACGATGGAAACGTTGCCGTTTCATTCAAGAAATCAATTCGCGCAAACGACAGTTGATAAATTGACAGAAGGCAATGAGAAGATTAGTTCTACAGCTATACGTACGATGATAAAGAACGGTAATATGAAATCACTTCCTAGCTTTTTAGGCCGTAACTATCATGTAACTGGTATCGTGATTGATGGGGATAAAAGAGGAAGAACGATTGGGTTTCCAACTGCTAATGTCAAACTAGAAGAGAATCATATATATCCTGCTGTAGGAGTTTATGCTGTTCGAATCAAAGTAAAATCAACGTGGTATCAGGGTGTTTGTAATGTAGGTTTTAAACCAACTTTTAATAAGAAAGAAGACCTGAAGCCTTCTGTAGAAGTTCATATCTTCCATTTCGATGAAATGATATACGGTGAACAAGTCGTAATAGAATGGCATGACAGAATTCGTAACGAGCAAAAATTTTCAAGCATTGAAGACTTAGTACAGCAAATCGAAGTGGATAAACAAGAAGCTATCAAGTACTTTGAAAAAAATAAGGAACAGACTTGCTTTTTGTCATAAAAAGGTGTAACCTATTATACGTATTATGAAAAGAACCGTTGCTTGGCAAGACGATTCACCAACGTTTGCTCGGTAACTGGGGATTATTTTGAGGAGGTGAAATGGATGGCTATCACACAAGAACGTAAAAATGAACTAATTGGTCAATACAAGACTCATGAAAGTGATACTGGTTCTCCAGAAGTTCAAATTGCTGTCCTAACTGAGGAAATTAATAATTTGAACGATCATTTACGTGTTCACAAAAAAGATCATCATTCACGTAGAGGTCTTTTAAAAATGGTAGGTAAACGCCGTAACCTATTAAATTACTTACGTAATAAAGATGTTACACGTTACCGCGAACTAATTAATAAACTTGGCTTACGTCGATAATCAACAGAAAGCGGGAGAGGATTCCCGCTTTTTTGTTAGCAAAAAATATACATAAAACTTGTAAAATAAAGTTCATACTAAAGTAACAATATAAAGAATAGAGAGGGGCATGAATATGGGACAAGATAAGCAAATCTTTTCTACGGAATGGGCCGGTAGGAAGCTAACCGTAGAAGTAGGTCAATTAGCGAAACAAGCTAATGGTGCAGTGTTGGTACGTTATGGAGATACAGTTGTTCTTAGTACTGCTACAGCTTCGAAAGAACCTAAAAAAGTTGACTTCTTTCCTCTAACAGTCAATTATGAAGAGCGATTATATGCTGTTGGGAAAATTCCAGGAGGCTTTATTAAAAGAGAAGGGAGACCAAGTGAAAAGGCGATATTAGCTAGTCGACTAATCGATAGACCAATTCGCCCATTATTCCCTGATGGATTTAGAAATGAAGTCCAAGTGGTAAGTATGGTCATGAGTGTGGATCAAGATTGTTCATCTGAGCAAGCAGCTATGTTCGGATCCTCGTTGGCGTTATCGGTATCAGATATTCCGTTTAGCGGTCCTATCGCTGGTGTTGTTGTTGGTAGAATTGATGGTGAGTTTATCATTAATCCATCGGTTTCACAAATGGAGGAAAGCGATATTCATTTAGTAGTCGCTGGTACAATAGATGCCGTTAACATGGTTGAAGCTGGTGCAGAAGAAGTTCCAGAAGAAACGATGCTTGAAGCAATTATGTTTGGACATGAAGAGATTAAAAGGCTTATTTCATTCCAACAACAAATTGTTCAGGAAATTGGTAAAGAAAAAATGGAAGTAACACTTTATGAAGTTGATGAAGTACTTGAGAACGAAATTAGAGCACTCGCAGAGGAAGATATTAACAAGGCAGTACAAGTCTTTGAAAAAAAAGCTAGAGAGCAAGCAATTAACCAAGTTAAAGCATCTGTAATTGAAAAGTATGAAGAGCAAGATGCAAGCGAAGACACTTTAAAGCAAGTAAATGAAATTTTAGCTAAATTAGTTAAAAAAGAAGTTCGTCGCCTCATTACAGTAGAGAAGGTTAGACCTGATGGACGTAAAGGTGATGAAATACGACCTCTTTCATCAACTATTGGAATTTTACCAAGAACTCATGGATCAGGTTTATTTACACGTGGACAAACCCAAGCATTGAGTATTTGTACATTAGGAGCTTTAGGGGATGTACAAATTTTAGATGGGCTTGGCATTGAAGAGTCGAAAAGATTTATGCATCATTATAACTTCCCTTCTTTTAGTGTTGGAGAAACGGGTCCAATGCGTGGTCCAGGACGTCGTGAAATTGGACACGGTGCCTTAGGTGAACGTGCACTTGAACAAGTAATCCCATCTGAGAAGGAATTTCCTTATACAATTAGGCTCGTATCGGAAGTGTTAGAGTCTAACGGTTCAACATCACAAGCTAGTATATGTGCTAGTACATTAGCTATGATGGATGCCGGTGTTCCAATTAAAGCACCTGTAGCTGGTATTGCAATGGGACTAGTAAAATCGGATGAGCATTATACAGTATTAACAGATATTCAAGGAATGGAAGATCATCTAGGTGACATGGACTTCAAAGTAGCTGGTACTGAAAAAGGCGTAACAGCTTTGCAAATGGATATTAAAATTGAAGGTCTATCACGTGAAATTTTAGAAGAAGCATTACTGCAGGCTAAAAAAGGTCGGATAGAAATATTAAATAGTATGCTTGCAACAATTAGCGAGCCACGCCAAGTTCTATCTGAGTATGCACCAAAAATATTCACTATGTCGATTAATCCGGATAAAATACGAGATGTAATTGGCCCAAGTGGTAAACAAATTAATAAAATTATTGAAGAGACTGGGGTAAAAATCGATATCGAGCAAGATGGAACTGTCTTTATTTCTCATATGGATGAAGAAATGAATCAAAAGGCGAAGAAAATTATTGAAGATATCGTTCGTGAAATTGAAGTCGGCCAACTTTATCTAGGTAAAGTGAAAAGAATTGAAAAATTTGGTGCTTTTGTTGAGTTATTTAGTGGAAAAGATGGCCTTGTTCATATATCTGCACTTGCTGAAGAACGTGTTGGCAAAGTAGAGGATGTTGTCAAAATTGGCGATGAAATTTTAGTGAAAGTAATAGAAATTGATAAACAAGGAAGAGTTAACTTATCAAGAAAAGCAGTTTTACGAGAGCAAAAGGAACAAGAACAAAAATCTTAAGCTTTTTTGTAAACTTTGTTGTATATTTTCAAAAAATGGACAGCAAGGTGAAGGTTTATCAATTATAAAAAATAGTAAAGATGTCACAAACGCTAGAGTTTACGTGTATTCTCTAGTTCAACAAGCTGTGCGAACGCAGCAAAACTTTAAGAATTTGTTTCCATTATTTATAGCTTAGACAGCTCGGCATTGAAGCCGAGTTTTTCTTAAGGCTTTCTTTTAGCAACTTTATTGCTACAAACCTACAGCAGCAAAACGATGCTATATGTGATTTGAAGAAAAGATGGCATTTACAATCTAATTGTAGTCTTATTTATTTGTTAGAACGACAAATAATTTTAGTGATCATGTATGTTAAAAGAACCCTATAGAAGGAAGAAGACTTAAACGTGCGACCAACACATCATCTGCATTTTGAATAACATCTTCAATGTTAGTTGTTCTACCTTGTCCTCATTATACATATTTTTTAGTATAAAGGGGGAAAACTAATGAGAAAGTTATCAGTGCAGATTCTTGCTTTTATAACAATATTAATTATTACTATTGGTGCAGTCCAAAATCCGTTTACAACAAGTTACGTAAAAGGGTTAAAAAACAGTACAATGACTGTAGCAAAGCAAATGGATTCACTTTACATAGAAATAAAGGAGAAAGCTCCTCAATATAAGATTCCTGCACAGAATGCTGAGGTTCATAAAGTGTGGAAAGCAACACCTGGGTATAATGGCTTACAAGTTGATATAGAGGCTTCTTATGAGAATATGAAAAAAGAGGGTAATTTTGATGAGAAAAAACTTGTATTTCAACAAGTTAAGCCTAATATCCACTTATCGGATTTACCTCCTTCGCCAATATATAGAGGACATCCAGATAAACCGATGGTTGCTTTCCTAATAAATGTTGCTTGGGGAACAGAGTACATCCCATCAATGTTAGAAATATTAAATAAACATAAAGTAAAAGCTACTTTTTTTCTGGAAGGTCGCTGGGTAAAAGAGAACCCTGACCTTGCAAAGATGATAGTGGACGCTGGTTTTGAAGTTGGAAATCATTCGTACTCACATCCAAATTTAAGATTGATGGGTTCGGATGAAATCCGCGATCAATTAGTTAAGACAAACGACATCATTCAGGCAACGACAAATAAATCCTCAACTTTGTTTGCTCCACCTAGTGGAAGCATTCGAGATGAAGTTGTAGAAATTGCATCTGAGCTAAACATGGGGACGATTATGTGGAGTGTTGATACAATTGATTGGCAACGCCCAGAGCCTCATGTAATAGTAGACCGCGTAATGACTAAAGTACATAAAGGTGCAATGATCTTAATGCATCCAACTTCTTCAACAACCCAAGCACTTGAAACATTAATACTTTCAATTAAGCAAAAAAAATTACAAATAGTTGATGTTACTACATTACTAAGTGAAGAACGAATCTTACGATGAAGGTACGTTCGCTTAAAGACACCTTATTTTTACAATTTAATAGGTGAGAAACTAGTTAATAATGCAGTAACTAAGGAGGAACGAAGTTGATTAAGAAATATACATGCCAAAATGGTGCAAGAATTGTGTTAGAAAATATACCTTCTGTTCGTTCAGTTGCAATTGGTATTTGGATTAAAACTGGATCACGTAATGAAAATGAACAGAATAATGGAATTTCACATTTTTTAGAGCATATGTTCTTTAAAGGGACAACTAATCGTTCCGCTAAAGAGATTGCAGAAGCATTTGATAGTATCGGTGGACAAGTAAATGCCTTCACGTCTAAAGAATATACTTGTTACTATGCAAAAGTACTTGATGAGCATGCAACATACGCATTGGATATACTGTCGGACATGTTTTTTAATTCTGTCTTTGATGAGGAAGAGCTACAGAAGGAAAAGAACGTTGTGCTTGAAGAAATTAAAATGTATGAAGACACTCCTGACGACATTGTACACGATTTATTAAGTAAAGCTACCTTTGGTCAGCATTCATTAGGCTATCCAATTTTGGGTACGGAAGATACGCTTGAAACATTCAATGGAGAAGCTTTACGAGATTATATGAAAAATACATATACACCTGAAAATGTCGTGATTTCAGTAGCTGGTAACATTAATGAGAGCTTTATTAAAGATGTTGAGCAACAATTTGGGTCTTATGAATCTGAAGTAACGGTTGATGAATTAACGACGCCATCTTTCCATACGGACAAATTAGTACGTAAAAAAGAAACAGAACAGGCTCATCTATGTATGGGATTTAACGGGTTACCTGTAGGACATAAGGATATTTATAGTCTTATCGTGTTAAATAATATCTTAGGTGGAAGTATGAGTAGCCGCTTATTCCAAGAGGTTAGAGAAAAAAGGGGATTAGCCTATTCCATATTTTCTTATCATTCCTCTTATCAAGATAATGGTATGGTTACGATATATGGTGGAACAGGAAAACATCAGCTTGAAACATTATTTGATACTGTGCAAGAAACGTTATTAGACTTAAAAAATGACGGCATTAGTACAAAAGAGTTAAAAAATAATAAGGAACAAATGAAAGGAAATTTAACATTAAGTCTTGAAAGTACCAATAGTCGAATGAGTAGAAACGGTAAAAACGAACTGTTGTTAAAACGTCATCGGTCATTAGATGAGGTACTATTAGATATTGATTCAGTTAGTGAAGAGAGTGTCAATCGTTTAGCAAGAGAACTTTTTACTGAACAGTTCTCCACAGCTCTCATTAGTCCTGACGGTATATTGCCGGTAGGCAAATAAGCCATCTTCAACATGATCGTCCAAACGATTTTATGCCTATAGAAACTTGTAGGCATTTTTTTTATGGTTATCCCCTACAATGTAGTAGAGAGGAGGATAAAAAATGAGATTAAGTGAATTAAGTGGCAAGGAAATTGTTGATGTCAAAAGAGCAGAAAGATTAGGAGTACTAGGCCAAACTGACTTAGAGATCAATGAACAAACTGGACAGATAAATGCATTAATTATTCCAACATTAAAATGGTTTGGATTTCGAAAGCAAGGCACTGAAGTGCGTGTTCCTTGGCAGCATATTAAAAAAATTGGATCCGATATGGTGATTATAGACATACCAGAAACTGAAACAAACGAGTGAAACTTTAAAAATGAGATGTTAGAGGTTGTGATCAGGTGGAAATGATACTCCACCTGATTAAGTATCTCTATTTGTGATAATGTGCTTCTAACAGTCTTTTAGCCGAGCTATCAATCGGTGTCTTTAATGCATAATCTTTTTTACATAGATGGTTGATTTTGTACTGTAACTAGAATTTGCTTCAACTTCTACCTTCGGTACAAAGAGGTAGAAGTTGTTAAATTCGTCGTTAGCTATTTTTACGAAAGGCTGTGTTCGAATTGTTTGTGGTTTATCGTTAGAAAAAATATGTACGTATACAACTAAAGTTTCATGGCAATTTTTCTTCTAAAACTGTTACGGTCACATATCCCCCTAATTTACTGCTTCAATCGTTATAAAGGTTCCAAAAAGAGCCTTATGATAATAACGTCATATCACTATAGAGGCAATAATAAAAGATTAACTGGATTTGGTTAGTCTTTTTTTTTGTAATCATTCACCTTATGAAATCCCATAACATAAAATGTGAAAGGAACGGGAATATATAGGCATTTATCCTACACATTTTGCGCGTAATTTATCATCAAAAGAAGGTGAATTTAATGCTAACAGGCATGAACATCGCTGTTATAGGTGGAGATGCACGTCAACTTGAGGTCATACGGAAGCTAACTGAGTTAGATGCAAAGTTATCATTAATAGGGTTTGATCAGCTAGACCATGGATTTACTGGGGCTACTAAAGAGCAAATTGACGAACTTAAATATTCAGATATAAGTGCCATCGTATTACCTATAGCTGGAACGAACAATGAAGGAAAAATAGAAACAATATTTTCAAATGAAAAAGTAGTACTAACAAAAGAGATGTTATTACAAACACCAGAACATTGTGCGATATATACGGGTATTAGTAACGAATACTTGGATCAACTTACGACAGCATCTAATAGAAAACTCGTACAAATAATGGAAAGAGATGATGTGGCGATATACAACTCAATACCTACAGTTGAAGGTACGATCATGATGGTCATTCAAAATACCGATTTTACCATTCATAATTCTAAAGTAGCCGTATTAGGGTTTGGTAGGATTGGCATGAGCGTTGCTCGTTCTTTTCACTCATTAGGAGCTATGGTAAAGGTTGGTGCAAGGCGATCAGAACATTTAGCTAGAATCTATGAAATGGGGATAGAGCCTTTTCATTTATCGTTATTAAATAAAGAAGTTAGTGATATTGATGTGTGTATTAATACCATTCCTCATCCTATTGTGACAGCAGGCGTGATTTCTAGAATGCCAGCCCATACATTAATTGTTGATCTGGCAACAAAACCAGGTGGAACTGATTTTCGTTACGCAGAAAAACGCGGCATTAAAGCGTTTTTAGCACCTGGCTTACCAGGTATCGTTGCACCAAAAACAGCAGGTCAAATTGTTGCCAATGTACTGTCTCAATTGTTAATTGAAGACTTACAACAAAGAAAGGTGGACGAATAATGTCGTTAGTTGGGAAAAGAATAGGTTTCGGCTTAACAGGTTCACATTGTACCTATGATGCGGTAGTACCACAAATTAAGCAACTAATTAAGTCAGGTGCAGAGGTATTGCCTGTTGTTTCTCACACTGTTCAAACAACCGACACTCGGTTTGGCGAAGGTGAAGATTGGGTACGAAAAATTGAAGTGCTAACAGGTCAAGAAGTAATCAATACAATTGTAAAAGCAGAACCGCTTGGACCAAAAATTCCTTTAGATTGCATGGTAATTGCTCCATTAACAGGTAATTCATTGAGCAAATTTGCTAACGCAATGACTGATTCCCCAGTACTAATGGCTGCAAAAGCAACGTTAAGAAACCAAAGACCGGTGGTTGTTGGTATTTCAACAAATGATGCGCTTGGCTTGAATGGTGTCAATTTAATGAGGTTAATGGCTACGAAAAATATATACTTTATACCTTTTGGTCAAGACGCACCGGTAAAGAAACCAAATTCTATGGTTGCTGATATGGATAAGCTACAGGATACCGTATTATCAGCTCTGGAAGGTCGACAATTACAACCAGTAATAATTGAGCGCTTTCAAGATAGCCAACTTTGAATAAACTTGATAAAATATAATAGAAGTGCAAAATTATGAGGGATTTTATTTAAAAACTGCTCTTCTTTAATGCGTGAATATGATAAAATATTGTTTATTATAAAATAGGGGAACAGATGAACTATTCCTCATTAATGATGAATGATACCTTAGTTGGTTACTTTCGAAAGGGGCAATTAAATGGAGCACGTTAAAGGATATCATGTGGCAGTTTTAGGAGCAACAGGGGCAGTAGGACAACAAATGATCAAAACTTTAGAAGAGCGAAAATTCCCGGTAGCAAAGCTAACCTTGCTTTCGTCAGAGCGTTCAGCAGGAAAAAAAGTGTTGTTTAATGGGAATGAAGTAGAAGTGCAAGTTGCAACACCAGAGAGTTTTCAAGGTGTGGACATAGCTCTTTTTAGTGCAGGTGGTAGTATTTCAAAAAGATTTGCACCAGAAGCGGTGAAGCATGGTGCGATTGTTGTGGATAATACAAGCGCGTTCAGAATGGATGAAAATGTACCTCTCATTGTTCCTGAAGTAAATGAAGATGATCTTAAAAACCATCAAGGAATTATTGCTAATCCGAATTGTTCGACCATTCAAATGGTCGTTGCATTAGAACCTATTCAAAAAGCATATGGACTAACAAAAGTCTTAGTTTCAACATATCAGGCAGTATCTGGTGCAGGTGCAGCTGCAATTAAAGAATTAAAAGATCAAACAAAAGCAATTATCGAAAATGAAGAATTTACTCCGGCTGTGCTACCGGTAAGTGGAGACGATAAGCACTATCAAATAGCGTTTAACGCGGTGCCACAAATTGATAAATTCCAAGATAATGGTTTTACGTTTGAAGAGATGAAAATGATCAATGAAACAAAAAAGATTATGCATAGACCAGATTTAGAAGTTGCAGCGACATGCGTTCGTCTTCCTATAGAAACAGGGCATTCTGAATCAGTATATTTTGAGATTAAGGATCAGAATGTTGCAGCGCAAGATGTAATTAATGTACTATCGGATGCACCTGGTGTAGTCGTTCAAGACAATACAGCAGAACAGGTCTATCCAATGCCTGCCCATAGTGTAGGTAAAAACGATGTTTTTGTAGGTAGAATACGTAAAGATTTAGACCGTGATCATGGATTTCACATGTGGGTAGTATCTGATAATTTACTCAAAGGTGCAGCTTGGAATTCTGTGCAAATTGCAGAAAGTCTAATTAAATTAAATTTAGTGTAAATTCATATAAGCTGAGTTAAATCTTGTATGAAGTTGGAAAACTACAAGAGGTGTAATAATGAAAATCATCGTTCAAAAATTTGGAGGAACTTCTGTAAAAGACGAAAAGGGTCGTAACCTAGCTAGGGAGCATATTGAACATGCATTATCAGAGGGCTATAAAGTTGTTGTGGTTGTTTCTGCTATGGGTAGAAAAGGCGCCCCTTATGCAACAGATACTTTAATTGATTTGTTAGGTTCAGATAAAGGTAAGATAAGTAAACGCGAACATGATATGTTGCTATCTTGTGGTGAAATAATTTCCAGTGTGGTTTTCTCAAATATGTTAAATTCTTTTGGAATTCAAGCAACTGCAATGTCTGGTGCACAAGCAGGTTTTCGCACGAATGATGACTTCACAAATGCAAAGATTACAGATATGAAATGCGATCGTGTCATTTCGTTACTAGCTGATTATGATGTTATCGTAGTAGCTGGATTTCAAGGAGCTACGAAGTATGGAGATGTAACTACGATTGGTCGTGGTGGCAGTGATACATCTGCTGCAGCTCTTGGTGCTGCACTTCAAGCAGAATGGATAGATATTTTCACAGATGTAGAGGGTGTCATGACGGCTGACCCACGCGTCGTTTCTTCAGCAAAACCATTAGACATAGTAACATATAATGAGATATGTAATATGGCTTATCAAGGAGCAAAGGTTATACATCCTCGTGCTGTTGAAATTGCTATGCAAGCTAAGGTTCCGATTAGAATTCGTTCAACTTATTCCAATTCACCAGGGACACTTGTTACCACATTGGACAAAAATAATAAAGGTTGCGATGTGAAAGAAAGACTTATTACAGGCATTGCTTATGTTTCTAATGTTACACAAATCAAAGTGTTTGCTAAAGAAAATGAGTTTAACCTTCAAACAGAAGTGTTTCAAGCAATGGCTAATGAAAAAATTAGTGTTGACTTTTTTAACATTACACCAAATGGCGTAGTGTACACAATTCCTGATGAATTAACAGATCATGCGATTGAAATCTTAAAACGCAAAGGTTATGATCCAATCATCACAAGAAATTGTGCAAAGGTGTCTACTGTCGGTGCTGCAATAAACGGTGTTCCTGGTGTAACAGCGAAAATCGTCACAGCGTTATCAGAACTTGGAATTCAAATTTTACAATCAGCTGATAGCCATACAACCATTTGGGTGTTAGTTAAACAGGATGATATGGTAAAAGCTGTCAATGCATTACACGATGCCTTTCAACTTTCAGGAGAAAATCACGAAGTCGGAAGTAATAATCATAAAACATCATGATAGTGTTCACTATTGGGGACAACAAGAGGAGAAGAACAGACTACTTTGATCTAGTGCATAAGTTTGTTCCGGACTTTTTGAAGTATCCTTTTACAAATATTAGTAAGGAGTGGGAAGATTGATTGATTTCGGGAATGTGGCTACTGCGATGGTTACACCATTCGATAATCGTGGCAATATTGATTTTTCGAAAACTAGCCAACTCGTAAATTACTTAATTGACAATGGTACAGACTCCCTTGTCATTTCAGGTACTACAGGTGAATCAGCAACCTTATCTACTGAAGAAAAAATCGCTTTGTTCCAACATGTGGTTTCAGAAGTAGCTGGAAGGGTTCCAGTCATTGCTGGTACTGGAAGTAATAATACGTATGCATCTATTGAATTAACAAAAAAAGCTGAAGAAACAGGAGTAGATGCGATTCTTCTTGTAGCACCGTATTACAATAAACCAAATCAAGAAGGTTTATACCAACATTTTAAAGCAATCGCCAACAGCACAAAGCTTCCTGTAATGCTTTATAATGTTCCAAGCAGAACAATAACTAATATCTCACCAGAGACGATTATTAAACTTTCAGAAATTGACAATGTCGTTGCGGTAAAAGACGCCAGTGGTGATCTAAACGCTATGACAGAAATCATCGCAAATACTGACGAAGATTTTCTTTTATATAGTGGAGATGATGGTTTAACTCTTCCTATACTTGCAATAGGGGGCAGTGGGATCGTGTCTGTTGCATCGCATGTTATTGGCAACGAGATGCAGGAAATGATCCATGCATATCGCAATAATAAGTTAAATGAATCAGCATTGCTTCACCAGAAACTATTACCTGTTATGACGGGTCTTTTTATGGCACCGAGTCCGGCACCAGTAAAAACAGCTTTACAAATACGCGGACTAGATGTTGGATCAGTTCGATTACCGTTAGTGCCTTTAGCGGAGCATGAACGGGTTAAATTATCCGAACTACTACAGCAAATTTAAAGAAGGAAAAAGCCATCACAATTGTGATGGCTCTTTTTTTTATAATCTTTGTCGCTATTACTATCAATGGACTGGTAATATGAGGTTTATGAGAGACCCATATGTTAAGAGGATAAATGAAGCAACGAACGCTAGATTGCTTGCTAATATCTAAGGGGAGGTGGCAATAATCAATGTGAAAAATAGTCTTAATATATGTGCAAATCGCGCCGTTAATTAACTTGTATTCAAATTCATGCATCAGGTATAATGAACGTAAGTTATTTAGCGACGGGTAAATTGTACATAGGAGGATATTATATTGAATGAAAAGAAAGACAATATAAGATTAATTGCGCTTGGAGGGCTAGGTGAAAGCGGCAAAAATATGCATGTAGTGGAAATAGATACAGATATTTTTGTAGTTGACGCTGGGCTTAAATATCCAGAGGGAGAAATGTTCGGGGTTGACGCTGTCATTCCTGATATTAGTTATTTAATTAAAAATAGGGAGAGAGTGAAAGGGATATTTTTAACCCACGGTCATGAAGACCATATCGGTGCCATACCGTATGTATTGAAAGAGCTCAGAGTACCGATATATGGTACGAAATTAACATTAGCCTTAGTAGGGCAATTATTAAAACAGCATGGACTGACGGCTGATGACTTATTGAATGAAGTAACAGCAACGTCAATATTGACAGTTAATCAAGTGAAAGTATCTTTTTTCCGAACAACTCATAGTATACCAGATTGTGTTGGGATTTGTTTTCATACAGCTGAAGGTGCAATTGTACATACTGGGGATTTCAAATTTGACCAAACACCTGTTGGAATGGAAACCGCTGATATTGATAAGATGGCATCTATAGGCAAAGAAGGGGTGCTTTTTCTTTTATCTGATAGCTCCAATGCTGATAAACCAGGATATTCTGTATCCGAATCGGTCATTGGGCAAGAAATTTCTGAGGGAATTTACAGTGCTCCAAACCGTGTTGTAGTAGCAACCTTTGCATCTAATATTAATCGAATTCAACAAGTGTTTGATGCAGCCGAAGAGAATAATCGCAAAGTAGCCATTGTGGGAAGGCACATTTATGACATAGTTATGCTTTCAATAGACTTAGGCTATTTAAAAGTAAGTGATGATATAATTACACCTCTAAATCAAATTGAAAAATTACCAGATCATCAAGTATTAATTTTAACGTGTGGAACGAAGGGCGAGCCTATGGCTGCTTTATCAAAAATGGCAACTCAATCAAATAAACCTGTACATATACAATCGAAAGATACGGTTTTAATTGCTTCGCCAGTCATCCCTGGAAGTGAACTAATTGTTTCAAAAACAATTGATCATCTTCTTCGTATTGGAGCCAATGTCGTTTATAACAAAAACCTAACTGACATTTCTAGTCACGGAAGCCAAGAAGAGCTTAAATTGATGTTAAATATGATGAAGCCTACCTACTTTATACCAACCCACGGCGAATATCGAATGCAAAGTGCTCATGCTAAATTGGCACTTTCAGTTGGGGTAAAATCTGAAAATGTTTTAATTGTAGATAATGGTGATGTAGTTGAATTTAATAACGGTAAAGTTTCGACAGGAGAAAAAGTCCCTGCTGCCAATATCTTAATTGATGGTTTAGGCGTTGGCGATGTAGGACACATCGTATTACGAGATCGTAAACTACTATCTAAAGATGGTATTCTTATCGTTGTCGTAACACTTGATAAAGTAAAAAAGCAAATTGCATCAGGGCCCGAAATCATTACAAGAGGATTTGTTTATGTAAGGGAATCAGAATCACTTATAGAACAAGCTTGCGAGATTGTAAACAAAATTATAGCTCAGTGTGTTAAAGGGTATATAATTGAATGGAATTCAATCAAAATAAGTATTCGGGATGCTTTAAATGAATTTTTGTTCCAACAAACAAAACGACGTCCAATGATTTTGCCTATTATTATGGAAGTGTAATGTTTTTTGGTCAGCTTGTAAGATTTTAATACATCTAGCTCTGTAAATAGCGTAGGAACCTGTACTTGTGAATAGAGTCTTCACTTTTTCACGAATTTTTCAACAAGTTGATCAAGTGTACTTTCTATCTTAAGGGTTTGAAGTTAGTTATATACAGTTTACTTTCCATTATTGTAGTGTTGAGATAGAAGTATTTTCCTCAACACTCTTTATTTATTCACAAGGCTCTTTTCATAAACGTTGTTGATATCGTTATCAACTTAGTACCACAAAGTTTTATATCATTAGTTATCGTTGTACAAAAGAAAAGATGCCGAAAATCTAGTTGTGCACGTGTATACTTCTTAATACCCAACTGAAACAGCTATTTACAATAGCTAGGAAAAACCGAAGACTATAAAGTGTTATGTGACAAAAATGTAAGATGTATAATCATAAATGTAAGGGTAATCAATTTGTATACTCTAAGCTGTAATATATACTTATAAAGGAGATACAAAATTTAATAACATAGTTTCGTCAAATCGATAGTTATAGCTTTATGAATGTAATTAATTCCATTATAATTATCATTTGGACATATTTTTGGTTTATAGAAAAGGAGCTGTAAGTGAATTGGTGGGGAATAAAGTTAGTATACTAGTGGCCGCTGTTTTATTATTAACTGGTTGTTCAGCGGGTTCGAATGTAAATGGAGAAGCTGGTACCAAGATGAATAATATGACTGCAATACAAAGTGTTGCGGTTGAAACTCAAAGTGTGAAAAAGGGTAATCTTGAAGCCCAAAAACGTTTAATAGGAGATGTGGTTCCAGCATCTGTTGTTGAGGTTGTGGCTAAAGTTAGTGGTGAATTACTATCAATAAATGTTAAAAATGGCGATTTAGTAAAAAATGGACAAGTTATAGCTGACATTGATGGGAAAAGTTATACAGATGGCTTACAGCTTGACCAAATTTCTTTAGCAAATGCAAAGCAACAATTAGAAAGTGCCATTGTTGCTAAAGAGCAAGCTGAAAATCGTTTGGAGCAAGTAATGGCAAATCTAACTAAAGTTGAACTTGCATTAAGTGATAAACAGGCTAATGACGAAACGAGCACGTCCCAAATTGATTTAGACTTAGCGAATCTACAACAACAATGGGAAGATGCAACTATAAACCGTGAACGACTGGAGCGTTTATATGAGGATGGTGCTGTATCTTTACAAGAAGTAGAGCAAGCCGAGCAAAGAGAACAGCAAGCTGAAATTAATTATGAAAAGGCACAATTAAATGCAGCTGATGAACAATCATTTGAGCAAGATGAAATAAATATTGAAAATGCCAAAATAGACGTTGCTTCAGCTGAAAAAGATGTAGAAAAAGCAGCAATCTCAGTTGAACAAGCAAAAATCTCAGTACAGCAGGCTAGTACGAAAGTTGGTCAATCTGAACGAAATATTCAAGACACTGTAGTATATGCGCCTATCTCTGGTGAGGTAAAAGCAGTTAATTACATAGTTGGGGAAAATGTATCCCCACAAAAAGCTTTGTTAACGATTTCTGATGTGTCCAATTATATGGTGAAAACGCAAATTACCCAGGAGCAGAAAAATCTTCTCACATTAGGTAAAGAAGTAAAAGTGGATAGAGCAACAGAATCTGAAGCGTTAATAGCAGTAGTGACTTTTATTTCTTCAACGCGGAATGATGAAGGGCTTTTTGAAGTGGAGTTACATTTCAAAGGCGAAACAACAAATATGAGTGGGGGAGAAGTAGTTCAGTTAATCTTTACTGATATTTTAGTAGAAAATGAGCTGTTAGTTCCAACACATTCAATTATACAAAAAGGTGACAATACATATGTTTTTGTCGTTGAAGATGGCAAAGCAGCGAGACGGGATGTAGAAGTTCTGAACTTACAATCTGATTTGTCTGCAATAACAGGAGAAGTATCAGAAGGTGATGAACTTATAATTAATGGACATAAGCTAGTATCTGATGGTATGAACGTATTGCTCCCTGGTGAAGAACTAGAAATAATGGAGCAAGATTCAAAAGAAGCTACAAACCCACAAGATCAGCAAGACGAAAACGATAAATCAGACAAAGATTCAAAAGAGGAATCGGATGATCGAGGTGGTGAATAATGCATTTATTAAAAACAGCGGTACAGCGCCCTGTAAGTGTAATAATGCTTGCGATTTGTGTAATAATAATCGGTATGATATCACTTCGTGATATACCTTTAGATCTATTACCAGAAATTGAAGAAAATGTTGTTACAGTTTCGACTACTTACAGCAGTGCATCTCCACAAGAGATTGAAAAGCTAATTACGGAGCCGCTTGAAAAACAAATTGCATCTTTAGATGGAGTAGAATCCATTTCATCAACTTCTAGAACTGGTGCGTCGTCTATCATCATAGAGTACTCTACCTCAATTGAGTTAGACGAAGCGGTATCAGAGCTGCAACAGAAGTTATCAAGGGTAAGTAGTATATTACCAGATGATGCTGATGCACCAGCCGTTTCAAAATTTGATATTAATAGTATGCCAATCATTTATCTAGGCTTAACCGGAAAAGATGTTACATCTCTTGAACAGATTGCTAAGGATATTGCACCAAACTTTGAAAAAATCGAAGGTGTTGCTGCAGTTGACATAGAAGGTGGAGAGCAGAGGGAAATACAAGTAATCATCGAGCCATTATTACTTGAACAATATAACCTAACAGTTTCCGATGTGGTGAACTCAATGAGGGGAAAAAATACATCTGCAACCGTAGGTGATGTGATTCAAGGGAATCAAGTTGTCCAAATTCGTGTTGATGGTGAGTATCAGTCAATCGATGATATCAAAGCTACTCTAATTCCACTAGCAAGTGGTAAAACCATTGCGATTGAGGAAGTTGCAACAATATCAGATACAGTGAGTGATCGTCAGACGATTACTAGATTGAACCATGAACCAACTGTATTATTGTCTATTTCAAAGCAATCGGGGACAAATACTGTTAATATATCTGATGCGATACATGAGGAATTAAATAAAGTTCAGCGAGAATTAGATGAAGGTGTTGAATTTATTGTTGTAATGGATACATCAACATTTATTAAGGATTCAATAGATGGTGTTACGACTAGTTTATTAGCAGGTGGAGCTTTTGCAATACTAGTTTTATTGTTTTTCTTAAGAAGTGTTCGTGCAACGGCAGTAATTGGTTTATCTATTCCTTTTGCAATTATTTGTACGTTTATTTTAGTTAATTACGCTGATCAAACGTTAAATATCATCACATTATCTGGTTTAGCCCTAGGGATCGGTATGATGGTTGACAGTTCGATTGTTATTTTAGAAAACATAACAAAATACCGCCAAACTGGCATGGACTCCAAGCAAGCTGCTATTAAAGGAGGAAGTGAACTTATTTCTGCTGTAATAGCATCAACGTCTACAACACTTGTTGTATTTTTACCAATGATTTTGATCGATAATGGACAAATTACCCAAATCTTTTTACCACTAGCGTTAGTCGTTTCATTTTCATTAATTGCTGCTTTATTAGTTGCGATGACACTAGTTCCAATGATGTCATCGACATTGTTAAAATCTTCAACCGATAGTAAAGTTGCAAGTGATCCACGTTGGATGAAATTTCTAAAAAAACGCTATTTGTCTACTTTAACATGGAGTTTGAAGCGACGTTGGATCGTGATTCTTAGTACCTTCTTACTTACTGTGGGTAGTTTGTTTTTAATTGCGATGCTAAAGTTAGAGACTTTCCCACAAGCAGCAGAGG
Source organism: Cytobacillus sp. IB215316 (assembly GCF_033963865.1). NCBI lineage: Bacteria > Bacillati > Bacillota > Bacilli > Caryophanales > Bacillaceae > Cytobacillus > Cytobacillus sp. IB215316. The sequence continues at coordinate 58,858 of NZ_JAXBMC010000010.1, read as the reverse complement.
ACCAGCTTACGATATCATCTAGTTTTGATAGTGGTACAGATTTTGAGGTGGTTGAAGGTTATGCAGATGAAGTGGAAAAGATATTAGTAGATTATGAGAATAACATTGATATCCAATACACAGTAGTCCAACCAACGAGCGTTAGTGTAACTCTTTTGTTGCTAGATGAAAAAGAACGTAATATGGATAATGTTACTCTTGCGAATGCAATACAAAATGACTTGAAAAAAATTATCGGTGCTGATTTTAGCACGAGACAAGCAACTCGAGGTGTGAATGGCGGTGCCGACTTTACTATTCGCCTATCAGGTCCAGAGCAAGAGGTATTAAATTCATTGACTGAACAAGTAGAACTTCTTCTATCACGCATACCATCTATTGAAAACGTTGAGGTGCCAAGTGTTAACGGTCAGCCACAACTAACTGTAAAAGTAGATGATGCATTAGCAGAAAAATATCATTTAAGCCAAAGTCAAATTATAGGTCAAATTAGTGAAATTTTTCATGGCAATACAGCGACAAAACTTCGTGAAAATGGTGATGAGTTCGATGTTGTTGTTAAATTACCAGATTCAGAAACGGAAAGTATGGAGGCTCTCTCTTCCTTATTGTTAAAGACACCATCTGGACAGCATATTCCATTAACATCAGTAGCAGCTGTTGAGCAAACGTTAGGCCCTGTATCAATAAAGCGTGAAGACCAGCGACAACAATATGCAATTACAGCAGATATAGTTGATAGTGCAGATGCTCGTCAGGTAACAGCACAGGTAGAACAGCTACTATCACAAATCCCAGCACCAAAAGGATATGATGTTACAACTGAAGGTGTTCAACAAGATTTTAACGAATCACTAGGTAACCTTTTAATTACATTAGCATTGGCTATTTTTCTAGTGTATACAGTTATGGCAATACAATTTGAATCATTTTCATATCCATTTATCGTGATGTTTTCAGTACCAACAACAATTGTTGGAGTCATCTTAGGCTTATTCATTACTGGAACTGCGCTTAGCTTCTCTGCGTTTATTGGCTTAATCGTCTTAGCTGGTATCGTCGTTAATAATGCGATCGTATTAGTTGACTATATTAATCAGTTAAAAAGGGAAGGGAAGGAGCGTAAGGAGGCTATTATATTAGCCGGTGGAAGTCGATTGCGACCTATTTTAATGACTACTTCCACAACTGTACTAGGAATGCTACCAATTGCTTTAGGGATTGGTGAAGGGAGCGAAATGCAGCAACCGATCGGTATTGTTGTTATTTTCGGCTTGACCGTGTCAATGTGCTTTACCCTGTTATTTGTTCCCGTTATGTACACAATCATTGATGATATGGGTAGTTGGTTCAAAAGGCTCTTTACTAGAAAGAAAGCTTCACAAGCATCTAATTCTGAAACAATCGCAGGATAAAATATGAGGTGAAAATGAATGAAAAAATGGATGACTACACTAGGTATAGTATTCGTTATACCTGCAATGACGATAAATGCAGACGAACAAGTAACTGTATCACTCTCACAAGCAGTAGAAGAAATCATTGAGAATGACTTATCATTGCAAATTTACGAAAAGGATACCGTTACATTATCAAGTGCGACCCGTCAATATCAAGCTGATGCATTAGAAGAGCTAGAAGATTTACAGGAAATTCAGGAAGATTATGCTGAAAAATCCACGAGATGGGGGATTGAGTATAGTGCATATTCTTTACTTGTACAATATAAAAAGGCAACAGAAGCTTTAAAGATTCAACAAGATAATTTATCAATTTCCAAACAAGAATTAGAAAAAATTGAAAAGAAATACCGGGAGGGAATCGCGTCTGAACAAAACGTGGTTCAAGCTGAAGTAAGTGTCTCTAATGCTGAATTATCGTTGAGTTCAACACAGCAGCAGTTGAATCAGCTTAAATTTCAATTGAATCAACAGCTAGATAATGATTTGCACACTGAGCTATCTGTCAAAGGTGTTGATGACATAAAGAGGCTACCACCATCTGAATATGAACCGAAAAATTTAGCAGAAGAAATGAAACAAAGTCATTCATCACTTATTTACTACCGGACGGTTGTTGAAACGTATAAGGATATTGTAGAGGACTCAGAAGACTTACCTGTATTAGGGGGAAGTGTATTTAAAGAAACGATTGAAGAATTAACAAAATATATAGCTGAACTGGAAGCTTCTCTATCAAATCCCCCTGCTGGGCAAACTGTTGAAGAAATTTATATTGCGATAGGAAAAGCTAAAGGTGATTTAGAATCAGCAGAAGAAGCTTACGACCAAGCAGTGAAAGATCGAAATAGAGCGGAAGATGATTTAGGCGAATATTATGAAGTTGAACAGTTAAAAGCAGAAATCCAATTGTTTGATCAATATGATAAGTTAGAATTAAAGTCATATAATTACGCTGAACAATTTGAAGCTTTTCACAAAAGGTTAGACTTACTTGAAGAGAACGTTGAAAAACAAGAGAAGCTATATGAACAACAAAAAGCACGTTTTGATGAAGGTCTGTTGACAGCAACTGACTTAGAAAAATCCCGAATTGGTGTCCTAAATGCGAAAATAGATTTGTCTAATACACAACTTGATTATACCCTTCTATCAGAAGAATTCCGTATGTTCAAAGATGGATTTCTACCTTAAGGGTTCTAAACAGAAAAATCCTAGCTCGCTAGGATTTTTTATTTGAGAATGGATAACTTTCTTGTTTTATCATTACTGTAATTAAACCATGAGGCTTTATTTTTAAAATGTACCTTTCGCTTATAGGGTAAGTCAGGGGGGATGGAATATCATTGCATATGTACAATTTTAGGTTTGGATAATTTAGTTTGTTATGATGAGGATCAAAGAAACTAAAATAAAAATACTGTACAAGCTGTAAAGAATGAAATTATTTATCTCGTTCATACTAAATGTATCAAGCGTTGAAGGGAGATAAAAATGGCATTCGACCAATATGAAAATGAACAAAACTCAGAAGAAGTTGATAAGGGTAATCAGGGTGAAAAAAAAGATGAAAGTCTGGTTAGCAAAATTCAACAGCTTGGCCAAACGAATATTCCTCAATTATCTCAGGATTCAAAAATACACTGTTTAACAATCATTGGACAAATTGAAGGGCATGTTCAACTGCCGCCTCAAAACAAGACAACGAAATATGAACATGTTATCCCACAAATTGTTGCTATTGAACAGAACCCAAACATAGAAGGGCTCCTGGTCATATTGAACACTGTTGGTGGAGATGTAGAAGCGGGATTAGCTATTTCAGAAATGCTATCCTCTCTATCCAAACCTACTGTATCAATTGTTTTAGGTGGTGGGCATTCTATCGGTGTTCCTATTGCGGTTTCTTGTGATTATTCTTTTATAGCGGAAACGGCTACGATGACCATACATCCAGTTAGGTTAACTGGGCTAGTCATTGGAGTTCCTCAAACTTTTGAATATATGGATAAAATGCAAGAACGTGTGCTTAATTTCATTACTAAGCATTCAGCAATCTCCGAGGAGCACCTTAAAGAACTGATGTTTTCAAAAGGAAATTTAACACGTGACATTGGTACAAATGTTATTGGTTCTCACGCAGTTGAATACGGTATTATTAACGAAGTTGGAGGAGTGGGGAATGCAATTAAAAAATTGTCTGAAATGATTGAAGGCCAACCGAAACAGAATGAAAGTGAGCAGATGCTACAATGATTCTTTACACAATGATGCCAGCAGAAATCATTTTCCAGCAGGAGAGTGAAGTATATAATCAACAAAAAATGGTCGTTATTGACGGCGTAAACTTATTGGTCAATGAAACAACAACTAATAATTACCAAATTTCTAGAGTCATCAGTACGGACCCACAACATTTTTTACGTTCAGAAGTTGCGCCTGGTAACATACTTTCAAAAGACAGAACGAATGTACTATTTTAATTATGCTATTTATTCCATCGATATGTTATAATTTATATGCATATAATTAGGCAGCCTAAAATGGGCTGCTTTTTATTCGATTATCAAACATACATATGCTTAATTTAGGCTGTTTTCGGATGAAGGCATAAAACATCTGATAGCTATTGCCTAATAATGTAAATAGCTTTTCGAAGAGGGTCTTATATAACGAAGATTGGGGTGAGAATATATTGGCAAAAAGGAAAAGAAGGAGATCAAAAAAGAAAAACAAATGGCAAGCAGCCCTTACCTTTGAGTTGATCGGACTTTTGCTAATTGCAATCACTAGTATTGCCATTGCTAAATTAGGTGTTGTAGGTAATAGTCTTGTGTTGTTATTCCGTTTTTTTAGCGGTGAATGGTATATGCTCATTCTTATTGGCTTTCTTTGGCTTGCTATATATTTATTATGGAAACGAGAATGGCCATCTTTTTTTAGCAGAAGGTTAATCGGCGTATATTTAATCCTGCTATCACTCATGTTATTAAGTCATGTTGCATTATTCCAGGCCCTAACCGAACAAGGACCATTTCAAAGCCCAAGCGTTATAAAAAATACGTGGGAGCTATATAATTTAGAAATTAATGGAGAAACTACTCAACCTGATCTTGGTGGAGGAATGATTGGTGCCTTTTTATTTGCCGCTTTTCATTATTTGTTTGATAGTTTAGGAACTAAGTGGCTTGCACTATTATTTATCATTATTGGTATTATTTTAATTACAGGTAAAACCCTTCAAGAATCTTTGTTAAAAGTAGCAGTACCTGTTGTGGATTTCTTCAAAAGGCAATGGGTATCATTTATCGAAGATATAAAGGAATTTTTTAGCAAAACAAATAAAAAGAAGCACAAGGAAGAACGGAAGACAAAGCCGAAAAAAGAAAAGCTAGATACCGATACAGAACAAATAGAAGAGGACTATGTTGTTGAATCAGTTGATGTCACCCCTGTTATTTCAGACTTCACAGACAAGGTTCAAGAACCTATTGAGCAAAAAAATGAAGAACAAAGTGAAGAGAAAGAGCAGGTACCAATTGTTGAGGAGAATATTCATATCGATCAGAGTGGTCCATTGACCTTTAAAGAAGCGGAAAATATTCATTATGAGCTACCATCTATCGACTTACTGTATGCTCCAAAACAAACTAATCAGCGTAGTGAACATAATAGCGTTTATGCAAACGCAAGAAAACTAGAAAAAACATTCCAAAGTTTTGGTGTAAATGCTAAAGTAACTAAAGTTCATTTAGGGCCTGCTGTTACTAAATATGAAGTTTATCCGGATGTAGGTGTTAAAGTAAGTAAAATTGTCAATTTAAACGATGACCTTGCATTAGCGCTTGCGGCAAAGGATATTCGAATTGAAGCACCAATCCCAGGAAAATCCGCAGTTGGTATTGAAGTTCCTAACGATGAAGTTGCAACTGTACTACTTCGTGAAGTGTTGGAATCAAAAGAAAAAAATAATGAAGATAACAAATTACTAATTGGTCTAGGACGAGATATATCTGGTGAACCGATACTTGCACAATTAAATAAAATGCCACACTTACTTGTCGCAGGAGCGACAGGTAGTGGTAAAAGTGTATGTATTAATGGAATTATAACGAGCATCTTAATGAGAGCAAAACCGCACGAAGTAAAAATGATGATGATAGATCCGAAGATGGTAGAGTTAAATATGTATAATGGTATCCCTCATTTATTAGCGCCGGTTGTAACAGACCCTAAGAAGGCATCACAAGCTTTAAAAAAAGTTGTTAATGAAATGGAAAGACGTTATGAGTTATTTTCTCATACAGGGACACGTAATATTGAAGGTTATAATGATTACATTAACAGGTTTAATGATGAAGGTGAAGAAAACCAGCCAAATTTGCCATACATCGTCGTGATAGTGGACGAGCTTGCAGATTTAATGATGGTAGCGTCGTCTGATGTAGAGGATGCGATTACAAGACTTGCTCAAATGGCTCGTGCAGCTGGTATCCATTTAATTATTGCCACACAACGACCGTCAGTCGACGTTATCACTGGAATAATTAAGGCAAATATCCCTTCAAGAATAGCATTTAGCGTCTCATCACAAACAGATTCTAGAACGATACTCGATATGGGTGGCGCTGAAAAATTATTAGGTAGAGGTGACATGCTATTTTTACCAGTTGGAGCATCAAAACCTACCCGCGTTCAAGGGGCATTTCTTTCAGATGATGAAGTTGAAACCATCGTAGATTATGTGATATCACAACAAAAAGCACAATATCAAGAAGAGATGATTCCAGAAGAAGTGAATGAAGCACAAGAAGAAGTTAGTGATGAACTTTATGATGATGCGGTTCAATTGGTGTTAGAAATGCAAACGGCAAGCGTGTCAATGTTACAGCGCCGTTTTCGAATCGGTTATACAAGAGCAGCAAGATTAATAGATGCAATGGAAGACAGGGGAATTGTGGGACCTTATGAAGGTAGTAAACCACGAACAGTATTAGTGTCACAACATAATGAAGATGTAGGATCATAAATTAGTTCATTTTTCGAAGTCCACCCCACCACTTTAGGTGGGGTTTTTGCAATGAGGTGGAGTAGATTCTTCACCCGATTTATTATTTATAATGAATAAGTTGTTTTTAAGAAAGCGTATAGCTTTTCAATCGGTTGCTGTTTATTTATAGTAGGCACCCTTTCTTCTATAGAATTGTGTAAAAAGATAACATTATTATCATATTTAGGAACTATTGCAACAAAGTTTACGCAAAGATCCTTCCAAAAAAAAGAAGTTTTGTTACAGGTTAAGTTCTTTTTTAATAAAACTGTAATGTACTATTTATTTCGTACAAAAAAAGTGATATATTATAAACGACTGAAATGGGCGTCTAACATCAGATGTCTGATCTCTTGAAGTAAAATATTGGAGGAGCAAGTATGTCAATCAAGTCAGACAATAGACAGTTATATTTACAGGTAATTGATAAAATAAAAGAAGATATTGAAAACGGTTTATACAAAGAAAAAGAAAAATTACCTTCTGAGTTTGAATTGTCAAAACTACTTGGAGTAAGTAGAGCGACTTTACGCGAAGCTCTACGGGTACTTGAAGAAGAAAATGTTGTCACTAGGAGACACGGAGTAGGGACATTTGTAAACTCCAAACCACTGTTTACGTCTGGAATTGAACAACTAAATAGTGTAACAAACATGATCCTTCAAGGTGGAATGAAGCCTGGAACCATTTTTCTTTCTTCAACGAAACAAGGACCGACTGAAGATGATCAAAAAAGGTTTCATTGTGATGAAAATGAAGAAATTTTATTAGTTGAACGTGTGAGAACAGCGAATGGCGAGCCTGTCGTATATTGTATTGATAAAATCTTGACCAATATATTGCCAGATAATTATTCGCATGATGAAGAATCGATGTTTGAGGTATTAAATCTTGAAGCTGGTGTAGAAATATCTTATGCCGTTGCTAATATTAAGCCATTGGGGTATCACGAGAAAATATCACCAATCTTACAATGCGATCCTGAAACCGCTTTACTTGTGCTCAAGCAATTACATTTTGATACGAATGATAGACCGATTTTATATTCATTAAACTATTTTAAAGCGGATAAGTTCAGCTTTCATGTATTGCGTAAGCGCTTATAACATGCTTAGTTGGAGGACAATCGACGATAATTCATAGATGTCGTTTTCCTCTTTTCATAAGGCTTTTTCGTAAACTTTGTTGCTATTGAAGCTCAATTTCAAAAACTGATTGTAAGCAATTGACATCATGTTGAAATAAGAGAAGGTGTCACGAACTCTTCTTCCTTAAGAAAATCAATGCGAAAAAGCCTATCATAATTATTCACACCATAAAAGGTCATTTTAAGGAGGTGGATCATTACAAACTACAATTAAGCTTGATGTTCATGCATTAAATTACATTTAGGGGGCAGTAAACGATGAAGAAAAGAAAATTTGGTTTAGCTATGTCATTAGTGTTGGCTACAGGTACACTTTTAAGTGCTTGTGGTAGTGCTGATGAAGACAAAGGTGGACAAGCTGATAAAGGTGAAGCACCAGCAGAAACTGTGGATTTCAAAGTAGGTATGGTAACAGATACTGGCGGTGTTGATGACAAATCATTTAACCAATCTGCTTGGGAAGGGTTGAAAGATTTCGGTAGCGAATATAACCTAGCTGAAGGTGAAGGTTTTAAATACTTGCAATCAAATAATGATGCAGAATATGAACCTAACTTAACTACGTTTGCTGACGCTGGTTATGATTTAACATTTGGAGTTGGCTTTTTATTAGAAAAACCAATCACTAAGATTGCTGAACAGAACCCAAATTCACAATTTGCGTTAATTGACAGCTTACTATATGATGCAGACTTTAATGCGTTTTATTTGGATAATGTAGCAAATATTACGTTTAAAGAGCATCAAGGATCATTCTTGGTTGGACTTGTAGCTGCTAAGCATACGAAAACTAATAAAGTTGGTTTTATAGGTGGAGTAGAATCAGGATTAATTAAAAAGTTTGAAAGTGGCTTTAAAGCAGGGGTAAAAGCAGTAGATCCAAATATGGAAGTAGTTGTACAATATGCTGGTGATTTCAACGACGCAGCAAAAGGTTCTTCAATTGCAACAACGATGTATGAGCAAGGCGCAGATATAATTTACCATGCTGCTGGTGGTACAGGTAACGGAGTATTTACTGAAGCGAAAAACCGTAAGAAAAACGGCGAAGATGTTTGGGTAATCGGTGTTGACCGTGACCAGCATGAAGAAGGTATGCCTGAAAATGTAACGTTAACTTCAATGGTTAAACGTGTAGACGTAGCTGTATTTGAAGTTTCTAAGCGTGCGATGGAAGGTGACTTCCCAGGTGGAGAAGAAGTTGTATTCGGTCTTGAAGAAGACGGTGTACGTATCGCTCCGACAACAGATAATGTTAGTGAAGAAGCATTGGATTTAGTTAAAGAGTATGAAGAGAAAATTCTTAATGGTGAATTAATCGTTCCAGCTACTGATGATGAGTATGAGGAATTCTTAAATACACTTGGATAATATTTAGAAAATTACATGAGAAACCAAGCAAAGGCTAGTGTTTACTAGCCTTTGTTAACTAACGAGAGCTTAACTTACTATGTGGTTCGTAGTAAGCAATATAAAGCACATTTTAACTCCAAAGCGCCTTTAGGACATAGTTTAAGCGCTTGAAGGAGATAAAAAGCAGCATAAAAACTACCATAGAATTGACATCAATATTAAAAAGCTTAGCTATTGTGAAAGCACTATGCTTTCTAACTATCCATGGGTCAGGAGTGATAATCGTGGAATACGTGATTGAAATGTTAAATATAAGAAAAGAGTTTCCTGGAATCGTTGCCAATGACAATATTACACTACAAGTAAAAAAAGGTGAGATCCATGCTTTATTAGGTGAAAATGGTGCCGGGAAATCAACATTAATGAATGTGTTGTTTGGCTTGTATCAGCCTGAAAAAGGGGATATCAAAGTAAAGGGAGAAAAAGTTAAAATTACTGACCCTAATGTAGCCAACCGTCTAGGAATTGGAATGGTACATCAGCATTTTATGCTAGTACAAAATTTTTCAGTAACAGAGAATATTATTTTAGGTAGCGAACCGACAAAGGGTGGAAAAATTAATATTCAAGATGCCGCTAAGTCTATAAGTGAGATTTCTGAAAAATATGGCTTAGCCGTTGATCCACATGCAAAAATAGAAGATATATCTGTAGGAATGCAGCAACGAGTTGAAATACTAAAAACTTTATATCGTGGAGCGGAAATTTTAATCTTTGATGAACCAACTGCTGCACTAACTCCACAAGAAATTAGTGAACTTATTCAAATTATGAAAACGCTTATTAAAGAAGGAAAATCAATTATTCTTATTACTCATAAATTGAAAGAAATCATGGAAGTTAGCGATCGCTGTACAGTTATTCGTAAAGGAAAAGGGATTGGAACAGTGAATGTTGCTGAAACTAACCCGGATGAATTAGCTGCATTGATGGTCGGTCGTGAAGTGCATTTCAAAGTTGATAAAGAGGAAGCAAAACCTACAAATGAGGTTATAACAATAGATGATTTAGTTGTGCATGATGCCAGGAATTTACCGAGTGTAAATGGACTCAACCTTGCAGTGAAAGCTGGAGAAATCCTTGGAATTGCGGGAGTCGATGGTAATGGTCAAACAGAATTAATTGAAGCAATAACTGGCTTACGTAAAGTCAAGGCTGGTTCTATTAAACTTAATAATAAAGAGATTAGTACGATGCCAACTCGAAAAATAACTGAATCTGGCGTTGGTCATATCCCTCAAGATCGACATAAACATGGGCTAGTATTAGATTTTTCTGTTGGGGAAAATATTGTCTTACAAACGTATTATCAACAACCGTACGCAAAATCCGGTGTGTTAAATTATAAAAATATATACCAAAAGTCTTCAGAACTTATTGAAGAATATGATGTCAGAACACCAAGTGAATATACGCCAGCGAGAGCTCTATCAGGTGGGAATCAGCAAAAAGCAATAATTGCACGTGAAGTCGATCGGAGTCCAGATTTATTAATTGCGGCTCAGCCTACTCGTGGCCTTGATGTTGGAGCCATTGAATTCATACACTCGAAACTCGTTGAGGAACGTGATAAAGGGAAAGCAGTACTACTCGTTTCATTGGAACTAGATGAGGTCATGAATGTAAGTGATCGCATCGCTGTCATTTATGAAGGGGAAATTGTCGGCATCGTTGATCCTAAGGAAACAAATGAACAAGAGCTAGGCCTGTTAATGGCTGGGGGTAAGCTTGAAAAAGAAGGTGTTTCGTGATGCAAAAACTATTAAAAAATGAAAAACTAATAAATATATTAATCCCTGTGCTAGCAGCCTCTCTCGGTTTGTTAGCTGGGGCAATCATTATGTTATTTACAGGCTATAACCCTATTGAAGGATATAGCGCATTGTTTGAGGGGATGTTTGGGAGACCAAAAGCAATAGGTGAAGTAGTTCGCGCGATGACTCCGCTAATTTTAGCTGGACTAGCTGTTGCTTTTGCATTTAAGACTGGGTTATTCAACATCGGTGTTGAAGGTCAGCTCTTAGTCGGTTGGCTTGCAGCTGTTTGGGTCGGTTCAGCTTTTACTTTGCCTTCAGTTATACATGTGCCATTAGCCATTTTGGCAGCAGCGGTTGCAGGAGGTTTTTGGGGACTCATTCCAGGTTTTTTAAAGGCGCGATTTAAAGTACATGAAGTAATCGTAACAATTATGATGAACTACGTTGCTTTGCATACGACTGCAGCACTAATTAAGAATTATTTATATGCTGGTAATGAAAGATCTCAACAAATTAATGAAAGTGCGTCACTAACATCATCATTTTTAGCATCAATTACAGAAAATTCAAGACTTCATTACGGAATTATTGTTGCTTTATTAGCGGCATTTATTATGTGGTTTATCCTTGAAAAAACTTCTAAAGGCTATGAATTAAGAGCCGTAGGATTTAACCAGCATGCATCGCAGTATGCAGGTATGAATGTTTCTCGTAATATTATTATGTCGATGACAATTTCTGGTGCTTTCGCTGGTGTCGCAGGTGCGATGGAAGGGTTAGGTACTTTCCAAAGTATGACAGTTATGTCAGCGTTTACAGGTACAGGGTTTGATGGAATCGCTGTTGCGTTGCTAGGGGCAAATCATGCCATTGGTGTTATTTTTGCTGCAGCATTGTTCGGTGGATTAAAAACAGCAGCTCCACAAATGAACTTTAATGCAAACGTACCTTCTGAGCTTGTTCAAATTGTCATAGCTCTTATCATCTTTTTTGTTGCATCGAGTTATCTTATCCGTTGGATAATTACACGCTTAAGCAAGGAGGGGAAATAAATGAGTGTATTAGATGTTTTGGGAATTATTATTCCTGTGGCGTTATTATGGGCAGCTCCCCTCATTTTCACAGCATTAGGTGGCGTATTTAGTGAACGTTCAGGTGTAGTTAATATTGGTTTAGAAGGTTTAATGATATTTGGTGCATTTACTGGCATAGTGACAACGTTATCGCTTCAAGATTCAGTTGGTGCAGCAGCTCCTTGGATAGGTGTACTTGTTGCTGCAGTAGCCTCTGGACTTTTCGCGCTACTCCATGCTGTAGCGAGTATTACCCTAAAGGCTGATCAAGTTGTTAGTGGTGTTGCGATTAACTTTTTAGCTTTAGGTTTATCAGTGTTTTTAATTAAAAATATTTATGGTAAAGGTCAAACTGATTCAATAGCGGTTCGTTTAGATAAGATTGATGTACCATTCTTGTCAGACATTCCAATTATCGGCGATATCTTTTTCTCAAGTGTGCCATGGACATCATATATTGCTATCGCGCTAGCATTTGTCGTTTGGTTTATCGTCTATAAAACTCCATTCGGTTTAAGATTACGTTCTGTGGGTGAGCATCCTATGGCGGCTGATACGATGGGGGTAAATGTTACAAGGATGCGATATGTCGGTGTAATGATTTCTGGCGTATTAGCAGGAGTTGGTGGTGCAGTATATGCTGCAACAATTCAAGGGAATTTTGCCGCTGGCACGATATCTGGTCAAGGCTTTTTAGCACTAGCGGCAATGATTTTTGGTAAATGGCATCCTATCGGAGCGATGGGTGCAGCATTGTTTTTTGGTTTAGCACAATCTTTAAGTGTAATTGGGGCTACTATTCCAGTACTACAAGATATTCCTCCAGTTTACTTGTTAATTGCACCATACGTATTAACAATTTTAGCTCTAACTGGGTTTGTCGGTCGTGCAGAAGCACCGAAAGCACTTGGAACCCCATACGAAAAAGGCAAACGATAATAGCATTGACTTAACTGAAACTCCCCTTAGTGGGAGTTTTTTTGTTTAGGCTTTTTTATTATCGGAGATGCTCTTATTAAGAAACGACGAGAACTATCGAATAAGCTATATCAAAAGCTCTTCTCGTATTTTAATTTTGTATCATTTAACATAGTTTAGGATACATGTTAGTTAAAGTAACATATTGTGGAATTAATGTCTTTTAAAAAGCTGTTTGCACATTCATTGTTGTTTTTCGTATTAACAAAACACACAACTAGAGTTTGTGGCATCTTTTCTTCTGTAACACGAGGACTAACATCTAAATTCGCTTCAGATTGTACCAACTTGGTGATCATAGTAATAAAGTTTACGAAAAGAGCCTTTCCAAATTGTCAAATAGGTATTTACTTGAAAAATCTTCTTGTACAAAGGTATATTTAATTTAGGTTAATTCCATTGTTTTAGAAGAAAATAAAAACAGTATGTGTCGAAGATTAATCTTTGTTTGTATTGATTTACCGTTTTCCAAGTTTACATGAACGATGTCACGTTAATATTTATATAAAGATGAGATTCATCTAATTGAAAGAATTTATAGAAGGAGGTTTAATTATGTCATTATTCATAGAGCAAGAACGCACGATCAATGGATTAAGGTTACACACAATTGAAACGGAAAAATTTAAAACAAATACGATCTTAATGAAATGGAATGCACCACTACAAAAACAAGACGCAACGCTGAGGGCACTTTTACCTCATGTATTACAAAGCGGGACGCAGTCCTTACCTTCTGTTAAACAGTTAAGGTCACACTTAGATGATTTATATGGAGCAACATTTGATGTAGATTTAGCAAAAAAAGGTGAACAACATGTCATCTCATTTAAAATGGAAGTTGCGAATGAAAAGTTTTTATCAGATCAAACACCGTTGCTGCAAAAGGCTATGCAATTATTTTCTGAGGTCATTTTCACACCATATCTCGAAGATAATCATTTCTCTGAACAAATAGTAGAAAAAGAAAAAAGAGCCTTAAAACAGCGAATACAAGCGGTTTATGATGACAAAATGCGCTACGCTAATTATCGTTTAGTTCAAGAAATGTGTAAAGATGAGCCATACAGTTTGCATGTTAATGGTGAATTAGATGAAGTAGATAACATTACATCAGCAAGTCTTTATAAATACTATGAGCGAGTGCTGTCAGAAGATGAGATTGACTTGTACGTCATAGGAAGTGTAAATAGTTCTCAAATTGAACAATATGTTTCTAACTTTTTTTCATTTTCCGAAAGAAATGCCAGGCAGTCACCAAAGAAAAATACTTATACCATAGAGAAGGTTAACGAAATTATTGAGAAGCAGGATGTGCGGCAAGGAAAGTTAAATATAGGCTATCGAACAAAAACGACCTATGCTGATAAGGAGTATTTTGCTTTACAAGTATTCAATGGCATATTTGGAGGTTTTTCACATTCGAAATTATTTATAAACGTTAGGGAAAAAGCTAGCTTAGCATATTACGCTGCTTCAAGACTTGAAAGCCACAAAGGGTTGTTAATGGTTATGTCAGGTATAGATGTTCAAAATTATGATCAAGCCGTAAATATCATTAAAGAGCAAATGTCAGCGATGAAACAAGGAGACTTTACTGATCAAGAACTAGCACAAACAAAGGCTGTTATCAAAAATCAAGTACTTGAAACAATCGATCATTCACGTGGGTTAGTGGAAGTGCTATATCATAATGTTGCTTCAAATATTCATCGCTCTATTGATGAATGGCTCAATGGAATTGATGGTGTGACGAAGGAAGAAATTGTTGCTGTTGCGCAAGATGTACAATTAGATACGATTTATTTTTTAACAGGGATGGAGGCGAGTCAGGCATGAAGAAGATAAATTTTGAACAGCTAGAGGAGTCATTATATTATGAAAAAATGAGCAATGGTCTTGACGTCTACATTTTGCCGAAACCGGGTTTTAACAAAACTTATGCTACGTTTACGACGAAATATGGTTCAATTGACAATCGTTTTACGCCTTTAAATAGTAACGAGATGGTTACTGTACCTGATGGCATAGCTCATTTTTTAGAACATAAGTTGTTCGAAAAAGAAGATGGTGATGTATTCCAGGATTTTAGTAAGCAAGGTGCTTCTGCAAATGCATTTACGTCCTTTACACGAACAGCATACCTTTTTTCTAGTACTGATAATGTAAAACTAAACCTTGAAACATTAATAAACTTTGTTCAGGCTCCGTATTTTTCTGATCAATCTGTTGACAAAGAAAAAGGTATCATCGGTCAAGAAATAACAATGTATGATGATAATCCTGACTGGCGATTATATTTTGGCTTAATCCAAAATATGTTTCAGAATCACCCTGTAAAAATAGATATCGCTGGGACAATTGATTCAATTTCTCATATTACGAAAGAGCTGCTATATGAATGTTACGAAACATTTTATCATCCGAGTAATATGCTGTTATTTGTTGTTGGTCCAATTGATGCCGAACAAATAATGCATTTGATCCGAGAAAATCAATCGAGTAAAAACTATGAAAATCAACCGGACATTACCCGTTTCGAATACAATGAGCCTTTGGAAGTTGCACAAAAAGAACAAGTGCTACAAATGAATGTACAATCTTCAAAATGTATGGTAGGTGTGAAATCACCCAAAATAGGACGATCTGGTCAAGAGTTATTAAAGCATGAGCTAACGATAAATGTCATGCTAGATTTATTATTCGGTAAAAGCTCAACACATTATGAAAACCTCTATCAAGAAGGGCTAATAGATGACACATTTGCTTATGATTATACTGAGGAGTCAAGTTTTGGATTTGCTATGGTTGGTGGAGACACGAATGATCCAGATGAGTTAACGAAGCGTTTGCGTGAAATCATGCTTGATTTAAAAGAGCAAGAAATAACAGAGGAACAATTAACAAGAGTGAAAAAGAAAAAGATCGGAGCATTTTTAAGGGCAATAAATTCTCCTGAATATATTGCAAACCAATTTACACGTTATGCATTTAATGACATGGACCTCTTTGATGTAGTGCCTGTACTTGAATCGTTAACAATTGAGGATTTAACCAGTGCAGCTGTGGAATTATTCAATGAACCGCAAATGACAGTATGTAAAGTAGTTCCGAAACAATAAGGAGCTATGTATGGCTAGTAGCCCCAATAAATATTTAAGTTTGGACTATAGCTTATCTAAGTTCAACAACTTCGTTACTTCAAGGTTAATGAGCACGGAGATGCATGCAAATAAAGTGAATGATTTGCTGATTTGTACTAAGACAAAAAAATATGGTATAAATCGTGTTGGTGGCATCCCGTCATCTTCAACAAAGACGGTAGTCTAATAAAACCTCATCTCACTATGCTAATAAACGAAGTATACGAAAAGGGTCTGTAAATTAAAGGGAGTGGAGAGTTGAAGTATGCGTTAATCACTGGTGCGAGTGGTGGCATTGGTATGGAAATAGCTAAGAAATTAGCTGAGGAAGGTTATTCATTATATGTACATTATCATCAACGCAAACAAGAAATTGACAAGTTGATTAATACTATAGAACAGCTAGGCGTACATGCTGTTGGCATTCAAGCGGATTTGTCATTACCAACTGGTCCAAATCAGCTGCTTGAACAAATAGAACATGATATAGAAATTGTCATACATAATAGTGGAAATAGTTATTTTGGACTGATCACTGATATGGATGAACGAGATATTTCGGCAATGGTCCAACTGCATGTTACTAGCCCATTTACTATTACGAAAGCGTTATTACCAAATATGATTTCAAACAAAAAAGGTAATATTGTTTTTATTACATCTATATGGGGAATAACAGGGGCTTCATGTGAGGTCCTCTATTCTATGGTTAAAGGTGGACAAAACACATTTGTGAAAGCATTGGCAAAAGAGGTTGCTCCAAGTGGAATTAGGGTGAATGGCATTGCACCTGGCGCAATTAATACTGCCATGCTAGACATTTTTTCGAATGAAGAAATTGAAGGTATAGAGGACGAGATACCTTTAGGGCGGGTTGGAACGCCACAGGAAATTGCGGATACCGCATTATTTCTTATTTCAAAGAAAGCATCATATATCACTGGTCAAATTTTGTCTGTTAATGGTGGGTGGCATTGTTAATGAAAAGGCTACACATATAGTAACCTATATGTGTAGCCTTTTTTGTTTTTTTCATAGCTGCTATGTTGGTTTAAAAGTTGCAACAAAGCTATGAAGAAGAGTCTTTGCATAAAGTTCACTTAAATGTCATAGCGAGTTTGTATAAATTTTTGCCATTGAAACAAACTATAATTGACTACACATGAAGGAGGCTTTTGTATGTCTGTGCTAGATAATTTTGAACAATGGAAGGACTTTTTAGCAGATCGACTTCATCAAGCACAAGAAAGTGGCATGAATCAAAACACGGTATCGGATATTGCTTATCAAATTGGCGATTATTTATCCAACCAAGTAGAACCGAAGAATGCTCAGGAAAAAGTACTAGCTGATTTATGGCATGTAGCATCGAATGAGGAACAGCAGGCGATTGCGAATATGATGGTCAAGTTAGTTGAAAATGATGGGAGTAATCATTAAAGAGGGGGAACTCCTCTCTTTTTTGATTTGTTTGTATCGTTGGAAGGGGTAAAACCGCTCCTTAGCTATTCTAGATGATAGCTCTTGATTTTATAAAAGAAATTTGTCATGATTTGTACTTTTCACTAATGAGTAACATACTACATATATTCCTCAACAAAACTGTAAACAGGGTGATTTCTTAATTAATGGCTGTTTTATCAGAAAATGTTGTTTGTTGAAGAAATAAACATTCCCCAATTAGTATGTGTGGCATTATTTTTTCTGTAAAACGTGGGTAAACGTATAAAACAACTTCTTGCGCATCACATATGATATCAATCGCAGCAAAGTTTACGAACAGAGCCTGAAAGATACAATAATTAGTATAAAAAGTAATTAATTATCATTGGGTAGAGAATGCCCCTTTTATATTACATATAAATCATTTATTATAGTCTTATAGACTTATGTATGATACGTAACTTAATATTTTTTATAGTGCTGCATAGGGGGATTTGCATGCAAAAAAAAGAATGGTATTTAGAATATGAAATTCATAAAAATAGACCTGGCTTACTCGGAGATGTGTCATCTTTATTAGGGATGTTATCTATTAACATTGTTACAATCAATGGTGTTAAGGACCATCGACGTGGCTTATTATTGAGATGTGATCGGAATGAACAAATAGAACGTCTTGCATCAATTTTACAAACTATGGATAATATAACAGTGACAAAAATACGTGAACCGAAGCTACGAGATCGTTTAGCTGTTAGACATGGACGTTATATTCAAAGGGATGAGGACGATAAAAAAACATTTCGATTTGTCAGAGATGAGCTCGGCGTATTAGTTGATTTTATGGCAGAATTGTATAAACAAGAAGGTCATAAATTAATCGGTATACGCGGTATGCCAAGAGTTGGTAAAACTGAATCGGTCGTAGCAGCGAGCGTATGTGCAAATAAGCGATGGTTATTTGTCTCTTCAACATTGCTTAAGCAAACGGTAAGAAGTCAGCTCATTGAGGACGAATATAACGAAAATAATCTATTTATTATTGACGGTATTGTGTCAACGAAAAGGGCTTCAGAACGCCATTGGCAGCTAGTTCGGGAGATTATGAGGCTTCCAGCTGTCAAGGTAGTTGAGCATCCGGATATTTTTGTTCGAAATACTGAATATACGATGGACGATTTCGATTATATAATTGAACTACGGAATAATCCTGAAGAGGAAATAACGTATGACCTCGTTGAACAACCACAAATGTTACAAGAATCTAGCTTATCTACATTTGATTTTTAGCAAATTGGAAGGTGTTTTCATTGACAGAACTAGGTAAAAGATTAAAAGAAGCAAGAGAAGAAAAAAATATTAGCATAGACGATTTACAAAAGTTAACGAAGATACAAAAACGTTATCTTATCGGAATTGAAGACGGTAATTATGATCGAATGCCTGGACAATTTTACGTACGTGCGTTTATCAAGTCGTATTGTGAAGCAGTTGAGTTGGATGCTGATCTTATTTTTGAACAATATGAAAATGAAATCCCTAGCTCATCTAATTCAGATTTACCTGGTCAGCTGTCGAGAGTACAGAGTCGTAAACAGATTTCACCAACAACTTCAAAAGTGGCAGATGTGCTACCAAAAGTATTAACAGGAGTTTTTGTTTTCGGACTTCTTATAGGTATCTACTTCATCGCGCTGAATTTTTTAGGTAATTCAGACGGAACTCCAGCGCAGGAAAGTGGAGAAGAGCATGAAATTGTCGTTGAAGATAATTCAAAAGAAAATGATCCAGTTGAAGAGGTAGACAGTGAGCCTGCTGCAGAAGACGCTGATCAAGAAACTGATGTACAGGATGAAGAAGTGGACGAGCCTGAGGATGTTGTAGAACAGGAACTTGAAGTGATAAATATACAAGGAAGAAATGTTTCAATGGAGTTATCAAATACAGAAGAATTTAATTTAGAGATTGTATCAACAGGAGATACTTGGGTTCAAGTAGTGAATGATCAAGGTGAAAAACTATATTCTACAAATTTAAATGCTGAGGATCAACCATTAGCCTACGACATGACTGACGAAAGCAAGGTTGTAATTACAGCAGGCTTCACACCAGATACAGAAATAAATATAAATGGAGAAATGTTAGAGTTTCCAGAAGAAGCTGGAACAACCCAAGTAATTGAGATCCTCTTTAATAAACAATAAAGTCATCATTTTGATGGCTTTTTTGGCTTTTTCTGATATATTATTGTACATGTAAGTTATGAAGGAGGAAGAATTTGTGAATATACCAAATAAGATTACCGTTTCACGTATTTTGTTAATTCCAGTGTTTTTGGTGATAATGCTTGCACCGCTATCCTGGGGACAATTGCAAATAGGCGGAGGAGAGATACCTGTTACACATTTCATTGGTGCTATCATTTTTATCATTGCTTCCACAACTGATTGGATTGACGGTTATTATGCAAGGAAATATAATCTCGTCACCAACTTAGGAAAATTTTTAGACCCTTTAGCTGATAAGCTATTAGTGTCAGCGGCGCTTATAACACTCGTTCAGTTTGAATTGGCACCTGCATGGATGGTCATAGTCATTATAAGTAGAGAATTTGCTGTAACCGGTTTACGGCTTGTTCTAGCAGGTGGTGGTGAAGTTGTTGCTGCAAACATGCTTGGCAAGATTAAAACATGGGCACAAATTGTAGCCGTTTCTGCATTGCTATTACATAATATTCCTTTTGAAGCATGGTCGATTCCATTTGCTGATATAGCACTCTGGATCGCAGTATTTTTCACAATTTGGTCTGGATGGGACTATTTTGCGAAAAATAAACAAGTATTTGCTAACTCAAAGTGAACCAGGATTTGAGACGATGCACGAAGTAGTATAATCTTTAATGAGGATGAGACGGGCTTCCTTCTCATCCTCATAATGTTAAAGGTACATTATGTAGCAGACTACACATGCTATTTTTACGGGGGGATGACATGAACGCTGAGATTATAGCAGTTGGATCAGAGTTATTATTAGGGCAAATTGCGAATACAAATGCCCAATTTCTTTCGAAACAATTAGCAGATCTGGGAATTAATGTTTATTTTCATACTGTAGTTGGGGATAATCAAGATCGATTAAAAAGGGTTGTTGAAACTGCAAAACAGCGGTCAAAATTAATTATCTTTACTGGAGGGTTAGGCCCAACAAAAGACGATCTAACTAAGGAAACGATGGCATCAATGTTACAGCAACAGCTAGTCATACATGAAAAGTCGCTTAAGAGAATTGAAGCGTACTATGAAAAAGTAAATCGTAAAATGACAGACAATAACAAAAAGCAAGCTGTTATTCTAGAAAATGCAACGGTATTGCTTAATGACCATGGGATGGCACCAGGAATGGCTATAACGAAGGATCATGTCACATATATGCTATTACCAGGTCCTCCAATGGAAATGCAACCAATGTATTTGAAATACGGGACAGAATATCTCAATGACTTGTTAGGTGTTCGGGAAAGAATCATATCTCGCGTATTAAGGTTCTTTGGAATTGGTGAGTCTAAGTTGGAAACTGAGATTGAAGATTTGATTGATAAGCAAGTGAATCCGACGATTGCTCCGTTAGCATCTAACTTTGAAGTTAAACTTCGATTGACAGCTAAACATTCCTCAGTAGACAAAGCTAATGAGCTTCTTGATGATACAGAACAAGAAATACTAAGTCGTGTCGGTCAATATTTTTATGGCTATGAAAACACCTCACTATTAGAACATGCGGTTGCTGTTTTACAAGAAAAAAAACTGACGATAGCAAGCGCTGAAAGTTTAACTGGAGGCATGTTTATGAGTGAGTTAATAGCTGTTCCTGGTTCTTCATCTGTAGCCAAAGGTGGAATTGTAGCTTATACGAATGATATGAAGGAAACATTACTCAATGTTAACCGAACGACACTTATACAGGAAGGTGCCGTCAGTAAAGAGTGTGCACAACAAATGGCTGAGCATGTGAGGAAATCATGTAACTCTGACTGTGGAATTAGCTTTACTGGAGTTGCTGGGCCACAAAGCGTGGAAGGTAAAGATGTAGGAACGGTCTTTATTGGACTTTCGATCAAAGATCATCCTACAGAAGTCTATTCATTGAAATTAGCTGGTTCTAGACAAACGATTAGAGAAAGAGCTATTAAATATGGATACTATTATTTACTCAAACAATTGAAAAAATAATAAGACATGGGCTGCCCAACTTTTGTAGTTTCTTTGAATTAAAATATAAACACGAATATAATTAGTACGATGAGCATCTTTTCTGCTATAAAGCGATGACTGTGTAGTAGTAAAACGATATCTTTATCTGTCAATTAAGGAACTATAGCAATGAAATATACGAAAAGAACTTAAGTTTTAGATCCCCAAATCTACTTTACAGAACAATGTTCTAGCTTGCCTGATTGAACGCACTTTTGAAAAAAACGAATAGATGTTCGTTTTTTGCTTGGCAAATATCTAAAAACAAGGTATAGTATAAAGTAGTAATGGAGATGAGGAGGAATAAATGTGAGTGATCGTCAAGCTGCATTAGATATGGCGTTAAAACAAATAGAAAAACAATTTGGTAAAGGATCAATAATGAAGTTAGGTGAACAGTCGGAACGTCAAATATCTACCGTTCCTAGTGGTTCATTAGCATTGGATGTTGCGCTTGGAGCAGGTGGGTATCCACGTGGTCGTATCGTTGAAATATACGGACCTGAAAGCTCTGGTAAAACAACAGTTGCTCTTCATGCGATTGCTGAAGTGCAAGAACAAGGCGGTCAAGCTGCATTTATCGATGCTGAGCATGCGCTAGACCCTATTTATGCACAAAAGCTAGGTGTTAACATAGATGAACTATTGCTATCTCAGCCTGATACAGGTGAGCAGGCGTTAGAGATTGCTGAAGCACTTGTAAGAAGTGGTGCTGTTGATATTATAGTCATAGATTCGGTTGCAGCGCTCGTTCCAAAGGCTGAAATTGAAGGGGAGATGGGAGACTCTCATGTTGGCTTACAAGCACGTCTTATGTCTCAAGCCTTACGCAAGCTCTCAGGAGCAATAAATAAATCTAAAACGATTGCTATTTTCATTAACCAAATTCGTGAGAAGGTTGGTGTTATGTTCGGGAATCCGGAAACTACACCTGGTGGTCGTGCGTTAAAGTTTTATTCTTCAGTACGTTTAGAGGTTCGTCGAGCTGAACAGTTGAAGCAAGGAAATGATATCGTAGGTAATAAAACGAAATTAAAAGTAGTAAAGAATAAAGTGGCACCTCCGTTTAAAATAGCCGAGGTTGATATTATGTACGGAGAAGGAATTTCCAAAGAGGGAGAAATTCTTGATATGGGCTCTGAGCTCGATATTGTCCAGAAGAGCGGATCTTGGTACTCGTTTGAAGGTGAACGTCTAGGGCAAGGACGAGAAAATGCTAAACAATTCTTAATGGAAAATGCGGACATATCAAAACAAATACACGAACTAATTCGAGAACACTACGGCCTTAACAATACGACAGAGACGGTAGGCGACGATTCTCAAAGTGAACTCGAATTCAAAGAGTAAACAACATAAGCTCTAAAAGAAGGATACTTCATGTAGTATCCTTCTTTTTCATTTACGCTGTTTTCGTAATAAAAAAAGAGTTCAACACAAATATAGCTATCGATCGGCGCATCAATTCTTATCAAAGGTTATGAAAGTCATATAAAACTCATCAGTTATTTAAATGTAGAAAAAAATGCAACAAAGTTAATGAAAAGGACCTTCATTTATTATTAATTCTATTCAATAGCTTTCAACAGCAGGACATAGTATAGTAAATCACCTACCAGTTTATAAGGTTGTAGAACCAAGGTTTGAAGAAAGTCTGTCGCTGTTCAAGTCAAGGTTTGTACGCTCTCTTCCAATATTAAGGAAAGATGGCAGTGGCAGGCCTTGACAATAAAATTACCCACCTATACAATTAGTATGTATATTATACATGTTTGTTAATATTACAATTGTTACTATTAAGAATTTTTTCAAACAAAATTGGAGGACAGATAGGAAGAAGGAGCGATCGGTTGGTGTCAGGTACAAGTGCAATGAAATAGTTGCCTCGTACTAATGAAGCACACGATGAAATTACTTGTGTAGGTATTTAACAATAAATTACCAACGATATTGAGTAAATTCACAGTCTTTTTCTAGGCTTATAAAAGCCTCTAGTATTGGAACTTGAAAAGCCATTGTGCATGTTGGAATTTATTAAGGGAAAAATTACATGCCGACAGTTTGAATCTAGCAAGAAACAAGTATATAGCAAGAGGAGGTGAAATGATGGGCGAACCCATTATCGTCATCGCCATTTTGCTTGCCATAGTCGGTGCAGTTGTTGTTCTTTATATCTCACTTGTTCGTAAATCTAATGAGGCGAAAATCACAAGCGCAAAAAGCGCTGCTGAACAAATTATTAACGATGCAAATCGAGAGGCTGACGCGCTTAAAAAAGAAGCGCTGCTTGAGGCAAAGGATGAAATCCACAAACTTCGAACAGAAGCAGAAAAAGAAATTCGTGATCGAAGAAGCGAACTAAAGAAACAAGAAAATCGGTTAATGCATAAGGAAGAGAATCTTGATCGTAAGGATGAATCTTTATCTAAGCGAGAGAGTGTGTTAGAAAAAAAGGAGGATTCTCTAAGTCAAAGACAACAGCATATTGAAGAGATGGAAAGCAAAGTGGAAATGATGTTTAACAAACAACGAACAGAGCTTGAACGTATTTCTAGTTTGACACGTGAGGAAGCGAAACAAATCATTCTTAGCAATGTTGAAAAAGAGCTTGCACACGATGTTGCGATTACGATCAAAGAAGCAGAAAGTCGCGCTAAAGAAGAAGCTGATAAAAAGGCCAAAAACATTTTATCATTAGCCATTCAACGTTGTGCGGCTGATCATGTAGCGGAATCTACAGTTTCTGTCGTAAATCTGCCTAATGATGAAATGAAAGGACGAATCATTGGTCGAGAAGGTAGAAATATTCGAACTCTAGAAACGTTAACAGGTATTGATTTGATTATCGATGATACACCTGAAGCAGTGATTTTATCTGGCTTCGATCCGATTCGACGTGAAACGGCTCGCATTGCCTTAGATAAGCTTGTTCAAGATGGACGTATTCATCCAGCTCGTATTGAAGAAATGGTTGAAAAATCGAGAAGAGAAGTGGATGAATATATTCGTGAAATTGGTGAACAAACGACATTTGAAGTAGGTGTACATGGGCTCCATCCAGATTTAATCAAAATATTAGGTCGACTTAAGTACCGAACGAGTTATGGTCAAAACGTGTTGAAGCATTCAATGGAAGTCGCTTACTTGTCAGGGTTGTTGGCAGCTGAATTAGGTGAGGATGAGTTACTAGCTCGCCGAGCAGGCTTACTTCATGATATTGGTAAGGCTATAGATCATGAGGTGGAAGGTAGTCATGTTGAAATTGGTGTAGAACTAGCTATGAAATACAAAGAGCATCCAATTGTTATTAATAGTATAGCTTCACATCATGGTGATACAGAGCCTACTTCTATCATTGCAGTATTAGTGGCTGCTGCCGATGCATTATCTGCAGCAAGACCTGGAGCAAGAAGTGAAACACTTGAAAACTATATAAGACGTCTCGAAAAGCTCGAAGAGATTTCTGAATCATTTGATGGTGTTGAGAAATCATTTGCAATTCAGGCGGGACGTGAAGTTCGAATTATGGTTAAACCAGATTCGATTGATGATCTGGAAGCTCACCGTTTAGCTCGTGAGATTAGAAAGAAAATCGAAGATGAGCTCGATTATCCAGGTCACATAAAAGTGACAGTGATTCGGGAAACACGAGCTGTCGAATATGCAAAATAAAGTGGTTTTTACCACTTTATTTTTTTTGTTTTGGCAAAACTGATAATAAATTGTACAAATATAAAGGGGTCGAAAAAAATGAAAATTTTATTTATTGGAGATGTAGTTGGCTCACCAGGAAGGGATATGGTTAATGAATATGTTCCTAAATTAAAAAAGAAATACCTCCCTTCAGTCACTATTATTAATGGTGAAAATGCAGCAGGGGGTAAAGGGATAACGGAAAAAATATACCATGGTTTTATTAAGGCTGGAGCACAAGCTGTTACACTTGGTAATCATACGTGGGATAACAGAGATATATTTGAGTTTATTGACAATGCGAAATACATGATACGCCCTGCAAATTTTCCAGAAGGTGTACCAGGTAAAGGCATCGTTTATATCCCTTGTGAAGGTCGTGAGGTAGCCATTATTAATTTACAAGGAAGGACATTTTTAAATCCAAATGACTGCCCATTTACAAAAGCAGATGAATTAATTGAAGAAGCAAGCAAGCGAACCAAAATCATTTTTGTAGATTTTCATGCTGAAGCCACGAGTGAAAAACAAGCAATGGGTTGGTATTTAGATGGAAGGGTATCTGCTGTTGTAGGAACGCATACACATGTACAAACGGCCGATCATCGCATATTACCACAAGGTTCTGCATATATAACTGACGTAGGTATGACAGGTCCATATGATGGAATATTAGGTGTTGACAAAGAAGCAGTTTTGAAGCGTTTTTTGACTAACCTCCCTGTTCGGTTTGAAGTAACCGATGGAAGAGCTCAACTTAATGCTGTAGTCATTGATATTGACAACAAAACGGGTAAAGCTAAAGGAATTAACCGCATTATTATTAATGATGATCATCCATACTTTGATTAAACTTTTTTCGTAAGGCTCTTTTCGTTAACTTTGTCTTTTTCACACTAGTTGTATAAACTCTGATGTGTATATGTGATTGGAACAGTCCTTAGAGAAGAAAAGATGCCCCGATGGCTAGATATACACGTGATTATAACTTAGTACGTAAAGAAAATATCATTGCGGAAAATCCTTTAACTAAGGCTCTTTTCGTTAACTTTGTCTTCTTTAACTATTTGTTTAAACTCTGATGTGTATTTGTGATTGGAACAGTTTTTAGAGAAGAAAAGATGCCTCGTTTGCTAGATCTACACGTGTTTATAACTTGGTACGTAAAGAAACTATTATTACGAAAACCCCTTTAACTAAGGCTCTTTTCGTCAACTTTGTTGCTATTTCTATTAGGTAATATGTGATTGTTGCGTTCTTACATAAGAAAACTATAGTTGAAACGTGTTTATTTCTTAAATGGCTTATTAAATATGAATTCGAAAAGGGATGTATCGAGAGTTGTAGCTTTGCTAGTCATCGGACTGTAAAAAAAATCTATTTATCCAACCTTGTTTCTCCAGAAATTAAGATTTTTGTGAATTTTTTGATAAAAGATTAAAAACTTGCAGGAATACTATATGTGACTACTGAATATAGTATCAATGGGCTTATATATATAAAATGTTCTACTGAACACTTATCATTCACAGTAAAAAACAAGGAGGAACTAGGAATGGAAATATTAAAGGTTTCAGCAAAGTCTAACCCTAATTCTGTGGCTGGTGCACTTGCAGGAGTACTACGAGAAAGAGGGGCAGCAGAAATTCAAGCGATTGGGGCAGGTGCATTGAATCAAGCAGTGAAAGCGGTAGCGATAGCAAGAGGTTTTGTAGCTCCAAGTGGTGTTGATCTCATTTGTATCCCAGCGTTTACGGACATCCAAATTGATGGAGAAGAACGGACGGCAATCAAATTGATTATTGAACCTCGGTAGGTTCATTGTTAGAATTTTACTCTAGAAGTTAGCATAAACCTGTTTGCGAATACTGCAAACAGGTTGTTTTTATAGTATAAGAAAATACAGTTAGCTACGCTTCTTTTCGCTTGACAAGTGAAACGATCGTAAAGCTCCACATATGACTCCCCATCCTCAGTAGATGATATACGCTAATAAGAAAAGATGCCATGAGGGATTAGTTTATATACTTGTAATGTGTTTGTACGAATACCGACAATCATGTTTGAGAAAACTCTTATGATAAGAGAGGAGGAGCAAAAATGAATATATTTGATGCACATTGCGATGTTTTATTAAAGATGTGGCTCAATCCATCTATTTTATTCGAAAATGATAAGTCATTACATATAACTTACGAGCAAATGATTGCGACAAAAAGTAAAATACAATGCTTTGCGATTTATATTCCTGAATCTGTTAGTAATATAGACAAATTTGACGTCGCATTAGAAATGATAGATATATTTTATAATCAAATCATTGCTAAATACGATCATATTAAACTAGTTAAAACAAAAAAAGATATTAACACCTTAAACCGCAATGATATTGGTGCTATGTTAACACTTGAAGGGTGCGATTGTATAGGGTGGAGTATAACTAGGTTAAAAACACTACTCCAGCTAGGAGTATCTTCTGTTGGTTTAACATGGAATTATGGCAATACTGTAGCTGACGGTATATTAGAAGAGCGAGGAGCCGGGCTCTCATCATTTGGAAAAGAGGTTGTTCGAACATTAAATGATCAAAAAGTTTGGACAGATGTCTCACATTTATCTGAGCATGGATTTTGGGACGTAATGGCATTAGCGGACTATCCAATTGCATCACATTCGAATTGTTATAAGCTTTGTGACCATCCGCGCAATTTACATAACAATCAAATTAAAGCAATGATCGAGAAAGATGGCATGATAGGTGTGACCTTCGTTCCACAGTTTTTATCCGTACACGGTCATGCAGGTATAGCAGATATATTGTTACATATAGAACATTTATGTTCTTTAGGGGGGGCTAAAAACATTGGGTTTGGTTCTGATTTCGATGGGATTTCTACAACAGTAAGAGGTATGGGAAACTTTAAGTGCTATATGTATTTAATCGAAGAATTACATAAATATTATAGCGATGAGTTAGTAAGAAGTTTTTTATATCAAAATTTTGTAGAACATTTACCTGAATAATAAATGTATTTTTTCGAAAACAAAAAAATTATTCATATAATCGACAAATTTTATGTTGAAACACTTGCAATTTTTTGATTATAGGTCTAGAATTGTAAGCGTTTAGTACATCCAAACATTTCATAATTGTTATTCATAAAAAACATTTTAGATCACCATGTAAGTGTCTTGGTTGGAACGTGCTATAACAAATTGTACATGTTCAAAAGGGAAAGAAAATGATGAAGGTACCAATAATTTACTTGTATGCGCTTTAAATGTGTAACTACAAAATGAGCGGGTATGAGGAGAATATCAAACCATTGTATGACTGAAACTTTTTGAACATTCTCAAACAAATGCTGTTAAATATATAATATTGAACGTATTCCAAAGGGGTGTAAGACATGATCAATCAACTTTCATGGAAAGTTGGCGGACAACAAGGGGAAGGTATTGAAAGTACAGGAGAAATTTTCTCAGTAGCGTTAAACCGATTAGGGTATTATTTATATGGGTATCGCCATTTTTCCTCACGTATTAAAGGTGGTCATACGAATAACAAAATTCGCGTTAGTACAACTCAGGTTCGTGCTATTTCTGATGATTTAGATATACTAGTAGCATTTGACCAAGAAACAATTGATGTTAACTTTAGTGAGTTACGTGATGGTGGAATTGTAATTGCTGATGCAAAGTTTAACCCGACCATTCCAGATGATTCGAAAGTAGCATTGTATGCGGTTCCATTCACGGAGATTGCAACTGATTTAGGCACTTCGTTAATGAAAAATATGGTTGCTGTAGGTGCTTCTAGTGAGTTACTTGACATTGACACGAAGGTGTTCTTTGAAGTAATTGACGAAAAATTTGGCCGGAAAGGTCAACAAATTGTCGATAAAAACATGGAAGCAATTCAAGCTGGCGCTGATTTTATGAAGCAACAGCTCGGTAACAATAATAAAGAGATGAAAATTGAAAAAGCAGATGGTAAAAAGCGTCTGTTTATGATAGGTAACGATGCGATTGCATTAGGTGCATTAGCTGGTGGGGCAAGATTTATGCCTGCATATCCTATTACACCAGCTTCAGAAATCATGGAGTATTTAATTAAAACGCTACCTAAGTTTGGTGGAACAGTTATACAAACTGAAGACGAAATTGCTGCTTGTACAATGGCAATTGGTGCTAATTATGCGGGAGTACGAACTCTAACAGCATCAGCTGGACCTGGTCTATCGTTAATGATGGAGGCAATTGGACTATCTGGTATTACAGAAACGCCACTTGTGATTGTTGATACACAGCGTGGAGGACCAAGTACTGGATTACCAACTAAACAAGAACAGTCAGATTTAATGGCTATGATTTATGGAACACATGGTGAAATTCCAAAAATCGTAATGGCCCCAAGTACAGTACAGGAAGCATTCTACGATTCTATAGAAGCATTTAACTTAGCAGAAGAGTATCAATGCCCAGTCATTCTTTTAACAGATCTGCAACTGTCTCTTGGAAAACAAACAGTTGAGCCACTTGATTATGATAAAATTGAAATTCGTCGTGGTAAACTTCAACTTAATGAAGAATTACCTGAATTAGAAAATAAAGCTTACTTTAAGCGTTATGAAGTAACTGAAGATGGGATTTCACCACGTGTAGTACCAGGAACAAAACATGGTATACATCATGTAACGGGTGTTGAACATGCTGAAACTGGAAAACCATCTGAAGATGCAGAAAATCGTCAATTACAAATGGATAAAAGGTTCCGTAAACTTGATCAGATGAAATTTGATACACCTGTCTACAAAAACTGTCAACATGAAGA
Organism: Cytobacillus sp. IB215316; assembly: GCF_033963865.1. Taxonomy (NCBI): domain Bacteria; kingdom Bacillati; phylum Bacillota; class Bacilli; order Caryophanales; family Bacillaceae; genus Cytobacillus; species Cytobacillus sp. IB215316. The sequence goes on along the minus strand of NZ_JAXBMC010000010.1, from coordinate 28,617 downwards.
TGCGGACATACTAATCGTTGGTTTTAATTCCACACGTGGAGCGATTGAAGAAGCCATGACACGTTTAGAAGAAGACGGTATCAAGGTGAATCATGCGCACGTTCGTTTAGTGCATCCATTCCCAACTGATGAGATTCAACCGCTTATTCAAAAGGCGAAAAAGGTCGTTGTCGTTGAAAACAACGCTACTGGTCAACTTGCAAGTATTATGAAAATGAACGTAGGATTCGGAGAAAAAATAACATCTGTCTTAAAATATGATGGAAATCCATTCCTGCCACATGAAATACACACAAAATGCAAGGAGATGTTCTAAATGGCGACGTTTAAAGATTTTCGAAATAATGTCAAACCAAATTGGTGTCCTGGGTGCGGAGATTTCTCAGTTCAAGCTGCCATTCAAAGAGCAGCTGCGAATGTTGGCTTACAACCTGAGGAATTAGCAGTAGTATCAGGTATTGGATGTTCAGGGCGCATATCAGGATATATTAATTCATACGGGTTCCACGGTATCCACGGTCGTTCTTTACCTATAGCTCAAGGTGTGAAGATGGCTAACCGTGATTTAACTGTCATCGCTTCAGGTGGAGATGGAGATGGCTTTGCAATTGGTATGGGGCATACAGTACATGCGATTCGTAGAAATATCGATGTAACATACATTGTCATGGATAATCAAATTTATGGTTTAACAAAAGGTCAAACTTCACCACGTAGTGAGGTAGGGTTTAAAACAAAAAGTACACCAAAAGGTTCTATTGAATCTTCCTTATCGGTAATGGAGATGGCATTAACAGCAGGAGCTACATTTGTTGCACAAAGTTTTTCTACCGATTTGAAAGAGTTAACTTCATTAATTGAAGCTGGAATTAATCATAAAGGATTCTCGTTAATTAATGTATTTAGCCCATGTGTTACGTACAATAAAACGAATACGTATGATTGGTTTAAAGAAAATCTAACAAGTCTAAAAACGATTGAAGGATATGATCCTAACAATCGTATGACAGCGATGCAAACATTGATGGAGCATAACGGTTTAGTAACTGGATTAATCTATCAAAACAACGAGCAACCATCTTATCAAGAGTTGGTTTATGGCTATAGTGAAGATCCGTTAACAAATGCTGATTTAAGTATTAGCAAAGATAAATTCGATGAACTCGTAGCAGAATTTATGTAATTTGATCATTAAAAAAAGCAACAAAACACTAGCGGTTTTGTTGCTTTTTCTCTACCTATAAATATGTGGTTAATTTGTAACAAAGCTTTGTTTTTATTGTTTATTATTTGTATTACCATTATACTATGATAATGTGTGTAAGTATTTTTAGTTTTGCAGTAACATGTACGAAAGGAGATATATAATGAACGAAAAGCAACGCTTAGAATCACAACAAGTAAAGCAACCTAATCCTTCGGACAAAAAATCCGCCAAGGATTATAGTCAGTATTTTGATAGTGTTTATCAGGCGCCGTCTTTATCAGATGCTAAAAAACGTGGTAAGGAAGATGTTCTTATCCAGCGTGATTTTGAACTGCCAGAGGACATGATCGGAATAGGTACTGGGCGTAAGTTTTATATCCGAACTTATGGCTGTCAAATGAATGAACATGATACAGAAGTCATGGCAGGTATTTTACTAGGGTTAGGCTATGAATCAACAGATACGGTTGATGATGCTGATATTATTCTATTAAATACATGTGCTATTCGAGAAAATGCTGAGAATAAAGTATTTGGTGAACTTGGTCATCTTAAGCATTTAAAAAAGAACAACCCTAACGTATTATTAGGTGTTTGCGGATGTATGTCCCAAGAAGAATCGGTTGTCAATAAAATATTACAAAAACACCATCATGTTGATATGATATTTGGAACTCACAATATTCACCGATTACCACAGATTGTTAAAGAAGCTATGCTTAGCAAAGAGATGGTTGTTGAAGTATGGTCAAAAGAGGGGGATGTTATCGAAAATCTCCCGAAAGTGCGTAAAGGGGATATTAAAGCTTGGGTAAATATTATGTATGGCTGTGACAAGTTCTGTACTTACTGTATCGTGCCATATACTCGTGGAAAAGAGCGCAGTAGACGACCTGAAGACATCATTGAAGAAGTTCGTCACTTAGCTAGGAATGGTTACAAGGAAATTACACTCTTAGGCCAAAACGTGAATGCATACGGTAAAGATTTGGAAGGTATTGACTATGGTTTAGGAGATTTAATGGACGAACTAAGAAAAATTGATGTTGCTCGTATCCGTTTTACAACTAGCCATCCTCGTGACTTTGATGATCGCCTTATAGAAGTATTGGCTAAAGGCGGAAACTTAGTCGACCATATTCATTTACCTGTTCAATCTGGGAGCACTGATGTGTTGAAAATTATGGCACGTAAATATTCCCGTGACCATTATTTAGAATTAGTAAGAAAAATAAAAGAAGCTATTCCATCTGTATCATTAACGACAGATATCATTGTAGGATTCCCGAATGAAACAGACGAACAATTTGAGGAAACCTTATCATTGTATCGAGAAGTTGGATTTGATTCTGCGTATACATTTATTTATTCACCTAGAGAGGGTACTCCGGCAGCTAAGATGCAAGATAATATTCCGATGGAAGTGAAGAAAGAACGTTTGCAGAGACTTAATGCAGTTGTAAATGAATTTTCTGCTATTAAAATGAAAGAACATGAAGGCAAAATCGTTGAAGTACTTGTAGAGGGTGAAAGTAAAAATAATCCAGAAGTGCTTGCGGGTTACACAGAAAAGAATAAGCTTGTTAATTTCAGAGCTCCTAAATCAGTTATTGGTCAAATTGTAAAAGTGAAGATCACACAAGCAAAAACATGGACATTAGATGGTGAATTGATAGAAGAAGTAGCAGAGGTGAATTAAGATGACTAAGTATACTAAAGATGATCTTGTTGCACGTGCTCGTGATTTAGCGAAGATGATTGCGGATACGGAAGAAGTAGAACTGTTTAAACAAACGGAAGAGAAAATTAATGAAAATCAAAAAGTAAGAGAAACGATTGCTTTGATTAAGAGCTTGCAAAAACAAGCAGTTAATTTTCAACATTATGGTAAACATGAGGCATTAAAACAAGTAGAAGAAAAAATTGATAAACTTCATGCTGAAATAGATGAATTGCCGATCGTTCAGGAATTTAAATCATCGCAAATTCATGTGAATGATTTACTTCAACTCGTTGCATCAACAATTACGAATACAGTTACTGATGAAATAATTGTCTCTACAGGTGGAGATGTACTCCGTGGAGAGACGGGCTCAAAAATTAAAGCAAGTAGTGGAAGCAGTTGTCACTAAGCTTTTAAGCAATCTATTATTTAAGGTAAGAGAGCATTGGATACATTTCAATGCTCTTTTTGATAACTGTAAAGATTAGCTAGCAGTGGACTTTCTTGCATGAATTGTTGATTGTCACACTAACAGTTAAATAGGAATATAAATATTGTTCCTAGCATCTTCTTTCTGTACAACGATGACTAATAATGTAAACCACTTTTTTGAAATTAAAAGATAACAATAGCAACAAAGTTTATGAAAAGAGCCATTAATTAAAAGCTATTAACTGATTAAATGTAATAAAAAATACAAAAAAGTCAACGAGTTTTAGTTTTGTAGATCAAACTCAAGCCTCCTTGAGAACACTATAACTCTCACACTTAAAGTTAAAAAGTCCTTCATATTATATAACTCCAAAGATTAAGAAGCTTCCAATTTCTCTACACTCTAGAGTCCTTCATACCTAATGAACCTATGTCAATAGGTACTTTCGGGTATAGTGAACAAATCAGTCTACGCTATTTTTCTAAATAAATTTAAAAAATAGGTACATATCTAGATTTTGCGACATACAATGAACTATACGGCTATATTTAATACATCACATAATTGTTTTTGTAATAGGCACAATAGTCATTTGCCCTGCATAGGATGGAAAGAAGATTGATTGAGGAGGGTATACTTGTATGTCACAACATAGAGAAATTATTACTAAAGCTGTAATAGGAAGAGGGCGTAAGTTCACCCAAGCAACACACACATTTTCTCCGTCCCATAAACCTACTAGTATTTTAGGTTGTTGGATTATAAACCACCAATACGAGGCAAAAAAACGAGAATCTACTGTTGAATTAGATGGTACTTATGACATTAATGTATGGTATTCATTCAGTGATAATACTAAAACAGAAGTCGTAACAGAAAAAGTTGCATATACAGATGTGATCAAATTAAAATACAAAGATGAAAATTATTTAGACGGTGGTCAAGAAGTTGTAGCAAAAGTTCTACAGCAGCCTAATACGTTGGAAGCGACCATTTCTCCAAATGGTAATAAAGTAATCGTTCAAGTGGAGAGGGAATTTCTAGCAGAAGTAATTGGGGAAACGAAAGTCTGGGTTGTCATTGATCCTGATGGAGAGTTCGAAGAAGAAGAATGGGATGATGAAGAGTTAGACGATGAGGAATTAGATGATGAAGAGTTTGAAGATTTGAATCCTGATTTTCTAATAGAAGACGTAGAAGAATAATAAAGAACTAGGGAGCCAGACTTCCTAGTTTTTTACTTGCAGGAGGAAGTTCGGCCTTATGAATTATATTTGAAATGATACTCTTGTTGTAGTGGTACCATTCTTAAACTTTGTCATTAATATGTTCTACGATCAGCTAAATAGGTTTTCAGAAGATTCATGGCATTTTTCTTCTTTAAAGACTTTTCCACTCAAATATACATATCAGAGTTTTAACAATTAGTGAAAAAAAGACAACGTTAACGAAAAGAGCTTTAGTGAAAGGGTTTTTCGCAATGATATTTTCTTTACGTACCAAGTTATAAACACGTGTATATCTAGCCATCGTGGCATCTTTTCTTCTCAAAAGGCTGTTCCGATCACATATACATATCAGAGTTTATACAATTAGTGAAAAAAGACAACGTTAACGAAAAGAGCCTTAGTTAAAGGGTTTTTCGCAATGATATCTTCTTTACGTACCAAGTTATAAACACGTGTATAACTAGCCATCGTGGCATCTTTTCTTCTCTAAAAACCGTCCCACTCATACACATCAGATTTTATATTATAATAACAACGTTAACGAAAAGAGCCTTAGTTAATATCAATTTATGTTGAAACAACCAATGTAATAAAGAAATGTCCCCATATATGTTATAATAAATAGTGCTTAATAATAGGAATATTTGGGGGATAACAATGGCAAGCTATACGCCGATGATACAACAATATTTAAAGATAAAGGCAGATTATCAGGATGCCTTTTTATTTTTTCGTCTTGGGGATTTTTATGAAATGTTTTTTGATGATGCAGTCAATGCATCCAAGGTGTTAGAGATCGCATTAACGAGTAGAGATGGTGGAGACCAACAGCGCATTCCGATGTGTGGAGTTCCACACCATGCTGCAAGCGGATATATTGAACAATTAATAACAAAAGGGTATAAAGTAGCAGTTTGTGAGCAAGTTGAAGATCCAAAACAAGCAAAAGGTGTTGTTAAGCGTGAAGTAGTTCAGCTCATTACACCGGGTACAGTGATGGAAGGCAAGGGAGTTATAGAAAAAGATAATAATTTCCTTTCATCAATATCGAAGTTTAATGATAATAGTTTCGGTCTTTCTCACATCGATTTAACAACTGGCGAGAGCAAAGTTACCATTATTTCGCAATTCAATGATGTAATTAACGAAATTTATTCAATAAATGCAAAAGAGGTTGTTGTTGACTCACAATTTCCAGAAGAGCTAAAAATAAAATTATTAGAACGATGCCAATTAACATTTTCATTCGAAGATAATATCGTCATTGATAATGAATTTTTGAACATTGTAAACAAATTACATGATGACAAGCTAACACGTACAGTTAGCCGTTTAATAAACTATTTAAAGAAAACACAAAAACGCAGTTTAGAACATTTGCAAGAAGTCCAAGTCTATGAAACAAATCAATTTATGAAAATAGATTACTTTTCAAAAAGGAATTTAGAGCTAACAGAAACAATTCGAGGTAAAGGGAAAAAGGGTTCTTTACTGTGGTTGCTTGATGATACGATGACAGCGATGGGAGGACGACGCCTTAAGCAATGGTTAGACAAACCCCTCATCAATAAAGAAGCGATAGATGACCGCTTAAACATGGTGGAGACTTTTATTAATTCATATTTTGAGCGAATTGAGCTTCGGGATATGTTGAAGGAAATTTATGATTTAGAGCGTTTGGCAGGTCGAGTAGCCTTTGGGAATGTAAATGGAAGAGATCTAGTCCAACTAAAAAAGTCATTACAACAAATACCTGCAATAAAGCAATTATTAACAACACTAGATCATGCTTACTGTGGTGAACTTGCTGAAAAAATTGATCCGTGTGAACAAGTGACAGCGTTGTTAGAAGCTTCTTTGCGTGAAAACCCACCACTTACGATTAAGGAGGGTGACATCATTGCAGATGGATATGATCCGACCCTTGATAAACTAAGAGATGCTAGTAAGAATGGCAAATCATGGTTAGCAGCTCTAGAAAAACAAGAACGTGAGCTAACAGGCATAAAATCGTTGAAAGTTGGTTATAACCGGGTATTTGGCTACTATATTGAAGTAACTAAGGCAAATCTTCATTTATTAGCAGAAGGAAGATATGAGCGTAAACAAACATTAACAAACGCAGAGAGGTTTATTACGCCTGAGTTAAAAGAAAAAGAAGCTTTAATACTTGAAGCAGAAGAAAAAATTGTTGAAGTAGAGTACGAGCTATTCCTTCATATTCGTGAACAAGTAAAAAATAATATTTCTCGTATTCAGCAATTGGCTCAAATTATTAGTGAACTTGATGTATTGCAATGCTTTGCAACAGTTAGTGAGGAAAGACATTATTGTAAGCCAGCTTTCTCTCATAATGGAGAGGTCTTTCTCAAAGATGGACGTCACCCCGTCGTAGAGAAAGTACTACAACTTCAGCAGTACGTACCGAATGATTGCGTGATGAATGATGATAGAGAGATACTATTAATTACTGGTCCAAATATGTCAGGGAAAAGCACGTATATGAGACAAATTGCTTTAACGTCTATTCTTGCTCAGATTGGTTGTTACGTTCCAGCCCAAGAAGCTGTACTGCCGATCTTTGATCAGGTTTTCACTCGTATTGGTGCAGCTGATGATCTTATTTCTGGTCAAAGTACGTTTATGGTAGAAATGCTAGAAGCAAATAATGCCATAATGAATGCCTCTAAAGATAGTTTAATCTTATTTGATGAAATTGGTAGAGGTACATCAACTTATGACGGCATGGCACTTGCACAAGCTATAATTGAATATATTCATAACAACATCGGTGCGAAGATGCTATTCTCAACTCATTATCATGAATTGACAGTACTAGAGAATGATTTAGCAAAATTACAAAATATTCATGTGAGTGCAATAGAGGAACATGGGAAAGTAGTGTTCCTCCATAAAATAAAAGAAGGTGCAGCTGATCGAAGCTATGGTATACATGTTGCACAATTAGCTGATCTTCCAGACGCTTTAATCGATCGTGCAAAATCGGTACTAGCTATACTGGAAAAAGCAAGTGAATCAGAACCGAATACTAAAGAGGAGCATGCTGTTCCTAAAGAACAATTATCATTATTTGTTCAAGAAGAAACGACAAATAAAATTGAAGAAAAACTCTCTACGAAAGAAAAGCGGATGTTAAAAGATATAAAATCACTTGATTTACTAGACATGACACCTATGGATGCGATAAATAAATTATATGAAATTCAAAAGAAATTGAAGTGATTGTTATAAGTGGACAAAACGAAAAATGCAAGCTAACTAGTTAATCTGATTCATAAACAATTTTCAAACAGTCTAGACTGCATTTTTTCGTATTTTTTTGATTAGCAGTTTCACATTGATTGATGCTTTTCACTCTAAGGTATAAACGCGTATCTATCTTGTGCTCGTGGTGCATCTCTTTAATTGTTACAATTATTGCTTTCATAAACTCAGCATGCTGTCTGTTTTTTGTGAAAATAGCTACTAAATTTACGAAAAGAGCCTTTATAAAAGATAAGATTGGAGGTGATATTGTGGGGAAAATTATTGAATTAGATGATCAGCTTGCTAATAAAATCGCAGCAGGGGAAGTAGTTGAGAGACCAGCCTCAGTTGTAAAAGAATTGGTTGAAAATGCAATAGATGCGCATAGCACTGTTATCGAAATTGAACTAGAAGAGGCAGGATTAGCAAAAATTCGAGTGATTGATAATGGGGATGGCATCGAACCAGATGATTGCCTTGTGGCTTTCTCACGTCATGCTACGAGTAAAATCATAGATGAAAATGACCTGTTTAGAATACGGACGCTTGGATTCAGAGGTGAAGCATTACCCAGTATTGCTTCCGTATCCGAGCTAGAGATGAAGACGAGTACTGGTGAAGAAGCGGGTACGTACATTTCTATTAAAGGTGGTGAGCTCGCTAGTCATCAACGTACTGATAGTCGTAAAGGCACGGATATAACAGTGTCTAATTTGTTTTATAATACACCAGCTAGATTAAAATATATGAAAACGATCAATACCGAGTTAGGTAATATTACTGATATCGTTAATCGTTTAGCTTTAGCATACCCATCAATTTCATTTAAATTAATCCATAATGGAAAAAAACTACTTTTAACAAATGGAAATGGTAATTTGAAACAAGTAATAGCAGCGATATATGGTGTATCTATTGCTAAGAAAATGATTCCAATATCGATTCAATCTTTAGATTTTGAGGTGAAGGGATTCATTTCATTACCTGAACTTACGAGAGCATCTAGGAATTACATCTCTACGATGATAAATGGGAGATATATAAAAAACTACTCTATTGTGAAAGCAATTCAAAACGGTTATCATACATTACTACCAATCGGTAGATATCCAATTATCGTATTGGAAATTAACATGGACCCTTTATTAATCGATGTAAATGTGCATCCTTCGAAACTAGAGGTGCGACTTAGTAAGGAGTCTGAGCTAAACGACTTAATTGGTTCACAGATTGAAAAAGAATTTAAAACTAAGCAGCTCATTCCTGAAGCAAACCCATTTGCAAAGAGAACAGAACGAACAGTTCAACAAGATTTTACGTTGGAACATCATGCATTAAGTAACGATACACATGGTGAGCCTGTTTTGCCTGTAGAAAAGAAAACAGGTATTCATTCACAAAGTGAAAACGTGGTTAATGTCATTAAGGAAAATGAAGATGAGTTTATTCATGATGAAATTAGTGCTTATCATGCGCCACTTGAACCAGAAAGAATACAACTAGATAATGATAACGATGTTTCTGAGATAGAGGAAGAAAAATTAACGGATTTGGATGATTTTGTTACAGATCATACGCAACGTGTCCCACCACTATATCCTATTGGACAAATGCATGGAACTTACATTTTAGCTCAAAATGAACAAGGTCTTTATATTATCGACCAACATGCTGCTCAAGAAAGAATTAAATATGAATACTATCGTGAAAAAGTCGGTCAAGTAACTTCAGAGGTTCAACAGCTGTTGTTGCCACTAACTTTAGAATATTCACAAGATGAATATGTACTTATAAATGAGCATAAAGAAGAGTTAGCCCAATGTGGGGTGTTGTTAGAGCCTTTTGGACACCATTGTTTCATCGTTCGATCTCACCCGACTTGGTTCCCAGTAGGAGATGAGACAACGATTATAGAGGATATGATTGAGCAAGTGCTACAAATGCAAAAAGTTGATGTGAAAAAGCTTCGTGAAGAAGCTGCGATTATGATGAGCTGTAAAGCTTCGATTAAAGCTAATCAACATCTTAAAGAGGAAGAAATTTTTTCTTTACTTGAACAGCTTCGACAATCGAGTGACCCATTTACATGTCCACACGGTAGACCAATCATCATTCATTATACGACCTATGAAATGGAAAAAATGTTTAAACGAGTTATGTAAGTTTAAACAATGAGTAATAAGAATTAACAAGGCTAATATAATAGTCCTATGCTGACTCAACAAAAGTCAATAAACACTTTTGTTTACCTTCTAGAACGTTTATTATTTTGCGACCCTTGTCGTAAACTGTGCTGCTCCCATACTAAAATAGATATTCAATGAGCTGTTTATTTAAGCAATAACCTGCGATATATATATGCGAGTATCGTTCTTGTTCGATAAACAACAGTCATTGTGAAAACAGCTTATATAATATCAGGTTTAGCTTAATGGGAGCAAATCTACCTTAGCCTAAAAAACATGAAAAATATAATGGTGAGACTCACGCTGTCCTTTTGCAACTTTTATGTAAAATGGTCTTATTCTCTACTTTTATACATTCACGTTTACTTAAAAGATTTTTGCTAATATAAGGTGGTTAGTGATTTATAACGAAAGCGTTATCATGTCTGGAGATTATAAAATTATTGTGTAGAGTTGTTAAAAAGGATTCATTTTTGGTTATACTATATGAATGTTTAATTAACAAAATTGGATATGTTATGATTTGACTGCAATAGATATAGAAAGTAGTGATCATTAGTTGAATGAAACAGAACAAAAAGTTGTTGTGATTGTAGGTCCGACAGCTGTTGGAAAAACAAAATTAAGCATAGAGCTAGCAAAAAAGTTAAATGGGGAGATTATTAGTGGTGACTCTATGCAAATATATCGGGGAATGGATATTGGTACAGCAAAAATAAAACAAGAAGAGATGGAAGGGATCGAGCATCATTTAATTGATATTAAAGATCCTCATGAATCTTTTTCTGTAGCAGAATTTCAAATGATCGTTCGAAGTTTAATTAGCGATATCCAGTCACGAGGGAAGCTTCCGATGATTGTAGGAGGTACTGGTTTATACATTCAAGCGGTTTTGTATGATTACCAATTCTCCAGTCAACCGACTGACCTTTCATATCGTAATCGCTTACAAGCAAAAGCTGATAATGGTGAAGCACATTCGTTATATAATGAACTAAAAAAAGTTGATCCACTCAGTATTGAACGGATTCACCCACATAATGTGAGACGCGTTATACGCGCACTTGAAGTTTACCATGTGACAGGTAAACCAATGTCTGAGTTGCAACAAGACCAGAGACAAGATATATTATATGATAATGCACTTATCGGCTTAACGATGGATCGAGCAAAATTATATGAAAGAATCAATGCACGCGTGGACCTTATGTTTGATCAAGGTCTTGTGAATGAAGCTCATGATCTTTATGAAAGAGGCATAAGGGATTGCCAATCAATTCAAGCGATAGGTTATAAAGAACTATATGAGCATTTTGACGGCAAAATAACGTTAGCAGATGCGAAAGATAGCTTAAAGCAAAATTCACGACGGTATGCCAAACGACAGTTAACGTGGTTTAGAAACAAGATGGACATTGAATGGTTTGATATGACTGATACTAGTCATCTTAATGAAAAGTTAACGGATATTTTCGATTACATAGCAGGAAAGCTCAAACTTTAAGCGAATAATTATGTATATATAGAAAAGAGGAGGACGAAATTATGAAGCAATCAATTAATATTCAAGATCAATTTTTAAATCAAGTTAGAAAAGATGGAGCATTTGTAACAGTTTTCTTATTAAATGGATTTCAATTGAGAGGACAAATAAAAGGATTTGATAATTTTACTGTTTTGCTTGAGACAGAAGGCAAACAGCAATTAATTTATAAACATGCGATTTCAACCTTTGCACCTCAAAAAAATATTCAAATAGATTTTGAATAAATTGTAAGAATAACCTACTAATTAACGTAGGTTATTTTTTTTGAACGAGCTGTTTTCGTAATGATTGTTGTTTTTCTTACTAAGGAATAAGCAAGCATACATAGGTTTCACGATATCTTTATCAAATGATAAATTATTGCTTTTCACATTCATTAATAGAGATGTGCTATGAAAAATAATAAAATAGCACTGTACGTTTCTTTAATAGTATGTATTAGTAAGATTTCCGATGCTTTTTCTCTTTATCTCAATATTTTCAGGATACTGGGGTTTTCTAGTTGGAGTATTCCACCTTCCTTAACTGCGGGACTTACTGGTTTGATGATCACTCTTAATCAAATTAAAAAGAGGGAAGTCATGGGTAGAGATGAAGCCTGTTTATGACATATTAGGGGTGTTTAAGTTATGCATTTAAATGCAATGTTAATAATTCACCACAATAACTGAACTGCTGAGACCATTATCATGGTCTCTTTTTATTTTATGGCTGTGTTAATCTCAAAGTTGAATTGAATAAAATTTATGGAAGCCCCCACTATAAGATTTTCCTGTTTAATTTACTTCAAAAAGGCTATCATACTTACATTGGAATATACCCCTTTGTCAGATAAACAAATATTAAAACAGGAACAAAGCTAAAGACCATGAATAAATTGCTCAATGCTATCAATCTATTTTTAGATAAATAGCCTACATAAAATCCTATTGGGTTAAGAAATAACGTTAACACCCCATAAGGTTCTTGGATGTTAAATACTAAATAAGGAACCCAAGAAAGAAGACCGATAAGGAAAATGGTAACAGAAAGCCCAAAATATATTTTTGTTTTCAAAGCGACTTGACTCAATAGTCCCGACACCACCTTTTTACAGAATTAGTTTTTTAAATCTACAATCATTCGTTCTTTGGAGTTTATTTATTGTATGTATCAATTAATTTTTTTCATATCCTAATGAACGCTTGTTCTGATAACCAAATCGTTGAGACTTGAATTTTGTCAAGCGTAAACTATCATAAGTGTCTGTCATTTCAAATACAAATGATGTTAATAAAGGTTCTAGTGTGGATTGAATTAAAGTAGTAAAAATAAATCGATACTCTTACCTATCCTTTTATATTTTTCACCAATGTTCTTACAGGTGTAACCGAGACTATCTTATCGAAATCCTCAGTGTTAACTGGAGTAAACTGCTATTTACTATGTTGCCTGTACAAAACATAATAAACCTTAATGTCATTTTATTTTATAGCTTTAAGTTTGACAAATTAGACGGGTTAATAGTTGATAATGAATTTAAGAAAAAAATTGCAGAAATTTGTTAATAAGCTATAAACAAAATATACCACCTTTCCTTTGCTATTACAGTTAATATGATTACATATGGAGTTTTGTTATAGGCATTTGTCACAATTTTATTTTTCGTACGTATACTAGTAATGAATGTGAGGTGAAATCGCTTGAATCAACCTATGACGATGAAAAATAATGGTCAAATCAATATTATACTTAATAATCAACAAAAGAAAATTGAGGTTAAACGACATCAACAAACGGATGTATATAATAAGCCGTTCCCTTCTCAACATAATATACTTAAAGAAATTGAAGATGAGCTCCTTTCTCTTGTCGGAATGGAAGAAATCAAACGGATTGTTAAAGAAATATATGCATGGATTTTTATTAACAAGAAACGTGAGGAAGAGGGGCTAAAACCAGGTAAACAAGTGCTGCATATGATGTTCAAAGGTAATCCTGGAACGGGAAAAACAACTGTTGCCAGATTATTAGGAAAACTATTTGTTCGTATGAATGTGTTATCGAAAGGACATCTGATTGAGGCTGAGAGGGCAGATTTAGTAGGAGAATATATTGGGCATACTGCACAAAAAACTCGCGAGCTTATTAAGCGTGCTATGGGAGGAATCTTATTTATAGATGAGGCTTACTCACTTGCTCGAGGTGGGGAAAAAGATTTTGGGAAAGAAGCAATTGATACATTAGTCAAGCATATGGAAGACAAACAAAATGAATTTATTTTAATTCTAGCTGGGTATTCAAAGGAAATGGAGCATTTTTTATCGCTCAATCCGGGTCTATATTCTAGGTTCCCATTAGTTATAGATTTTCCAGACTATACTGTTGACCAATTGATGGAAATCGCTTCAAGAATGATCTCCGAAAGAGATTATACATTTCACCAAGAAGCTGAGTGGAAATTACGCAATCATTTACTATCTATTAGAAACTCATTACATCCTGCTTCTTTTAGTAATGGACGTTATGTTAGAAATGTAATAGAAAAGTCAGTTCGTGTTCAAGCAATGAGGTTGTTATTTCAAGAAGAACTCGATAGAAAACAGCTAATGACCATTAATAGTGAGGACTTATTAATTAGTGATATATAACTGTAATTATTTTAGGTTAATAAAAAATAGAGGGTGATACGTTATTTTTAGCACTACGCATCATCCTCATTTTTTATTAAAATGTAATAAGGTTTTATTTATCTAACAAAGTACACGTTTATAAATCTGTATAGAATTCATATTAAATGCAAATTTAATACGGTAGTAACAGAAAGAAAGCTACTTCCTATAGAGAGTTTTTTGCGTACCAAGTTATAAGCGCGTATCCATCTAGTGGTCGTGGCATCTTTTCCTCTCATAAGATAGATTCAATCATTTATTAAAATTAGTTTCTAAACTATTACAATAAAAGAACAAAAGGTAATGAAAGAGCCTTAATAAAAACCAATTTTTTGTGAATCCTGTTGATCCTCTTGTTTGAAGCTTATATTTTCAAGGTCAGTAAGTAAACTTTTTCTAGTAGGGTTGAAAACATGAGGAATTTCATTGTTCTGCATTAACAATGATTTCTCTTCACTTGCTAAAAGATAGGTTATTTCATCTGAATACAAAGGAAGAACATTAAAGAAATGGACCTTCTTTTGTACATTTATATCAACTTCAAAAAATTCTCTATCAAACAACAAAGGAGGAAGTAATATAGATCCTGTCATCTTTATATTGTTTGTAAAAGGCTCCGCCGGATCTTGAAGATTGATACTCCACAAAGACAGTGGCTCCTTATCTTTATTTAAGTGAGGGTATTTAGCAAGGTGTTTAAGTAATCGGAGTGGAAAGTAATTATCCTCGTTTGTGAATCCTTCGTCAGACACTTCCCAATTTGCTGGGACCGACATCATTAGTTCACTATATTTCCAACCATCCGGTAATTCATTTATAGGTAGGTCGCTCATTCCCATCGTAATAAAAGTATGGAATGGTTTATCTTCAGTGGCATCTATATGATATATATCGATGCTAACAGTGTCAGTAACTTCTTCTACATATTGATTTTTGATCTCCCCTATGTATGTCTCAATATGGTATTCAATTATGTCCCTAGCATCTATATCTATAGGATGCGAAGAAAGTAAGCTGTCTGTTTCCCAAGGAATTTTAACCCAAGGACTTAAAGGGTTTTCTAGCAACCAATTTAACGTTTTATGATATCTTTTCTCCATTTTTTTATTTAAGCTTACTTGTTGCATCCAAAAAGTTGCACCTGTCATAAAACTTTCTGCATACTCTTTCCAGCCTGAAAACATGTTGGCTGTTTTGAAAGATATTTTTTTCAATAGCACCTTGCCTTCATCTTCTGTAATATAACCGAACGCGACACCATCACATACTAACATAGCTTCACGAGCAAAATCGAATGCAGCTGCCTCGATATGCATGTTATTTGTTTTTGTTTCATACTGAAAGCGGTGCCCTTCATATTTAAGCCAGTGAATTTGTTTTAACAATGTTCCTCTATCATAGATTCCCCATTCATCTTTAAATTTCTTTTTAAGAAATTCTAGTTTATCCTCAGGCAAGACTTCTGTAAACAAATATACTGAATTATCTTCATTCCAATCTAATTGTAAAATTGGACCATGCATATAAAATTCTACAAACATTGCCTTTAAGGCGATTCCAAATCTTTCTTCATCAGATTTTTGGTATGCTTGACTCCACAATGCCTCATATGTCTTTTCATGTTCGTCTTCTTCATGTATTAACTCTTCTTTGGCTTCTTCTACACCTTCCTTTATGCCTTCTCGAACTCCCTCCAGAATAGTTTTTCCTACTTTCCAAACGATAATAAGACCAATGATTGCTGCTACAATCCATTTGATTGCCATGACTGTTATATCTCCTCTCTGTTATTTTTATTAGGCTGTGTTCGTATCAAGTTGTTGTCTTTCATACTAAAACAGAAGCACGCATTCGGTTAGTCTAGATTTTTTGTCTTCTTTAGACAGTTAGTATACGGTATGATCATTATGTAACTGTCAAATTTAGTTAAATAGTAAACGAGTATACGAAAAGAGCCTAGAATTATTTAACCGAAAGCTCGTCTAATATTTTTACGGGTGAATAAAAATAATAGAGCAAGATTGAATATATATACTATATATTCTGAATTTTATAATAACAAATTATTAATACCAAAATCTACAAGAAAATAGTCACGCATTACTAATACTAAAGTCTTATTTTTTCTATTGATATTCCATATTACATGCGAAAACAAACATATATTAATTCATTTCAAATATGTTCGTGAAAAGTCTCTAGTTTTGATATGATAAAAAAGAGTGTTAATTATTATAAAAGGGAAGGTACATGGAGTTTGAATATAACTACAAATAAAACCGCTGAAACAGCAATTTTAGTTGGATGTCAATTGCCCGATTTAAATGATGAAAGATTTATGTTTTCGATGGAGGAACTTGCATCTTTAACAAAAACGGCGAATGGGACTGTGGAAGTTGTCGTTACACAGAAAAGAGAGAAAGTTCACCCTGCTACATACATAGGTAAAGGAAAAGTAGAAGAAATTGTAAATTTGGAAAGTGAAATAGAACCACAGATTATCATTTTTAATGATGAGCTGACACCTAGCCAAATTAGAAATTTAACAAAGTTATTTCAGGCGAGGGTAATTGATAGAACTCAACTAATTTTAGATATTTTTGCAATGAGGGCTAGATCACGTGAAGGGAAGCTCCAAGTTGAACTTGCACAATTACAATATTTATTACCTAGACTAGCTGGGCAAGGTATTTCTTTATCTAGGCTCGGGGGAGGAATTGGTACAAGAGGTCCAGGTGAAACGAAGCTCGAAACGGATAGAAGACACATCCATCGTCGAGTCGTTGAAATTAAGCAACAATTATCGTCGATCGTTCAGCATCGAGTGAGGTATCGTGAACGGAGAAAGAAAAACAATGCATTTCAATTATCTTTAGTAGGATATACGAATGCTGGAAAATCAACGCTTTTTAATCGTTTAACAGCAGCTGGTGCTTATGAAGAAAATGAGTTGTTTGCTACATTAGATCCTATGACGAGAAAGATGTCGATACCATCTGGGATGAATGTACTGCTCACGGATACCGTAGGATTTATACAAGATCTTCCTACCACATTAGTAGCTGCATTTAGATCTACATTAGAAGAGGTCAAAGATGCTGATGTACTTATACATGTAGTTGATTGTTCCAATCCAGATTATTTTAATCATGAACAAACTGTATATCAGTTAATAGAAGAGTTAGGTTTCGAAAATATTCCAGTCATAACCGTTTATAATAAGCGTGACAGTATTCATTCAGATTTTGTACCCTCATCAAATACAGAAGTTGTCACAATTAGTGCACATAACGACAATGATGTTATTAAACTGAAAGCTTGGCTCGAAAATCGGATAAAAGAGAATATGGTTAAATATCACGTGAAAATTCCAAGCCAAGACGGGAAATTACTGTCATCCATCAAAACGGATACGATTGTAACAGAGACAAAATATGATGAAAGAGAAGATGTTTATGAATGTACAGGATATGTATTATCTTCACATATCGCATTCGGTAAACTAAAGAAATATCAAGTTTAGAAAGGGAAGAAACATGTTTCATAACTTAAGTAACGGAGAGCAAATCTCCGACATAGTAAATATAGTAGAAGACAAAATACGTAATATCCATCATCAAATCGATCGGAATATAGAAGTGAATCAATATCGAGTACTTGAGAGTTTTCGTGGACATAAAATAAGTGATTCACATTTCACGCCTTCAACAGGTTATGGTTATGATGATGTTGGAAGAGATACGTTGGAGAAAGTATATGCACAAGTTTTTGGAGGCGAAGCTGGATTAGTTCGCCCACAAATCATATCAGGAACGCATGCCATTTCAATTGCATTATTTGGTGTGCTTAGGCCATTTGATGAGCTTTTGTATATAACTGGGAAGCCATATGATACTTTAGAGGAGATAGTAGGAATTAGAGGTTCAGGCGTAGGTTCTTTTAAAGAGTATCATATTGGGTATAACAGTATACCGTTAGCTACAGATGGCAAAATTGATTATAACAAAGTAAAAGAAGCGATAAATGAAAAAACTAAAATGATAGGTATTCAAAGATCTAAGGGATATGCAAATAGACCCTCGTTTTCGATAAGTGAGATTCAAGAAATGGTTCAATTTGTAAAATCGATTAATGAAGAAATCGTCGTTTTTGTTGATAATTGTTATGGTGAATTTGTAGAACCATTGGAGCCTTGTCATGTAGGTGCAGACTTAATTGCTGGATCGTTAATAAAAAATCCTGGTGGCGGTCTTGCTAAAACGGGTGGTTATATCGTAGGGAAGAAAACTCTTGTTGATGCATGCTCCTATCGAATGACTTCTCCTGGAATAGGTAGTGAAGCAGGAGCATCGTTACATAGTTTGCAAGAAATGTATCAGGGATTTTTTCTCGCTCCACACATTGTTGGTCAAGCTTTGAAAGGTGCTGTTTTTACATCAGCTTTCTTATCCGAAATCGGCATGAACACACATCCTAGCTGGAATAGTCATCGAACAGACCTTATTCAATCAGTCCAATTTGATAATAAAGAAATGATGATTGCATTTTGTCAGGCAATCCAATATTGTTCCCCAGTCAATTCTTATGTTACTCCATACCCTAGCTATATGCCTGGTTATGAAGATGATGTGATCATGGCGGCTGGTACCTTTATACAAGGGTCTAGTATAGAACTATCAGCGGATGGGCCTTTGAGGCCACCATACGTAGCATACGTACAAGGGGGGCTAACATATGCTCACGTCAAGATAGCGGTTTGTTCGGCAATCAATCATTTGATTGAAAAAAATCTCCTCAAAATAGGCTAAATAAGAACAGAATGAACGAAAAGAAAATTGATGTAATTTATTGTGTTAGATTTTATGACATAGTGTTGACAAAAAACATAACATGGAATATACTGAATATAGTAATAAATGATGGAGGTATCATTATGGCTGATGAAATCAGAAGGTCCATGCCACTTTTTCCTATCGGAATCGTGATGCAGTTAACCGAATTAACAGCTAGGCAAATTCGATATTACGAAGAGCATGGATTAGTATCTCCGGCAAGAACCGAAGGGAATCGACGATTATTTTCTTTTAATGATGTTGACAAGCTATTAGAAATTAAAAATCTAATAGATCAAGGTGTCAATATGGCAGGGATTAAGAAATTATTTGCAGGCAATCAAGATGCAAAACCTGTACAAGAAAATGAAGTAGTTAAAGCGAACAAACAAGAACTATCTGAAGATGAACTGCGCAAGCTACTAAAAGCTGAACTGATGAATGCTGGAAAATACAATCGTACAACTCTGAGACAAGGAGATATGTCCCGATTTTTCCATTAATTAAAATGTGCATGCAACCGTTAGAAATAAGTAAAATATAGGTGAAATATATTCTTGAATGGATGCACTTCACCAATTTTTATTTAAATAAATTTTTTAAAATCAAGGGAGGAGCTTTTTTTATGGCAAAGTACACACGAGAAGACATTGTTAAGATGACTGAGGAGGAAAACGTTAGATATATAAGACTACAATTTACTGATTTATTAGGAACGATCAAAAATGTTGAAATCCCTACTAGTCAGTTAGAAAAAGCACTTGATAATAAAATGATGTTTGATGGATCTTCAATCGAAGGCTTCGTACGTATAGAAGAATCCGATATGTATTTATATCCTGACTTAGATACTTGGGTTGTATTCCCTTGGACATCTGAAAAAGGTAAAGTTGCACGTCTAATTTGTGATATTTACAATCCTGATGGTACTCCTTTTGAAGGAGATCCACGTAATAACTTAAAGCGTGTACTTAAAGAAATGGAAGAGCTAGGATTTACTGACTTTAATTTAGGAGCGGAACCAGAGTTTTTCTTATTTAAAGTTGATGAAAAGGGCGAACCAACTCTTGAATTAAATGATAAAGGTGGATACTTTGACTTAGCACCGACTGATTTAGGTGAAAATTGCCGCCGTGACATCGTTTTAGAATTAGAAGAAATGGGCTTTGATATTGAAGCATCTCACCATGAAGTAGCGCCAGGGCAACATGAAATCGACTTTAAATATGCTGGTGCGTTAAAAGCAGCTGATGATATTCAAACGTTCAAGCTTGTTGTAAAAACGATCGCTAGAAAGCACGGTTTACACGCAACATTCATGCCAAAACCACTTTACGGCGTAAACGGATCTGGAATGCATGCAAACCTTTCATTATTTGCTAATGGTGAAAACTCATTCTTTGACCCTACTGGCGACTTAGAGCTTAGTGAAACAGCTCGTCAATTTATCGCTGGTGTTATAAAACATGCACCAAACTTTACAGCTGTTACAAATCCAACAATCAACTCATATAAACGTTTAGTACCTGGTTATGAAGCTCCTGTATATGTCGCTTGGTCAGCTCGTAACCGTAGCCCATTAATCCGTATTCCTGCATCTAGAGGTATGAGCACACGTGTTGAAGTGCGAAGCGTTGACCCAAGTGCAAACCCATACCTTGCAATGTCAGTATTACTTGCAGCTGGATTAGATGGTATCAAAAACAAGCTTACAGCTCCTGCACCAGTTGACAGAAACATCTATGTAATGAACAAAGCTGAGCGTTTAGAAGCTGGTATCGTAGACTTACCTGCAACACTAGAACATGCATTAGAAAACTTAAAGTCTGATGAAGTTATGACAGGTGCAATGGGTAAACATTTATTCGAGCACTTTGTAGAAGCTAAAGAAATAGAATGGGATATGTTCCGTACGCAAGTTCACCCTTGGGAACGTGACCAATACATGACTTTATATTAAGAAAATAAAAATGTTGATTTAACAACGTTTATAGCAGTTTATTAGGTGGGTCAAGTTGTGAGATTTAATTCTCTATTACAACTTGACCCATTTTTGACCACAAAAACTTCAAAAAAAATTTACAAAAACTTCAAAAAAATTTTACCCCAATTTGACAATTTCCATCGTATACAAATATTACATAAAGGGGGAGACATAAAATATAAACTCCATGAATTTTTGTTAAAGGAGGCAAGTGAAGAAGCTAAATATGCTTGTAATAGATTTTTTTCTATTATTTGACAGTGAAATTGAGAAGGAACAGTTTGAACATTTAAATGGTAGAGGAATTTAGGGTAAATAGCAGAGAAAACTAATCATCAAAATTTATAGCATGTCTAATAGAAAAGGAAATACAGTGTGAACTACACACTAAATGAGTTTCCGGCATAATCAACATTTTAGAAAATTGTCAACTGGAATGGCTTGTTAGGAAATTAAGATATTATTATAAATGATTAACTTAGATCATTTATAATAAAAGAAGTATTTTAAAAAAATAAAAGCCCAAATTTTATTGGGCTCATCTATTAATAGAGGTTGCTTCAATTTCATGTAACCATTTATCAATGGCTGCTTTAGGGAAGAAGAGCTCACCCTTAATTTTTAAATAAGGTATTACGCTTTTACCATTTGAATCTGGGAATAACTGAGTTACTTGTTCATTGCTTATACCCAAATATTCGGATAACTGTGTAGCAGTTAATAATTGACCTTGTGTTGCATCTATTGTGTATGATTTAGTGGCTTCAATTCCATCAGACAATTGTTCTGCAATTATTCGATTGCCTTCCTTTAACCCATTTGAAATAAACCAGCTACCTATTACAAGACAAATAGCTAAAGTAAATAGTGATCTTGCTATTAAATTTTCTTTCATAGATTTTCACCCCTAATTTAATATATGTTTATTATATGAAAATTTTCCAACAAAAGGGCGTGGAACTTAATTTTCGTTTTTTTGTTTTAGTAAATCATAATAAAATGACAATTTTAAGTCTAAGTTTCAGTAGTCTAAGAGTACTTAAATTGTCGATTGGATTATTCTTAATAGTGTATTGTGATCATACAAAGAGGAGGAATTTACATGCTTGTTCGAAGGGAGGCGGGAGTATGAAAATAAATTTTACAGGGATATCAATTATTATTCTAGCAATATCTATCTTAGTCAGTTCAGTATTTATCTCCAATTCTTTATCAGACATGGCAAAATCTAATTCAGTTAGTTCAGTCAATTCAGTAAGTGAAAACAGTAAGATAGAAATGAGATTATATAGTAAATCAGAAATAGCTGAGTATATGGGGATTACCATAAGTGAATTTGATGGAATAGATTTAAATCAAGTTCTTTCAGGCAGTGGGATTCCATTTATACGTACAGATGATGATAATTACTATACTATTCATGGGATTCAAGAGTGGTTGTCAAACAATAATACATATTCAATCTATGACAATAAGGATTTTATTAATAATTGAAAAAGATAAAGGAGCATGTGGGAGTCTTACATGCTCTTTTTATATGGGGGATTCAGGTAATTAAAATAATCATGAATAATAGTGAGAATAACATTATCAGCGCCCTCAAGAGTGATAATAGGGATATAGTTATTTGTGAATCCAATTAAATATCCATTTTATTATCAAACCAATTCTCAATAAAAAATAAAAACCTATCAAAATACGGGGACATTTTGTACTACGGTTTCGGTAGTGATAATGCTATAGGGGAAAAATCTAATACAGGACATACTGCTGTACTTTCAACAACTGATTATTATGTGATTGAAGCTTCTAAAACTGCAAACAGTGGTAATAAAGTACACCATTGGAATAGAAGTAACTTATGGGATGGTGCTAGCGGAATAAAACAATACAAAGTAACCACTAAGTTGGGGACTAACGCGACTACTTCTGAATTAGAAGCAGCTGTTGATTACGGATTAGAACATGTAGGAGATGATTATAGAATAAAAACAGATATTTGGTCAGAAGATGAGTAGTACTGCTCAAAGTTGACTAACGCTCAGTGGGATGAAGTTGGATATAATTTGCAATCTTCTAGAGCGTTTCATATTGATGGATTACTTGCAGTTATTCCTTCTGATATTGTAATAGATGCCAACACTCGTTTAGTAAAAGAGTGGGGTACTATAAGGAATTATTACAAGGGATGAGTGGGAGAAGAAAGTATCAAAAGGTGAAAAAACAACGGATGAAGCGGTGTTTTTAAACACTGTAAATGTTGTCCGTCCTTTAAAATACGCATACAAATAATAACAATTGCATAATATAAAATACAGCAAGATATTCACTCCATGAAAAAACAGCCCTGCAAAGCATGTGGGGCTGTTATATTATTTGTACATTAATAATATCCTCAAATTTAATCCTGTGTATTTCCTCGAATTTATCCTTTACTCTAATATGTTTATTGAGCTGATCTACATAATGAATATGTCCCATGCATGGTTTAAACGCACCGTTCTCAAAATACGTCACTGTTACTTCTTGTGTAAACTCCA
This sequence comes from Cytobacillus sp. IB215316, assembly GCF_033963865.1. Taxonomy (NCBI): domain Bacteria; kingdom Bacillati; phylum Bacillota; class Bacilli; order Caryophanales; family Bacillaceae; genus Cytobacillus; species Cytobacillus sp. IB215316. Next base: position 5,019 of record NZ_JAXBMC010000010.1, on the reverse strand, counting down.
TAGCTTCTAGGATTGTACTGTTAATTTCCTCTATTTCATGCTCATCTAATACAGGCTTTTGCACCTTATAATAATTAGCCTTTGCTTCCTTCATCATCTTCATATGTTCCGGTTGTATAAATGCTGGCACCCATTTCATTATCCCTCTGTCCTTCAAACGTATCACTCCTTTACCAATAGTATATACGAAAATACGTTCGATTAATACATTAAAACAGAACATATGCACGTTCATAATTAGACATAAGGAGATGCTTGGAATGAGAGGCTTAAGTAACTAGGATAAATAATAATAATCTCAGCTCAGATGATTTTTCTCAAGGAGGAGACAATGGTGCAGTAGTATACAATCCTTACAATTTTTTAATACACCCTATACATTCTGGAGGTGAATTTCCATCCGGAGGAGGTGGAACATATGGACTTTACACTCAAATAATGAACGCTATGGAATTATATGATATCTTCCCCTATACTAATGATACAGTAATTCACTTGCCAGAATAAATGAACAATGAATAAGCAACAAGTAAAATGGAATTAGAGGGGTTCTATATGAATTTATTTAGATATGCAATTACTGCTGTAATTTTATCTCTTCTTGTATCATGTTCAACGACAAATCCAATATTCGAAGGTTACATTATTGAAAAAAGAGAAGGTAAAGTGTATGAAATCCTTGTAATTAGTAACATTACTAAAGATGATATTGATGATAAATCAAAGGAAGATCTAATATCAGAGGCACAAGAAAATCAATCAGCTTATTTTGCTATTGATAAAGATGAATATGATGAGCTAACTGTTGGTCAAAAGGTTAAGGTTTGGCATAAAAGAGTAGCTGCTGAAACAAAGCCCCCAAAAGTAGGAGCAACAAAAGTAGAAATATTAGAAGAATCGGAGAAGAGTGTGGATAATTAGTAATAAGGGAGAGGAATTTTACCGTAAGGATATTATTTTAATACATCGTATAAATTATAACTACATCATGATTAACAATCAAGAAGAAAGGAGAGAAACAACCTATCTTTCCTCTTTATATACATTAGTCAGCTTTACTTTCTTCTTTCCAAATATCTTCATATTCCATCTTAATATAGAATGATCTTTTATGAATACCTTGATAACTTTTTGACTGTCAACACTAGAAGCTTGTTCAATATCATCACCTGTGACTTGAACATTAATTGGTGTGTTTGCAGAATAGCCTTCATCTCCACTTGTATTAACTGATCCATGAGTTGTATCTATCTTAGTGCTGGTGTCATGGGCTGCGCCAGTACATTTACTACTTTCACCTTGAATTCTGTAAAGTCTTCGTCTGAAGAGAAGGAGAAGGATGCAACATTTTTCTTGCGATTGATTCTCCAGATTTTCAATCCACTTTGTCTTGGAGTTTTTTTTTCTCAATTGCTCCAAAATTGTTTTCCACTTCAGACACATCCCTTCAAAATAAAAAAGAGACAGTCATTTAGACTATCTCTAACATCATTTTAAATTTTAATACCTGCTTCAATATTCAATAACATCTCTCCATCTTAAATTTCATTATTGATCCATCTATTTACTTCACAAAAATATAGTACAGTGACTCCCCAGTATACAGGGTTATTTAATCCACTTGCTAAACTTTTACCAAGCCCCATCATGTAAAACTCAACTAAGTGTATACTACTGTATATGATAAAAATGATAGTCAGATATCTAGTTCGTTTGTCTTGTGCAATCATTGCAAAGATACCAATTACACTCCCGACAACTATTCCCAAGCTTAACACATTTAAATCATTTGTAATTAACCAAATGACTATTGATAACATCAAATAAAGTAAGAACCCTGATAAGAACATTAGTATATTTTTTCTGGTGGATGCTGATATTTTTAAATACTTATAAAAATAGCTCCATGTAAAAATTAAAAATATCAAGGATGATGATTTGATTAAACTCATAATAATTAGTAAAGTGCTCTCCGTTACATTTCTTAGTTCAATTTCTAGAATAGTAGGGTTGTTAGCAAAAAAATATATACCAATAATAAATGAGACTACAGTTATTAAATATGTTATACCGTAAAATAACTCAAATTTCTTAAAGTGTTTATTAATGGACTTTGAAGATCTTAGATAGCCATTAAATCCTATTATACTAGCTATAGAGAACAAAACTGCTTCAATAGTTAAATCGACTAATCCAACTCTATTTGTTGATATTAAAACCATGTAACCTACAATTGAAGTAATAAATGCTAACAGGATGTCTTTTTGATAGGAAAAAAAACTTTTACTCATTTTCACTACGCCTCACTCCCGTTAAAACATAAATTAGTGTGAAATATTGGATTTGAGTTTGTTCTATAGTGGTTATAAATATCAATTATATCCATTTCTAACACTATATTAATATTTCAACAAGAACTATTATTATCCTTTTTTTATAAGAATAGGTAGTACATTTTATGTTATTCCAGAAGTGAGGTAGGATACGATAAAAGGTATACATTATCGTGAATTTTGGAGTATTTTAACTGGCGCCGATAATCGAGGTTCGCCGTTTTCATCTACATAAGAAAAAACACCGCTAAAATAGCGGAGTTCGTTGGTCGTGCTTCGTAATTTATTTGTCATTCGCTTTCCACCACGCTTCTAAATCGACTTTGCCTTCGAACACACAACTACGTTCTCCATATTTATTAATGTGAAGTGGCACGTTGGTTTATTCACTTCACGTTGAATCGCCTTTAAGTTAGCAATAGCATCGAAAACGTCATCGTTTTATTTCACGATTAACTCGTCAACTTCGGGCTGTGATTGCGCCATGTTAGATCACCTCCTTTTTCGGAATATAAAAAAGCCAACCGCGTTGATTGCGATTAGCTCTAAAACACCAAAATATTTACTCATCCGTCTAATCAAAACGAATTAATTAGCCATACAATACCCCAAACAAACTATGAAATGAGGTAGAACAATGAGTGCTTATGCTTCAAAATCATCATGTTGCGGTAGTACTACAAAGGCACTTAACACCGTAGAAAAGACCGCTTGCTGCGATTGTCCGGTTCCTACTTGTGATTTTATGGGAACTTATCGTGTAGAAGATACCGACCCATTTCAAATTTACTGTGGAGCTTCTACTCCTACTGGGGTTTTATGTGGAACTATTACTTTAATATCTGGTGATGGCCTTGAAATAAATATAACAACAAATGGTTCGGTTATACCCAAAATTATTCGACCAACAATCAATTTACCTGATAATAGCAACTCTATAAGTTTTTCTTTTCCAAATGTAACCGATATTACAGCGAACTGTTTGGATGATGAGGATAGTTGTAGGATAGAATACTCATTTAGAACAATAGAGAGATGTATAAGTACATCCGTACCTAATCAATAATCCAATCGCCCTCAGACGCATTTATTTATGTTGAGGGCGATTGTTTTATTTCAATGAAAAATTAACCTATACACTCCAAATTACAACGAAATTTTCAAATCCTGCATCTTCATTTATAACTTGTTCTACAGCTTCTTTCAGATTAATTAGTGCAGACACTTGTTCCAATTGGTATGTTCCAGCAATAACTAATCCTACCCGTACCTTTTAAAGGCTTCTTTTTATTTTGTTTGTAAAAATAACCCATTACAGTAATTTTGCATTCAGTTCCTGTTATATAGGAATTTTTATAAAATATAGGATCTTCTCATTAAAATTATATAAAGAAATATAAATATATTAATGTAAATGCACAATAACAAGTGAATACACAAGAAAATTTCATATTTTCACTAAAAACCACCTCTCAAGCTAAAATCAGTGGTTTCATTATTTTGATAAAATAAAAAACAGGAATACCTTCGTAGCAAACTAAATTCTTTTGAATATTTAACTTATATAAAACGATACTGAGCGAAAATTTTTTTCCATCTGTTTATTTCGGGCACAAGGTGTTAAAAAGGAGAGGAATAAGAATTATGGATATAAAGCAGTATGAAAAAATATCAGGTGAACTATTGAAAACATTAGGATACGTTGATGAAACACTTAACAACGGGACCGATAATTCTATTTATGAAATAAGAAGGGCAGAATACCTTTTTGATAGAATTCAACAAGATATTTCACTTATGAAATTAACCATCAATAAGAGAAAAAGGAAATCTAAGCGAGGTAGAATTGCTAGATGAGGTGACAATGTTGTGTAATAATGAAGAACAAGGTGGTAAAGCTTTTGGGGAATAAAAATACTACTAGGGAAGTTAAATAAATTACTAAAATGTATACTTGTCCTAGATTACCCGTCATATATCAAACACCTTCTATATTTAGTGATGAAGTTTTGTTTATTTTGTTATTAACTATATTTTTTTCTAACAAGAGTTATTTCTCATCCCAATTCCTATCTCAAACCCGGTCAGGCCAAGCTGCTCAACTTGCAGAAGAGAATATATGAGAAATAGTAGATGATTTAGAGAGATTAGATGAAATGCGCAAATAGAAATTCCGTCGAATAAGTCCATTATTACTGAGAAGTCCTCTAAACGACAGAAAAAGGGCAAGCTGTGTGGATAATATTAATAAGGTGATTAAGGGCTAGAAATAGCTCTTTTTCCATTTTTTATTAAATTTATTATGGCAGATGGTGATGTAACGTTTTTATATTAATATGTTTACTTAGTTTTACGATAAAACTAGCATTTTATTTTTTATCCTATTGAATGCCTCTACTCTTCGGAGTGAGGACTTTTTTATTTTGTATTTTAGTACTAAAAAGGAATGGTCATTTTGTATGAGGGCATTTTCTAGTACCAGTAGGAAAAAATTAATAATTTTTTAAAATATAGGCTTAAGTGACTAAATTGTTATTTTATAGTCACTGTAAAGTCATCTTAGATAAGTATATTTAAGTTGTACCAAACATTTAGTTGCAATATCAATCAAAGAAAGGATGTTTGGAGTTAGTATAGTTTTATGGACACAAAAACGTTAAGTACTTAAAATGTACTTAGAAAGGTT
>NZ_JAXBMC010000009.1:0-186090 GCF_033963865.1 Cytobacillus sp. IB215316 | reverse complement strand
GTCAAGTGGTTAAGACACCGCCCTTTCACGGCGGTAACACGGGTTCGAATCCCGTACGGGTCACCACGGAGGATTAGCTCAGCTGGGAGAGCACTTGCCTTACAAGCAAGGGGTCGGCGGTTCGATCCCGTCATCCTCCACCATAAAAAACATCTAAAATTTATATTATCGCGGGGTGGAGCACGATCGAATTCTCTTCCTTGAGGTAGCAACAGCGTACCGATTGATAAGCATTAAGAATAAGCTTGAAAAAATCGGGACGGAGGCGCAAACAATGCGCATAGAAAAATTAATTAACTTCCCATTATCGCGGGGTGGAGCAGTCTGGTAGCTCGTCGGGCTCATAACCCGAAGGTCGCAGGTTCAAATCCTGTCCCCGCAACCAATGAATAAATGTGGTCCCGTGGTGTAGCGGTTAACATGCCTGCCTGTCACGCAGGAGATCGCGGGTTCGATTCCCGTCGGGACCGCCATTGTTAAAAAAATTGGCTCTGTAGCTCAGTCGGTAGAGCAGAACGTAAACATCTTGAGATACTTCAATGTAGTTCTGCGAGGAGCAATGTCTTGCAAAGAGATGCGACGAGCAAAGTGTTATATCTATTTAGAAAGTTTAATTTTATTATTGTTTGGCTCGGTAGCTCAGTCGGTAGAGCAAAGGACTGAAAATCCTTGTGTCGGCGGTTCGATTCCGTCCCGAGCCACCATTTGTAAGATATATGCTATACAAAAGAACTAAGCCGGTGTAGCTCAACTGGTAGAGCAACTGACTTGTAATCAGTAGGTTGGGGGTTCAAGTCCTCTCGCCGGCACCATCTATAAACATATGGAGGGGTAGCGAAGTGGCTAAACGCGGCGGACTGTAAATCCGCTCCCTGAGGGTTCGGCGGTTCGAATCCGTCCCCCTCCACCATTCATAATTATAGGGGCATAGTTTAACGGTAGAACAGAGGTCTCCAAAACCTCCAGTGTGGGTTCGATTCCTACTGCCCCTGCCATTTATTTATTTATGGCGGCTGTGGCGAAGTGGTTAACGCATCGGATTGTGGCTCCGACATTCGTGGGTTCGATTCCCATCAGTCGCCCCATTTAAAATGAACATATTTTTAAATAGTGCATATATTTTATAGTAGAAGGTTCTTTATTGGGCTATAGCCAAGCGGTAAGGCAACGGACTTTGACTCCGTCATGCGCTGGTTCGAATCCAGCTAGCCCAGCCATTTGCGGAAGTAGTTCAGTGGTAGAACACCACCTTGCCAAGGTGGGGGTCGCGGGTTCGAATCCCGTCTTCCGCTCCAAGTTTGGCGGCATAGCCAAGTGGTAAGGCAGAGGTCTGCAAAACCTTTATCACCGGTTCAAATCCGGTTGCCGCCTTTTTCACCCAGTCGCCGGGGTGGTGGAATTGGCAGACACACAGGACTTAAAATCCTGCGGTAGGTGACTACCGTGCCGGTTCAAGTCCGGCCCTCGGCACCATTTATATTATAGTAGTATTTGCCGGTGTGGCGGAATTGGCAGACGCGCACGACTCAAAATCGTGTTCCTTCGGGAGTGTCGGTTCGACCCCGACCACCGGTATTGTAAAAGAACGTTAATATACATACATTCAGACGATGACTCTTACTGAGTTCATCGTCTTTTTATGTTTCATTGTAATGATCTCGGTACTAACGGTCTTACGCATAGGGGGCTTTATATTACTTTCGTTTTTGTAAGACTTAGGGGGCGATACCTTCTGACTTCCTTGATTTGATGGTACAGTGGGATTATTAAAGACACTAACACGCTAACACATAATTAATATAAACGATTTAACCACAGTTTAGAAATTGATAATTGAGATGGGGATGTTATTCAGATTACGAGTATTTTTACGAGTATTTATATATCGTTTGTTAAGTCGGTGTGAATGCTATATCAGTTATAGTACCAATTGTTGGAACAGTAGCAATAACTGAGTGTGTTTTTACATCAACGACTTTTATTTGACCTGCATTTATATAGGCGAATTTTCCATCTGGTGTAAACCTTACTAAATATGAAGTACTTAAGACGGGAACACTAGCAATTACCGAATGAGTTTTTGTATCTATAACTGACACATTATTAGAATTTCCGCTCGTCACATAAAGAAGTTTCCCGTCTGGCGTAACTGCTAATGATCCTGGATTACGTTCTACGGTTATTGTTGCAATGACTGAATGAGTTTTCGTATCTATAACCGATACGCTTTCTGAGTTGAAGTTTGCGATGTAAGCAAGTTTTCCGTTGGGATCAATAGCTAATACAAAAGGTCTAATTCCTACTGGAATAGTGGCAATAACTGAATAAGTTTTCGTATCGATGACTGAAGCTGTTGAGAGTTCATTCCCGTTGTTATTAGTTACATAAGCAAGTTTGCCATCTGGAGTAAACTTGACATCTTCTGGACTTCCGTCAACATTCACTGTTGCAATAATCGAATGCGTATTTATATCGATAACTGAAACACTGTTGGAGCTAAAGTTTGTAATATACGCAGTCTTATCATCAGGTGAAATAGCTAAATTTTGTGGTTCTTGTCCGACAGTAACCGTTGTGATAACAGAATGAGTTTTCGTATCAATGACTGATACAGTTTCACTAGTATTATCACTGTTTGCGACATAAGCAATCTTTCCATCTGCTGTAATCGCTATTCCTAATGGAGACAATCCTACATCTATAGTTGTGATAACAGAATGGGTCTTAACATCGATTACCGCTACGCTATTATCTCCCGTATTTGTGACGTAAGCAATTTGTCCATCTGGTGTAAATGCGATAAAGTTTGGTGTATCACCAACTGATATCGTTGCAATTACGGTGTGCATTCTCGTATCAATGACAGATATATTATCGTTTGCACCTCTATTTGCTACATAAGCCAATACCATCGTACGTACCTCCTTTTAATCATATGTTCCAGTGTATGCTGAAAGTTTTGATGTGATAATTGAAATAGTCCATTCTTAATTGAGCAGATAAACTGTCTGTTCACCACGAAAAGAGGCTAAATACTCATATTTAACACAGAGTTAACATTGTTATTTCAAAGTGAGAGTATTCTATTTGAGTGATGTTGATGCATAGGATTAATAGCAAGGGGTTCTTAATATTAAAGGACTTATTCAGACGAAGGATTGGATATTGTAGTGGACAAATATGATGTGAAAAGGTATGTGGTTTTTTAGAGAGTTGCCTAATGGGTAAAAATGGACGAAAATAAATTATAACTTTTTTCGAATAAACTATTGCATAATTCGACATAAGCTGATAAGATAATATCTGTCCCAGTTAATGAGTCTTACACAACGGACATTTAGCGGATGGAAAAACTTTATATGCGGGTGTAGTTTAGTGGTAAAACCTCAGCCTTCCAAGCTGATGTCGTGAGTTCGATTCTCATCACCCGCTCCAATACATATGATCACAACGCAGTGTTTCGTTTAAAGAAAACGAAGCATTGCGTTTTTATTTTATATTAAAATAATGTGATTCTTATAAAAAAATGAGCTACTATTATTTGATAAAGATGTTATTTGGAAAACATATAAATACTAGAAAATAAAAAGGAGGTATTTGGTATGGATATCCAAGTTTTAAAAGAAGAAGTTATACAATATGCACACAAGATAGGAATAGACAAAATTGGTTTTGCAAGTACAAACGTTTTTTCACATTTAAAGGATCGGTTATATGAGCAGCAAGCGCTTGGATTCCAATCGGGATTTGAAGAAAGTGACATTGAAAAAAGAACTAACCCTCATTTATTATTACCGAAGGCTAAATCGATCATTTCAATTGCATTGGCCTACCCTTCAAAGATGAAAAAGACACCTAGAAACACTAAAATGGAGCGTAGAGGGATATTTTGCAGAGCTTCGTGGGGGACAGATTATCACCATATTTTAAGAGACCGTTTATTAAAGATAGAAGAATTTATTAAGGAAAGAGTACCATATGTAGAGTGTACCTCAATGGTAGATACCGGTGAGTTATCTGATCGTGCAGTGGCTGAGCGTGCGGGTATTGGTTGGAGTGGAAAGAATTGCGCAATTATTACACCTGAATTTGGTTCATTTGTATATTTAGGTGAAATAATAACAAATATACCGTTTCATCCGGATCAACCAATAGAAGAGCGCTGTGGATCTTGTAATAAGTGTGTAGATGCATGTCCGACCGGAGCATTAGTTCAAGGTGGTCAGCTGGATTCATCGAAATGTATTGCTTTCTTAACCCAAACAAAAGGATTTTTAGCTGAAGAGTATCGTGTGAAGATTGGCAACCGTTTATATGGTTGTGATACTTGCCAAATGGTATGTCCAGAAAATAAAGGGAAGGATTTTCATGTCCATGCTGAAATGGAACCTGATCCAGAAATTGCAAAACCGTTATTAAAGCCATTATTAAATATGAGTAATAGAGAGTTTAAGGAAAAGTTTGGGCACGTTTCTGGATCTTGGAGAGGAAAGAAGCCAATTCAACGAAATGCTATCATAGCACTTGCACATTTTAAAGACGAAACTGCAATACCTGATTTGGTAAGGCTAGCTACTGATGATCCGCGTCCTGTTATACGAGGTACGGCTGTTTGGGCTTTGGGTAAAATTGCTGAACACGATAGCTTGTTATTGCTGTCTGAAGCTAAGGATAAAGAAACAGATCCAGACGTTTTAATTGAATATGAACAAGTAATCAATTCAATTGGATAATGGTTTGTTCTTGCACTTTTTGTTATATCTAGCTAATATTTTAAACTTCACCACATATTCTAGTAATGAAAGCATATAGGTGGTGATTATGTGAAACAGAGCATTCATGTATTAATCAAAGAAAGAATAGATAGCTATGTAAATAAACGCAACTTGAACCTCGATGTTGTGAGTGAACATGAGCAACAGGCTATAAAAAGAAAACAAGACCTTTGTGAGCGGCGTTCAGTAGAAATGTTAAAATGTAATGTTAAAGGAAAAATACTTGGGAAAAAACAAGTAGCAGGTAGCACGACAATAAGCTATGTTTTACATTATCGGTCTTTGATGAAACAGGATGATTTCTTTTACATTGAAGAAATTTGTGAACACCGTGCTGCTTCATTTCTCTTAAATGAACTTATTAATGATTGTGAAGATAAACAATATGTAAGTAAGCAAGAACATGTGCCTTTAGATAGAAATCAACCTGAAGCAACTAGGAAGTCGTTTAAGTATGATCGACTTGAAGCTGTTAAATATGCTGAGAATTGGTGGAACAGCTATAATGTAAAATACAAAACATTTGAAGTAGATTGTACAAATTATGTTTCACAATGTATGCATGCTGGTGGGGCTCCGTTAGTGGGATATCCTAATCGATCAGGCGGTTGGTGGATGGTAGGGAATAATTGGAGTTATAGTTGGTCTGTAGCACATTCATTAAGATGGTATTTATCCGGTGCAAATGTTGGATTACGAGCAGTTGAAGTTGAATCTGCAAAGGCTTTATCACAAGGAGACATCATATGCTACGATTTTGAAGGAGATGGTCGTTTTGACCATACAACGATAGTTGTAGCAAAAGATAAGGAAAATTATCCTTTGGTCAATGCTCATACTGAAAATAGTAGAATGAGATACTGGTCATACGAGGATTCAACAGCATATACGCCAAATATTAACTATAAATTCTTTCACATTATTGACGATAATTAATCCATTTAGCTTGTTTCATTAGTAGGGAAAATAACTGAAAAATAATGTTGATACCATCTTGATCTTATGTTGTAGTAAAATATTTATTAGGATTACTTGCAATGGTTGTAGTCGAGCATACAAGTTATATTTTTGTATCTGAATGCAAATAGTTATACTTAGGCTTTGAAATAAAATTGCTTGTGTTTCTTTGTTCTTTATGAATACGGTCTTATAGAAATTTTGATATAATATAATAGAATTTTATGTTTGAGGTGAGATTATTTTGGGAATACATGTTGTACTATTTCAACCAGAAATTCCAGCTAATACAGGAAATATTGCTCGTACATGTGCAGCAACTGATACGACGTTACATTTAATCCGTCCGCTTGGATTTTCTACTGATGATAAAATGCTTCGAAGGGCTGGACTAGATTATTGGAAATTTGTTAGTATCTATTATTACGATTCATTGCAGGAACTCTTTGATAAACATGAAAATGGACGTTTTTATTTCATAACGAAATTTGGACAAAAGCCGCATACACAATTTGATTATAGTGATCAAAAAACTGATCATTTTTTCGTTTTTGGTCGTGAAACAAATGGTTTGCCAGATGAAATTATTAAAAACAATATGGAGAATTGTCTCCGTCTACCAATGAATGATCATGTTCGTTCATTAAACTTATCAAATACTGCAGCTATTCTTGTTTATGAGGCATTACGACAACAAAATTATCCTGGATTATCGTGACAAACAAAAAAGACCTTCACAGCTATGTTGTGGAGGTCTTTTTTTAATTGGCTGCTATTACGAACAAAGACTTTAGTGCGTAAACATATAACATTCGATCGTATCTTTTCTAAAATACCTAGCTGTTCCAGTTAATTGAAAGCAGTAACTAAGTTTACGAAAAGAGCCTTTTAATTAAACTTGAAAAGTATTATAAAATGTTCTTTCAAAAAAATTAATTTTTAGCACCTGGTTTATCGTCGTACCCCGATGTAAATATTGCTGATAAAAAAGCAACCATGACAAGTAAAATTAGAACTAAACGCATTGGTATATCCTCCTTCAGTACTATAAATGTGCCTATAAACTTACGATATTTTTATTATAACTTATCAGACAAGAAGTGTGAATGAAAAGTATGATTAATCACTCCAATTTATAAAATGCTTTATAGAGGACTTCTTACTGATATATTAGCCTAATTATCGTTAATTAATCATGCTATAGGTTATCCTCGCATACAGTATATTAATCATGGTACATGAAATTTTGAGGAGGTCCTTTATGGATATTTTAAAGAAAATTGAAACGTACAGAGAGGAAGAACAGCGGCTAAAATGGGAAGGTACCTTCGCGGATTATTTAGATATTTTAAAAGAAAAACCATATGTAGCACAATCTGCTCACTCTAGAGTGTACAATATGATTAAAGATGCAGGAATAGAAGATGTAAATGGAAGTAAACATTATAGATTTTTTAGTCATAAACTATTCGGTTTAGAAGAAGCATTGGAGAGACTAGTAGAAGAGTATTTTCATCCTTCAGCAAAACGTCTAGATGTCCGTAAACGTATATTATTATTAATGGGTCCTGTAAGTGGAGGCAAATCAACATTAGTAACCATTTTGAAAAGAGGGCTTGAAGCATATTCTCATACTGACCGAGGGGCAATATATGCAATTAAAGGGTGCCCGATGCATGAAGACCCCTTACACCTGATTCCGCATCATCTTAGAGAAGATTTTTTTGATGAATATGGAATTAGAGTGGAAGGGAACTTATCACCCCTTAATATGATGAGATTGGAAGAAGAATACGGTGGGCAAATTGAAAATGTATTAGTGGAACGAATATTCTTTTCTGAAGATAAGCGTACTGGTATTGGAACATTTAGTCCTTCTGATCCGAAATCACAAGATATAGCTGATTTAACTGGAAGTATTGATTTTTCAACAATAGCTGAATTTGGCTCAGAATCAGATCCTCGGGCATATAGGTTTGATGGAGAGTTAAATAAAGCAAATAGAGGAATGATGGAGTTTCAAGAGATGCTGAAGTGTGATGAGAAATTTTTATGGCATTTATTATCTCTTACACAAGAAGGAAACTTCAAGGCTGGTCGTTTTGCACTAATAAGTGCAGATGAATTAATTGTTGCACATACAAACGAAACTGAATATAGGTCATTTATTTCTAATAAGAAAAACGAAGCCTTACATTCTCGTATTATTGTTATGCCTGTACCATACAATTTAAAGGTTTCTGAGGAAGAACATATTTATACAAAAATGATTAGAGAAAGTGATGTTGCTAACGTTCATATTGCACCACATACTTTACGTGTAGCTGCCATGTTTACAATCTTAACAAGGCTTAAGGACCCGAAAAAAAATGATATTGATTTAGTTAAAAAAATGCGGTTGTATGATGGAGAATCAGTGGAAGGCTTTAACCCTATTGACGTGGAAGAATTGAAGAAAGAGTATCCAGATGAAGGAATGAGTGGGATTGATCCGAGGTATGTAATCAATCGAATATCATCAACAATTATTAGAAAAGAAGTGCCAGCTATTAATGCATTGGATGTTCTTAGGTCCTTAAAAGAAGGTTTAGATCAGCATCCATCGATATCAAGCGAAGAACGTGAGAAGTTTTTAAATTATATCTCTATTGCTCGGAAAGAATATGACGAAATAGCCAAAAAAGAAGTACAAAAAGCCTTTGTTTACTCATATGAGGAATCAGCTAAGACGCTGATGGATAATTATTTAGATAATGTTGAAGCATATTGTAATAAAAATAAACTTCGAGACCCATTAACGGGTGAAGAAATGAATCCGGATGAAAAGCTAATGCGTTCAATTGAAGAGCAAATTGGTATTTCAGAAAATGCAAAAAAAGCGTTTAGAGAAGAAATTCTCATTCGAATTTCTGCCTATGCTCGTAAGGGGAAAAGATTTGAGTATAAATCTCATGAACGTTTACGTGAAGCTATACAGAAGAAATTATTTGCAGACTTAAAAGATGTAGTTAAAATAACAACATCAACGAAAACACCAGATGAACTACAATTGAAGAAGATTAACGAAGTTGTTGCAAGATTAGTTGATGAACATGGCTATAATTCTACATCAGCAAATGAATTACTGCGATATGTTGGCAGCTTGTTAAATAGATAATTGACCAAAATAAAAAATCCATGCGTTTAGGTAGACAATGGTATTCACAAAGAGGAAAAAATGATATGAAGAGAAAAAAATATGAATATCGCATAGTAAGGGGAACTTGAAGGTATGTAAGCCTAAGTGCAGTTTCGTCAGGGAGATGACAAACTGTACTTAGGGTGTATGAAATCAGAAATGTTCTGGACATAAATTTTGACATGTTTTTAGGAAGGTGGCTTACCAATCCATCTTCTTATCTAAATTATAGTAAATAATAAGTTAATATGTACATGTAAAATTGGTGGATGAAAACACAATCATTACCTTGTAAAGTATATTTTCCTAGTACTACTCCAGAAACATTTTATCTAACCTGGTCATAAATATTAATAGCATAACTGAATTACTACTTGTTTACTTATGATTTTGAATGGATCAATATCACCACTGACTATCATAAATTTACTGGATGTTATATATTGAACTTCTTTATAACAAAGTCAAGGTGAAAGCAAGTTTACTAACAAGAGTCCGCTAGAAATTCCTTTCAAACAAAATTAATGAGAAACGTAGTTAACGATTATCTCCATAGTAGAAATGATATGGTTAGACCTTAAGGATGGTTAGATAACCGTTAATTATGAATGATACAAATACATCAATGAAAATAACATAGCAGTATTGTAATAACATCTTAACCAAGCGGCCTGGCTGCTTGTTTAAAGCTAGATGTAGTGGGTTAGCGCCCTAATCAATAAATCAGATGAAATTGATTGTATTTAAGGTTATATGAACGAGTTCGTAGTCTGCTTAATAATTGAAGTAATTGTAATAGATTCATTGCTGGATGTTTTGCGGTGGATTTTGCTACTGGATAATCATAAAAAGGTGAGAGGGGGTTTACCCTACCACTCTCTATTTTAAAAATGGAATGATCTACTCTATACGTACGATATAATTATCAAACCTTTTGAAGCTAATAATTGTACACTTGCTTTGATAATCTCTTACCTGTTTGAAGCAGAAACTTGACCCTTTCTAAGCACCAGTCTATTGTTAACATAGAACTTTTTCCATAGGAGTTTAGGTCTGCAATTATTTTAGAATCTATGATGCAAACAGGAACATAGTCACTTTTATTAACGAGTTCCTTTATTATTGAATGGTTAGAAGTAGCTACATAATGAAATTCTTTTTTGTGTTCTAAAAGCCAATGATCTTGAGTTGTGTCACAAACTAAAATAGCACGTACGACACCCTCGATAAATTCTATTTCTTCAACTAACTGTCTTATCTTGACCCCTTCTTTCTTGTATCTACACACCAATGGAAAATTATACATAACTAATAGGTACTTAGTCTTGGAATTAAATAAAATGTCATAAAATGTTCAAAAATTAGTAAGTATAAGTTTCTAGTTATTTTGATTATCTTTGAAAATTTGACAAATAATTTTATAAATAACAAAATTATTATTAAAAATATTATTATGAAATAAAAAATTAATTTTGTGAACAGAAATTCACTTCAATTGTCTTCTGTTTTATTAATGCTGTTTTCGTCATACTGAAATATAAGCACGTAATACAACTAGCGTTCGTGGATCTTTTCATGTTGTTAAAATGATGGATAATACATATGTGGCCACCATGGGTTAATTAATCTCCCATTTTATCAAATTACTGTCCAAATAAAAAACTTTAAGATTTGAGTGTCTAGACCCAAATCTTAAAGTTATTACATCATTTTATCATTTCACCTTTTTATTTACGCAGACAAACTTTGATCATGCGCAAGCTTTTTTGTACCAAATAAAAATGTACTTAATGCAAGCATTGAGAAAATCACAAAGTAAATGAGTAAAACTGAAGTATTTGACCACATGAAGCCAGTATCATTAAGTGAAATAATTGCCTTGAATCCAGCATTTGTATATGTTAATGGGAGGAATTCACTCAAGTTTCGTAAATTCTCTGGTAACATATCAATAGGTAGGTTAGCGCCAGTTATCGATAACTGAAGAACGATAAATACAAAGGCTAAGAAACGTCCAACATTTCCAGCAAGAGATACAAGGAAGAAGATAATCGTCATGAATGTTAAACTAACGGAGATAGTAAATAGTATGAATGAGACAACGTTTGCTACATTAAGCTGTAAGAATAGTATCGTAACGACGGAAACTAATAATCCCTGGACTACTGAAAATAATGTCAACGTCATAAATTTACTAGCAAACAAGCTTATAGCTGAAGTTGATAGCTCTGGTTCAGATGGCTTTTTAAAGTCTATAATGAAAGACATCATTAAGATACCTACAAAAAGCGCAAGAGAAATGATATATGGAGCAGTAGAATCACGATAGTATTCGAAACCGCTTACTTTCTCTTCAACAAGTTGGACAGGTGATGAAAACATTGCAATATTTTTATCCGAAGCATTGATGCTAGTCGTTTGTTGAGCACCTTCTTCAAGCCCTAGCGCTAGCTCCATGCTGCCCTCTTCAATTTGGCCAGCACCCGCATCTAATTGTAATACACCATTTGTTAAATCTCCCCAACCTGATTGTACGCTTTGATTACCTTCATTAAGTAGTTGCATATTACTATTTATGATAGTTGTACCTTCTGTTAGTGTTTTCCATCCAGTATTTACATCATTGTTGCCTATCCTAACCATTGAAGCCCCACTATGGATAGAAGATAAGTTATTTATTATTGAGTTCCAAGATGAACTTACAATAGCTGTTCCATCAGCAATTTGTTTAGCTCCTGTATCTAATTCTAAAACACCATTATTTACAGCTTCTTGACCAATGATTAATTCACCAAGCCCTGCCTCTAATTGTTTTACACTTGGTGCAGCTTCGTCTAGTCCTTGAGCAACTAGATCAGCTCCAGGCTTCAGCTTAGTTTGGGTGTCATTCATCAATTGATTAACGCCTGCTGATATTCCGTTACTTAGTGCTAGTATAGTGGTGAAGTTTTCATCAGAATTAAGATTATGAGTGGCATTGTAAGCTTCTAGGAGAGTAAGTAGAGTTTGCATATTTTCTGCTAAATCATTAGTTCCTGTAATAATACCATTAATACCATTAGCGACTTCTTGACTTCCTGGTGCAAGTAGTTCCATACCACTATTTAAACTCACACTTCCATTATATGCATCATTTAATCCTTGGAGGATTTGAGGAGTATATTCTGCAAGTTCTTGACTACCATTTGCTAACTTTTCTCCACCCTCAGCTAATACATCGATCTGTCCGGAGCCTTGTTGAATTGTAGTTAGTAATAATCCAATTGCGGCTTCAAGGTCCTTTGATCCACTAGCTAATTCCTCAATACTTCCTTGTTTTGAAATTAATGATGTTAACAATTCTTGTGTACCTGCTTCAAGTTCTTGTGAACCAGCAGCTAGTGCATTAATTTCTGGAGCCTTTTGTTGTAGAGCAGATAGTATTGACCCTGTTCCTTCACGTAATTCTATTGAACCAGAGTATAATTGATCTGAGCCTTCTGCAGCAGATTCAAAACCACTTGAAATTTCACCAAGCTGCGCAAAAAGACTTTGTGTATAAATTTCGGTTATTTTATTTCCGAGTTGCTCCCGGATTTTTTCTGTAGCTCCACTTGTTACTTGTGCAGCTGTAAAGTTCAAGCCTTCATTTTGGTAATAACGGAGTTCAGGTATCTTAGGGCTCTCAGTTAGTACTGTTGTAATTTTTTGAGAGAAATCTTCAGGAATTTCGATAACCATGTAATAATCTTGATTTGTTAGGCCTTGTTGGGCTGATTCTTTATTTACAAAGTGAAAGCCCAATGTCATGCTTTGCTTCATATCAGCGACTAATTCTTCACCAATATTAATAAGCTCATCACCTGACATGGCACCTTTGTCCTTATTGACGACAGCAACAGGTAAATTTGACATATAATCATACGGTCCCCAAGTAGATGAAAGTAGGATGGCTACGTAAACAATAGGAACGAGAAGTACAAGGATGACAGATAATAACATCCCCTTTTTACTAGTTAACTTTCCAAGGTCAGTTACCAGTAATTTAAATGCATTCATTTAATCCCCCCTAAATATAATGTATATATATATAAAGAAACTGGATGTTTATTAATAACTGAATATTCAATCAGTTTCTAATGATTCATATATTCTTTGGATAAACTCATTAATCCTGCTAAATTATACAAGTTTAAATATTTTTTCTTCTCCTTTTACATTCAGTAATTATAAGCATGCAAGCTAAATTAACGTTATGCTCTTATTTCCTTCAAACACGATTTGCAGGACTTGTCTAATTTTAATAGATATGTACCTATTTAGCTGAAATATTTGTCAATAATTCATCCTTACTGCATATGATAGAGTAACCAACCTTTATAATGAGAAAAAAAGCACTATGATACGTTATGCAGGCAATGCCAATTTTGTGAATGGATTTTTCAGATTGCTAAAAAATTAAATAGGGGGATTAACAATGTCAGCAAAAAATGTGCAATCGTTTGTGGTTTCACGTGAAGATTGGTCCCTCCATCGTAAAGGACATGATGACCAGCAAAGGCATCAAGAAAAAGTACAAGAAGCAATTCGGAACAATTTGCCAGATTTAATAACAGAAGAAAGTATTGTCATGTCAAATGGACGGGAAGTAATAAAAATCCCAATTCGTTCATTAGATGAATATAAAATTCGATACAATTATGATAAGAATAAACATACTGGTCAAGGAGATGGAGAGAGTAAAATTGGTGATGTAATTGCACGTGATGGTACACCTTCCAAAAAAGGTGCAGGTAAAGGACAGGGGGCTGGTGATCAGCCGGGAGAGGATTATTACGAAGCAGAAGTTTCTTTAATGGAATTAGAGCAAGCGTTATTTAAAGAGTTAGAGCTTCCTAACTTAAAACAAAAAGATCAAGATGAAATTGTTATTGATAAAATAGAATTTAATGACATAAGACGGACGGGTCTAACTGGAAATATTGATAAAAGAAGAACGATGCTTTCTGCCTATAAAAGAAATGCAATGCAAGGTAATCCAAGTTTTCATCCTATATATCGAGAAGATATAAAATATAAAACATGGAATGAAGTTATAAAACATGAATCAAAAGCGGTTGTCATTGCGATGATGGATACGAGCGGAAGTATGGGAATTTGGGAAAAGTATATGGCTCGTAGCTTTTTCTTCTGGATGACTCGTTTCTTGAGGACTAAATATGAAACAGTTGAATTAGTATTCATTGCCCACCATACAGAAGCAAAAGTTGTTTCTGAAGAGGATTTCTTTTCGAAAGGAGAAAGTGGAGGAACAATTTGTTCTTCGGTTTATCGTAAAGCACTTGAAGTAATTGATAATAAATATAACCCGGCTCTATACAACATTTATCCATTTCATTTTTCAGATGGAGATAATCTTACTTCCGATAACGCCAGATGTGTTAAGCACGTGAAAGAGCTTATGGAGATATCAAACATTTTCGGGTATGGTGAGGTGAATCAGTATAACCGTCACTCCACATTAATGTCAGCTTATAAAAATATAAAAGATGAAAAGTTCAGATACTATATTTTAAAGCAAAAAGCTGATGTATTCCATGCGATGAAAAGTTTTTTTAGAAAAGAAGAGGAAAAGTTGTATGCATAAGTGTAAGAAGTCAGCTGTGAGGCTGGCTTTTTATATGGGGTTTATTACAAAAGTAACATGATTAATTGTTTGAGAGGCAGAAAAGGTGACCGATAACAAGAAAATACAAAGCTGAAGTCGTTTTTTATTTTACTAAGGCTGTTTTCTCATTAATTGTTGCTTTTCGTAAGTAGAGCTAAATACGATACTAACTAACGTTCAGGGCATCTTTTCTTCTGTACAACGAAGAATAACATATAAAATCATAGCAACAAAGTTTATGAAAAAAAGAGCATTTATGAAAAAGTGGGTTGACTAACTGGTAACGTGGACATAAGAAAAGGAAAAAACAAAGAGAGAGTGTTTTTTTGTTTTCAAAAAAATGGACATTGATTGTACCATTAATTCATTATAATATTACAAAATAAGTACGTTGTAACCATTTTGTAATCCATTTTTGTAAAAGTTTTAATAAAATATAGCCATCATAAGAATCACAAAATAATTGGAGGCTACACTTCATGATAAAAATCAAAATTGCTATTATTTTTACAATGTCATTATTTGGTGGGAAATTAGTACATCATGAAGATGATATTACAGTAAATGATAAAAAGGTTCAATTATTTCAAGTATCTGATTCAATAGATTACAGCAAATTATATGAGAATCCGACACCTGATTCAATAGATTACAGCAATACAAATGAGAACCCCATATTAAGTGAAGAAAATTTTATTAAAAAGATGAAAGAACAGATGGCAAAGTTTAAAGCTCTTAATAAGATAAGTTTATATGATTTATTAACTACTAGAATTAAAGATTCAGGTTGGACTTTTGTAAGTGATGATTATAATGTAATTCTGTTCGAAGGTAATGATCTTGATAAACAATATATAATATACTTCGATATTAAAGAAGAATTTATAGATATGTATGTAGATGGGGAACAGAAAACGAGAGAAGAATTTGATGAATGGATAAATAAACTAGTATATAGAGATTATGAGATAAATGATAATGATATGCAAAAATTAGATAAACAGATGAAGGAGCAAATGAAAAAATTTAAAACTGAAAATGAAGAGAGTGTATATAATATATTAAATTATACATTCGAAAATGAAACTTGGTCCTTTGAAAGTGACGATAATAATATGATGCTCTTTCTAGGGGAACAGAATGATAAGAAATATATAATATTCTTTAACTATAAGAAGGAAACAATATATATGACTGTAGATGGTATGGTGAAATCGAGAGAAGAATTTGATGAATGGGTCAATAAATTAGATGATAATTTGAAGACGCAAATGGCAAAGTTTAAAGCTCCAAATAACGAGAGTATATATGATTTGTTAAATGGTTCATTTGAAAACCTAGAGTGGTCCTTTGGAAATAATGGTTGTAATGTAATGTTCTTTGAAGGAGACCAGCAATATGTAATATATTTTTTCTATAATGATAACTCTATAGATATGTATATAAATAGGGAAAAGAAAATGGAAGAAGAGTTTGATAGATGGGTAAATAAATTAATTCAATAATTGTTGTTATAAGATAATATTTTATTACGATTCATTATCTTCTTATCTCCGATAACCAGAAATTTAGAGTAACAAACGACTGTGAGTTGCTGGTTAAGTGTTAAATAAAAGGTTTATAAATCTTATGTAAGTTGATATTACAATAGGGGTAATATAACTTAATAGTATTGATGAAAAAGAGCATGTCAGGATAGCCAATTACATGCTCTTATACTTATAAATGATAAAGCATTAAGAAATATCTAGACCTAGTACACTTTGAGATTGTACAGCACTTGCAATAACGAGTATTAAAAAATTGCACACCTTTTTTGAAAAATAGGGACATAGATGGACAAGCAAGTACTTTCTAGTGTTGCAGCACCGGTAATTCCTGAGTACCGTACGTATGTAAATGTAAAGTATTAAAAAACCACCCTTTACACCTTATTAGCTATGGTGGGTTTATTATATAAAATTTATAAACTATTAGACGTGATTATTAAGTTTGCTTTTTCTCCATTTGTAAAAAGAGTATAAGAAAAATATCCAAATGAATATGCTATCTAACGATATACCAACATTTGACTCACCACCTAAAATAGTTAAAAGGGCAATAAAAAATAAAAAGTAGGTGTTGACTAATAAAACGGTAAAGTAGTTTCTTCGGTAGTCGCTATTTGATTTAAATAGATTGGCGATTAATACAAGTAAAACAATGGTCAATAGAAGTATATTATTTAAAGTAGCTGTAGCAAAAGAAAGATTAGGGAAAAAATCAAATATTAAAAGCAACGTTAAACTTAAAACTAGTATAACGCCTATAGGGTTTAAGGGTTTCAAAGTACCTCGCCTCCTTTGAGATAAAATTTGTTGCAACCATTCATATATTCACCTTTCTTTTTAATCGCAATAATCTTGTAGATTATTGTACACTAATAAAATTGTGTTTATGTTAAAAGTGATTTAAAATTATAAATATATGAAATATTAATAGAAAGTAGGGAATGTAAATGACAAAGAAAAGACAGCTGTTATTTCACTCCGTATTTATTCCTACCTTTGTATTAGTTTTTGTGGTAGTAAGTAATCTATTAGGATGATACTTGTAGTTAATATAGAGGCTGCCACGCATAGCTTGGTAGCCTTTTGTATTGTTGATTAATAACTGTAGTATTTCTCTAATAACTACTAAAATATTCTATCGTATATATCAGTGACTCAAATGTAAGTGAAAAAAGCAATAAAGTGTACGAAAAGAGCCTTAAAAAAGAAAATAACTGTGGTTAATACATATTTTTGGGGGATATAATTATGAAAAAAATGATACTGAGTTTAATAGTAGGAACGGTTGTACTGTTCTTTGTATTTATCTTGATGACGGTTTCAGTCGGTACAAAAGTTGAAATTGAAGAAAACTCAAGTGTAGATTATTCTACTTTGGAATAGTCTATGAATCTGACTTATTATTTATTTGAGGTGACTAAGCGCTAAAACGAGTGATCTTAAAACTTGTGATTTAGCTTTTGGTGGTATTACATATAAGACAGAAAAGTTGAAGGGAAAGCACTAGTTGAAATGGTGCTAGGAATAAACACTAGGATTCTTTTTGGTGATATTGCACATATATTTATCAATACTCGTTAATATTCTAGAGTATATCTCTTTTAATTTTTCAATTGGTTACTACATAATGACATAAGTTATCGATGTGTTATGTCCTTGGGCATACTAAAGTAGTGGAGTGAGCGAAAGAAAAGGTATTTCAAACAATGAAACACTGAGCGAAAGTTAAAAAAACACAGACGATCATGTATACAGATACATCAAAATATAATCATCACATCATGACATCACTTTCATTAAAAAACAGCCCTGCAAAGTATATGGGGCTGTTAATTTTTTTGTACATTTATAATACTCTCAAATTTTAATTTATGAACATTTTCTAAATTATCTATCACCATTATATGTTTATTGAGTTTATCTACAAAATAGATGTGCCCCACACAAGGTCTAGAAAGTCCATTTTTAGTATACGTTATAGTTACTTCCGATTTAAATTCTAAAGCTTCTAGAATTTTATTTTTTATATCTTGTATTTCATCCTTATTTTGTAACTTGCTATAATCATCCCACTCATCTTTGAGCAACTTGATTTCTTCAGGTTGCATATAGGAAGGAGCCCCTTTCACCTTTTCACGACCTTTCAATAAAATCACCCCTATTATTATATTATATAAGAAAATACGTTCTGTTGTTAAATAAAAAGGTATAAAATTTTTGAGTCAAATTCACGCAAAATAGTGTGTTTTTTAGTAAATACATATGATAAGTTAAAGTTAGACGTTTTGAAGATGGAAGAGAATAACCAGTCAAGAAATATGTGATGTATTGATCCCATAAGTGAAGGTTGCTAAACATACAGGTTTCTCTCTTGGAACTGCATACAAAAAACATGAAGAATTGATTGGCTATTATATTTAAGGAGGGTGCGCAATGGCTCGAATCGGAATTTATGGGTCTTCGTATGACCCAGTGACCAATGTACACTTATGGACTGCAAGTACGGTTGCACACCGTTGTAAATTAGATTATGTAGTTTTCTTACCTTGTTCTAATAAACGAAAAGATAAGCGAATGAATATTAGTGATGAGCATCGCAAAGAAATGGTTAAAATGGCAATTGAAAACAATCCTATATTTATTTTTGATGATTATGAAATGAATCAAGATGCATGGAAAATTGATACCTATACGACGATGAAACATTTTGAGAACAAATATCTGGGTGATGAATTATTCTTCATCATGGGAGCGGATTTATTGGTTGATATAGGGGATGGAAAATGGTCTAACGGTGATAAATTGGTGTCAGAATTTAATTTCATTATAATGGCTCGTGATGGTATTAATATGTTAGCTACTATTGGAAAGTCAGGTATTTTAAGAAATAATGATGACGGCAACACATTCCATTTAATTGATAAAGGTCTAGCTATGGAAATCAGTTCAACCTATATTCGTGATGAATTAAATATGGGGGGAGAGCCGAGGTATCTGATGCCAGAAAATTGTTATCAGTATATTAAAAAACATAAGCTATATATGAAAAGAATAGGATAGCGCAGGGTACCCAGTGACAATAATTTCGTTATTAGGAAAATTTACTATCTATAATGTGATTTATAGTCTTAGTCTTCATCCCATTGTGGATAATGGTAAGACTTGTGCAACAAATGAATCCAATCCCAGTAAGAAATTTACAACTTAATAAATTGGTGGATTCCAAAAATCGTTAGGGTGAATCTTATAGAAAAGTTGTCCTTAAGGCTATAACTTTTAGAGAACTAAAAGACATGGGGGTTTAGGGAGAAATATAAAAATCCTCAGAATGAAGTAACAGGCGAATTCAGGCTATGAAAAAAGCTGTTCGAGTATAGTATACTTAGCAGGTATAATGAAAAGAGTTCTTTCAACAGGGATGCTTTATTCCTGGAAGTTTGTCCTTCGGATTATTTCTGGGGATGCAGGAAAAATTGAACAAATAAAAACATGTTAAATAAATAGTTAATAAAAATTAGGGAGGAAGTTCTCGATGCACAAATATCAAAATGAAATTATAAAAGAAATGATGGTTCAACCAATTATTAATCCACAAGAAGAAATTCGAACAAGTGTAGATTTTATCAAGAACTACCTAAAGAAACATCCTTTTATTGATTCTTTAGTTTTAGGGTTATCAGGTGGTCAGGATTCTACTTTGACTGGTAAATTAGCTCAAATTGCCGTAAATGAGTTAAATGAAGAATGTGGTGATAGCAAGTATTCGTTTATTGCTGTTAGACTTCCTTATGGTGTTCAGAAGGATGAGGATGATTGTCAGATGGCAATTGAATTTATTCAACCAACAAAGGTATTTACAGTTAATATCAAGCCATCGGTAGATGCTAGTGTAGAGTCTTTAAAAGAAGCGGGGGTTGAAATCTCTGATTTCTTAAAAGGGAATGAAAAGGCAAGAGAGAGAATGAAAGTTCAGTATAGTATTGCTGGTACTCACAATGGTGTTGTTTTAGGTACAGACCATAGTGCAGAAGCTGTGACAGGGTTTTATACTAAGCATGGCGATGGGGCATGTGATTTAGTTCCAATCTTCCGCTTAAATAAAAGACAAGGTAAAATGCTTTTGAAAAATTTAGGTTGTCCAGAAAGATTGTACTTAAAAGCACCTACTGCTGATTTAGAAGATGGGAAACCTCAATTGCCAGATGAAATAGCTCTTGGTGTCACATATGATGAAATTGATGATTTCTTAGAAGGAAAAAAAGTATCGGAAGACGCATCGAAAAAAATTACATCCCATTGGTTAAAAACAAAACATAAACGCAATGCGCCTATTAGTGTTTTTGATGATTTTTGGAAATAACAGACAGCACGTATAAAGAAGCGGGTATAACAATTGTTATATCCTTTTTTTATTTCTTTAGTTATACCGTTGGTTTCAAGTGAACTTAGCTTATTTATTTGATTGGCTCTGTAAATGATCATGACTAATTTAAGCCTGTGACAACACATTTTTTCTCTTTAATCTAAAAAGAATTTCTTTTGTATGCTGAAGTAAAAGTTGAAAAGGTCAAACTATTTGTAAGTAAAGTAACCTAGCATTTAGATATATATATGGAGGGGAATAGTGAGCATTTAACATATTTGCAAGACAGTAAAAAAAATAATGAGGCTTTTTTTGAGTTGATCTTTTTACCATAAAAATGTTTGCGTGAATTTTGTTGTTAAAGTTCTTAAACTAAAAGGTAATGATGTCGTTTTACAAAGTATTCATCGTTTTATAGAAGAAAAGATGCAGCAAATCTAGTTATACACTTTTTTATTTGTATGATAAACAACAATCTATGCGAAAACAGCTTTGAAAAATAAATCAGATGTTTTCGAAGCAATACAAGAAGTCACATAAAGATCTAATACATCAATAACTGTCAAATGGTTTTGTTAAAATTATGAATAGTTTGGTAGAATGATATCAATTAGGAGGGAAATTATGGAGAAATGGAAAACGTTAAAATCGGAGTACATACATAAAAGTCCATTCGGTAATATCAGAAGAGATCATTGTGAGCTTCCAAATGGCATAGAAATAGAAGATTATTATGTAAATGAATACACAGATTGGGTGAATGCGATAGTCATTACAAAAGAAAACGAGCTTGTATTAGTTGAACAATATCGTCATGGTGGTAACGATTTTTTTGTAGAAGTTCCTGCTGGAAGAAGAGAGGGAAATGAAACACACGAGCAAGGGATAATAAGAGAGGTTAAGGAGGAAACAGGTTACACTTCTTTAAGAGAACCCATTTTATTAGGTGAATTTATGGTTAATCCGGGAACACAAAACAATAAAGTGAAAATCTATCTATTATTGGAAGCATTTAAAGGGGATAAGCAAGATTTAGATGATACCGAAGAGATAAAAGTTCGATTAGTAGATTTCGATAGTTTTGGGAATCAAATATTATCAAATAACATAAACACGCAGATATTTACAGTCACTTCATATTTTTTGGCACAACAATTTCTTGTAGAAAAACAGAATACAAAATAATGGTCAGTTATGTAAAATATAACTTATTTACAATATCGTTTTGTAGTAAAAAGGGCATGTAGATAAAAAAAAGAAACTCCCTAAAACCATCATTTAAAAGATGCATTTAATTTTATAAAATCATCGAAGGAACTATATTAATAGGTAAGTTGTTAGTGAAGTATAGGCATTCACGGAGTGTATGTTTTTCCTATGAATAGTTGTTTTGTATTCATAAAAAGCTAATTTATTTCAGTAGAAATTGTAAGAATGTTTACCAAAAAGGGTCTGCAAAAGTAAGAATAGTGGGAGGTAGTTACTGTGTTAATTAAGCCCAAAAAATTACAAGCGGGAGATCGTGTTGCTACAGTAAGTCCTTCTTGGGGAGGAGCAGGCGACCCTGACCTTAGATGGCGTTATGAACAGGGCTTAAAGAGGTTAGAAGAGGTTTTTGGTCTTGTGGTTGTACCGATGCCATATAGCTTAAAAGGATCAGAGTATACTTATCATAATCCAGAAGCTCGTGCTATGGACCTAATGATGGCTTTTAAAGATAAAAGTATAAGAGGGATTTTTGCAAATATTGGTGGAGAAGATAGTATTCGCTTACTTCCATATATTGATTTTGATGTTATACGAGAAAATCCAAAGGTTTTTATAGGATATTCAGATGTGACTGTTTCTCACTTTTTTTGTTATAAAGCGGGTATTACGTCATTTTACGGTCCAGCAATTTTAACTGATTTTGCTGAAAACGTTGAAATGAACCCATATACAATTGAAATGGTAAACAGAACGCTATTTTCAAATGAGATTATTGGTGAAATTCAACCCGCCAATGAATGGACGAGTGAGCGTTTAGAATGGACAATTTCAAACAAATATCAACGGCGTAGTATGAAACAGAATAATGGCTATGAGATACTTCAAGGTTCAGACATTAGACAGGGACATTTAATTGGAGGATGTATGGAAGTGCTGGAGTTTGTAAAAGGCACATCACTGTGGCCAGAGATGAAATATTGGGAGGATAGTATTCTTTTCTTTGAAACATCTGAAGAGCATCCAGAACCAAATTATATTAAGTATTGGTTGAGAAATTATGCAGCACAAGGGATTTTACAAAAAACAAGGGGTATCATTTTCGGTAAACCTAAAGATGAGAAATATTATGAAGAATATAAACATGAAATATTAAAGGTAATGAAAGAATACCATCTAGAAGACTTGCCGATTCTCTATAATTTAAGTTTTGGTCATACGGAGCCGAAGTTTATTTTGCCATACGGTTTGTTAGCAGAAATTGATTGTAAACAAGGCAAATTCTCAATTCTTGAAAGCGGAGTGGAATAGATCGGGCGTACTGAATTAAGTGAGACAAATTGATTCATTAATAACTTATAGGGGGATATATAATGAGATTGTATTTTGATATTTTTGAAAATGACCAGCCTGCTATTCTTTCCTAAGTTGAGGGATGAATAGTTAAGTAAATTGTCATGCCTCATCTTAGGGGAAATATTTTTTTCAAATTTCCTATATAAAGATGGAGGTATTTATAAATATGAAACAAAACTTACTTGGAGCGGCATGTTTATCTTTAGCCGCAAGTATTTGGGGTGGGATGTATGTTGTAAGCAAATATGTTTTAGAATTTGTTCCACCATTCACCTTAATGTGGTTGCGATATATGATTGCCTTTGCTTTTTTAGTTGCAATTTTAAAAACATATCGAGTGAAAAAGAGAAATGAAGTAAAAATTAAGAAAAGGGATTGGTTATTACTAGGCTGGATTGGTTTTATAGGATATTTTGTATCTATTGCTTTTCAATTTATTGGTACAAAATTAGCTGATGCACATACAGGAGCACTAATTACTTCAGTTACACCTGCCTTTACTATCATCTTTGCAAAGTTTGTATTAAAAGAGAGGTTAACAATTGTAAAAGTTATGGCACTGCTTCTGGCAACCTGTGGAGTTGTTGTGGTTATTGGAATAGATATCTCTTTCGATACCTATCTACTTGGTGTCATAATTTTAGTTGGAGCTGCAATTACATGGGCAGTACTTTCAGTTTATGTGAAAATTGCATCTCAGCGCTATTCAACATTGTTTATTACAACTTATTCCATACTATGTGCATTTATATTTACAACACCCGTCATGTTATGGGAACTTCAAGTATATGACGTATATGTTCAAAGCAGTTTAATCATATTGGGTATTACGTACCTTGGGTTAGTTTCAACAGCAGGAGCTTTTTTTCTTTGGAACAAAGGTATGGAAATCATGGATGCTGGGGTCGGTTCATTATTTTTCTTATTTCAACCAATAGTAGGTTCTTTATTAGGGTGGGTTTTATTAAGTGAAGAACTAAATATTAGTTTCTTTATTGGAGGAATTTTAATTTTAACCGGAGTTGTAGTAGGAAATTTTCAAAAGAGAAATTAACTATTAAATATTGCAGGGAGTTTTTTCTTTCTGCAATAGTAATTAAGCTATAACACCGGTACAATTTTGTTATATTGTCAAAAAATCGCTGACGCATTTCTGTAATGAAAAGCGTCTTTTTTGTTACCTTTAATTGCATGCATTATTGTACGCGCCAGAAATCATATCTAACCTCATTTGTAAGTGTATAATAGTGACCTCGATGTAAATGGTGTTGAATTTTTTTTTCCCTTTGAATAAACTACAACCCATTTTTTTTCGACCTATTCATAGGCGTATTCTAACGAAGTAAAAAAAGTAAATTTTCTAAAATTTATGATAATATAAGTTTAATTCATATGGTAAGAAGTGAGTTTAGTTGAGTAGAGTTGATCAGAGTACAAAGTTATATATAAGAAAATTGCTTTTATTGGGAGAAACTGCACTTTCCGTAGACAGACTGAGATGGAAGTCATTTTCTATTTTAATTAGATTATCAATGTAAATTTGAAATTCTAAATGAATTTTTGAGGGGTATATTAGAGGAATTTCATAATTCCATTAGTAAATATGGAAGGTAATATACTTATGTGTTATTAGTCCCATATAAAATTCATAAAAATGTTAATTGATGTAAAAGTAATAAAAGTGACAACGTTTGTCGTTGTAATAATAGTTTAAAAACAAGGAGAATGTGCAATGAATCCATCGATATTGGCATATGCAAAGATTTTCTTAGCTATGGCAATTGTGGGAAGCTCAGTGGTTTTTGGGAAACTTATTATTTCAAGTTTTCCAGTTTTTTTAGCATCGGAATTACGATTTATTGTTGCAACAATCATTCTGGTTCCATTTTTATTGCTACAAGAAAAACAATTTCCATCTATTAGATTAAAAGACTTATTTATTCTATTTCTTCAAGCATTTACAGGAGTATTTTTGTTTAATATTTTTATGCTATACGGTTTAAAATATACGACTGCAATTGAAGCAGGGATCATAACAAGCACTCTCCCAGCAGTGATAGGCTTAATATCCTTTTTATTCTTAAAAGAAAGACTGTCAAGAACAAAAGGGTTGGGGATTATGTTTGGAGTATTAGGAGTATTGTTGATTAATCTTATAGATGGGGAATTAGGTACCATCAATTCTTTATTAGGAAACCTTTTAATATTTGGAGCAGTATTGGGTGAAACATTGTTTATTACAATGGGGAAATCTGTATCTAATAGGTTCACACCCCTTACAATATCAACGTTGATGAGTATTTTTGGTCTTATTATGTTTTTACCATTTGCAATCTATGAAGCTAAAGAATTTGACTTTTCAAGTGTTGGTATAATGGATTGGATGAATATTTTATATTTTGGAATCGTTGTAACTGTACTTGCTTTTCTCTTAATGTATCAAGGTTTATCAAAAGTTCCTGCAAGCTCAGCTGGAGTTTTAACAAGTGTAATTCCATTCAGTTCTGTAATCCTTTCCTTTCTAATTTTAAAAGAAGAGCTTTTAGTGTCACATTTGTTTGGGATGTTGTTTGTTTTACTGGCTATTTTCTTTATTTCAAAGGACTCATCCGGTGAGAAATTTGAAACAAAGTCTTCTATTTCTCAATCAAGATAAACATCGTTTCTCTGAAGACTTTACTTGAACATCACTTATGGACTCCATGATTTCTTTTATCATCAATCTTTTTCACAGGATGTTTTCATATTGATTGTTAATCTTCTTCTTAAGACATAAGTATATATCGCGTTCATTACTTTTTTATCATTAGATAAAGTTTTTATAAGGTTCAGTTGATCTTTTAATCATGACGAGGGGAAATAGACTCTTCTCGTTTGGTCCATCAACAATCCATGGCTATATATAGATCATGGTGCTTAACTGTATTAATTCATAGAATTGTCTTTTTTTATTGTTAGTGTGGCACTATAATGAAAAGGAAATATTGGATAATATGTAAAAGGAGTGTATGTATGGAATTATTGGCAATTATTTTTGTTTTGATTGTAGCTTTTGAGCACATATATATCATGCTTCTTGAGATGTTTTTTTCGACAAGTAGAACAGCCCAAAAAGCTTTTGGAGTGACAAAAGATGTACTCGAAATTCCAAAGGTGAAAATTTTATTTGCTAATCAGGGTTTGTATAATGGGTTTCTAGCAGCTGGCTTGATCTGGGGACTATTTTTTGTTCCAGATTCAAGTAAAATTATGATTCAGCTTTTCTTCTTAATTTGTGTGATAATTGCTTCGATATTTGGAGCCCTGACAGCAAATAAAGGAATTTTTATTAAGCAAGGAACTCCTGCAATTTTAGCGGTTATTATCATTCTATTTTCAAAATAAAAGAAGAAGGAATTGTGATTCGAAACAGCACTGTTGTTTGAAATATAGTAGTGAATAGTTATAAAATTGTAGTTTAGCAGATGTTATATAACATGGAATTCTTTAAGAATAGCTGTTTTCTCATTGATTGATATTATTTACACGTCTCCTGTTCTTAGCTATTAAACCTTAACAATGATTTAATAGTCATTATTAAGGTTTAATTTTGTGAAGAATTCAGCAACAAAGTTTAGGATAAGAGTTTTATGAAAAAAGGTAGTAATTATATAGAATTAAAAGAAAAAATGTAATAAAAGTGTCTCTTTTAAAAACACTTTTTCTGTTCGCTCATGTTAAGATAAATAGTGGTGTTTCTTTAATGATAGATTTCTATTATTCCAGAGTCTATTAATAAATTTGAGAGGTGACATATGAAACGCAGTAAAAATCAATCACCAAAATTTCTAATAGCACTTCCTTTAATTATTATTGCCTTGATATCTTTACTTATTATAGTAAATAAAGAGAGTCAAAAACCTGGTAGCGATATGGCTTCACACCCACCTATTGAGAATCAACCTACTATTGGACATGCTGATGCGCCAGTTTCTATTGTTGAGTTTGGAGATTTCTTGTGTCCGGCTTGTAAGAGCTGGGGAGAGTATATATACCCAGAATTAAAGAAGGATTATATTGATACGGGTTTAGTAAAATTATCTTATGTAAATGTGTTATTCCATGGGGAAGAATCAATTCTAGCTTCACTTGCTGCTGAAGAAGTATATAAGAATGACCCACAAGCATACTGGGATTTTCATAAGAAATTGT
This sequence comes from Cytobacillus sp. IB215316, assembly GCF_033963865.1. Lineage (NCBI taxonomy): Bacteria > Bacillati > Bacillota > Bacilli > Caryophanales > Bacillaceae > Cytobacillus > Cytobacillus sp. IB215316. The sequence continues at coordinate 158,867 of NZ_JAXBMC010000009.1, read as the reverse complement.
TTAGTGAACAACCTGAAGAGCATGTAGGACAATGGGTTACGATAGAGAAAATTCTTGAAGTTGCCGAAGCCACAACAAATATCGACTTACAACAATTAGAGGATGATTTAATTGAAAAGTCAACAATGGATGAAGTAAGTATTGACGATAATTTAGTGAAAGAATATGAAGTTGAAATGACTCCATCGGTTATTATAAACGGGGTTATGATGGACAATCCTATGGATTATGGTGCAATAAAGAAATTAATAGAACAACAACTAGAGGACAATTAAATGATGAAGGATTCCAGTAGAGAAGGTAGCGGTCAATTCTTCCTATATGGTGCATGGCTAGTGTCTTTAATAGCAACCTTTGGAAGTCTATATTTTAGTGAGATTAGAGGGTTTATTCCTTGTGAGCTGTGTTGGTATCAACGAATATTAATGTACCCACTAACACTAATATTAGGTATCGGTACTTATCAAAATGATATAAGTGTAAGAAAATTTGTTCTTCCGATGTCAGTTTTAGGATTTTGTATTTCTCTTCTACATTATTTAGAACAGAAAATACCTGGTTTTGGTGGAATAAAGCCATGTGTTAACGGTGTTCCTTGTAGTAATGAGTATATTAATTGGTTTGGCTTTATTACGATTCCTTTTTTAGCTTTAGTTGCTTTTACTTTAATCACATTATTGCTTTTGTTAGGGTCAAAAAAATATAAAAAATAGAGTAGCTGTAAGAAATAATTACTAAAAATAATACTAGCAAGTTGAAGCTGTTTTTTAGGTCTATCTTTATTAAGATAGGCTTTTTTACATAAACGACTAGTTTGTATTTTTCTTAGCTGTTTTCGCATTTATTGGGGTTTTTCTTACTAATAAATAAACATGGATACAGCTTATGATAATCACTTAGGACTACTTATTAATAACAAAGTTTACGAAAAGAGCCTGTTCGTAAGAATGGTTAAATCTAAACATAATATTATATATATTGATATAGTAAGAAAGTTTGATATTTATCAATAATAACTACATTTTTTGATAGAATAACTTGTTTTTTTCGTAATTATGCCAAAATTATAGCTATATTGTCGTGTTTTTATTTGAATTATAGAAATTTTTAAGTTTTTGTAATATTATTAAATTTATAATATACAGAAAATAAAGGGAGGTAATAAGGTCTAATCAAAAAATTATAGTTATTTTTATTTTGTAATACCAACTATTTATATAGGGTAACTTATATTTTGGGGTTGCTTGAGATGAGACATTAACAAAATTTGCTTTCTTTATTACTTAATAAGTTTAAGTATAGGAATTTTCTTGTTATTGTTTTGCTGTGTTTCTCTCATTTGTATATTAATAATCAAGGAGGAAAAATATGTTTAAAAAAATATCTTCACTCGTTTTATCAGCTACGCTAGTGGGTGGAACTTTAGCTGGAACTCAGCTGCTTGAGTCACCAAAGGCAGACGTGAACAACGAATCTCTTAAAATTAATCTAGCAGAATATGTTTCTGTTGCACCTGAACTCGCTGATCGTGCGAAAAAAAATGGAGTTAAGTTTGAGAAAGTTGATCCCGCCAATAAGGAGTTTAAAAAAGAGTTAAACCGTGGAAATAAATTTGAACAACCTGGACAAGATGGTGTCGACTATCAATTTACAGATGATGACATTCCTATGTTAGTCCTATTGGCTGAATTTCCAGATACAGCTTTGGGTGCGCCAGAAGACAGAGTACCAGCTAGCTACTTGAATGATTTAGTGTTCGGAGAGCAATATAATCCGTATGAAATCGATAGGTTTAAACAATACGAAGAGTTTGAAGGCATTAAAGCTCCTACAAACCGAACGATGGCAAATTTATATAAAGAAGCAAGCTATGGAAAAGTAACGTTAACAACGTACGATGACCTTACAGATATCGGATGGATTACCCTCCCTAAAGAAGCTTCTTATTATTTGGAACAAAGTGATGCATTCGTACATGGGAATGTAAATGGAGATGCTAGAATTGGTGAGTTATTAATTGATTTATTGCAAACTGCCGATGAGAAAATTGATTTCTCTAAATATGCTGTAGATGGTGAAGTGCCGAATATCTTTATCGTTCATGAAGGAACTGGAGCAGAATTTAGTACTGATCCTGCTCAAATTTGGTCTCATAAATGGAATGTTCTTTCAGCAGCTTATTGGGGTAAGTATTATGAAACTGGCTTTCCTGCGGCTGACGTAGATCAAGATGGAAATGTTACTGATGAAGAGATCGATCAATTCATGAATGACATTACTCCAAGTTTAGTTTACGATGGTGTCGTAGTAAATAATTACACAGTAGAACCAGAGATTGGTGGAAATGTTGCTGGGTACGATGAATCAACTGGAAGTTACAGTGAGGAGTTTGTTACTGGTCCATACCCTGCACAACCAGGTGTATTTGCACATGAGTTTGGACATGCTTTAGGTTTACCAGATTTTTATGATACAGATTACTCTTCAAGAGGTGTAGGGCAGTTCTCGCTTATGGCAGGTGGTTCTTGGAATAGATACCCAAATGCACCTGAATACTCTGGTAACTCTCCAGCACATTTTGATCCATTTTCTAAAGTATTCCTAGGGTGGGTTGATCCAATCGAGGTAACACCAGAAGATGGCGTACAAGAAATTACCTTAAAGCCAATTAACGAGTCACCAGACGTAGTCAAAATGGCAGTTCCAGGGTCTAATGGAACAGAATATTTCTTAATTGAAAATGTACAGCAGCAAGGATTTAACGAAGGGTTTAATAGGATGGGTGAGGACGCTAGTGGTCTAGTTATATGGCATGTTGATGAAAATGTGATTAAGCAAGCAGACCCAGCAAACAAGCCAAATAACGTTGAAAACTGGAAGAATAAGCGTTTCCAACAAAACCAAGAAGAGATCATAGAAGGAGCAGCAATAACGCATTATGGTTTATCAGTACTTCAAGCTGACGGAAAATATGATCTTGAAAAAGATAATAACAGTGGTGAAGCAGATGATTTCTTCAAAACTGGTGATAAAATAACACCTAATTCTAAAAATGTTCACACTGGTTCATACTATTTCTGGAAAGGGTTTAATTCTACACCAGCAGATAGTGGTATTCATGTAACAGACATTGTGGAAAATGAAGATGGTTCAATTACTGCAAACTTCTATTATGATAATTAAGCTATAAAAAACAGTGAAAATCAGCAATGAAGCTGGACAAAGATATATTGAACTACAAACAACTACTAGAAGGCTAGAAGGTAGAAGAAGATTTGCGGTATATACAAAAATCCTCTTACACATTTGTGTAAGAGGATTTTTATTTCGTAATCTTTCTTCTCATATGTCTTTTAGGGACATTCGTGTAGTTTGTTTCTATACTTTATTAGTCAATTGTATATCCAAAGATGCTTTTACTTATTTCTCATTCGTAGCTATTTGTATATGTTTGAACGTTTTTACATCAAATAAACCAAGGTCTGTCACCTTCAGCTTAGGGATAACTGGTAAACATAAAAAGGACAATGTTAAAAATGGGTTAAAATGAGTTGGTGCGTTAATTTGCTGTAATGCATCGTCTAGCTGTTTTAGCTCCCCGTATACACTGTTGAATGATTTTTCGGACATTAGCCCACCAATATTCAATGGTACAGCACTTAGTATTTTTTTATCTTTGACCACAACAAGTCCGCCACCCATATGTGATATTTGATTGATGGCTGTTATCATATCTTCGTCATTTGTACCTGCTACCACAATGTTATGTGAATCGTGTGCAACGGTAGCAGCTATGGCACCTGATGATAATTCAAGTCCTTTTACGATGCCTAAGCCAACATTTCCAGTCTTTTTATGTCGTTCGACTACTGCAATTTTTAAGTGATCCTTTTTCGTGCATGGTATAAATTCATTATTCTCTACTGAGACCTCTTCAACAAGATGCTTAGTATGTATACTATTTGGAATTATACCAATTATATTAGCACTAGAACTATTAGACATAGGGATCATTAAATCTTTATTACTGATTTTAGGAATGTTAACTGTATGAATAATACTTTCAGGTAAATGTTGTTCTAGATTTTTCGTATCTTCTATTGCCATTTTACCATCCTGAGCAACAAGCTTCCCAGCTTTGAAAACTTGATGAATAGCTACCTCTTCTAAGTTATCAATTAGTAAGAAGTCGGCTTCATATCCAGGAGCAATGGCGCCTTTATTTTTTAGCCCGAAGCACTCTGCCGCATTTAATGATGCTAATTGGTATGCAAGTAACGGTTCTAAACCATGCTGAATTGCTAAACGTATATTATGGTTGATACTTCCTTCTTCAATTAATTCATCTAAATGTTTATCATCTGTACAAAATGCAAATCTACGAGCATTGTTTGTATTAACAGCTGGAATGACTGAAATGAGGTCTTTTGCACCAGAACCTTCACGAATTAACACGTACATTCCACGTTTAATACGATCTCTAGCTTCTTCAACAGATACACATTCGTGATCAGTTCGTATTCCAGCAGTCATGTATATATTGATAGCTTGCTCATCTAATCCAGCTAAATGACCATCCATTCGATCAGAGTATTTCATCGCTGTCGTTAATTTATCCATCATCGTTTCTTCGCCATTCATAACTGCTGGATAATCCATTACTTCTGCTAAGCCTAAAACTCTTGGGTGCTTGAAGAAGGGTTCTAAATCTTTAGCAGATAACGTTGCACCTGAATTTTCAAATGGCGTCGCTGGAACACATGATGGTAGCATGAAATATATATCCATTGGAACATTTTCTGAATTGTTTAACATAAATGATATGCCATCAGCTCCAGTAACATTAGCTATTTCATGTGGATCTGTGATAACAGTTGTAATCCCATGGGGTAAAACGACTTGAGAGAATTGAACTGGAGTGACCATGGAAGATTCTATATGTACATGGCTATCAATAAAGGACGGAACAATGTACTTCCCTTTTGCGTCAATTTCCTCTTTTCCTGAATACTTGCCAATGCCGACAAAAACACCGTCTGTGATGGCAACATCTGCATTTATTATATCTAAATTAAATAGATCAACTATTTTGCCATTTTTTATAACTAAATCCGCCTCATTTGTTTGATTTGAGGCTGCAATACGTTTTTTTAACTGACTTTTATTCATTGGTGAGCTCCTTCCTGATGCAATGTAGTAATATAAATCACAACAATGAACATATTACTGTAGATAATATTGTGTTTCATTCTACTGATTTATGATTTGTTAGTCAATGGTTTATAATGAGATGGATAAAAGATCATTATCAATCATAAAAATTCATTCTCATTTATGCGAATTATTAATGCTATAAGAACATTTGATACTAATTAAAAGTGGTTACTACATATATCTTTTCTAGATAACATAGGAGTATCCCTCGTTGGCACAATTATTGCAAAAAAGATGTTGTTTCATTATCAAGGGAGGAACTCGAAATGACAGAAATGATATATGATTGGAGTATAAATACTAAATGTATTCATGGTAATAAAGAAAAGAGAAGAAATGGGGTTATAGCGAACTCAGTAACACCAGCTGTGGCATATGCATTTGAAAATACTGAAGAAGCTGCATCGGTTGTTTCAGGAGCAAGGGCTGGGATTTATTATGGAAGATATGGTAATCCTACGACAAATAATTTAGAAGCGCACATCGCTTTATTAGAAAATGGAGAGGCTGCATTAGGTTTATCAAGTGGAATGGCAGCTATTTCTAGCGCCATCCTAGCAAATGTTAAACATGGAGAACATATACTCGTTACAAAACACATATACGGTGGGACGTATAAATTTTTATCTACGCTAGGCCCGCGCTTTGGAATTACATATGATTATGTAGACTGTACTGACTTAACTATGGTAAAACAAGCAATAAGACCTGAAACCAAAGTGCTATTTATTGAAACACCATCTAACCCTTGTCTAACAGTATTAGATATTAACAAGTTATCAACATTAGCACATGAACATGGGCTAACCGTCGTAGTTGATAATACTTTGATGACCCCATTATTACAAAAGCCATTAGAGCTTGGTGCAGACATTGTTATTCATAGTGCCACAAAATACTTAAACGGACATGGTGATGTATTAGCAGGTTTCATAATTAGCAATCGGCAGCAAATTGAATCTATTCGTAAAAATGTGATGGGTGATTTAGGACAGCACTTAAACGCATGGGATTCCTACTTAATTTTACGTGGGTTAAAAACATTACCTATACGCATGAAGCAACATTGTGATAGTGCTCAAGAAATTGCAAACTATTTGGACCAACATCCGTATATTAGTAATGTTTATTTTCCAGGATCAACAACACATCCACAATATCAACTTGTCAAAGAACAAATGAATGGATATGGTGGTATCGTTTCTTTTGAAGTGAAAGGAGGCTTTGAAGAAGCGAAGAAATTTATAGATAGATTGGAGCTTTGTATGATTTCGTTCAGCCTTGGTGATCCAGAAACGCTTGTACAACACCCGGCATCAATGACCCATTTTGCTATCCCTAAACATGAAAGAGCTTCGTTTGGAATTACTGATGGTCTCATTAGATTGTCAACTGGATTAGAAGAAAAACGCGATATACTATTAGATATCGAGCAAGCACTTATGAGGTGAAAATAATGTCATATATATCTAAGATAGAAGAATTCGCCCAATCGTGTGCCGACAATATGGCCGACTTACTAGGGTTGGAAGTTTCTATTATAGATGAGTTAGGAATAAGAGTAAGTGGCACAGGGTTTCATCAAAGTCTTATTGGAAAATCGATACCAGAAGGTTCTTTTTTTGAGCAAATATTACGTACAGGATCGAAGGGAACTATTTTCGATAATCGCAAAGATCATGAACACTGTATAAGCTGTATTTTTCATGAACGGTGTACCGAATTAGCAACTATGGGTTACCCTGTCATGATGAATGATCAACCAATTGGAGTTATAGGATTTATCGGTTTTACGGCAGAACAACGAGATTTAATTGTAACCAACAAAGAAAAACTATATAAATTTATGGGAACTATTAGCACATTACTTGAAAATAAGCTATTACTACTTGAAGTAACAACAAGAAATTGTGAAGTTCATGAAGGATTTCAGCAAGAGAAGAGAGCTTATTCTTTCAACGATATGATAGGGGAAAGTGAACAATTTCACTCTGTCGTTAAGAAGGCAAAAAAAGTAGTCAACAGCCCATCCACTATTCTACTAACTGGGGAAAATGGGACAGGTAAAGAATGTATGGCGAAGGCTGTTCATTATGAGAGTAGCCGAGCTAACCAACCATTTATTACTGTTAATTGTTCGGCTATTCCAGAAACATTAGTTGAGAGTGAATTGTTTGGTTATGATAAAGGCGCTTTTACTGGAGCAAATCGTGAAGGGAAAATTGGTAAATTTGAGGCAGCAAATAATGGGACGATCTTTCTTGACGAGATAGGTGATTTACCACTATCGGTACAGCCCAAATTACTACGAGTGCTACAAGAGAAGCAGGTTGAAAGAGTGGGAGGTACTCGTCAATATTCATTAAATGTCCGAGTCATCGCAGCAACAAACAAAAGCTTGTGGGAAATGGTTACGAAAGAGACTTTTCGTGAAGATTTATATTACAGGATTAATGTCATACCACTTCGTTTACCTTCATTATCAGAAAGGGTTGGAGATATACGATTATTCTTGTCTTATTTTCTAAAAAAATATAGTCATATATTACAAAAAAACGTCCCAAAATTGGATCCTCTTCTAGAGCAGTGGTTTTTACAAAATGAGTGGAAAGGGAATATTCGTCAATTAGAGAATACAGTAGAGTATATGATGAATATGGTAGAATCACCACATACTCTAACCTTTGAAGATCTTCCTTATTATCTACATACTCGTCAAAATAGTAGTAGTTTAGATTCAATGATTGCTAACTTTGAACGAAATATATTAGCACAGCATCTCCCATTAAATCAAAAGGAGCAAAAGGAGCAGCTTGCAAAAATGCTAAATATTAGCTTATCGACCTTATATCGAAAGCTAGATAAGTATGGACTATCTTAACGTGGCTGTTTTTGCATTGAAAGTTGTAAGAAATAAACATGTACGTTAACTGATAATCACAAGCTAAGGTGCTTCTCTAAAACTTTGCTGTAATTTTACCAAAGTAGAATAGCAAGACGTAGTTTTATATGGTTGTCATCGTTTTAAAGAAGCATAGAGCTTAAGTCAAATAATTAGTTACATCATCAGGAAAAATTGGTGGCTCGTCCAAGAACGGTGCATAGCATTCAATCAATTCACGTGTGAAAGGGTGGTGAAAGGAAATTTTTGCAGCATGTAATGCTTGTCTAGCAGCTTTTGATTTTTTCCCACCATATAAAACGTCGCCAATTAAAGGGTGATCCAAATGACTGAGATGAACACGTATTTGGTGCGTACGGCCAGTATCTAATTGCAAATATAATAGGGCTGTGTTTTCATTTCGATTATTTGAAATGACCTTGTAATGAGTGATTGCATCTTGACCGTTTTTAGACACCCTTCTCCTCGTTGGATGGTGTCGATCACGCCCGATCGGTGCATCAATACATCCTTGTTTTTTCGTGAGAATACCATGAACAACAGCCAGGTATGTTCTTTTAATTTTGCGCTCTGTTAGCATTTTATCTAACATCACACCAACAAGAGGGTGTTTTGCAAAAAGAACTGCACCTGTTGTATTTCTGTCTAGACGATGGACGTGTTTTGCAGTAGCAGAAATACCGTTTGATAGAAAGTGATAAGAAACAGCATTAGCTAGCGTACCTGTTTGTCCTAATTCATTGGGGTGTGTGTCCATGCCACTCGGTTTATTAACAATAATGAGATGATCATCTTCATATAAAATTTGTATATCGGCATAATCCGGAATAACTGAATCTTTAACTTCATAAAAAACATGTAATTGAATCCGATCTCCAGCTTGTATTTTTGTATCCCATGATATGGCTTGATTGTTTATTTTTATTCTTCGGTGCATGCGGAAATCATGAGTCAATTTCTTTGGAATATGCCAATGATTTTTAAATAAATGATTGATAGTGAATTGATGCCATTCTATAGGTGCAATGATCTCAAACCATTCTCCTTTACGATTCGCTCTCAATGTATATGTCTCCTTTCTTTGTTGCGTATGTACCATATCTATTTTGTTATTAAGATAGAGTAAAAAATGGTATTTGTTTAATTTTCCTCATTGTTATAATTTACTATAGATGGGGAAACAGTTACCAGCACCATGTACATTAAGTCTATGGTATTCTTATAAAAGAATTGTAAAGATGGGGGTCATCTTGTGAAAGTTGTGTATGCATCTACTCCTGAACAAGAAAAACAGATAGAGGAGTTAATCGCTTATTTTTATTCAGACATTTTTCCAAGTTATTTCACAGATGAGGAAATAACAGAGATGGAAGAAAACAACATATTATCTAAGGTAGAGATGTATAAGCATTATAATGGAACGGTGAAAGAAGCTATTCAAATTATTACAAGCCTTCAAGTAATAATACATATTATAGAAACAATACAATACGAAAATGTTTCTGAGTATCATCGAACAGCTTTTAAAAAAAATATAAGCTTCTTAGAAAAGTATAGTTTATCATTTCCTTTTCAAATTGACAGCTTTTCCTTACCGAAAACAAATATAATTAGTTATTATTGTAAACCTAATAATCAATTTTTAGTTTGAAGATTAAAAACCGCCTTATGTAAGATAGGCGGTTTAAACGTTATAAAAGGTGCTTTTTAAATTACTTATTTACAAATAGAGTTCTTAGCATCTTTGGCTGTATTCGCATTGATAATTTTTTGTACTAAGATTTAAACATCTACACAACTAGAGTTCGACGCATCTGTTCTTTTCTATAACGATGACCAAAGTATAAAACCTCATGTTTCAGTTCAAATTTGATAACACTAACAGAGCCTTTGTTTGACATTAAACCATAGCAATCAAATAATCCACTCTTCTAACTGCCACATTTTAAACTACAATAGTAGTAATATGTGGTTATCAAAATAATCTAAATTAGGAAATCAATGTAGGGATAAACCTAGAAAGCAATTAGGTTATTTTGCCCACTCCTTAAACCAACTTTCAAATTTCTCTGCCCCAACTGCTCCATTTAAACGACTGACTTCTTTACCATCTTGATATTGAACAATTGTAGGCGTGCTCTCAATGTTATATTCATCCCATCCTTCATTAAACTCTAGTAAATTATACAATTTTAAGTCAATTCCCATCTCTTCTGCCATGGGAACGATGATGGGTGATGTTTCTTTACATGCCGGACATGTGGACTGATAGAAATAGATCGTGGCTGGTTCATTGTTAGCCAGTTTGTCATCAAGTTCGTTAGGTAAAATAACATTTTGGTAATTTGGATCATCTAATTGATTTACTGTTTCAGGGTGGAGTGATGTTTTGTTAAATGGGTTTCCAGCAGCCTCTTGTTGTTGCTGATATTTGGTAACGAATACTAATGCAGCGAATAAACCTAATACGATTAACGTAAAAATGATCACTTTCTTCATTTAGTCCAGCTCCTTATATGCTTTCATTGTTATTAAGCTAAAAACGGATATTACTACAAATGCAATTAGTGCAAGGAAAGGAATGGTAATAAAGCCCATCCAATTAATATATTCGACATTACATGGTATCATGCCACATGATAATGAATGTTCACCCATGAAAGAGATCTTTTGAATGGATAAATGGTAAATAGAAATCAATCCCCCTATAGTAGATAGGACAAATGAATATAGTGAGATAGAATAATCTTTTTTTACCAATGCAATTCCAAGGATGATAACAAGTGGATACATCAGTATACGTTGATACCAGCATAATTCACACGGTATGAACATCATAACCTCAGAGAAAAATAAACTACCTAATGTAGCAATTAATGATACTGCCCACGAAATAAACAGATAATTATTTAGGTTATTTTGGTTATTCATAAAGTCTCCTAACGATTATGTATTGTAAGAACATCTCTTTTCTAACCTTTGTAGCTGTTTTATTGCTCGGGTGGATCTTAAAACGTATAGATATATCGTTCTTGGTAGCTTTTCTTCAGTACAACGATGACTACCTGTATAAAACCACTTATATGGTACTAATTTGTAGCAACAAAGTCTAGGAAAAGTGCCTTTTTAGAAGTGAATGTGGCATGAACATTAATGAGTGGATGAACGCGTTCACTTAGTGATTAATGATTTCATAAACAATCCTTACTATATTATTATCGTCATTACCTAAGAGTTATCAAATATGTAGCCTATTATCTATTACATGAGATTATCCAATTAATAATTGTTTCATACATATATGCTTTTGTCTCTAGGCTCTTTTCGTAAACTTGTTACGATCGTTCCTAACTAGAAGATAAAGATGTCGTTTTACTAAAAAGCCTTTGTAATATAGCAGAAAAGATGCCACGAAAATCTAATTGTATTCATGTTTCTTTATAAGTACGAAAAACAACAATCTATGCGAAAACAGCTTTCCCTCTATTATAGCATGTAGAAATTTATCCCTCACAAAAGGACAGAAATAAAATAATGTCGAAATAATACGAAAGGTTTTCAGCTTGTACATATTGACGTTGTCAAGTACAGAAAAGATAATTTAATTATTAGGAATATTCTATATTTTTACTCTATTAATCTCGTTGTATAAAGGGTCTTTTTCGGATTTGGGCTTAAAAAAGCTTCCAAATAAAGTCGGTAAACAATGATAATCATTTAATTGACCATTTAGCTATGCTACATAAGCTGGAATAGTAACAAAGTTTACAGAAAAGGAAAAAGGGTGGTTGCATGAATTATAGTTTTGTTATGTTCTGCATCATTACAGTAATCTGTCTGTCCATAGCTGTCCGAAAGAAAAAGAAATTGTTTTATTTCTTGCCTTTCGTTGCTATATTTATGTACTTTTTACTTGAAATAGCGCTTGTTCCTGCACCGTTTTTTGAAACTGTTAAGTTTATTTTTAGCCTTAAATAAGAGGGATGGTGATAGCTGATAAAAATGAGTAGCTTAATTATGAATTTGACCAACAGTTGCTTGTTAATATTACGAATAAAAAATGCAATATAGGGATGGTGTACAAAGTGAAAAAGCTGGATAAACAAATTGCAGATTCGTATTTTCGGAAACATACCCGTAATGTTGTTATCTATTTAGTTATTTGGTTAATGGTCTCTTTTGGTGTTGTTTTTTTTGCAGAGATTTTACAATTCAATATAAATGGGTTCCCATTTCACTATTTTATGGGGGCTCAGGGAGCAATTATGATTTTTATTTTACTGCTATTCATCAATGCTAGAGTAAGTGACAAGTTAGATGAGAAATATGGATTTAGTACAACAACACAGCAACTAGATGAGAGTATGAAGTCGCAAAAATTTTAATGGCAATTAATAGTGGAAGGAGATTTTTAAATGGATACACAGTTTATAGTCTCGTTATCTCTTATCCTTGCTTCGTTTGCAATATATATTGGTATAGCATTATACAATAAAGCGAAAGTCACTTCGGACTTTTATGTTGCTGGTCGTGGTGTTCCATCTGTTTTTAATGGTATGGCAATTGGTGCTGATTGGATGAGCGCTGCTTCTTTTATCGGTTTAGCAGGAACGGTTATGCTACTAGGATACGACGGCCTTGCCTATATCATGGGGTGGACAGGTGGATACTTACTTCTGACATTTTTACTTGCGCCACAGCTTCGTAAATACGGTAGATATACAGTTCCAGAATTTATTGGCGATCGATTTAATAGTCATACAGCACGAATCATTGCGGCTGTATGCACAATCATTATTAGCTTTACTTATTCAATTGGACAGCTTTCGGGATCTGGTGTAGTCATAGGAAGACTTTTTGAAGTTGATGCAAAATTTGGTACGATGATAGGGGTAATCTTAATTGCTTTTTATGCAGGTTTCGGAGGAATGAAAGGGGTTACATGGACGCAGGTTGCACAATATATTATTTTAATTACTGCATACTTAGTACCTGTGATTTTTATGTCACTACAAATTACAAATAATCCACTTCCATGGCTTTCTTATGGAAATGTCGTATCACAGTTAGGGGAAATAGATAGAGAGCTTGGGATTTCTGAGTATTTTGCACCATTTACAAATGGATCAAAATGGCAATTTTTAGCATTGATGTTTACTTTAATGGCTGGAACAGCAGGCTTGCCACATGTTATCGTGCGTTTTTATACAGTATCAACGATGAAAGCAGCCCGTTGGTCAGGTGCTTGGGCATTGTTGTTTATCGGTTTATTATATTTGACAGCCCCAGCATATGCTGCATTTTCACGGTTTATTCTTATGAAAAATGTGGTTGGTAACCCAATTGATTCTCTCCCAGCTTGGACAACTAGCTGGGTTAATACTGGGAAATTATCAATAGCAGATACAAATGCAGATGGTATTTTACAATGGCCGGAGTTATTAATTAATAAAGATATTGTGGTTATGGCTACACCTGAGATAGCAAACCTAGGTGTGTTTGTTATAGGCCTTGTTGCTGCAGGAGCGATGGCTGCTGCATTATCAACAGCAGGAGGACTAATGATTGCAATTTCATCATCGTTTGCTCATGACATATATTATCGGGTTCTTAATCCAAATGCTACAGACAAAACAAGGTTAAAAGTAGCACGTTGGACGATTATTATTGCAACAGTAGTAGCAGGTATTACTGCGCTTGATCCGCCAGGGGCAATTACTCAGATCGTTGCATGGGCTTTTGCAATTGCTTCAGGTACTTTTTTTCCAGCATTAGTATTAGGTGTTTGGTGGAAACGAGCAAATGCAAAAGGTGTGACATGGGGCATGGTTGTTGGCTTAGTTGTTACATTAGGATATATATTTGCAGCAAAATATGGCGATTTTTCTATTGCAGGAATTATTGATACAGGAGCTGGTATATTTGGTGCGGTAGCTGCATTGTTAACAAATATTATCGTATCATTAGTCACAAAAGCACCTTCCCAACAACTACAAGAAGAAGTGATTAATCTTCGTTATCCAGAAGGGGTTGTTTATAAAGATGGAGATGTGTGGATACAAGATTAATTCAGCAAGCCTCCTTATATAAATAGTAATATTAGAATATTTAGTTAATAAATTCAAGACATCATAATATGTATTTAATAGGGGACAATCTCATCCCCTTTTTCGTGTATTTATGAACAAAAGTAAATGAGAGCATTTACACAACGAATGGTCGTAGCACCTTCTTTCAAATGATAGGTACCCTATAAAATCTTGGCTTGCTGCGCTAACTAATTAACATAATTATTAAAGTTTCAAAAGAGCATTGTGAAGGGAGGAGGGATAAATATTTTTAAGGTCATTCCATTATCTATAGAGACGCCATTTACAGTAGGGAACGTTAATGCATATGTTGTCATCGGTGAATCTGTGACACTTATCGATACAGGACTTCCAGGAAAAAAATCACTTGAAAAGCTAAGATATTTACTAAAGCAGGAGGGACTTACTTTCAAAGAACTAGATGAAATTGTTGTCACTCATATGCATACAGACCATGCTGGAGGCGTAAAAGATATACAAGAAGAAATCGACATACCCACATATGTTCACGAAGGAGCAAAACATATATTATCTGGCGGAATAGATGAATTTAATAGAACTAGGTACTTTTTAAATTCATTTATAAAGGAATGTGGTGCAGACCCTGAAAGCCATCAATCCAAACACCGTTATCATAATATGAATTGGCAACAGGTTAAATATGTAAGTAATGAAGATCATATATTTGTAGGTGGAAGAAAATTTTCAGTTCTTTTTGTACCAGGGCATAGTCAAACAGATATGATTTTATGGGAACCTGAGACGGGACTTACATTTGCCGGAGATCATCTATTAAAAGACATTTCTGTTAACGCATTTATTGAACCATCTATACCATTTGAACAAGAGCGACCTAAACCACTTATACAATATCGAGAGTCATTAATGAAAACAAGGGCATTACCATTAACAACGATATACCCTGGTCATGGCAGACCATTTTCAGATCACGTTTCAATCATTGATCAAAGATTAAATGATCATAATTATCGTTGTGACCAAATAAGAAAAGTTTTAAGAACAAGTGACAAAACGGTCTATCAAATTTGTATTGAAGTTTTTCCTAGATTAAAAGGAAAATTAGTGTTTCTTGGACTATCTCAAATTCAAGGTCATTTAGATTTGATGGAAAGTAGAAATGAAGTACATGTGAATAAATCAAGTGAAGGTATTAATCTTTATAGGCTCTATGAATAGTGCTATTTCGTCTAGTGTTATAAAGATCTATGAATACATGGGTTGTTGTTTTTAAGATTATAAAGAGGAGATGAGTTCATGATATTAAGTGATTTGCTAGATAAAAATATCGAAACTTTTGGTGAATATCCTTTTATTTATTTTAAAGATAAGAAGTATTCTAACTTACACATTAAAAACTATTCAAACAAGATTGCACGTGGGTTAAAAAAACTTGGGGTAGCTAAAGGTGATCGTGTTGTTGTCTGTATGCCCAATTGTCCTGAGGTTATTTTTTCGTATCAAGGCATTATAAGGGCAGGCGCAATTATTGTGCCTATTATGTTCACCTTACATGATAAAGAAATTCATTACATTATTAAAGACTGTCAAGCGAAGGTAGTCATTACTTCATCACTATCTTTAGAAAAGGTAGAATCAGCGCTAGACAATTTGGAACAAAAACCTGTTGTACTGGTTGTTGACCAGCCAACTGATGAAAACATTTTTCATTTATATGATACAGATATCACAGAAAATGAACTTTATGTAGAAAGTGATCTAAAGCTAAATACAGAGGATACTGCTGTTATTTTATATACGTCAGGAACAACTGGAAAACCTAAAGGTGTGATGTTGACTCATAAAAACTTATATTCAAACGCTGAAAATACTTTTCTTCATAATGAAACAAAAAGAGGAGTAACCCTCGGTATCCTTCCTCTTGCACATGTATATGGCTTAACTATTTCTAATACTTGTTTTCTAACTGGGAGCTCAGCTGTTGTATTTAATCACTTTGATCCAAAAGCTGTTTTTGAAGCAATTGAGAAATATAAAGTGACTAATTTTTCTGCAGTGCCAGCTATGATTTTTGCATTACTTTCTTCTCCTCATTCTAACAAATTTCAATTAGGTAGTCTCGAATGGGTTGCTTCTGGGTCAGCACCTCTTCCAGTTGCGTTATTACATGCGTTTAAACAAAAATTTGGTGCAGATATTTTAGAAGGGTACGGGTTGTCAGAAGCTGCACCTGTTGTTGCTGCTCACCAAAGAGATTCAGTTATTAAACCAGGTTCAGTTGGTATCCCGATACCAGGTGTTGAAGTCAAGATTGTTAATAATGATGAAAGTGAGTTAGCTACCGGTCAAGTTGGGGAATTAATTGTTCGAGGTGATAATATCACACCCGGGTATTATCAAAATGAAATAGAAACAAAGCAGGTGTTAAAAGGTTCTTGGTTGTATACGGGTGATATGGCATATATGGATACAGATGGTTATTTATTTATTGTTGACCGAAAAAAAGATTTGATTATTCGGGGGGGATTTAATATATATCCTCGTGATGTAGAAGAATTACTTGCAAAACATGAAGCGGTTGCTGAATCTTCAGTTGTGGGTATCCCTAATAATCAAATGGGTGAGGAAGTGGTCGCATATGTTGTTAAAAAGGATAAACAAGCGATAACCGAAGAAGAGCTTATACAATATTGTCAAAGCCATTTATCTAAAAATAAAACACCTAGGAAAATTATATTCATTGATCAACTTCCGCGAAACGGAGTAGGAAAAATATTAAAAACCCACCTTCGTAAGTTAGCTGAAAATATTAAATTATCACCATTACAAGAATGAAGAAAAGCTGCCTCTAATGAAGTACTTCCAGCACTTATTCGTATCGACAAATTTCTCAGGAAATAATTGACCTGACTGTGATTCATGTTGCCAAATTAAAGTTCGCTCCAACAGTATTACAAGCAATTGAGAATTTCTGTTAATGAGGTATTATATATTATTTGACTCATTAGTGAAAACAGCAGAGCTGAAACGGGAAAGACTATCCTTTAGAACTAATTGGTTATAGTGCACCTTCACGAAAAATAAAGGATTTAGAATATTATGCCCAAATTTCTGACTAGAATGTATATACGACATTCCTGAGTAATAGATGCGTTTACAACAGCTTATTTGTTTGTTGAACTTTTAAATCCACTTAAGCAAAAGGGTAGTATACATGGAGGGATATACTTTTTTTAACTAATTAGCTCATGTAATATCACTAATAATTAGAGTTTTCATTATGTGATTTTGATATGTATATGTATGCTAAGTTAGGTAAAAATACTTTTTGAAAGGGGTGGATACAATGACAATGAACATGCTCCGCAATATTATGACGGAAAATGTTGCAACTGTCTCATCAAATCAAACCATTCAAGAAGCAGCTGAAATTATGAAACAAAATAATGTAGGATCAATTCCAGTAGTAGATAACGGACAAATTTGTGGCATCATTACTGACAGAGATATTACATTACGCTCAACAGCAGAAGGGTTAAATAATTCAACTTCGGTATCACAAGTGATGTCAACGAATCTTGTCTCAGGTACACCCGAAATGACCGTTGAAGAGGCAGCAGATGTAATGGCACAAAATCAAATTCGCCGCTTACCAGTCGTGGAAAACAATCAATTGTGTGGTATTGTTGCATTAGGCGACTTAGCCACAAATGAATCGTTTGATAATGAAGCAGAAGAAGCACTTTCAAGTATTTCAGAGCCTTCAAATACCCAACAGTAATAAACCAAGGGGATGAAGTAAAGCCCAAACTTACGTCAATAACATCTTGAGTAAGATGAAATTGTGTAAGATTTGACGGCTTTTGCTTCATCCCTTTGCTATATGATGAATGCTCCTATAATTGACTTTACAAGTAATTGAGTTGTAGGATAATAGTATTCTATTATTTATTATTTTCCGTTTTTTTAGGAGGTAAAAATATGTTTCATGGGCAAAAAATTATACCTGCAATTCGCGATATGAAGCATTTAGAGAAGTTCGTTCGTAGCGATTATGAATATGGAGTTATACTTGAAAGTCATGTTGCACAGCTCAATGCTATTGTGAAAATGACAAAACAAGAAGGTAAGAAATTATTTCTTCATGTGGACTTAGTCAATGGCTTAAAGAATGATGAATTTGCAACAGAATTTCTTTGTCAAGAAATTAAACCGGCAGGACTCATCTCTACGAGAGCAAATGTTATTAGTAAAGCAAAAAAACGGGGTATATATGCCATTCAACGACTATTTCTATTAGATTCTGGATCATTAAAAAAGAGTTATAGTATTATAGAAAAAACGAACCCAGATTTTATAGAAGTGTTACCTGGTGTGGTACCCAACCTGATAACAGAAATACATAACAAAACGGGTGTTCCAATATTTGCTGGTGGAATGATTCGTACACATGAGGATGTAGAGCAGGCTATAAAGGCTGGAGCGAGTGCAGTGACAACTTCAAATAAATTGTTGTGGGATTTAGAGTATACAGAAAATTAAAATATTATATTGACAGCGCTTTCTATTTATATTAGTATTTGAATTAAGTTAATAGATGTGGCGGAGACTTGGAGAATCACAGCATCCCCTTTTATTTTTTATAAAAGGGGTATGTTGTGATTTTTTTGTTAGTGAAAATACAAATATTTCTATATTTAATATTTTAGAACCAGTCTTGACATATTAGTTGATGAGTTAACGTATTTTTTACTAGTAAAAAGATGATGGAATTTTAACAGATTTATTTATTTTTCCATGTCATACCTCGTTCTCCATGTTCTTTCGCTGCAATAAAGTATGAAATTAATGATGGGAAAGGGGATGCTGTATGACACCATTTATCGGGGAGTTAATTGGTACAATGATGTTAATTATTTTTGGAGGGGGAGTTTGTGCTGGGGTTACTTTAAAGAGATCAGGAGCTCATAATAGTGGCTGGATTGTTATTACTTTAGGGTGGGGATTAGCAGTTGCTATGGCAGTATATGCTGTTGGTTCATTTAGTGGAGCCCATGTTAATCCTGCAGTGACACTAAGTCTAGCCATTATAGGTGAATTCCCTTGGAGTGATGTACCTAGTTATATTACTGCACAAATGCTTGGGGCATTTTTAGGGGCAGCAATTGTTTTCTTTCATTACTTACCACACTGGAAAGAAACTGCTGATCCCGCAGCTAAATTGGGAGTATTTTCAACAGCGCCGTCTATTCGAAGTACAACAGCAAATATCGTAAGTGAAATGATTGGAACCTTTGTACTCGTTCTTGGGTTATTATCAATAGGTGCAAATGAATTTACTGAAGGTTTAAATCCACTTATTGTAGGCTTTTTAATTGTTGCAATTGGCTTGTCTCTTGGAGGTACTACAGGGTATGCGATTAATCCTGCTCGTGATCTAGGTCCTCGTCTAGCACATTTTCTTTTACCAATTCCAGGAAAAGGTAAATCGGATTGGGCTTATGCTTGGATTCCTGTGATAGGCCCAATCGTTGGAGGTATGTATGGTGGCCTATTTTATAAAGCTATTTTTGAACAAACTGTCACAAGGAATTTTTGGATTTTTACAGTATTAGTGACACTGATATTATTCATTTCTTTACTGGTTGAACAAAAGGAAAATCACCATGTAGCTTCTGCAAAACAAACTACGGTGTAAGCTTTTCGTGATAAGATCTTAAGAAGTAACTTATAACAGTGTCATCGTATTTATTGAAGAAAAATGCCACGTTCTAGTTGTGTACATGTAATTTCATCCTATGAAAAAAAACAAGCAACGCGCTACTTGTTACTTTTTCTTAATGAGAGCTAAGTACGAATATAATCATATTATACACACCGTTACTTAAATGTAAGTTGAGAAAGCAACAATGTTTACGAAAAGAGCCATAAGAAAGCACGCTATAGAAGTAATAGCTGAAAAGGGGAGAACAGTAATGGGACAATATATTTTATCTTTAGATCAAGGAACAACGAGCTCGAGAGCAATACTTTTTGACAAATCAGGCCAAATCGTACATGTTGCTCAAAAAGAGTTCACACAACACTTTCCACATCCTGGTTGGGTAGAACATGATGCTAATGAGATTTGGGGGTCAATATTAGCTGTTATAGCGAGTGTTTTATCGGAATCACAAGTTAAACCAGTGCAAGTGATAGGAATCGGTATTACTAATCAACGAGAAACGACGGTCGTCTGGGATAAAGAATCTGGCAATCCGGTTTATAACGCTCTTGTATGGCAATCACGCCAAACAGCACATATTTGTGAAGAGCTTAAAGATAAAGGGTATGATCAGAAGTTTCGTGACAAAACTGGTTTATTAATTGATGCATATTTCTCAGGAACAAAAGTAAAGTGGATTCTAGACAATGTTGAAGGCGCAAGAAAAAAAGCCGAAGGTGGGAAGTTATTATTTGGAACGATTGACTCTTGGATTATTTGGAAGTTATCAGGCGGAAAAACACATATTACAGACTATTCGAATGCATCAAGGACTTTGATGTTCAATATACATGATTTGAAATGGGATGAAGAATTATTAGAAATATTAACTATTCCAGCTTCTATGCTACCTGAAGTTCGCTCATCTTCTGAGGTGTATGCACATACCGCAGATTATCATTTTTTCGGACATGAAGTTCCGATAGCTGGTGCAGCGGGAGATCAGCAAGCTGCTTTGTTCGGTCAAGCGTGTTATGAAGAAGGTATGGCTAAAAACACATATGGTACTGGGTGTTTTATGTTAATGAATACTGGCGAGCAAGCAGTGAAGTCAGAACATGGATTATTAACTACAATTGCTTGGGGATTAAATGGTAAAGTAGAATATGCATTAGAAGGCAGTATTTTTGTTGCAGGATCAGCCATACAATGGCTACGAGATGGTCTTAGAATGTTCAATGATGCTGCTGAGAGTGAAAGGTATGCACAACGTGTAAAATCAACTGATGGTGTATACGTTGTTCCAGCCTTCGTCGGCTTAGGAACACCTTATTGGGATAGTGATGTGCGTGGTGCTGTGTTTGGATTAACGCGAGGCACAGAAAAAGAGCATTTTGTTCGTGCTACGCTTGAATCGTTAGCATACCAGACGAAGGATGTGCTAACTGCAATGGAATCTGATGCTAATATTTCATTAAAAACGTTACGGGTTGATGGTGGGGCTGTTAAAAATGATTTCCTAATGCAGTTCCAAAGTGATATGCTAGATGTACCTGTTGAGCGTCCAATAATTAATGAGACAACTGCATTAGGTGCAGCTTATCTTGCTGGTCTTGCTGTTGGATTTTGGGAAAGTCAAGATGAAATTGCAAAGCAATGGAATATTGATACAACGTTTGACAATACAATGGATGAACAACAACGAAATAGCTTGTATGACGGCTGGAAAAAAGCAGTAAACGCTACAATGGCTTTTAAATAGACTATGTAAATTACATGATAAGTTAATATTATGGTCGGAGAAACGGAGAAACCACAAAATCTTGTATTCATATTATGTGTACGAGAATTTTGTGGTTTCTTTTTTATTTGTATTTATATTTACGTATATAAGCTGTTAGGAAAAAGGACATAATTTCTAATTTATTTGGAGGGAAAAAGATGGAAAAACCCTTTTCAAGCATGAATAGAGTAGACATTCTTAAACGGGTTGCTAGTGCAGAAAACGATCTAATCATAATTGGTGGAGGTATTACAGGAGCTGGTATTGCATTAGATGCTGCTACTAGAGGAATGAAAACTGTGGTCCTAGAAATGCAAGATTTTGCGGCAGGTACATCAAGTCGATCTACTAAACTTGTTCACGGAGGATTACGGTATTTAAAGCAGTTTGAAGTAAAGATGGTTTCAGAGGTTGGTAAAGAACGAGAAATTGTATATGAAAACGGACCGCATGTTACAACACCACAATGGATGTTGCTCCCTTTTTATAAAGGAGGGACGTTTGGTCCCCTTAGTACGTCATTTGGTCTTAGAATATATGATTTTTTAGCAGGTGTTAAAAAAAATGAACGTCGCATTATGTTGGATAAAAATGGAACGTTAAATAGAGAACCGTTATTAAAAAAAGCTGGGTTAAAAGGAAGTGGTTATTATGTTGAGTATCGCACGGATGATGCACGGCTAACTATTGAGGTTATGAAAGAGGCTGTTAGACAAGGTGCAAGTGCTGTAAACTATGCTAAGGTTGAGAAATTCGTCTATGAGAAAGGGAAAATGGTTGGTGTTGAAGCAGTTGATCAAATTACAGGGGAGATGTACTTAATCTCAGCAAAACAAATTGTAAATGCGACAGGTCCTTGGGTAGATTCAATACGTGAAAAAGATCTTACTGAAAATAAAAAGTCATTACAACTAACAAAGGGTGTACACTTAGTAATTGATGGAAAAAGATTCCCTTTACGCCAAGCCATTTATTTTGATACGGAAGATAAGCGCATGGTTTTTGCAATACCAAGAGAAGGAAAGACATATATAGGTACAACAGATACTAAATACAGTGATGATATCTCCCATCCAAAAGTGACAGCTTCCGATCGTCAATATGTGATTGATGCAATTAATTATATGTTCCCGGAAGTTAAAATAACGGATCAAGATGTTGAATCTAGCTGGGCAGGTTTGCGTCCATTAATATATGAAGATGGAAAAGATCCATCTGAAATTTCACGTAAAGACGAAATATGGCAATCTAGTACTGGTCTTATTACGATTGCAGGCGGAAAATTAACGGGTTATAGAAAAATGGCAGAAACCGTAGTGGATTTAGTCGCTAGATTATTAGAACAAACACAAGGTTTAACCTATTCTCCTTGTAATACGCAAGATTTGCCTATTTCAGGGGGGCATGTTGGAGGGTCGCGGAATTTTCAAAAATTCATCCAACAAAAGATTGATAAAGGTATTAAGTTAGGGGTACCTAGAGAACTGGCGGACTTCTTTGTTCATCGCTATGGATCTAATGTAGATCAAATTTTTTTCTATTATATTCGTTACGCTAAACAGAGAACAAAAAATGATAAGCTATTAGAAGATATTTATGCGCAAATTTTGTATAGCATAGAAGAGGAAATGGCAGTGACCCCAGTAGATTTCTTTATGCGCAGAACAGGAGCACTTCTATTTAATATTGATTGGGTAGAAAAATGGAAGGAACCTGTTATCAGGCTGATGTCGACTATATTAGTGTGGGATACTGAACAGGAAGCTATATATCAACAGGAAATTGATGAACTAATAAAAGAAGTAAAAATGTTCTAACAAGGTCTTAAACAAAGGCTTTCATGTTATTCGAGAGTGAGTAGAGAGTGTTCTACTCATTATTTTTTTTAAAAAACGTTCGATATTCAAAACAGTATTGTTCTTTATAAAAAAAGAAAAATTGAGATATTATGCGAATTAAAGAGGTAATGGGAGTTATTTGTTCGTTATAACGGAAAAACTATGAAAAACGATGGTTTTCAATCATAAGTATATCTATTATACTTTAAACATGAATTCGTTAAAGCGAACGGTGGGTTCTCTTGAAAATATCTAAGAGAGTGAGGAAAATTTGATGGAATCAAGAAATGAACGAATAAAAAGAGAAGGAAAGTTTAAGCGGAAAACAAAGGTGAATTACATAACTTCAAGCGTAGCAATTTCCTCACTACTTATCGGAGGCACACATTTTAGCTCAGCTACATATGGTGCCTATAACGAAGTAGAAATGACAAATGCGATAATTAGTACAGCTTTCGTTTTTCCAAGTACAGTAGAGAGTTTAGTTGAAAGTGCAAATAGTGAGTTGGAAAATATTAAATCTAGCAGAAATCTATGGTCTTGGAATTGGGCTAAACCTTCACTTCAAAATGGACTTTCAGTTAGTCAACCAAATACATCGCAATTTATGCTCGAATTTGCCTTCATAAAAAAAATGTATCTTAAGGCATTGAAGGGTGGGGCAGGCTTAATAAGTAGTCATGTTAATACGTTAAGCGACAAACAGACAGAAATTGATGCAGTGCTCAATAATATTAGAGAGATAGAAGAAGAACTTGCATCTTATAACGTCAGAGCTCAAAACGAAAATGTTAATAGTATTTTGGAATATGTACAACCCGCATATGAGAAAGGTGTTGACATCAGAGAGCAAGCTGAAGAAATTAGCTTAAACAACAGTGAAAAAATTTCATTGTGGAAATCGATGTTAGTTGACATAAACTTTGAGATAGAACGATTAGAAGCTGAAATTGCGTCAGCAGAAGCAGAAGCTAAGAGGCTACAAGAGCTTGAAGAACAGAAAAAGTTAGAAGAACAACAGGCATTAATAGAAGAACAGGAAGAACTAGCTTCAGAAGAAGCAAGTGAAGAACAGGAAGAATCAACTTCGGAAGAAGCAAGTGAAGAACAGGAAGAATCAACTTCAGAAGAAGCAAGTGAAGAACAGGAAGAATCAACTTCGGAAGAAGCAAGTGAAGAACAGGAAGAATCAACTTCAGAAGAAGCAAGTGAAGAACAGGAAGAATCAACTTCAGAAGGAGCAAGTGAAGAACAGGAAGAATCAACTTCAGAAGAAGCAAGTGAAGAACAGGAAGAATCAACTTCAGAAGAAGCAAGTGAAGAGCAGGAAGAATCAACTTCAGAAGAAGCAAGTGAAGAACAGGAAGAATCAACTTCAGAAGAAGCAAGTGAAGAGCAGGAAGAATCAACTTCAGAAGAAGCAAGTGAAGAACAGGAAGAATCAACTTCAGAAGAAGCAAGTGAAGAACAGGAAGAATCAACTTCAGAAGAAGTAAGTGAAGAACAGGAAGAATCAACTTCAGAAGAAGCAAGTGAAGAACAAGAAGAATCAACTTCAGAAGGAGCAAGTGAAGAAGAACAGGAAGATCCAGGTGAGAATGTTGTGAACCCGGCAGAGCAAGGTGAAGAATAATATAGAATTAATCAGCTGTTGGTGTAACTGATCATCATAAATCATATAAGTGGAAATATTTATTAATAAGACTGAGAGGATAAATATATTGTTTATGAAGTGTAAACCAATAGAGTGGTCAACTGATCAACTATTAAAAGGTATCTATAAACAAAATGTTCTTAATTAAGAATTGAGTTTTGAATTTAGTTGGTGGAAAGGATTTGATAAATGATGCAGCTTGCAAAGCTTTGGATTAGTAGGATTATTTCATTTGTATTAGTAGTACTGTTTTTGATTATGGTTGTTGCAGTCATTGTTTCAAAAGCCTCAGGAGGAGAGCCTACTTTCTTTGGCTATCAAATAAAAACAGTGCTGTCAGGTTCGATGGAACCAGGTATTAAAACCGGTTCTATCATTGCAATAAATCCAGATGGTGACATGACTAGATTCAAAGAAGATGATGTAATCATATTCAAAGATTCTGAAGAGAAACTAATTACCCATCGGATAATCGAAGTTAGAAACATCAATGAACAGGTTATGTATATCACTAAGGGTGATAACAACGATGCAGCTGATAGAGAGCCAGTCCTATCTGATAATGTAGTAGGACAGTATATTGGCTTGACTATACCTTATGTAGGTTATGCAATAAACTATGCTAATTCAAGTATGGGTGCAATTATGCTGCTTGTCGTACCTGGTATTCTACTACTTGGGTATGCAATCATTACTACTTGGAGAGCCATTAGTGAGCTTGAAGGAACAAAGGCAGCAAAGACAACAGAAAAATAACCTTCATGGATAAAAAATATAGCTAAGCACACCTCAAAAATAATAAGATGAGAGGGTTCGATATGAAAAGAAATATATTAATTAAAATAATCGGAAGTTATTTCCTGTTATTACTTTTTTTTATATATTTTGATCCTTTTGGAGAAACAGAGGCAGTATCAAGTATACCAACAATTCAAATTGACACAATTCCTAGCTCTGAGCAAAGGTTGTTTAATGTAAACAAATTAAAACCTGGTGATTGGATGACTAGGAATCTCACAGTAAGGAATAGTGGGAATATTAATTTCGATTATTCAATCTATGCAGAAGAATATTCCTTATCTAATGATGAATTAGAAAATAATGAGAAGGATATTCTAGCACAAGGTGAACTACAAAGTAATCAACTTGCTAGTTTATATGACAAGTTAAAATTGACTGTTACTCATAAATCAACAGAATTATATTCTGGTTACATCAACAACTTCACAGGAATTGAAGATAGACACCTTGAACTATTAAGTGAGGAGATTCTTACTTTTCGAGTAGAGTTCGATAGTAGTGCTGGGAACGAATATCAAGGACTTAGTACAGGGGTAAAATTATTAGTTATTGCTGAGAATGATAATGAAGATGATACCCCACCATACAATCCACCAAAAGATCCGCCAACATCTGATCCAGATCCAGATCCAGACCCAGACCCAGACCCAGACCCAGACCCAGATCCTGATCCAGACCCAGATCCTGATCCTGATCCAGACCCAGACCCAGACCCAGATCCAGATCCAGATCCAGACCCAGATCCAGATCCAGACCCAGATCCAGATCCAGACCCAGATCCAGACCCAGATCCTGATCCAGACCCAGACCCAGACCCAGACCCAGATCCAGACCCAGACCCAGATCCAGACCCGAATCCAGAACCAGAACCAAGCCCAGAACCGAATCCAAACCCAGAACCAAACCCAGGTCCAGACCCAGACCCAGAACAATCCCTAGTAGTAGGTGGAGAGCTTCCACAAACCGGGGAAGCTAGTCCAAGTGGTTATTATATAATAGGTATCGTATTGATACTTGCAGGTTTAGCTGGTTTAGGAGCAAATAAGTTTCTTAGTAGATATTAAGATTAGTAGAGTTTGATTATATTTTCAAGCAATCAAAGTTGACAGAAAAAATCGATTTTTCCGATTATAAGGGGAAATCGGTTTTTCAATTGTGTTGGAAGTTCTAATAATAAAATGGTACACGATTGTCACTTGAGTGGAATGTACGAATATGGTACTTTTCTTTTAGAGGATATGCTTTGTTAAAATAGGGAGGTAGAAGAAGTGAATTGGAATGAAAAATATGAATTGTGGAAACAATCACCAAATTTAGATGGTGAGTTAAGAGAATCATTGATGCGAATAGAAAGCAATGAAAAAGAGCTAGAGGAAAGCTTTTATAAAAATTTAGAGTTTGGTACAGGAGGGATGCGTGGAGAAATCGGTGTTGGAACAAATCGAATGAACTTGTTTACAGTCCGTAAGGCATCGGAAGGGCTGGCTAGATACATAGATTCGTGTGGAGATGAAGCGAAGCAACGCGGCGTAGTTATCGCATACGATTCTCGTCATAAATCACCGGAGTTTGCAATGGAAGCCGCAAAAACTTTAGCGACACATGGTATTCAAACGTATGTGTTTGAAGAGCTTCGACCAACTCCAGAGCTATCATTCGCTGTTCGTTATTTGCATGCATTCTCAGGAATTGTTGTTACAGCGAGTCATAATCCTCCAGAATATAATGGATATAAAGTATATGGGCAGGACGGTGGACAATTACCGCCTAAAGAAGCAGATGAAGTCATTCAATTTGTAAATGAGATTGATAATGAATTAGCGATAGCAGTAGATGAAGAACAGGATTTAAAGGATAAAGGACTCATCACAATCATAGGTGAAAAAATTGACAACGCATATATCAATCAGTTAACTACAATCTCAATACATCCACAGTTATCAAATGAAGTTGGTGTGAAGGTAGTGTTTACTCCTCTTCATGGCACAGCAAATACATTAGTACGTAAAGGTCTACAAGAATTCGGCTATCGTCACGTATCAGTTGTCGAAGAACAGGAACTCCCAGACCCAGATTTTTCTACGGTAACATCTCCAAATCCAGAAGAAAAGAGTGCTTTTTCTCTAGCGATTCGAGATGGAAAAAATATTGATGCAGATATATTAATAGCAACAGACCCTGATGCAGATAGATTAGGTATAGCCGTAAAAGATGACAAAGACGAATATGTTCTATTAACTGGAAATCAAACAGGAGCACTAATATTAGAATACCTTCTGTCACAACGTAAAGAAAAAGGGAGCCTACCATCTAATGGTGTTGTGTTAAAAACAGTGGTTACTTCAGAGCTTGGTAGAACGATTGCAAATGCATATGGTGTGGAAACTATCGACACCTTAACAGGGTTTAAGTTTATTGCTGAAAAAATTAAGCAGTACGAGCAATCTGGGCAATATGAATTCCAATTCGGCTATGAGGAAAGCTATGGATATTTAGTTAAAGATTTTGCTCGTGACAAAGACGCGATACAAGCAGCGTTATTAGCGGTTGAAATATGTGCATTTTATAAAAAGCAAGGTAAGACTATGTATGAAGGCTTAACCCAAATTTATGAGAAATATGGTTTCTATCGTGAAGGTTTGGAATCATTAACACTGAAGGGCAAAGCTGGTGCGGAAACGATACAAACATTATTAGCGAGTTTCCGTAGCAATCCACCTTCAGAGGTGGCAAATAAAAACGTCGTTAGTATAGAAGATTACTTATCAAGTGAACGTTTGAATATTCATCTAGGTAAAAAAGAAACAATTAAATTACCTAAATCGAACGTATTAAAATATTATTTAGAGGATGGTAGTTGGTTTTGTTTACGCCCATCTGGAACAGAACCTAAGGTCAAGTTTTACTTTGGGGTAAAAGGCGCAACACTCGATCAGGCTGAAGGTGAATTAACCGCAACGAAGGAAGCTGTTATGACAATGATACATTCGTTAATTTAAGCTATTCTCGTAAACATTGTTGGTCGCTATCAAAATTAGTACTTTAAAAGTGTTTTTATATTGTTAGTCTGCATTGTATAGAAGAACTCTAGTTGAGTACG
Source organism: Cytobacillus sp. IB215316 (assembly GCF_033963865.1). Taxonomy (NCBI): domain Bacteria; kingdom Bacillati; phylum Bacillota; class Bacilli; order Caryophanales; family Bacillaceae; genus Cytobacillus; species Cytobacillus sp. IB215316. The sequence goes on along the minus strand of NZ_JAXBMC010000009.1, from coordinate 129,803 downwards.
TGTAGATTGCTTAATACGAAAAACAACAATCAATGCGAAAACACCATAATAATGAATGAGAAGCTTGGAGGATATTTTATAAATCCAAGCTTCTTACCATATAGAAGAAATAGTTATTTCAACAAAACTCGAACAGTTATATGTTGGCGCTATTCGATTTTAACTTTTTAAAAGGTTCTATGCTGAAAAAAAGATGCCCCGAAACTAGTTGTATACGTATTTATTTTTTAGTATGATAAACAACACTTTATACGAAAAATGCCTATTACGAAAAGCAACAATTAATGTAAAGAGAGCCTTCTTAAAATGAAAGGTTATTTGGTTGTATCGTATTGCATTTGAAAAGAAACCACGAATGCTAGTTGTGAACGTGGTGATTTCTTACAATAAAAACTACAATTAGCGCGAGAAATTATGTCACTACGTACATATGTCTTAGTATTAAAAAAACACCATTGATACGAATACAGTCTTGGATATTTGACAATGGCCATTTATTAGATCGCTATGTGTTATGAAAACTAATCCTGTAAGCGGTAATCACATATATAGTTTTAGAACCAAAGATGATCACATGGGTACATAATAGAGGGATGTGTAGTATACAATTAGTTGGAGGTATATAAATGAAGCCTTATACCATAGGGGTAGACATTGGTACAACAAGTACAAAAGCAGTGATATTTAATGAAAACATGCAAGTGATTTATCGTAGTAGTTATGAATATCCATTATACACTGAAACACCGGATGCTGCTGAACAAGACCCTGATGAAATATTTCATGCAGTACTACAAACGATTCGTACATGTGTCAATGAAGCAAAAGTAGATGCAACTCAAATTAGGTTTGTGTCATTTAGTTCGGCAATGCATAGTTTACTCATTGTAGATGAGTACGGAAACCCACTTACTCGTTCTATTACATGGGCAGATAATCGTAGTGAAGCATGGGCACATACAATAACAAGTGATCATAAAGGTCATGATATTTATCGCAGAACTGGAACGCCTATTCATCCTATGTCACCACTAGTAAAAATGAAATGGTTGCAAGAGGAACATACACATTTGTTTCAGCAAGCATACAAGTTTATTTCTATAAAAGAATATGTTTTTTTCCGCTTGTTCGGTATTTACGCTATTGATTATTCTATCGCTTCTGCGACGGGGTTATTTAATTTGAAAAATCTGGATTGGGATCATGAAGTGTTATCGTTACTAGATATTTCTAGTTCTCAATTGTCTGAAATTGTTTCAACAACCGAGTCGTTTACTGGTATGAAGAAAGACTATGCCCAAACGATGTGTTTACAGCCAGATACACCGTTCGTAATAGGTGCTAGTGATGGCGTTTTATCTAACCTTGGTGTAGGCGCTATTGAGCCTGGTGTTGTTGCATTAACAATCGGTACGAGTGGTGCGATTAGAACCGTGATAGATCGACCCATTACAGACCCAAAAGGTCGGTTTTTTTGTTATGCTTTAACAGAGAACCACTGGGTAATCGGGGGAGCTGTAAACAACGGTGGTATGATTTATCAATGGGTACGAAATGAAATAGCCAATTTGGAAGTGGAGGCTGATGAACTAAGTGGGCAAGACCCTTATGAAGCATTATCCTCAATTGCAGCTAAGTCTGCTCCTGGTTCCGCAGGTCTCATTTTTCATCCTTATTTAAGTGGTGAAAGGGCACCTCTTTGGAACGGAAATGCACGAGGTTCTTTTATTGGCTTAGGGCTCCATCATAAAAAGGAGCATATGATTCGTTCAGTATTAGAGGGAATAACTATGAATTTATACACTGTGTTATTATCTTTAGAAGAACAAATAGGTAAGCCTACACGAATTCATGCGACCGGAGGGTTTACACGTTCCTCCCTATGGGTACAAATATTAGCAGATGTTTTTCAGGTGGAAATTCGTATACCAGATAGCTATGAAAGCTCATGTCTTGGAGCAGTAGTTTTAGGTATGTATGGGCGCGGTGAGATTGATTCATTAAATGCTGTTAAAGGAATGATCGGGGCGACAAATCATTATCATCCGAATTTACAGGCTAGTAGAGCATACGAAGAATTACTCCCCGTTTTTATTAGGATTCCTCAAATACTTGCTAATGAGTACGATGTTCTTGCAAGTTTTCAAAGAAAGCATACGTTGGGTAAGTAGAGGGATTCTCGTTGTCAAATGACTGAACTGGAGTTGAGCATAATGGAAAAAATAAAACTTAGCGAAACATTACAAGTATCGAGAATTGTACTCGGACTATGGCGGTTATCTGAATGGAATATGGAAAAAGAAGAGATTTTACACTTAATGGAAGAATGTAAGGAACTTGGTATTACAACGTTTGATCACGCTGATATTTATGGTGATTATACATGTGAAGCATTATTTGGAGAAGCTCTAGCTTTAAAACCAGCACTTAGAAGGGATATACAAATTATAACAAAGTGTGGCATAAAACTTGTGTCAAAAAATCGACCTGATCATAAAATTAAATACTATGATACGAGCAAGAAGCATATTATTCATTCTGTTGAAAATTCTCTGCGTAATTTTCGTACAGATTATATTGATTTACTATTAATACATAGACCCGATCCATTAATGAATCCTGCAGAAGTTGCTGAAGCTTTTGCTCAATTAAAAGCGGAAGGGAAAGTCCTTGACTTTGGTGTCTCTAATTTTAGCCCATCTCAGTTCCATTTACTAAACTCGTATTTAAATTTTCCACTCGTTACAAATCAAGTTGAGCTTTCTGTAAGTAACTTGTCTCAATTTGTAAATGGTTGTATTGAGCAATGTCAAGAAAGAAACATCCCTCCGATGGCGTGGTCTCCACTAGCAGGGGGAGAAATATTTTATTCTGAAAATAAAAAAGAGGTTCGATTACGAGAAACTCTTCATAAGATAAAAGGTGAACTAAATATAGACTCAATTGATCAAGTGATGTATGCATGGCTGTTAAATCATCCGGCGAACATTATTCCAATCGTCGGTTCAGGAAAAGTGTCAAGAATACGTAAAGCAGTAGATGCGCTAAACATCCACATGACGAGAGAGCAGTGGTTCGAAGTTTGGCAAAGCTCAGTCGGAAAAGAAGTAGATTAGTCAATTAAAGAATATAGACAAAATAATTAACATTCAAAGGGGTGGAGGTATGGGACTATTAGACGGCATAATGGGAAATGCTTCAGAAGCCGATATACAATCTACAGAAAGAGAATTGAAATCGATTATTACAACAGACGAAAAAGTTGAAAAGGCTTTTAAGCTTATAAGAGACTCTATTGTTTTTACAAATCAGCGTCTCATTTTAATTGATAAGCAAGGAGTAACAGGGAAGAAAACAGAATTTCATTCAATCCCATACAAAAGTGTAACTCATTTTAGTGTGGAAACAGCTGGTACATTCGATATCGATTCAGAATTGAAAATATGGATCTCAGGTTCAAGCCAACCAATTTCAAAGCAATTTAAAAAAGACAAAAACATTTATGATATTCAAAAGGCTTTAGCCACATATGTTATGAAATAACTAGCATAAAAGTAAATGAGGGGCTCAAATTTATAGAGCTTCTTTTTTACGACTAAAGAAGTAGGGGTATTTACGACTAATTTCTATCGATCCAGCAGTTGTTCATTGCTATAATTAGTAATAACTTTAGCTAGTCATTATAAGGGGATGAGGTGTGTGAACATTGACAGATGAACAGCGAATTCAAGAATTACATACACTTAAAACAATTGCTGAAACGTTAAATCAAGCTAATGATTTGTATCTCATGTTGGCTGATGTTTTAAAAGAGCTCCTTCAAGTAACGGGCCTCGATACTGGATGGATATTCTTTATAGATGAGAAAGAAAATTTTCAGCTCGTTGCAGATTATAATCTTCCACCTGGTTTAGTGTGGAAGAAGAAAAAGCCAATGTGTGAAGGTGGGTGCTGGTGCTTAGATCGTTATAATGATGGCCGACTTCAAAGAGCAGCAAATATTATTAATTGTAAACGAATTGAAGATGCGATTGAATATGACTGGGGTGACACTGAAGGGATTACGCATCATGCTACAGTACCTTTACGAGCAGGTGAGGAAAAATTTGGGCTGCTTAACATCGCTTCCCCATATAAAACTCATTTTACAGATGAAGAACTAGCTTTACTCGAAGCCGTGGCTTATCAAATAGGCTCAGCAATTAAACGTATTAAGCTTGTTGAAAAAGAGCAACAAGTTGCACTTATTGATGAGCGGAACCGTCTAGCGCGAGATTTACATGATTCAGTTAATCAACTTCTTTTTTCTTTACAATTAACTGCTCGTGGAACAAAGGAAATGACAGATGACCTGAAAGTGCAAGAAATGCTTACATATATGCAGGAAGTATCGCATGAAGCATTGCAGGAAATGCGTGCTTTAATTTGGCAATTGCGTCCACAAGGATTAGAGAATGGTATTGGTAGCGCTTTATGTGATTATGGTAAGGTACTAGGTTTAACGGTTTGTATTGATGTAAAAGGGATTATAGATTTACCGAATCATGTTGAAGAATGTTTATGGAGGATCGGCCAAGAAGCTTTAAATAATATTAAGAAACACGCAGGCACAAAAAACGCTACAATTGAATTAGAAATAACGAAAAAACAGGTAAAGCTAATGATTGTAGATAAAGGTTGTGGTTTTCAATACAACCCTAGACTAGAAATGCCTTCGCTAGGACTAGCAGGTATGAAGGAACGTATTGAGATGCAGAATGGGAGCTTAGGGATTCAAAGTGAGATTGGCAAAGGCACCAAGGTTGAAGTGACCGTACCTTTGTAGCTATCTAAAGACTCGTTATGTTGAGAATCTAATTTTGGAAGACTACGTCTAATTCAATAACTGAAAATATAATAAGGGGGAGAGGAAATGTCAATTAAAGTACTTATAGCTGACGATCACCATGTTGTACGGAGAGGATTATTATTTTTTCTTAAAACACAAAGTGACATCGAAGTTGTTGCTGAGGCAACAAATGGTCAAGAAGCGGTTAATCTTACACAAGAACATCAACCAGATGTTGTCGTTATGGACTTAATTATGCCTATTATGGATGGGATTGAGGCGACTAAAGCTATTAAAGATAAACATCCGAAAATAGCAATATTAATGCTTACAAGCTTCTCTGATCAAGATCATGTAATTCCAGCTCTACGAGCAGGTGCAAATGGCTATCAATTGAAAGATGTTGAACCTGATGAGTTAGTTAATTCAATAAGAGCTGTATATCGTGGAGAGAGTCAGTTACATCCAAAAGTGACTTCTCATGTCATGTCTCATGTTCAAAGTGGGGGTCAAGAAGAAGAGAATTTGATTGACCAATTAACAAATCGTGAGAAGGAAGTTCTCTCTGAAATTGCTAATGGGAAAAGTAATAAAGAAATAGCAGCAACTTTGTACATCACTGAAAAAACGGTCAAAACACATGTTTCAAACATTTTAGCAAAGCTTGAGTTAAGCGATCGGACACAAGCGGCGCTGTATGCAGTAAAGCGTGGTATTTGATACCACCTAGTAGACAAGCTTCGTCTGGTCATAATTTTATAAGACTATAGTCGTAGAATGATTTGTATTTCGTCAGTCAATATGAGTAGAGAATGTTCAATAAAAACACTGATTTAATCTTCTGAAGTGGTAGTTATACTATATATAACAACAGGCTCTTTTTATAACTTTGTTGCTTAGCTTCTACACTAGAAGATAGAGATGTCGTTTTACTCAACAGCCGTCGTTATTACATAAGTAAAGGTTACGAATTCTAGTTGTATACGTTGTATTTTTTAGTACAAAAAATAACAATCTAAGCGAAAACAGCCTAATAAAAAACAACATTACAAAAATGTATAAAAATAACAAATGAAGGAGAATAATTTTATGAATATTGTAGTTATTAATGGAAGTCCAAGAAAATCTGGTAGAACAGGGGTTGCAGCAAGATTTATTTCAAAGGAATATAAAGCACAGTTAGTTGATCTAAGCGATGGCACTTTGCCACTATATAACGGTGAAAGTGAACAGGACACAATTGATGCAGTACAACAACTTAAAAACACTATAAAAAATGCAGATGGAATCGTGTTAAGCTCACCTGAATACCACAGTGCGATGAGTGGGGCCTTAAAAAATGCGCTAGACTTTTTAGGTGGAGAATACTTCCGTCATAAACCAGTTGCTTTATTAGCGGTTGCCGGAGGCGGAAAAGGTGGTATGAATGCATTAACTAATATGAGAACGACTGCCCGCGGGGTATACGCAAATGTAATTCCTAAACAGCTTGTATTAGACCCAGTTTACTTTGATCTAGAAAATGATGCGCTTACTGATGAAGGTAGCCAATTAGTTGATGGATTAATGACTGAACTACAGTTATATGTAAAAGCTTATGGGCAAGTGAATTCATTTTAAAAATTTTTGTTTAAAAGCGAGAACTAACATCTGTTCTCTCCATACGACTAAACCGAAAGGAGGGACTGAATGAGCACACTTTTTCAAGATCAACGTTTATATAAAATCTTATCAGCTAATATATTTTCTTCTATTGGAACCGGAGTGACAATGATTGCCATTCCTTGGCTATTAGTAACAGAAAAAGGTGGAGCAGTCATATTGGGTTTTGCAACAATTTGTATGACCATTGCCCAATTTATACTAGCCCCATATATCGGATATATGATTGATAAGCTCTCAAGAAGAGCAATTTTAATTGTCGGTGAAGTGATTGGTTCAATCATAATCAGTTTATTTGCGATATATGGAATTGTGAATGGCAATGATTATGACCTATGGATGTTAATTGTATTATTTGCAATGGGTGGGCTTTATTATTCATTGTTTTATCCTACAATGTTTGCCTTTAATCAAGAAATCTTTACTAAAGAGCAATATAAATCATTAAATGGTGTCATGGAAATTCAAGGGCAGTTGTCAACGGTAATTGCTGGAGGGATTGCTACAATACTTATTAGTAGAGTGGATTTGTCGCTAATTTTATTACTTGATGCAATGACTTATGGTGGTGCAGCTCTAATGTTTTATTTAATACCATACAAAAGAGCTCAAGAGTCTGGTCAAAGTAATGACTCTCTATTGTATAAGCTTGCAGAAGGATATCATTATATGAAGAAATCTCCTATGTTGTTCTTGTTCTTTCTTGCATCATTTATGCCCTTCATTGGTGTTATGGTATCAAATTATTTGAATCCAATATATATAGCAAATGTCTTAGAAGCTGACGCGTCAGCATATGGAACATCGGGAATGATATATGGAGTTGGTGCAATTGTTGCTGGAATTTTCATACCTTTATTCGCAAAGAAAATAGGTAATGAACGATCTATCGTAACTACTGTATGTATATATTCGATAGCAATTACCATGTTAGCTATTTTTCCATACTTATGGGTGTTTTATATAGTGAAACTATTTACTGCCTTTGGGAACGCCGGTACTCGAGTAGCAAGGAACTCTCTACTTATGGAGTTAATTCCAAATGACAAAATTGGTCGTGTAGACAGTTTGTTTCGTGTAATAGGTTTAGGTATAAGAATTGTCTTGCTTATTGTTTTTACTAGAATCATTTCAGATACATCTGCAATCATACCATTTGGAATATTATCTGTAGTATTACTTGTTGCAGCTATGACTGTTATCATCACGTATGTTATTCTTTTCGATAGTCGAAGTCGATTAAATAAATCATCAGAATATATGTAATAAATACAAAGGGTGGAGCTCAAAATAAGGCTCAACCCTTTTGTTAATATAATTAAATTTATTACCAATAATCTTCAATGTCCTCTTGACTAGATGTGATCGCATGATCAACATATCTAAGAAGGGAGTACAGATTATTCTCAACAGCTGTATAATCTTTTGAAAAATTATAAGCATGTAGGAAGTGTTCAATTTTTTTTGATAAAAATTGGTCCTTTGTTCGGACCATCAGTATTAACAAGTTATCCCACTGCGAGCGATGTGTATAGTATAACGCCCTATCGTAATCCACGATGTTCATTGAGATCACCCTCCTATTCGGAGTTAATATTAGTATGTTTTACTTAATGAAATAATTTTCGCTGTAAATGTTGGACGATAATTTTAAAATAAGGGTGAAACTCAATTACCATCATTTATTGGACAACATTTATATATGTAGTGGCAAAAATAAATATAAATAAAAGTGTGGAAAAGAGGGTAACACAGAAGATGGTGCGATAGTTTACCTTTTCGAAAAAGTTAATTTCCTCCATACAGTTTTAATGAGGTTCGTAATTTTTTGAATACGTTCTATCTAACCGATTTCGATTCGTTATTTAAGTAATTTTTATTTTTAAATGGTGAGCTTTCATCATTTCGTCATAACACTCATACATTGTTGGTAAGAAGAGACAGGGGGAGTGAGTGGCAAATGAATGAAGGTGCACGTAAAGAATTGGAATATGCCATTGATGAAATTACAGAAATTGCAAAGGGTTTCGGCTTAGATTTTTATCCGATGCGGTATGAAATTTGTCCTGCAGATATTATATATACTTTTGGAGCATATGGGATGCCAACTCGTTTTTCGCATTGGAGCTTCGGAAAGCAATTTTATAAAATGAAAATTCATTATGACTTAGGGTTAAGTAAAATATATGAGTTAGTTATCAATTCAGATCCGTGTTATGCTTTTTTACTTGATACAAATTCACTTATACAAAATAAATTGATCGTTGCCCACGTATTAGCGCATTGCGACTTTTTCAAAAATAATGTCCGTTTTAGCAATACAAAAAGAGATATGGTAGAGAGTATGGCTGCCACAGCTGATAGGGTTAAATATTACGAATTAATTCATGGAAGGAAAGAAATAGAAAAATTTCTTGATGCGGTTCTTTCTATACAAGAACATATCGATCCATCACTCATGCGTCCTAAGCTAGCATGGCATTATGATAACGATAATCTAGAGGATAATATTCAGAAGCAACGAACACCTTATGATGATTTATGGACTTTGGATGAAAAGGACAAAAATAAGCCGCTTAATAACAAAAAGAAGAAAAAATTTCCTCCTAGCCCTGAAAAAGATATTATGCTTTTTATAGAAGAATACAGCCGAGAGCTAGAAGAATGGCAACGAGATATTTTAACGATGATGCGAGAGGAAATGCTATACTTTTGGCCACAATTAGAGACCAAAATCATGAACGAAGGCTGGGCATCGTTCTGGCATCAGCGCATATTAAGGGAGTTAGATTTATCGAGTGATGAATCAATTGAATTTGCCAAATTAAACGCTGGTGTAGTTCAGCCTTCAAGAACGAGCATTAACCCATATTATCTTGGGTTAAAAATATTTGAAGACATTGAGGAGCGTTACAATAATCCTACAGAAGAAATGATTGAACACGGTGCCAAACCACATTCAGGGCGTGAAAAAATGTTTGAAGTAAGAGAAATAGAATCAGATATATCTTTCCTACGTAATTATTTAACGAAGGATCTCGTTTTCCGCGAGGATATGTATTTGTTTCAGAAGCAAGGGAAGGATTATAAAATCGTTGATAAAGATTGGGAGAATGTACGTGACCAACTTATTAATATGCGAGTAAATGGAGGATTTCCGTACATTACCGTTAATGATGGGGACTATTTAAAAAATGGAGAGCTTTACTTAAAGCACTGGTATGAAGGAATCGAACTTGATTTAAAATATTTAGAGAAAGTGCTTCCTTTTATTTATCAGCTATGGGGCAGAGCAGTTCATATAGAGACAGTCATCGAAAATAAAAACATTTTATTTACGTATGAAGGAAAAAATGTTCACCGAAAGTATATGTAATAAGGTTAAGCATAATTAAGAGCATGATGGGTCGGATCATCTATACTTGAATCTATATTCCCTATTCAGGGGTCAAAGCAGAGGGTCGGACCCTTACGTATTAAGTATGTAACGGTTCACATAAGTGTCATAAATAGTAAGTTTTTCAATGGATAACATATAGTAAGATATAGCGTAAGGAGTTATTTTTTTTCACTTTATTTGTGAATAATATCACAAACTTTCGAATAGTATTATTCAATTATTGGGATTTTGATATGGAGGCGATGTGAAATGGGAAATTGTAACTGTAACCATAATCATGAAACGATGAAAGCAGCAGTAGTAAAAGAATTTAAGAAGGAGTTATCGGTAGAATGTGTTGAAAAACCCAAGGCTTCAAACGGACAAATATTAGTGAAAATAAAAGCTTGTGGTGTGTGCCATACTGATTTACACGCAGCTCATGGTGATTGGAAAGTAAAGCCCAAGCTACCATTGATCCCTGGTCATGAAGGAGTGGGTGAGGTTGTAGAGGTTGGCGAAGGTGTTACACACCTCAACGTTGGAGATAGAGTAGGTGTACCTTGGTTATATTCAGCTTGTGGACAATGTGAATATTGCTTAACAGGAAGAGAAACCTTATGTCTTAACCAGCATAATGCAGGGTATTCTATCGATGGTGGATATGCAGAATATTGTTTAGCAGCTGCTGATTATGTAGTTAAGGTACCAGAAAATTTAGGCTACGTAGAAGCTGCACCAATTTTTTGTGCCGGTGTGACAACATATAAGGCGTTAAAAGTTGGTGAAGCTAAGCCAGGTGATTGGGTTGCTATCTATGGTATAGGTGGATTAGGACATGTAGCCGTACAATATGCTAAAGCAATGGGATTCAAAGTAGTGGCTGTAGATACATTTAGTGAAAAATTAGATCTTGCTAAAGAGCTTGGAGCAGATGATACGGTTAACCCACTTGATGAAGATTCTGCAGAATACATCCAAAGGGAGTTCGGTGGCGTTCAAGCATCGGTTTGTACAGCAGTTTCAAAAAAAGCATTTGATGAAGCTTATCGTGCAGTAAAACGCGGTGGAAAATGTGTTGCAGTTGGACTACCTCCTGAAATGATTGAAATACCAATATTTGATACAGTTTTAAATGCTGTTAGTGTAGTAGGATCGATTGTTGGGACTAGAAAGGACTTACAAGAGGCTTTACAATTTGCTGCAGATGGAAAAGTGAAAACAACGGTCACGAAAGCTAAGTTAGAAGATATTAACGAAATATTTGCTGATCTTGAAGCGGGCAAAATTAACGGACGAGTTGTTATGGAAATATAAAAAGGCTCTTTTAGTAAACTTTTTATTTGTTGCTATTGTTATCCAATTAGTACCAAAAAAAGTGGTTCAACATGGTTAGTCATTGTTGTACAAAAGAAAAGATGCCACGAACTCTAGTTGAGTACGTGTTTGGTTCTTAGTACGAAAAGCAACAATTAATGCGAAAATAGCCTATAAGTAGAAGAAAGCTCAAAAGCAAAAATTGCTTTTGAGCTTTACTATATTTATAAGGTTGCTTCAGCTGCATCAACGGTATGTTTTAATAACATTGAAATAGTTACAGGTCCAACGCCTCCTGGAACTGGTGTGATTGCACTAGCATATTGTAAACAGCTATCATAATCTGCATCACCAACATTTCCTTTGTTGTAACCCGCATCAAGCACGACAGCACCTTCTTTAAGCCATTCGCCTTTAATAAAATTAGGTTTGCCAACTGCAGCAACGACAATATCTGCTTGTTTAATAATATCTGCTAAATTTTGTGTTTTTGAATGACATGTCGTTACAGTCGCATTCCTGTTGAGCAGCATCATTGACACTGGTTTTCCTAATATAGGGCTTCGTCCAACAACAACGGCATGTTTACCTTCAATTGGCAAGGAATAAAAATCAATAATTTCTAAAATAGCTGCAGGTGTACAAGAAGGATATTTTCCAAAGCCAAACGATGTTTGTCCAAAACCGAGACTAGTAACACCATCTACATCTTTTTCAATATCAATTGCTTCAAAGGCAGCCCGTTCATCTATTTGGCTTGGCACTGGGTGCTGCAATAAGATGCCATGTGTAGAAGGATCATTATTAAGCTCCTGAATGATTTGTAATAGTTCTTCAGTTTGAGTTTCTTTTGGTAGATGAATGCGTTTTGAGAAAATGCCTAACCGGTCGCACGCATTCCCTTTCATTTTTACATAAGTGGCAGAAGAAGGATCATCTCCAACTAAAATTGTAGCTAAACAAGGAATAACGCCTCGCTCTTTTAATGCAGATACACGCATTGTTAAGCTGTCTTTTACAGAATTGGCAACCTTAGTTCCATCTAAAATCAATTTTTCTTCCAACTTTATCCCTCCTATATTATATACAAAGAGGCTGGAGAAAACGTAATAGTGCTTAATAGTCTAATATTTTCATGTATTCCTGTTTATTAAGAAAAGCCTAATTTGTTTTAATGTATGGTTCCTACATTCATATCAATAAAAACTCTTAGACTAAATTTGGCACATACGCTGATCCAGATGCCTCTGCCCAGACGACACGGCAATTTCTTTTACAGCTCCCTCGTGGTTCATTCCACAATTGTCGTCAGTAACTGTAAAGAATAACGGCTCTTTTTTCGTAAACTTTGTTGCTAATGTAAAAACAGTATGCTGAGGATATCATGCAGCTTTCAAGTAATTAATTAAATGAATAGGCTCCATGTACGCTCGTTAATATACTGTATTTTCTTTGTACAAGAAGCAACAGTCAATGCAAGATATGATAGACCATGTTCATTGTATAATAAATCACGAACAATATCTACAAAATCATATCCTAATGTTCAGTTTTTTTATGTGTAAATCAAATTAATGTCACATTTCACGAACCCACTGTGATATTTTGTTGGTCAAGTCTTGAGAAGTGTCTGCATTTGTATGGGATTTGAGTGAAGAATTAAGTATGCTTTTAAGCGTTTCAGCGTCCAGTTCATAATCAACTTTGAAAGACCACTCAATAATGGGAATGGCGATAATAGTATACTCTTCTTTTTTATTTTCGTATAAGTATATTTTTTCTTGTTGGTTATTGATTATAGCTTTGCGAATTTTCATCTTCATCATCCTTATTATCTATAATGTATGTTTTAGTAAATAGTAGCCTGCTCTGTACAAATCTGTTGTTGCTATCATTATGCACAACGGAAGCAGCTCTTCTATACATTTATTTTTGATGAATTTCTATGATTTGTAAAGTCTGTATTAATGAATTTCATAAAAAACGAAATAAATGAATGCGTTTTCAATTATGTGAATAGGTGTGGCAGTTTTGTGAAATAAATGTGAAGTTTTATTTTGAAATTGTCAAAAAGTATCTTGTAGTGATGTTAATTAATGTGAGATTTATCACATTTTTCAATTATTTAAAATGGTACTTTTATTATGATAGTAATGTTTTTAAGATCTTTGCTCAAGGAGGGGGGATCATTCTGAAAGGTATGAATCTGCTAAAAACATTAATAGGTGGTCTAGCTGCTTACGAATTACTTTCACTTATGAAAGGTGGAAACAAAACTGTTCTTCGTCCTCCTGGAGCAGCTGAAGAAGATGAATTTTTAGCACTATGTGTACGTTGTGGAAAGTGTAATCAAGCATGTCCGTATGACAGCATTAAGATGGGTACTGAGGCGCATGGTTTCGGCTTAGGTACACCATTTATTGAAGCTAGAGAAAATCCTTGTAGATTATGTGAAGATTTCCCTTGTGTTGAGGTTTGTCCTACAACTGCCTTATCTGGAATTAACCAAGTTGAAGACGTTCAAATGGGAACAGCAATCATTGATCCCGAGCATTGTATCGCTTATGAGGGGATGCGTTGTGAAGTATGTTATCGCGAATGTCCGCTTATTGATGAAGCGATTAAATTAGATATTTACCTAAAACCCGGTGACGATATTCATGCAGTGTTCGCCCCAATCATTGATGTCGATAAATGTGTAGGATGTGGGATTTGTGAACAAAGATGTGTTGTTGACAATCCTGTTGCAATTCGTGTGAAGCCACGAGAAGTAAGAGGATTGTTTTAGCTTTTATAAAAAGAAACAGAATTTGTAATGGGGGAGGAGTTATTTAATGGAGTTAACACGCAGATCTTTATTAAAAGCAACTGCAGTTTCCGCAACATTAGCAGTTGCAGGCTGTAAAAAGGATGAAGCGACAACACCAGTAGAACCACAAAATGATCCTGTCGTACAGGAAATGGATAACGTTGAACCTGATGAATGGAAATCAACGGTATGTCGCTTCTGTGGGACTGGTTGTGGAGTACTCGTTGGTGTAAAAGATGGTAAAGTTGTTGCCACAAAAGGTGATCCTGACAACCGTTCGAGTCGTGGCTTAAATTGTATTAAAGGGTATTACGTAGGAAAGATTCTTTTTGGCAAAGATCGCTTAACGAAGCCATTAATTAGAGAAGACAAAAGTAAAAAAGGGACGATGGAAGGTTTTCGAGAGGCATCTTGGGAAGAAGCTTTAGATTTAGTTGCAAATAAATTAAAAGAGAATCACGCTAAAGACCCTAAATCTATTGCCTTTTGGGGATCAGGTCAACAGACGATCACTGAAGGGTATGCATCAGTGAAGTTATGGAAAATAGGATTGTTAAATAATAATATTGATCCAAATGCACGTCTTTGTATGGCAAGTGCAGTTGCTGGATTTATGAAGACATTCCAATCAGATGAACCAATGGGATCTTATCGTGATTTAGATGAAGCTGATGTTTTTGTCACATGGGGAGCAAATATGGCAGAGATGCACCCAGTTCTATATTCACGTCTAACTGCAAGAAAATTAAGTGGTACGAATGTCAAACATTATGACTTAACAACGAGACCATCCCGTACTTCTGAAACTGCGGAATCCGTACTTGTCTTTAGACCGCAAACGGATTTAGCTATTGCGAATGCTATCGCCAACTATCTCATAGTCAATGATGCGTATGACAAGAAGTTTGTTGAAGAACATTGTCAGTTCAAAGCAGGTACCGAAAACCTTGGTCATACATTCGATGACAATTATGAAGCTACAGAGGTTGGAAAGGTTGCAGGGAAAGACTGGAATATAACATTTGAAGAATATAAACAAATGGTGAGTGAATACACGCTTGAAAAGGCCGCAGAATTATCTGGTGTTCCAGCTGAACAGATTGAAGAATTAGCAAAAGAGTTCGCTGATCCGAATAAAAAAATCATGTCACTTTGGACGATGGGAATGAACCAGCATACAAGAGGGACTTGGATTAACAATTTAGTATACAACCTTCACCTTATGACTGGTAAAATAAGTAAACCTGGTAACGGCCCATTTTCATTAACGGGCCAACCAAGTGCGTGTGGGACAGCTCGAGAGGTTGGTGTATTTGCACATCGTCTACCAGCTGACTTAGAGGTGAAAAAACCGGAACATAGACAATTTAGTGAATTGATTTGGAATCTTCCAAAAGGATACTTAGATCCGATTGAAACACCAGGATATCATACGGTCAAAATGTTCCGAGAATTGGGTAACGGAAATGTTAAGTTTATGTGGAGTATGTCAAACAACTGGGGACAAACGATGCCTAAGCTCAACCGCTTCAGAGGGAATGACCCTGACGGAAAAGGTGTGAAGGATGGATTTATCGTCGTATCTGAAGTTTATCCGACTCGTTCAACTGAGATGGCAGATGTTGTTTTTCCAGCATCCATGTGGGTGGAGAGAGAAGGACAATTTGGTAATGCTGAAAGACGTAGTAATGTTTTTGAAAAATGTACTGAACCGCCAGGGGAGGCAAAATGGGATTTATGGGCAATTGTTCAAGTAGCAAAACGTGTGCTTGAAGGTAAAAAAATAGGTGATAAAGATGCCTTTGATGTTATATTCGGCAATATTTGGGATTATGACAAAAATGATTTACTTGAGGACCAGCATGAAGTAAACAAAATACTTTGGGAAGAGTACCGAATGTTCTCTAATCCACATACGCATGAAAATCCTGAAGTACAGGAGCTCGGCAAGCAATTAAAGACTAAAGCAAAACAGTTAGCACCATATGAAGAGTACTTTAAGCAACACGGTATATGCTGGCCTGTTCGTGAAGTGAATGGCGAATGGCTCGAAACAAATTGGCGTTATTCGTATGGAAAACAAGAGGACGGTTTTGACCAATACAATATTGAGGAATTCGGTCAACCAGGAAGATATAAAGACATTGATTTTTATAAATCTACTGATCATAGACCTACGATTTTCTTCCGTCCATTTGAGGATGCATCTGAGATTCCAGATAAAGAGTATCCGTTTTGGTTATGCACTGGTCGCGTGTTGGAGCATTGGCATAGCGGTTCGATGACAAGACGTGTTCCAGAATTACACCGAGCAGTACCTGAGGCATTTTGTGAAATTCACCCTGAGGATGCAGAAGCATTGGGCATAAAAACAGGTGATATGGTCAAGGTTATTACACGTCGTGGTGAAGTGAAAGTGAAAGCTACGACAAAAGGGCGTGGAAATCCACCTAAAGGTCTTATCTACGTACCATTCTTTGCGGAAGAAACATTAATTAATTTAGCAACACTAGACACATATTGTCCGATTTCTAAACAACCCGACTATAAAAAATGTGCAGTTAAGATTGAAAAGGCTTAGGGGGTGAGCACATGAAAAAAAGAAATTTGTTATTATTTGTAATTACTGTATTAGTCTTTAGTCTTATTGGTTGTTCTAATGATACTGCAGATCCGGTGCAACAAACAGAACCAGAAGTAACTGAAGAGCCTGCTGTTGAGACGGTCACATTACCACAATTATCATCTGATGACAGAGAAGATGCTGCATCGATGGTATTACAAGGAGCACCACCAATGCAACCAGATGACCATATTGACAGATGGAACCCTGAGTTACGATATGAAAGCTGTACTGCATGTCATGGAAATGAAGCAACAGGTGCGCCTACACCGCCTGCCGACCATTATGTAGATGACAAAATAGGCAATCCAATCTATAGAGATAACTGTATTCAGTGCCATGCTACACAAAACGATACAAAACCTGCTTTTAACCAACCATAAATGAAAAATATTATATCAATACAACGAGGTAAAGGTGGTTGTAAGTTTCTAAAGAAAAACTTTGCTGTCTACGAAAAAACAACAATACAGACAAAATATATCATGAAAAATATGTCATAAGTAGTACAACAGGCCTCACAATTTCAATATGCTGTACAAGAGTAAAAATTAATCAGCATATAGATTTTATCTAATGTGAGGTCAGTTTTATTTATTTTTCACAAGATGTATGTGTAAAGGGGGAGATTTTATGGTGATTTCTGGCATCCTTATTGAGACGATTATAGGAAAAGCAAGGGAAGCTGCAACCGAACTTGAAAAAATTTCTGGAGTAGAGGTACATCATATTGAAGCTGAATCAAAGGTAATCATTACTCTAGAGGCAGATACGATTAATGATAGCTACGAAACATCGAAGTTATTTGAGGGAATTGAGGGTGTACTTACGGTATGTCTTGTGTATACAAATTTTGAGGGGCAACAAATCTCTGAGGTAGATGTTTTACAATGAAAGAGAAAATGACTAGGCGCAGTTTCTTTTCACTTAACATCAGTTCTACAATCGGCTTTATAGGGAATTTTATCGCACCACAAATAGAACAAGAGAGAGATTTTATTCGACCTCCAGGTGCAGAAAGTGAATTAGCCTTTTTAACTTCGTGTACTCGTTGTGGTATCTGTAAAGATGTATGTCCAGAAAATACGATATCTCTTTTTTCAATGAAACACGGAGCAAAGCTTACCAACACTCCCTATCTTGATCCTAATGATATTGCATGTACTTTTTGTGAAAAGTGTATTGATCATTGCCCTACAAGCGCGTTAAGTAAAGATGGTTTGATGCAAAACCCTGCCATAGGCAAAGCTGAAATCAAACAACAAAATTGTTTGGCTTTTCGTGAAGTGATGTGTGATTACTGTGTGAGGTCATGTCCTATTGATGGGGCATTAAAGATAATAAATGGGAAACCTACAGTTGATGATAAGCTTTGTAATGGATGCGGACTGTGTGTTTCTAGCTGTATTCAACAGTACAAAGGGATATTTGTAAATACTATATAAGCTTACTTTGGAGGGATCACGTATGTTATCGAATATTGGTGTACCAGGTCTTATCCTTATTCTCATCCTTGCTCTTGTCATATTTGGACCTAACAAGCTTCCAGAATTGGGGAGAGCAGTTGGGTCAACATTAAAAGAATTTAAAAAAGCAACAAAAGAATTAGTTGATGATACAGGCAAAGAAGTGATAGAAGCAGAGCAGGTTATTGAGGAAAGCACAGAGTCAGTAAAACAATAACGCTTTCAAGTACTTAAGGAAGGTCTGTTAATTTTCTAAAAAAATGGGTGTTTTCTAAGTAAACAATAATTTAATTTCAACTAGAGTTCAGATGTCTTCTCATCTTTAAAGTAATGTCAACCGTATAAAACCTTAAATATATATAATGAGAACAAGGAACCTCATGTGAGGATGAGATGGATGAGATCGAAAAGAAAATCATATCATAAATGGACAGTTGTACGAAGGTTCGTGCAGTTTTCAATTTTATTGTTGTTTCTTTCTCCATTGTTTTTCGTAGAAGTTGAGGGTGATAACTTCTTTTTCGGTTCATTATCATCCTCTAGTTTATTTGGAATTGTTCTATCAGATCCTTTTGCTACACTACAAGTTATGCTTGCTTCAAAAACCTTTCATTTAACTTTTATCGGTAGTGCGTTAATTATTTTGCTGTTTTATGTACTGATCCGTGGGAGAGTATTTTGTAGTTGGGTATGTCCAGTCAATACGATGTTAGATTTCATTGATAAAATTAGGGGAATAATCCAGTTGCCTGATAAACACATGGATAGGCATTTAAAAGTATACTTTGCTGGACTTGTTCTACTATTATCATTCGTAATTAGTGTACCAGTATTTGAGGTTTTCTCACCAATCGGATTTACGATGCGAAACATGTTATTCACTGGTGGGGTTGGTTTTTGGCTATTGCTCTTTATCGTCTTATTTGACCTATTCATTTCTAAAAGAGGCTGGTGTCGATATATTTGTCCTCTTGGTGGCTTCTATCAAGCCATTGGTAGAGTTGGAATGTTTCGTGTGAAATTTGACCATGATTTATGTACGGGCTGTGATCGTTGTCGACAAGTTTGCTTCGCTGATCCAGATATCTTAGAACCTGCAATTAATCGTGAAGAGCAATATGTATCAGCAGGCGATTGTAGTCTTTGTGGCATGTGTGTTGATCACTGTCCAACAAACGCCTTAATAATAGCGATGCGAAAAAACGATAATCTCAAAAATGAGTATTGGAACGATGAGCGGATAAAAGCATAAAAAATACTATGTTGATGGATACCTTCCAACAACATAGTATTTTTCTTATCATTGCAACAATTCTTCAGCAGTTTTTTCACTTCTTTTTCGGGATGGTAACAGTAATGGTAGTTCCCTCATTAATTTTACTTTGAATGTTAAGCGTGCCGTGATGAAGATCAATTATTTTTTGAGATATTGCAAGTCCAAGGCCTGTTCCTTCTTTGTGGGCATTTGTTTGATAAAACATTTTCGTAATGTTAGATATTTCTTCTTCCTCAATACCGTTGCCTTCGTCCATTACAGTAACGATTACAGTATCATTCGTTTCAGTACATGTAATAGTAATGCTACTGTTTTGTGGAGAATATTTAATCGCATTATCCAGTAAATTAATGAGCACTTGCTTCATACGATTCGGATCGATCTCACTTAATACTTGGGTATCTGAGGTATCGAAGATTATTGAAATATGTTTGTTTGATGCCTTTGCTTTCATTTGAGAAGTTACATCATTAATTAGGCTTGAAAGGTCTGTAGTTGATAAATTTAATCTAATCGAATCTCTGTTATATGCTGAGAAATCTAACAAGTCTTCTACTAAGCCTATTAATCGATCTGTTTCCTTTTGAATTATTGATAGTCCAAGAGTTGTCTCTTCTTTATTTGCTAAGTCCCCAGAGAGCATTGTTTCACTCCACCCTTTAATACTTGTAAGGGGTGTACGAATTTCGTGGGATACTGAAGATATAAATTCGTTTTTCATTTTATCATTTTTCGTTAATTCTTCAGCCATATAATTAAAGGTCTTTGCTAGTGTACCAATTTCATCAATGTAAGATTCTTCTATTCTACTTTCAAAATTACCTTTCGCAATTTTTTTTGTTGCGCCTGTTAATTCATAGATTGGCTTAGCAATGGAGTTGGCTAAAGTATAACTAATAAGAAAGGTTGCAATCATAACGACAGCACCTATACTGATTGATATCCAATAGATATTTTGAACTGTCCGATCTACTTCTTCTAAGGAAGTAATATAGCGAATCACAGCATAAGGTTCACCCTCATCTATGAGGGGAGTAGAAACAGCGAGCAGTCTTTCATTTGCTACATCGTTATTCATATACCAAGAAATTGTTTTTCCCCTTAATGCCTCTTGTACATCTTTTGTTTTAATAAGCGATTCAATTCCAAAGCCACTCGATGTAGTTAAAACTCTTCCTTCTTCGTTTATGACTTGTAAATCTGCTCCTTCATGTATAAGGTTATCTCGAATAATGGACAAGTTCTGATCCAAATTCTGTTTTGTAATATTCATTTGTCGATTAGCTAAGGAAGCTGAAATTTCTGCATGGTTAATTAATGATTTTTCTATCCCATCATAATAATAAAAGTGAATGATACCGATAAAAATACCTTCAAATAGCGCTACTGTTAATAAAATAACAAGCGTATAATGTATAACAATGCGTCTTTTAATTCCAGTAATCATATTTCTTTATCGCTCCACTGGTATCCGTAACCCCAAACTGTGGATATAAGAGTAGGGTGAGAAGGGTCTTTTTCGATTTTTTGTCGCAGTCTACGAATATTTACATCAACTATTTTTGTATCACCTGGATAATCAAGCCCCCATACTTCATCAAGTAAATCATTGCGATTAAAAGGCTGTTCTTTGTTCTCGATAAGTAGTTTTAATAAAGCAAATTCGGTCGGTGTTAAGTCTATAAGTTGATCTCCTTTTTTAACTTGCTTTTTCTGAGGGAAAAGTTCCATAAATAAATTATTATTAACATTGTTAGGTTGCGAAATTTTCTTAGTTAACATGTTAACCCTTCTAATTAACGATTTAATTCGAGCTAATAGTTCTTTCGGACTGAATGGTTTATTGACATAATCATCAGCTCCAGTAATTAAACCTTGTACACGGTCAACTTCTTGAACTTTTGCTGTTAGCATAATGATACCAACACTTTCATTCTGCGCTCTAATATGTTTACAAACCTCAAACCCGTCCATCCCAGGTAACATAATATCTAATAAAATAATAGAAATTTCTGGATGTTCACGAGCGATTGAAAGGCCTTCTTCACCGTTATCTGCTTCAAGGACGTGATATCCTTCTCGTTTTAAATTAATTGTTATAAAGCTCCTAATACTTTCTTCATCTTCTATTACTAATATTGTATACATGTGTCCACCCTCCAATCTCTTTCTGAAGTTAATAGTGAATTAGCTTAAAATGCTTCTGAAGTGTTTTATCAAAAAATGACGTATAAAAAACTCTCGTTTTTGTTCGAGCGAGCATGAATTCTTCTTTGGCTTGTTGTGCCTCAGATATAGGAGAAATAGTGATATCAAATAACTTTTCTCCATTGCTTGCTTTAATAAAGGTGATGCGAGAGCTTATATCACCTTGTAATAATGTAAAGTCACTATCCCATTCTGAAGGTATTTCAAAATAAAACCCATTTTCATAGTTATAATACCTTTCATTAACGAGGGATAGGGAGGTAAGGCCATCCCATTCATAATATGTGGTGATATAAGGAATCATCCGATAATGTATGTCCTCGTAAAAAGCTGGAACTCGCTCCTCGGCTATTTCCAATATGCCGTCATGATTAGTGTCCTCACTATTTATCATATTAAATTTGTAGAATCTAAATTGATCATTAAATGCTTGTTGAAGAGTGTTGTTTTCTACTGTAATGATCTCAGTACTGTAACTATTAGGACCAAGCGAATAATCAAGTAACACGCCTTTTTTTGATTCAGTCACAAAGCCATTAATGACATTGTAAAATCCAAGTGTGGAGTTTAACCTTAATTCATCAAGCACTATAGGTTGGTTATCCTGAAAGTTATATAGGGACAATATTGGGACTACATAAGGATTGGTAGATTCTAGTTCATATTTTACTACTATAAAATCTAATTGGTTATCTTGGTCTAGATCATCAATAACATATGTGTATAGAGGTGTATTAAGAATTTCTTTTAGCATACCCTCGTTATATTGAAATATGGACATTTGTTTTTCACTGTAGCCATTTTCACTTGTAGAACTGATAATTACTTCAGGGTGTCCATTATTTGTTAAGTCGAAAAATGTTAATTCTTCAATATATTGACCGTTAAGTTCAATTTGATCAACTACTGCCCAATCGTTGTTATTCTGTTTAAGTATTAAGCCAATTAATGTTTCAGACTGTTCTTTCTCTGTATAAAAAACTACACCTTCGTCATATTTATCGTCGTCAAGGTCTATTAAGGTGATTGTATTATTACTTTGAGTCTGCAATGGAGTAATTAATGTTGCATCGATAGGTAATAGCGCATCGATCGTGCTTTTTAAACTAGCTCTTTTCTTATCTAGTTGAGGTGGTTTCATTAGTTCGACGTTTGATTGAATAATATTACAGCCAGCTAGAAGAAAAACACTAAATAAGAACGAAGCATAATAAAACTTTTTCATTAAGGAATCCTCCTTAAATAATTGTTAATATATTCTAAATAAACTTTGTTATTTTAAGTTAAGACCTTTTTGTCGCATAGTTTGTTGTTTTACTTCCTAAGTAATGGTCACGTACATAACGAGAACTCGTGGCAGCTTTCCCTATAAAACAAGGACAACCGAATAAAAATCACTTCTTGCGGTTCTATTTAACAATAGCAACAAAGTTTTTGAAAAGAGCCTAAATTAATGAAAACGTTTAAAGAAGCTATTGAATTAATATCCCTAAATTGAGGTCAGTTCTTACTTCTTTAGCACTCCATTACCTGGATAGTAAATTAAAGTGTTGTAGAAGCGATTCATCATCAAAGTTAGTATAATAAACTCTAGTATTTGTTCTTGCAATTTCTATTTTGTTTGGTAGTTCTTCTGCATCGGATATTGGAGATATGAAAATATCGAACAAAGGTTCGTTTCCATTGATAGTAATAAAAGTAATTTGACTATCGTCGTCTGATAGATGCAATGTATAATTTTGTTCCCAGTCTGTTGGGATGTCAAAGTAGAAGCCATTACTATAGCTATAAAACCTTTCATTAATGAATATTAAGCCTGTTTTTCCATCCCACTGATAGAACCTAGTAATATAAGGAATCGTTGCATATGAGTTATTCTCATATCCGAATGGTATTCGAAGTGTTCCTATTTCTATTATGCCGTCATTATTTATATCCCCACTCTCGACGTGATAATCTTTCCACAAGGGATCAGGCTCTGTATAACTTCTTTGTAAATTGTTACGTAACGATTGGTTTTCAACAGTAATGATATTTGTAGAAGCAGAGCGGCTTCCAAGCCCAACATCAAGTAAAATTCCTTTTAGGGTAGGTGTAACAAGACCACTGACGACATTATAGTACGATCCTTCAAAAGGAAGTGAAATACTGTCAATAGAGACAAAGTTTTCACCTTCATAATGATACAAAGTGAGTACTGATGAAATGTCTTCATCGTGATAGATCGTAACGAAGTCTGCGATACCATCTTGATCTAAATCATCAATGACAATATTAGCTAGCTTGTCTGTATATATATTCATCATTTTTCCATTGTTTAATTTGAAAAGGTTATATTCCTTTTCTCGGGAGAAACGTGGGTATTCAACAGAAGAGCCTATAATTATCTCCGGAAATCCATCGTTAGTAATATCTGCAAAATCTAAATTAGTTAAATAAACACCATTTAATTGGATTTTATCTAAAACTTCCCAACCCTCATCCGTCTCCTTAAATATTAAGCTTATTAAGTGTTGTTTATCTTGTTCTTTTTGATAAATGATCACAGCTTCATCATTGCCATCTTTATCTAAATCTACGAGTGTGATCGTATTAAAATCGCCACTTTCTGTCGTACTAATCAATGTATCATCTTCACTTAATAATGAATCAACATAGCTTTTTAAACTTGCCTTTTTACTATCTAATTGAGGTGGCTTCATTAATTCGACATTTGGCTTAATAATATCACAGCCAGTTAGCAAAATAGCACCAAACAAGAACAATAGAAAAAACTTTCTCATGAAGGAATCCTCCTGAATATATAAATAGTTTCCCAAAAGTTCTACGTATTATTTTTAAAGACTTCCGCTTTTGCTTGGGTAGTTGTTTTTTATGCTAAATAATCACTACTAATATAGAGAAAAACAATTAGGAAACAATTACAGAACTATTCCATCGGTATTATATCGAAAAACAGCGAATGAAGGGTAACAAAATAGTAACAAATTGTTTAATGTGATTATGGAAAGTCGTAGATATGAGTTTATGGATGTTTATTAAGCTTCCTAGACTCGACAAGAAAGCTTGAATGATATGATGTATATTATGTAGTTTGACAATTATTTTGTCTAAGGAGAGAGGAAGATGAATAAAGCATCACAAATGTATTGGGATGATTTTGCAAGTCCCAAGGTCATGATGAGCAAAAATCAGTAAGTGCATGGCAATTTGGAGCTAACTCAGACCATCTAGCTCAATTGGTGATAGATGGTATAAAAACAGCGACATGCTCTGGATTAATATTTTATGAAATTGAAAACGAGCCACTACCTGCTGTTGAAGATTATAGTATTGTATTATATAGTAAGGCTCTTTTCGTAAACTTTGTTCCTTCTTTTACTTATATTTGAGTAGTTGATGTCTTATATTCTTTAGCGATGAAAAGATGCCACGAACGTTAGTTATAATCGTGCTTAGCTTTTGTTACGAACAACAACAATTCATGCGAAAACAGCACATAGTAAAGACGAACCTGTAGCAATTAATAAAACAGTAGAAGTGAAATTATGCCAATGAATGAGGTTTCTGAGGATTTTGCTGTTGCAGAAGGCGAAGGGGTTAGAACTTACGAATATTGGAAAGATGCTCACGTGAAATTCTTCTCTAATGAGTTAAGTAATTTAGGGATTGAATTTTCAGAGGATATGATCGTTGTATGTGAACGTGTTAAATTAATCGATGTAAAAAACAATTGTTTTAACGCTTGGAATTTATTCCAAGCGTTATTGTATATTTCAGATTTGTTATACGTTATTTAGTTTTTTAAATAAGGTTCTCTTCGTAAACTTTGTTGCTATTTGTACTACAAAATTTTTAGAACTCAATAATAGAAAAGATGACCTTAACGTTAGGTATTTACGTGTTCATATCTAAGAATGAGAAGCAACACCCTATTCAAATATAGTTAGTTCGAAGAACGGATTTTAGTTAACCTTTGAACTTTTCCATAAGTTATCGTTCTCCATATCCATTCAAACGGTCCGAATTGAAATCGACGAAGCCAAATGTAGCTAAAAATGATTTGAACCGGAAAGATAATAATGGTTATGATAAGACCTTGCCATAAAGTGATTTTGGAGTATAATCCAAAGCCAAAGAATAGAATAAAACAAATTATTGTTTGACCAAGGTAGTTGGTCAGCGCCATTTGACCTGCATAACGCAGCGGCTGTAATAACTTTTGCCATAATTCACTTTCTAGCAACAATATAATTGTCACAATATAAAAAATAGAGAGTAGCATTCCGCTAAAACTTACAAAAAAGTAGTTCTGCGCACTAAACATAAAATTTACTGATTCATGCTGGCTGTACAGATAAATGATCATAGCTAATGATGGAATACTAAGCAGCAAGGTGATGAGCTGAGTTCTTTTAAGCTGTTTTTTTAATGTTGATACTCTTCGGAATAAATCGATTTTACCAGCGAACAAGCCGAGTAAAAAAGTCCCTAATATGTCTGGTAAGATTAGTGGAAGATTAACTAATAGCATTGGTACCTCGTTGGATATTCTCCAGTTCATTAATTGAACATAAGAAAATGTTTGAAAGGCATACTTTTTTTCAATCCCCTCTGCCATTGTCTCTTGAACAATTTGTTCATTTAAATCTACATCTGTGAATGATTCAGATAGTTGGGCAAATAACGCTGAGACACCCATGAGCAACTGAAATGAAAGAAGAAGGACGAAAGCCCAAATCAATATTGTTTTTGCTTTTCTACGATAGAATAGTAGTAGAAAAAAGCCTGCTATCGCATATGTATGTAGTATATCTCCATGCCAAAAAAGGAGGATGTGAAGTACTCCAAATAGTAAAAGTGCTAATAATCTTTTTGAAAACAACCAATTAACGTTTGCACCCCTCGCTTCTGCACGAGTCATAAAAATATAAAATCCTAGCCCAAATAGAAACGAAAAAATAGTATAAAATTTTGTTTGAACGAATAAATCAAATAATAGCCTTATTGTTTTATCGATTCCTGTATATGTCATAAATTCACTTCCAGAAAAAGAAGGCATATTTACTAAGAATATACCAAAAAGTGCAAAACCCCTAATAATGTCTAATGATATGATCCTATCTTTTCCTAAAGTGGATACGCTATTCATGTTATTTCCTCCTTATGTAGACATAATGTATTACAATTATATAGTATTAATTAGGAAAATGTTACAAATAATGAAACTAAAGCTAGTTATAAACGTATAATAATAGACCTATATCAAATAGGAGGGGATATGATGGAAGTTTCTTTACAAATTAAACACCTTACGAAGGACATAGGTAATAAGAGAATTATAGATGATTTGACATTTGAGGTTTATCAAGGTGAAGTATTTGGTTTTCTTGGTCCGAATGGTGCAGGAAAAACTACGACTATACGGATGCTTGTCGGCTTGATGTCTATCACCTCAGGTGAGGTTCATATTAAAGGAGTAAACCTAAAAAAGAACTTTGAAGAAGCTCTTAGTCATGTAGGTGGAATAGTTGAAAATCCTGAAATGTATAAGTATTTATCAGGTTATCAAAATTTAGTTCATTACTCACGAATGATCAAGGGTATAACAAAGGAACGAATTGACGAGGTTGTTCGGTTAGTTGGACTCGAAAACAGAATAAAAAATAAAGTGAAAACCTATTCTCTCGGCATGCGCCAACGTCTAGGATTAGCACAAGCATTGTTACATAAACCATCATTGCTAATACTAGATGAACCTACAAATGGGCTTGACCCTGCAGGGATTCGAGAGGTAAGAGATTATTTACGTAAATTAGCGAGAGAAGAAGGATTAGCGGTGATTGTCTCAAGTCATCTGCTATCCGAAATGGAGCTGATGTGTGATCGAATTGCGATCATACAGCATGGTAAGTTGATCGGAGTTCAGCAGGTGAATGAATTTGTGAACGAGGGGGAAAAACTGAGAGTGTCGTTTTCAGTCGACTCTGTCGATCAAGCACAAGCAACGATTGACGCAGAATTTCCGACTATTACATCTCATATTCAACACGATAGAGTAGAAGTTGAAATTGAAAGAGAAAGTATACCTGAGCTTGTTACAAGTCTTGTACATAAGCAAGTGAAAATATATGAAATTGAACAAAAATCAAAATCTCTTGAAGATAGATTTTTAGAAGTGACTGGAGGGAATGTCATTGACTAATATGCTCTCACTTATTAGAAATGAGAATATGAAAATATATCGTCGCATATCTACATGGATACTGCTGGGCATATTAATTACATTTGTAACCATTTTTGGAGTAGCCTTAAAAGTAAATGCCCCTGAAGCAATTACTATGTGGACATTCATAGAAGAATCAAGTGGTTTAACAATAATCATTACATTGTTTACTGTTATAATTGCTGGTGGAATTGTTGCTACAGAATTTACACAAGGTACGATTAAGCTACTCCTCATTCGTCCTGTTAGTAGAACAAAAATACTGCTCTCAAAATATTTATCGACGATGCTTTTTGCTTTAACGACGCTCATGCTATTATTTGTTACCTCCTTTTTGTTAGGTGGATTATTATTTGGATTTGAAAGCTTTACAGATCCATATATTGCCCCTGATAGTACAGTAGAAAAATCTATGCTCGCGCATGTATTAAGCTTATACGGTTTAAATTTCGTGGACGTTTTGATGATGTCAACATTTGCGTTTATGATATCTACTGTGTTTAGAAGTAGCTCATTATCAATAGGATTGGCTATATTCTTAATGTTTGCTGGTTCTACAGCTGTCATGCTTTTAATAGGTATTGGATATGAAGAATGGGCAAAGTATCTATTATTTGCCAATACAGACCTTACCCAACATATTAACAATCGTCCATTAGTAGAAGGGACGACAATGAGATTTTCAATCAGTGTCCTCATTGTATATTTTGCTATCTTTGTTGGGCTATCTTGGATTGTCTTTAACAAAAGAGATGTAGCTGCATAGTACTTGTCTGTCCAATATGTTGTTATATGTAAAGCATCCAAAGGAAAATTGACCTTTGGATGCTTCTTCGATGATAGAGAAGCTAGTGTGTAAGTAATATCGTTTGAAAAATAATAAAGTTGTTACAAACATCATAGTTACATAAAAATGATAGTAACCGTATTCCACACAATGAACAGGTTGTGTAACAACTAGGAATTATGGAATTTTGAGATGATACTTATTAAGTTAAAGAGCAGGGTCATTTAGAATTAAGGAGTGATTAAAATTAGAAATACTTCAAAATTGTTAGGCATAGTAGGAGGTTTCTCCAGCATATTTTTATGGATTATATTTAACTATTATAATCCTTATTCAAACCTAAAAGATACTGAACCGATGATAATTACATTTGTAATGTTGTTCCTTCCTGCTTGTTTAGCAATTGTAGCTTCTATAAAACTTAAAAAACATTTAATGTTAATCGCATTTTTGTGGTCACTTCCAATCAGTTTATATACAATGGGTACCCCTGGGATTTTTGCTTTATTTGGAGTGACGAGTATTACTTATTTAATTAGTTTTCTTTTTATGATATTAGTCAAGAAAAGAGATGCATTAGGCCATTGATTTTATTCTAGTAGCTAAATATGTTAGATATTACCTTAAAAAGGCTCTTTATTAAAAACGCATGTGTAATTATTAAGTGTTTAACAGGGTGACCAAGACTCTTGCACATGTTGAAATGTGTAGGTACTGACGCCATTCAAAAAGAGTTAGCATGACGACACTACACCTACACCGTTACCCCAAGAGTGTGCAACGGTGCAGTAGGGTAGATTTAAGTGGTATACTTCGTTATATTTATTTTCACTTGTAAATGAAAGCTTGCAGTTAAATCAATGTCATAAATATTTGCTGTAGCTATTACGTAATAAAGAACATCATATAATTCCTCTTCAATCGTCCCTGATTGTTGTAAGCTTTGAACTTTAAGAATAACCTCAGACAATTCTCCAACTTCTTCAACTAGCTTAAGAAGGCTCTTTTCGTAAACTTTAATGCTATAGATCTTAAAATTGAAGATGAAAACGTCGCTTTCTCAACAGTCATCGTTTATAGAAGAAAAGATACCCGAAACCTAGTTGATTTTTGTCAAAGAAACAACATACAACATCCTATATGAGAACAGCCTTTGAAAATGTATGCATATTTCATAGAGGATTATGGGCATTATGTCGTAAATAGGCTGTTTCATATTTTATTTAACATCTTTTGTTTGTTGCTATTTAATTCAAAATAACTGGTTTAACTTGTTTTGTATAATTGAAGTACAAAAAGGGATTCGCACCAAAGAGATTAATGCTGCCGTCCTTCATAACAAATACATGATAATGAAGACCTGGTCCTTCTATTCCGTATGCATAAAGTGATTCGGTAAAATGTATATCATCTAAATTATTAATGTGGGTTATTAACGGGGTTCCCACAATATTATGGTCTTTCATCTCACCGGAATTATCGATTGTAACATTTCCTGTAATTAAATGAATATTCTCAAGTACTTTCTCATGTGTGAAGTTACTGTCTTCATCTAGATTTATTCCATATAAGTTTCCCTCTGAATCTAACGCACGTACTGAACCTGCTAGAACAGTTTTATTGTATCCGCTATCTGGAGCATAATCATAGCTTAAGTCAACGATATTGTGCAAATTCTCAATCGGTTTCATAATAATTGTGTCATCTAATATTTGATCTTCGTAATAAACCGTTCCGTCGGTTGTTAAAATAAACGTTTTATTAAAGCTGTAAATATTTTTGATTACTGTATGTTGGTCTTTTTCAAAGGTAATTGTTTTATAGTGGTTATTGTTAAAGGTCCAATGATATAATTTATCATCCTCACTTTGAATTGCTATGTCTGATCCATATGCATATATGTTTTTAATTGGGAAATCAGTTTCCAAAGTGTCACAACCTTCTTCACTTAAATCATAGATTATTTTTCCATTAGAAGTTAAAATAATCGGTTGTCTCATATTGCTTATCATCGTTTGTACATCTTCAGAGATGTCTAATTGTTTTAGCTCGACATCCTCGGTTACAGTCCAAACCTGTCCTTTGCGGAGTATATATATTGTCTTATTAGTGGGAAGAATTTGGTCAATGTCTGACATAGTTCCGATTGCAGTAAGGTGTTGAAAGATAGTCGGGGAAGTTCCAAGCTGTCCGGTCATATTATTTCCCCAAGAATAAACATTTCCATTACGACTCAATGCTAATACGTGATCTGTACCTACTTGTATGTCAATAATGTCAGTCAAGCCTTCAATCTGTATTGGAGTGTCCAGTTCAAAAGAATTAGAATGAATTATATGTCCATTTTGATCCCCCCACCCCCAAACCGTTCCATCGTTCTTTAATGCAAAATTAGCATGAGTATTATGAGCTATCTTTTTTACATCGTCCAGTTTTTCAAATGGTGTTAACTTAGGTGGTGACTCATGTTCTTTTTGGTAGATTAGCCATTTTCCTGATTGTAATTTTATAAAGGTACTCTTGATGTTAAATCCTTCAGCGACGTCAATTACAGTATCAGCAATATTTACTTGATTAGCAATTGGCTCCTTCGCATTACTAAATAAATTATTATTATATTCTTCAGTCCATAAAGTACCATCCGTTTTTATTGCAAAAAGAGTATTGCCAAAATTAAAGAGTTTACTCACATTTGTTATATTTGATAAAGGAGTTGCTGAGAAAGTGTTTGTATTATATTGAAAGCTGACATGAATAATTGTACCATCCTCTGTTAAAGCAAAAAGCGTATCTGGTCTTACTTCATTAATACCTACAATATTTGTTAATGAAGATAACATAAATGGTTTGCCACCTTCATTTAAATACCATACTTCACCTGATTCGGTTAAAATAAATTCACCTGATATTGAAGTGGCTTGTGGAATATCGTTTATAAGTTGAGGGAAGGCCGGGTTCCTATCTCTAGGATACTCATTTCTAGAGCCCCAAGCATATACGTTGCCATTTTCATGTAATGCATAAGATGTTCCATAATGTGATCCATAACTTGCTTTATCGATAATTGTTTTAGTTGATATTGCTTTTATATCCGCTAATAATTCTCCTTCAATGAATGGCTCCGAAAGAAGTAACGATGTGTTGCTGTTATCTTGCTTTAAAAACATGTCAGCAATGCAAGGTGTAGTTGTAAATTGAGCCTTTGGTTCTTCATCGAAAGTTTCTTCAACAATACTATTGTCTTCCTTTACTTGATCTCCTTGAGTGGAGTCAATAGAAATTGATTCCTCTTGATTTTGATTAGTAGCTTGATCTTGTTGAATGGGACGATTACATGCTGTGCTCAAAAAGATGACTAATAATATAACACAGTTAAGTAGTACTCTTTTTGTAAGCATCTTTTGCTCCTCCTTATGTAAATGTAAGCATTCGGACAAATAAATATAGGTCCTCTTTACAAATTATAGTAAATTCATTGTTAATTATATATTAAGCTATGATTTGATAAAATGATTATTTTGAGTTTTCAAATATTATTATCGTGCTTCTATTTAACACATAATCTAATGAAATATTGTCTTTTGTAAGAGGCTCTTTCAACCGATAAGAAAAAGTGCCAAGAATGCTAAATACTAAAGTACGAGAAATAACAATTAACGCAAAAAGAGCTTTATAAAAAAGTATAGCTAACCTCAAAAACTTTGTTGCTACTGTCACGAACTTAGCACTTCTAGAAGAATTCTGATTGCATTTCATCTAACGAAGAAAGGGTGCTTCTAGCTCAAATTTTTATACGTGTATGTTTTAGTACAATCAAAATAAAACACAAAGCTGCAAGATCATATCATTACAATGATATTTCGATGACTATGGAATAAAATGCACTTTACAATGATGTTGTATATATAAGCTCTTTTCGTAAACTTTGAGGCTTTTTCACTTACATTTGAGTAACTGATGTGTATGATATGATTTTTTAAGTTGTTAGAGAAGAAAAGGACCTGAAATCTAGTTGTGTACGTGTTTACTTCGTAAGACGAAAAACAACAATGAATGCGAAAACAGCCTATATAAAAGAATCATAGGGAGATGTTATTATGGATGCAAAAGCTTTAATCCTTCTTGATCTAAAAGAATGTAGGCGTAGATTCCTCACAGTTGCTAGAGGATTTTCAGATGATTTATTATGTTGGAAGCCTGATGTCGAAGCATTAACAGTTGGGGAAACCATTAGGCATGTACTTTTGCATGATTTCTCATGGCTTACCATCTTACGTGAGCATAGATTACCTTCTGAAGAAGAAAGGAAACAATTGTGGGGAAAACCATTCGTTACTATTGAAGGTGAAATAGCTGGCAGTAATATATATCATGATAAGTTACTATCGTATGTTAATGAAATACCTTCTTCAACATATAGTTCAAAGATGATTAAATGGCCGCATAAAGATATTGAAAGGTCATTGGGAGATACACTAGAAAGAAAAACATATCATGACGCAGTACATACTGGACAGTTACTTCAATATATGAGAATGCTGCAAATTGATCGACCTGATATTTGGGATTAGATCAGGTAGCAGTATCTGCCTTTCGCTATATGTGAGTATATTTTTTAAATCAGGTGGAGGAACCCTCCACCTGATTTGCTTATTCAAAATCTAATATCGTTTAATCGACAGACTTATCTATGCGATTTACAGTCTCAGGTTTACTTATAGGAAAGGCAATGACGAATTTAGTACCATGTTGTTTTTTACTGTCAACGGAAATTTCACCACCATGTAAATTTACGAGTTGTTTAACGATAGCTAAACCTAATCCAAACTCTCCGTAAGGATTATTTCTACGTGAAATATCCGCTTTGTAAAAACGGTGCCAGATCATTTCAATTTCTTTAGAATCTATGCCGATCCCTGTGTCCTCGATTTCAATGATCACCTCGTTATATCCCTTCTTGCCTCTTAGCCAGATCGTACCATCAGACGTGAACTGAATGCTGTTTTTCGTAATGTTTATTAAAATTTGCATTAACCTGTCATAATCAGCATGGATATAAATGTCCTCATCAACATGTATTATTACTCGGTTATTTTTTTGCTCTGCTTGAGTAATTAAATGCTCTTTAATGATTTCGAATATATCTAACAACTGTATGTCGACTTTATGTAGTGGAATTTGAAGTGAACGAATATTTTCATAATCCAAGTTTTCATTTACAAGTCGAATAAGCCTCTTTGACTCTGTACTAATTAAATTCAGGCCTTTATCTTTTTCTTGCTCTGGAATCATGTTATTTTTTAAACCTTCAATTATGCCACTTATTGTCGTTAATGGTGTTCGCAGTTCGTGTGATACATCTGCAATAAATTGTCTACGTCGCTTTTCTAGTCGATTAATTTCGTCATTTGACTCTCTTAACTTTGAAGCCATTTGGTTAAAGTCTGCTGCTAATTCTCCTAGTTCATCTAGGGTTCTATCTGGCACATTAACATTATAGTTTCCATCTGCAATCATGGAAGTAGCCTCACGAATGTGTTGGATTTGTCTAACATGCAATTTTGATAATAACCAGCTTAATAATAAAGAAATGGATAATGAGATAATAACTGTGTACAGTAAAGCTCTATTTAAAGAACTAATCATATCCTGTGTATTACTAATAGGTGCAATTAATAAGATGCCTCCTTGCACTTTTTGATCAATAACATAAGGAATAGCAACCAATGATGCTTCTTGATCAAAGCGTTGTATATCATGCTTTATAACTACTGTTTCGCCGTTGGATATTTGCTGTAATTCTTTTTCGTCTAACTGTATTTGTTTAAAACGATCAACAAAGGGTGATAGAATGGATCCTTTATTATCAAACATGATTAATCGAATGTTTCTTGCCCTTAATACTTCGTTATATTGCTTTAAAGGTTTCTCAGTCTCAATGCTGCTTTGGTCTATAACACTTAAAATTTCATCACCAAATGACAGTAATTCATCAACTTTGTTTTGGAATATTAAGTTTTCGACAAAGTGAGTAAATAACAAACTTAAAATTAACAATGCAATAATTAAAATACTAATGTGACTTCCAATAAGTTGATATATATATTTAATTCTCATTACTTTCAACCAATTCATCAAATTTATAACCTACACCCCATACTGTGTGGAAAAAAGGGCGCGAGTTGGTACCTAGTTTTTTGCGTAATCTTTTAATATGTACATCAACAGTTCTTTCGTCACCATAATATTGATAGCCCCAAACTTTTTCTAATAAATGCTCTCTTGAAAACACTTGTCTTGGATGTTGAATAAAGAAGTACAAAAGATCAAATTCTTTTGGTGTTAAATTTGAAATTAATGTATCATCTAAAAATACTTCACGTGTATTTTTATTTATTTTTACAAAGTCAGTTTGAATCTCATCCGTTTCAATACTTTGAGGTTGTCCTTGATGATATCTGCGGGTAACTGCTTTTATGCGTGCCATGAGTGTAAGTGGACTAAATGGTTTCGTTACATAGTCATCAGCTCCCATATCCAAACCTAGTACTTGATCTGACTCACTATCTTTAGCTGTTAACATAATGATAGGAACGGTACTTTGCTCTTCTCTTATTTTGCGACAAATACTTACACCGTCCATATGTGGAAGCATCCAATCGATAATCAGCAAGTCCCAATTTTCTTTTTTGAACTGGTGATAGCCTTCTAGTCCATCATTTACAAATTTTCCAGACAACCCTTCTTTTGAAAAAAACATTTCTAGCATAGAGCAAACACTTTCATTATCCTCGATGACTAGAATCTTCATCTTACACCTCCACTAAAAATTACTTTATTTAAAGTTAAATTGAATCATGACTATTTTCAACCTCTATGTAAAATATTTCGTTTTCGTTAAAGGTTACGAAATAGTTCATTCATAGTTTGGACATATATAGGCGTTAAGATTTATACATCCACATAAAAAAGTCCAAAGATTGGAGGAGATTATCAATTATTAATAATTGCTTTTTTTGTTACTTTTACAAACTAGAATAACTAGAAAAGGTATGGGATTATCCTCGTTTTTACTATGAACGCTAGTTTTGTGCGTTGTAAAAGTAATACGAAAACATCCCTAAAAAAAAAACAGACATATTAATTAGATATAAATAATTGCAAATGATTAGGAGGAGTAAGAATGAATTTCTTAAAACGTGCTTTCTTGAGTGTAACTGCTCGTAAAGGAAAAAGTATGTTACTAGTATTTGTTTTTTCAGTGATTTGTGTTTTAGTACTGGCCGGTCTATCCATTCAAACTGCAGCCCAAAAATCTAGCGAATTAGCAAGACAACAATTAGGTGGAGAGGTCACCTTACAAGTCGATAGAGAAAAGCTTATGGCAGAAGGAGGACAACAACAAAGTGAAGGTAGACAGCAAGGGCGTATGCAATCTGTCCCAGTTCCAGTAGAATCTGCTACAGCATTGTTATCATTAGATAACATAAAAGGATATAACTATTATTCTTCTGCATCTGGGTTGGCTGAGGATTTTGAACCGATTGTAAGTGAAACGATTGATGAAGAGGAAACGAATACAGGACAAGGGGGCTTTAATAACCCTGGAAATATGCGTGGAGTCCAGGCAGATATAAGTGTTCAAGGGGTATTATTTACAGATTCGGTGGAGACCTTTTTAAATGATGAAGCATCGATTGTTGAAGGTCGCCATTTGACGGAAGAGGACATAGGTGAGGACGTTGCAGTAATAGAACAAAATTTAGCTATAGCAAATGATTTAGCTATTGGTGACAGGTTAACGATTCAAAGAACAGATGAAACTAGCTCGGTAATGCTCGAGATTGTCGGAATCTATGAAACAACAGAACTAGTAGATGATCAAGCAGCAAGTTTCGATTTTTTGAACCCATATAACAGAGTATACACACCTTATACTACTGCTTCTAGCTTGAAGAGTGAAGACTATGAAGACGCTATAGATTACGCAGTATATTTTATGGACGACCCTGCAAATATTCAAAGCTTTATTGATGAAGCATCTCTTGAAAGTACTATCGATTTTGATGTTTTTAAGCTAGATGCTAACGATCAATTATATGAACAGATGATTGGTCCTATCGAAAATGTTGCATCATTCTCAACCAATGTTGTTTATTTAGTAACGATTGCCGGTGCAATTATTTTAGGGTTAATTGTCATGATGTCAATTCGTGAACGAAAATATGAAATGGGTGTTTTATTAGCAATAGGTGAGAAAAAATGGAAGCTAATGGGACAATTCCTAGTAGAAATTTTAGTTGTAGCAGTTATAGCACTCGGTATATCTGCTGTAAGTGGAAATGTCGTTGCAGGACAAATAGGTGACCAGCTGTTATCACAAGAAATACAACAATCTGAAGAAACAGCCTCAAACCCTGCTTCTTTCGGACAGAGAATGCCAAGGCAAGTACAACAACAAATAGATGTTGAGCCAGTTAATGAGTTACAAATTGATGTGACAGCCGGAGATTTAAGTATGCTAGGGATGATTGGCTTATTAATTGCAATATTATCAACGTTAATTCCATCTATGTCAATATTAAGCCTTCAGCCAAAAACAATTTTATCAAGGCAAGATTAACTGAGGAGGAAATAAAATGGGTGCCCTATTGGAATTTATAGACGTAAATTATTGGTATGAACATGAAAATGAAAAACAGTCAATCTTAAATAATGTTAATGTAAGTTTTGACAAGGGGAATTTTTATTCGATAGTTGGACCTTCTGGCTCAGGTAAAACAACCTTTTTAGCTATGGCGAGCGCACTAGATATGCCGAAAAATGGGAAAATACTATATGAAGGAAAAGATATAAAAAAAATTGGTTTATCTAACTTTAGAAACAAATATGTGTCGATCGTCTTTCAGTCATATAATTTACTACCGTATATGACAGCTATTCAAAATGTTATAACCGCAATGGAGATTACTGGATCAGATGAAGCAAATAAAAGAGATTTTGCATTGAGTATGCTTAAAAAGGTAGGTATTACTGAGAAACAAGCTGGACAAAAGGTGCTTACGTTAAGTGGGGGACAGCAACAGCGTGTTTCTATTGCACGGGCACTGAGTTGTAAATCAGATTTAATAGTCGCTGATGAGCCGACTGGAAATTTGGATGAAAAGACTGCTAAAGATATCGTTAAACTTTTTCAAGATTTAGCACATGAAGAGGAAAAATGCGTCATCGTTGTTACACATGATAACAATATTGCAAATGTTTCAGATGTTACAGTGAGAATTTCAAAAGGTAACTTTAGAGTCATATATAACAATCAAACTTCTTCAATTAAGTAAGTAGCAAGTTGCTCCCCACTAATCTTTAGAGGAGCAACTTTTTTTCTATGTAATTTCTCTTAAATTGAATAAGTTAGCCACTCGCCCTTAACTCCACCCATTTTTTTATAGAAGTTTTGAGCACGGGTATTATCAGGTGCTGTCTCCCAAGACATAAAAGCAAAGTTATTTGTATCCTTATAATCTACACACTTTTGAAAAAGCTTCTCTGCAACCCCAGTTCCTCGATAGTTATTTCTTACATATAAATCATTTAGTACGACAACCTTTTGTGCACTTAATGTACTGTATGAAAAGTATAATGTCGCAAAACCAATTAATTCTCCATGATGCTCCGCGACAAATTGAATTCCTTCTTTTTGTTGAGTGAGCATATTTATTAGGTTGTCGATCTTACTTGCTGGTGGCTGCTCCTTATGATAAAAATCACAAATATACTCAAGCATTAAAGCTTTTATTTGTTCATTGTCCTCTACATGCATTGGTCGGATAATAGTTTGATTCATCATATCCATCTCACATTTCACTCCCTTTTTAAATTAGTAGTTTAGATGTATATATTATATTCTTTATCTAATTAATATAATAACTAGAATTTTAAAAAAATTATGCAATTTTTGTTACTCCATTTCTTAAATGTGGAATTTTTAAAGTAATTAATACTTTATTGATATCTGATCCTCTTCATTTGTCTAAATAAGAAAGGCTGATTTCGAGTTCATTGTTGCTTTTTGTAATAAGAGCTATAAACTCTAAAGACGATAACAATCATATCATACACATCAGTTACTCAATGTTTTGAAAAGAGTCATAAGAAAAAAGCACTCATTAGTATCTACATATGTAATACTTTGTTAATCTTTTCGTTATCCTTTTATAAGGTTCTTTCTATACGCTATGAACAATGATGAACTACATTTATAGAGAGGGGTATAAAAGTGCAAAAAAACAAATGGAAAATAACGATGATCCTATCGGTGAGCCTAGTTATCATTGTTGGCATGTATTTTTTATTTGGATCTAATCAGCAGGCAGCTACTGTGAAACAAAGTTATAATGAATCAATGTATGCGAAAGCTACGTTTGCAGGTGGTTGCTTTTGGTGTATGGAGCCACCGTTTGAAAAGCTTGATGGTGTGATAGATGCCGTTTCAGGATATACTGGCGGTCAGGAAGAAAATCCAACATACAAAGAAGTGTCTGCTGGAGCAACAGGTCACATTGAGGCAGTTGAGATTATTTACGACCCTGAGAAAGTAACCTATGAAACTTTATTAGAGGTGTTTTGGAGACAGGTCAACCCAACAGATTCAGGTGGACAGTTTGTTGATCGTGGAGAACAGTATCGAACAGCAATCTTTTATCAAAATGAAGAACAAAAAGAGCTAGCAGAACAGTCAAAAAGCAGCTTGAATGAATCTGGACGATATAACGATCCAATTGTAACAGAGATTCTACCAGCTGCAACATTTTATAAAGCAGAGGAGTATCATCAAGATTACTACAAAAAGAATAGCTTAAAGTATAA
This sequence comes from Cytobacillus sp. IB215316, assembly GCF_033963865.1. NCBI lineage: Bacteria > Bacillati > Bacillota > Bacilli > Caryophanales > Bacillaceae > Cytobacillus > Cytobacillus sp. IB215316. The sequence continues at coordinate 90,356 of NZ_JAXBMC010000009.1, read as the reverse complement.
ATTTTATCGACATAACTCGGGAAGAGATCAATATTTAGATGAGACTTGGGGTGATGACAGAGTATTTGACATTCCTAAAGCATTTATCAAGCCTTCTCAAGAAGAGTTAAAGGAGAGCTTAACACCTATACAATATAAAGTAACCCAAGAGGATGGTACAGAAAAGGCATATGATAATGAATTCTGGGATCATAAAGAAGAAGGTATTTATGTTGATATTATATCTGGAGAACCATTGTTTAGTTCATTAGACAAATATGATTCAGAAACTGGGTGGCCAAGCTTTACACAACCTCTTGAACCAAATAATATTGTTGAACATGAAGATCGCAGCTTGTTTATTACACGTACAGAAGTAAGGAGCAAAAATGCAGATTCCCACCTTGGTCATGTGTTTACTGATGGACCGAAACCGACAGGCTTAAGATATTGTATAAATTCAGCTGCCCTACGATTTATATCAGCAGATGATTTGCAAGAAGAAGGGTACGGTGAATATATGAGTTTATTTAAGTAAAGATATAGAGAGTAAGATGAGGGGTTTGGATAGTAAACCGAGGTTTGGATAGAAAAGCAGCGAATTTGGATAGTAAAGCAGAGAGTTTGGATAGTAAAATAGAGAGTTTGGATAGTAAATCAACGAATTTGGATAGTAAACCGAGGTTTGGATAGAAAAGCAGCGAGTTTGGATAGTAAAATAGAGAGTTTGGATAGAAAAGCAGAGATTTTGGATAGTAAAAAAGCGATTTTGGATAGTAAACCGAGGTTTGGATAGAAAAGCAGCGAGTTTGGATAGTAAAAAAGCGATTTTGGATAGAAAAGCAGAGAATTTGGATAGTAAATCAAAGAGTTTGGATAGAAAAGCAGCGAGTTTGGATAGTAAAATAGAGAGTTTGGATAGTAAATCAACGAATTTGGATAGTAAAAAAGCGATTTTGGATAGAAAAGCAGCGAATTTGGATAGTAAATCAACAATTTTAAACAGTAATAAGTGAATTGGCTAGTAAATCTAGGCTAGTGGATAAGAATCTGGTTAGTATGATGAATAACCTAGTGAGTTATGCGAGGATCTCAGGGGTTTCACTTCAATAGAAAAAAACCCCTATTGATTCTATGTTTCAGCGGTATATTCATCACCATGGGAATCTTTTGGCTCTTCTAAAGCAAACATGCAATATATAAAACTTAGTAATGCACCTATAGACAGAATAATAAAAAATTGTCTAGGTGTAACGAAAGTGAGTAATGTTAAGTAGACAACGGCTCCTACATTTCCATAAGCACCTGCCATGCCGGAAATTTGGCCAGTCATTTTACGTTTAATAAAAGGGATTACGGCAAAAGTAGCTCCTTCTGCTCCTTGGATAAACATAGAGGTTAAAACAGTAATGGTAACAGCCAGAACAATAGGCCAACTTGAGTTGATAAATGCCATCCCAAGTAACCCTATGGATATTCCAAACATATAAGCTAGCATAATTAGCTTTCTACTTCTAACATGATCAGATATCCATCCACCTAACGGCCGTGCAAATAAATTAACAAATGCAAAAGATGAGGCTATTAATCCTGCTGTTGTCGGGGTTAAAGAGAATGTTGTTAAGAAAAAAGTTGGCAACATCGAGACGATTGCTAATTCAGCACCGAAGTTTGCAAAATAAGTTGTGTTAAGAGCAGCGACATTTTTAAAGCGATAGCCTCCTGATGTTGTTTCCTTTGATTTTAGCAAAGGTATATTTACTCTTAATATTTGAATGATTTGATAAGTGAGTACAATGAGCAGAATAACATAAATAACATATAAGGTATTTTGCGGAATGAAGTTTAAATTTTTTAATCGCCATGCGAGTAATCCTAAAACACCGACTAATGGAATTGTCCAAATAATTAATTGAATTAAATCACCCCAAGAGCTTACTTGCATTGCTGCTATTTTTTCTGATCGAAGAAATTTTTTGCCTTCAGGTGTGTCAGTTACGATAAAGAAATAAATGATACCATAGATGAGGCAAATAACGCCTGTATAAGCAATTGCATATCTCCAGCCGTTGTCACCGCCGATAATTTGTATAGCTATCCAAGGCAACAGAACAGCAGCTGCAGCCGAACCAAAATTGCCAAATCCAGCGTAAAAGCCTTCTGCAAAGCCAACTTTTTTTGGAGGGAACCATTCGGAAATGATTCGAATTCCAATGACAAAGCTTGCACCAATACCACTTAAAACTAGTCGAGATACGAAAAGCTGCATCCATGAATTTCCGAATGCAAAAACAAAGGTAGGAAAAGCCATGATAATGAGTAAGGCAGAAAAAACGATTCTAGGTCCATATTTGTCAAGTAACATCCCAACAACTATTCTTGCTGGGACAGTTAGAGCAACGTTTATAATAGCTAATGCCGCGAGGTGATCATCTGTCAACCATCCTACAGATTGGACCATCGTTGTGGCTAGAGGTGCCATATTAAACCACGTAAAAAAAGAAATGAAAAAAGCTATCCACGTAAAATGTAATACTCGAATTTGTTTGTTTTGAAACTTCATTAATTCACTAGGTTTCATGCGGAATTCTCCCCCAAATAATTACAAATAAAAGTTGATTAACATTTAATTTCAGCATTTTTTCGAGAATAATAATACCAGCAAATTATTAAGCTGATCGCGTAATATACAAGAAATATATATAAAGCAAAATTGGCAGAGCCCGTTGTGTCAATCGACCAGCCAAATATTTTTGGGATTAAAAATGCACCGTAAGCTGCGATTGCTGCAATAAAACCTAACACTGGTGAGGACTCTTTTGCTGGGAAAATAAAAGGAACCATACGGAAAGTAGAGCCATTTGCTATTCCCGTAGTAAAGAATAGTATAAGAAACATGATTAAAAATCCGGTAAAATGATGAATTTGTAAGAAGTAAATTACACCTATCGTAGCAATGATCATAATAATAATGTCCCAAAATGTAATAAGTGCACCACTGCCTACTTTGTCTGATATCCACCCTCCTACTGGACGGACTGCTGCTCCGATTAATGGCCCTAAAAATGCTAATCCGACTGCATTTTGTTCGGCAAATTCATTTTGAATTAACAATGGAAAAGCTGCGGCATATCCAATAAATGATCCAAAACACATCGTATACAACCAAGTCATAATCCAAGTGTGCTTTCTTTTGAATATAATAGCTTGTTCCTTAAAAGATTGTTTTGTTCCCGGTAAGTTGTCCATGCCGACTACCGCAGCTAGTGTAATGATAATAATCGGAATTACCCAGACGAACGCTGCATTTTGAATCCAAATGGTATCACCATTATCTAATGTTTGCGATGTCCCAGTAAAAGTCCCAATAATGCTTGCTGTTATGACGATTGGAGTGAGAAATTGCACGACACTAACACCTAAGTTACCAATACCAGCATTTAATCCTAACGCCGCCCCTCGCTCTTTTTTAGGATAAAATGGATTAATATTTGCCATGGATGAAGAAAAATTCCCTCCACCGATACCACATAATGCGGCTAAAGTTGCCATCATTGTAAAGGACGTTTCTGGATTGTTGACTGCAATGCCAATTCCTACAGTTGGTAAAAGCAAAAGCGCTGTGCTAATGACTGTCCAATTTTTCCCTCCAACAATCCCAGGCATAAAAGTAAAAAAAATACGAAACGTAGCTCCTGTTAATCCAGGAAGGGCTGCCAACGTAAATAATTCAGATTGGGTAAAAGAAAAGCCTACATCATTTAATCTGACAGCAACGACTGACCATATTTGCCAAACAACAAAGGCTAATAGTAAGGCAGGGATGGATATCCATAAATTCCTTCGAGCATGTCTTCGACCTTCGCGCTCCCAAAAATCTTTATTTTCTGGATCCCAATTCGAAATTCTAGCCATGCAAATCCTCCGTCCTAAATATTAATCTATGTTATCATTCCTTTTGGTTAATATTTGTATACGTTTATATTCTTTATAAGGAAGAACATTCATTTTTATGAACCGAAATGCTATAAAAAGCATGTCAATAAGAGTACATATACTGTTTTTTACCCTAAGCAACAACAACGTCCGCAACTTGAATTTATGTCCTTTTCTTACGGATATAAGACCCGTACGTTCCAATAAATTCATAATAAAAGAGCAACCTTTAGATAATCTTAAAGATTGCTCTTTTAAAAATGGCAGTTTTCGCATTTGTTGATTTTTGCACTAAATCTAGGTTTTATGGTATTTTGGTTAATTTTTAATTATCGATAGATTTCACCTTATTGCCATTATTAGTAATGAAAGCAGTAACATTTATCGAAGGAGTCTAGGTAATTAAGACAAAAGTATCTCCTCATCATGATTATGTATATCCAAAACAATTAATATAGCTTTAAAATGGTCAATCACTTCTTCAGTTAACCCTTCGTTTTTTAGCATGTCTTTTACGTCCGTTACTAATATTCGTAACAAGTCATGGTCTCGCTTTAACATAGTTAATGAGTCTTTTAAATTTGGATTCTTATTAAGAAGATCAACATAAAATCCTTCCTCTTCAGAATCTGCGTGAGCGATCGTTCTAGTTTCCCAATGTTCAACTAACACTTTTGCAACAGTTTGTGCGTATTGGTGTTGGTCGTCTTTATATAACTTCACTAGCATATCAAGTAACTCTTTCCCCTCAGTGACTGCTCCTTCATGAATTGATTGATGGGCGTCCAATTTTCTTAATGATGGTCCTGACATCTTCATTCACCTCATTATTGGTGTTGTTAATGGTTAACAGTATAAACACCTTATTAACTTTTAAACATCTAATCATCTAATCATTTAAGAATATTTACTAAATGATTTGGGCAAAAGAATCCCATAGCGATGATTTCTAAATAAGGAAGGATGCGGAAAATGAGTAAAAAGAAGCTCCCACTTCTAAAGAAACTTACATATTTCGGGAAAACAACTGAGCTTACAGACCACAGTGAACTATCACCGTATGATAGGGAAACGGAGAAATACTATCGTAGAAGGTGGCAGCATGACAAAGTAGTTCGGTCCACACATGGTGTGAATTGTACTGGCTCTTGTAGCTGGAAAATACATGTGAAAGACGGGATTATCACGTGGGAAACTCAACAAACTGATTATCCTTCAACAGGCCCTGATATGCCTGAATATGAACCAAGAGGCTGTCCTAGAGGGGCTAGTTTTTCATGGTATATATATAGTCCTTTAAGAGTGAGGTACCCATATGTAAGGAGTAGTCTTATTAAATTATGGCGGCAAGCAATGAAGGAGAATTCCAATGCTATTGATGCTTGGGCGAGTATTATCGAAGATCCTGACAAGGAAAGGCGATATAAATCTACAAGAGGAAAGGGTGGGTTTGTTCGTACCTCATGGGACGAAGTAAATACACTTATCGCTGCACAGTTATTATATACGATTAACAAGTATGGACCAGATAGAATTTTTGGTTTTTCTCCGATTCCAGCTATGTCAATGGTTAGTCACGCAGGCGGTGCACGATTTTTATCATTAATAGGTGGTGCCATACTTAGTTTTTATGATTGGTATGCTGACCTTCCTCCAGCATCACCACAAGTATGGGGTGAACAAACAGACGTACCGGAAAGTTCAGATTGGTACAATTCTAGTTATTTACTAATATGGGGCTCTAATGTACCACAAACTAGAACCCCTGACTCACATTTTATGGTAGAAGCGAGATATAGAGGAACGAAAGTCGTCTCAATTAGTCCTGATTACGCTGAATACGTTAAATTTGCAGACCATTGGTTGGCTGTTAACCCAGGCATGGATGCTGCCTTAGCAATGGCAATGACTCATGTCATACTTAAGGAATTCTACGTCGACAAAAATACGCCTTATTTCGATAACTACGCAAAAATGTATACTGATCTCCCTTTCTTAATCAAGCTTGAAAAAAAAGGAGAATCCTATGTAGCTACTCGTTTCTTAAGGGCTAGTGATATTGGAAAGAATGTAACTCATGCTGAATGGAAGCCGGTCGTTATAGATAGTGAAACTAACCAACTTCTTATACCTAATGGAACAATAGGACATCGTTGGGAGGATAAAGGTAACTGGAATCTTAACTTACAACAGCCATCAGAAGATGGACAGTCCATTTCACCATTATTAACGCTTCTTAATAAAGAAGATGAACTGCTTTCGATATCAATTCCTTATTTTGATGAAAATGAGAAAGCCACGCTTGAACGGACTATACCTGTAAGAATAGTTAGTGATGGAGATGGCCAAGTTCAATATGTGACAACTGTATTTGATCTATTACTAGCAAAAACAGGCGTAAGTCGTAATTTACCAGGAGATTATCCAACAAATTATGATGATCCAAAGCCATATACGCCAGCTTGGCAGGAAGATAAAACGGGGATTAACAAAGAGGTTGTTGCACAAATTGCAAGAGAGTTTGCGCAAAATGCAATTGATTCAAATGGTCGATCCATGATTATTATGGGTTCTGGAATTAACCATTGGTATCATTCAGATGTCATTTATCGAGCGGTGCTAAATCTTGTATTGCTCACTGGGTCTCAAGGCGTGAATGGTGGGGGATGGGCTCATTATGTAGGGCAAGAGAAGGTGAGGCCATTAGAAGGCTGGCAAACCGTTGCAACTGCACGTGATTGGGGTGGACCACCACGCTTACAAAACGGCACATCATTTTTTTACTTTGCAACGGAGCAGTGGAGGTATGAGGATCAATCAGTTGCTGACCATATCTCTCCAACGATTGATAAACCAAGATATGAACATTTAGCAGATTATAATGCGTTAGCGGCTAGATTAGGGTGGCTTCCCTCCTATCCACAATTTCAGGAAAATACTATACATCTTTATAAAAAAGCAAACGCAAAGACAAATGATGAAGCTGTGAAGTATGTTGTAGAAAATTTAAAGAACGGCAAACTTAAGTTTGCTATTGAAAATCCGAGTAATCCTGCTAACTTTCCTAGGTCATTAATTGTATGGCGCGCTAATTTATTAGGCAGTTCTGCTAAAGGTCATGAGTATTTTTTGAAACACCTGTTAGGAACACATCATGGCTCTTTAAGTGTTGCAAATGATAAATTACATACTGCTGAAGTCGATAGTCAAGAAGTTTCAGCTGAAGGGAAACTCGATTTGTTAATTAATATAGATTTTCGCATGACTGGAACGGGGTTGTATTCGGATATTGTCCTGCCTGCTGCTACTTGGTATGAGAAATATGATATTAGTAGCACAGACATGCATCCATTCGTACACCCATTTAATCCAGCAATAGCACCCCCTTGGGAAAGTAAATCTGATTGGGATACATTCAAAAATTTGGCGGAAAAATTTTCTGAATTAGCAAAAGAGATTTTTCCAGAGCCAACGAAAGATATTGTTGCAACACCTTTATTACATGATACGAAAGATGAAATTTCACAATTGTTTGGGCAAATACCTGATTGGAAGCATGATGATGTAGAACCAGAGCCTGGGGTAAATTTACCTCGTATACATGTTGTAGAACGGGAGTACACAAAGGTATATGAGAAATATATTGCATTAGGTGGTGTAATTAAGAACAGCATTGGTGCTAAAGGTATTGGTTGGGATGCAAAGGAAGAATATGAAAAGTTAAAAGCAATAAACGGTGTAGCAAGACAAACAAAGGATTACAAAGATTGTCCGAGTCTGTATACGGATCGAAATGTAGCTGAAACGATACTAACGTTGTCTAGTACAACGAACGGCTCTCTTGCAATGAAAGCATGGGATGTCATGGAGAAGAAAACTGGGCAGCAGTTAAAAGATTTGGCAATTGAACGAGCAGAAGAGCACATTTCCTTTGATGAAATTACTGCTCAGCCTCAAAAAGTCATTTCATCACCAGTATTTAGCGGCACAGAGACTGGAAATAGACGTTATTCACCTTTTACGACAAATGTAGAACGTCTCATACCATGGAGAACATTAACAGGTAGACAACATTTCTATTTAGACCATGAAACCATAATAGAATTTGGTGAAGAACTACCTACATTTAAAGCACCTCTTCGTAAATTAGCATTTTTAGATCAAGATCACCGGCCGAATCACGGTAATGAAATTGAGTTGCGTTATTTAACACCGCATTTCAAATGGTCATATCACAGTACTTATGGTGATACGTTACCGATGCTTACGTTATTTAGAGGTGGTCCACACGTCTGGCTTAATCATGAAGATGCCAATCATGCAGGGATTAACGACAACGATTGGCTAGAGATGTATAACAGAAATGGTGTCGTAGTTGCCCGAGCAGTTACGAGTCACCGTTTGCCTAGAGGGGTAGCTTATATGTATCACGTCCAGGACAGAACGATTAATGTGCCAGGTTCACCAACTACGAAGTTTCGAGGAGGAACATTTAACAGTCCAACGAGAATCCATATTAAACCTACACAAATGATTGGTGGATATGCTCAGCTAAGCTATGGCTTTAATTATTACGGCCCAACAGGTAATCAGCGAGATGAAATGGTCATGATCCGCAGGCTAGAGAAGGGTGAGGTGAACTGGCTTGAAAGTTAAAGCACAATTTGGAATGGTTATGAATTTAGATAAGTGTATTGGATGTCATACATGTAGTGTTACTTGTAATAATACATGGACAAATCGGCCTGGTGCTGAATATATGTGGTGGAACAATGTCGAAACAAAACCTGGCATTGGTTACCCTAAGGAGTGGGAAAATCAGGAAACTCACAAAGGGGGGTGGGAAGTAAAGAACGGAAAATTGGAGCTGAAGGCTGGTGGCCGAGCGAGTAAGCTTCTCAACATTTTTTACAACAAGGATTTGACACAAATTGATGACTATTATGAACCTTGGACTTACGATTATGAAACATTGATTAATAGTCCAGAGCGTGAGCATCAGCCTGTGGCACGACCGAAATCACAGCTAACAGGTGACTATATGGATATACAGTGGGGACCGAACTGGGAAGATGATTTAGCAGGTGTTCATATTACAGGTGAAAATGATCCTAATATACAAGGGATCGAGGACAAGATTAAGTTTGAATATGAACAATCGTTCATGATGTATTTACCACGCATTTGCGAACATTGTCTTAACCCACCTTGTGTATCATCATGTCCTTCTGGATCAATTTATAAAAGAGATGAAGATGGCATTGTCTTAGTTGATCAAGACTCGTGTCGGAGCTGGCGATTTTGTATGACAGGTTGTCCTTATAAGAAAGTATATTTTAATTGGAAAACGAAGAAGGCAGAAAAATGTACATTTTGCTTTCCGAGAATAGAAAGTGGGTTACCAACAATTTGCTCTGAAACGTGTGTTGGAAGACTTCGATATATAGGCCTAGTCTTTTATGATGCAGAACGTGTGAAAGAAGCTGCATCCGTAAGTGATGAGAAAAAGTTATATGAATCTCAGTTGGATATTTTCTTAGACCCACATGATCCGGAAGTGATACGCAATGCCATAAATGAGGGAATTCCAGAAGATTGGATTGAAGCTGCTCAAAGATCACCTGTGTATAAGTTAGCTATTGAGCAAAAGATTGCACTCCCACTTCATCCTGAATATCGTACGTTACCGATGGTTTGGTACGTTCCGCCACTAAGTCCGATGATGGATGCACTCGGTGGTCAAGTTGACTCAATTGATCCAAGAATTGTGTTTCCGACAATTAAACAATTTCGCATTCCAATCGAATATTTGGCTAATCTATTAAGTGCTGGAGATACAAAGGTTATAGAGGGTGTATTAAAAAAATTAGTGGCGATGAGAAGTTATATGAGAAGTGTAAATATCCAAAAATCATTTGACTCAAATATTTTAGAGTCAGCTGGCTTAACCGAACAGTCAGCTCGCGACATGTATGAGCTGGCTGCTATAGCGAAATATTCCGATCGATACGTTATACCCTCATCTCATAAAGAAAAGGTTGGAGATATGTATTTTGGTCAAGGGTCAACTGGTTATGACTATATGGAAGGGTGCAATGATTGTAGTGTGAGCGAGAATAACGAGGATTTATATTTGTATGGAGAAAAATATTGGAGTGATATACAGCATGCTCAAGATGGAAGACAGTAAGACTATATTTAAACTTGCGTCAATTTTTTTACATTACCCTTCAAAAGAATGGGTGGGTGATGAAGAGATTATTAAAGCAATTCATAGCATCGGCGATAACAAAGTACAGCAAGCCTATAGTGATTTTGTTCAATATACTGCCAACCATTGTTTGACTGAGTTGTGTGAAACATATGTCAACACTTTTGATTTTAATGACAAAACAACACTGTATTTAACGTATGACGTGTTTGGTGATAACCGTGAAAGAGGTCAAGCATTCGTTAAACTTAGGTTTGAATTTGCGAAAGAGGACTTTTATATCAAAAATGATGAATTACCCGACTTTTTTCCTTTAATTTTAGAATTCGCATCGGAAGCTTCTGAAGAGAGTGCTATGAAAATGTTTAATATTCATCGGAAGTCGATAGATCGTTTACAAAAGGAATTAACAAGTCTAGCAAGTCCTTATGAACATGTATTAAACGGTTGTATACTAGCTATTGATTCATTAATAGAACAAAAACAGGCAGGGTAGCTTGAATATAAAGGAACTCTCACTAAGGCCATGGAGGGATGGAAATGTCATTTTGGGATCAATTTTGGTGGTTAATATACCCTTATATTGTAATAGCCATATTTGTGTTGGGCCATATTTATCGGTACAACACCGATCAGTTTGGGTGGTCAGCGAAATCTAGTGAGTTTTTGGAAAAGAAGAAATTAAAATGGGGAAGTTTACTTTTTCACTGGGGAATTATTATCGTTTTCTTTGGCCATGTTGCAGGGTTGCTTGTTCCAAAGGGATTTTATGATTATGTTGGAATTTCAGAGGAAATGTATCACTTCGGGGCAGTGTGGTTTGGCGGTGCAGCTGGTGTAGCTACGGTAGTTGGTGGGTTTTTATTATTTTTGAGAAGGATCACAGTACGTAGAATTTTAGTTAACAGTTCAAAAAGCGATTTGGTCGTGTTAGTTGTCTTAGGGGCGGTTGTTCTTACAGGTTTTACAAATACAGTTGGTTATACGGCAACAGGAGGAGAATTCGATTATCGAGAATATATAGGACCGTGGATAAGAGGGATTTTAATGTTTCGACCAACTCCTGAGCTGATGATAGGCGCACCGTTCGGCTTTAAAATACATATCATCAGTGCAGTAGCACTTTTTGCGATTTGGCCATTTACGAGGCTTGTACACGTGTGGAGTGTTCCACTTACATATTTAAATCGCAAATATATTGTATATCGTAGTATGACTAAGAAGGGATAAACGGTGCAGTTGCGGCATTGTTTAAGGCATTTTCATGTGTATGCTCTGGAAAAGAACTCCTATTATCAAGTCTCATCGACACACTCGAAGGCGAATAGTGCCTTCATTAGTGCGACAGCAGCGCGTTTGAGCTTCTAACTCACTCATGCTAACGGCACGAGGTAATAAGCCAATTCTTCAAGAAGGTTAAAAAGCTATCTACTAGTCAGCTAATCTTATATTTGTCTAAGTGAATACTATGATGGTAATTGTGAATAATAACAACGGGAATTTAAACTAATGTATACAATTAGGAGGGTAGCCAGCATGATAAACATGGTCGTTGTTAGTATGTTTGTAATGTCTTTACTAGGTGGTGGCTTTTTATTTCATGAAGGGACTTTTGCGAAAATGACTGATGAAGTCATTATAGCTGAATCAAAAGGTACCAAGAAAGCTGAAGAACAGCCGAGTAAGGATATGGAAAATTTAGAAGAAAAAATGAAGATGCAAATGGCAAAATTTAAAGCTCCAAATGACGAGGGCTTATATGATTTGTTTACGAACAAATTTGAAGGTCCAGCATGGACATTTGAGAGCGATGATTATAATGTAATGCTGTTTCAAGGGAAACATAATGATAAGCATTATAAAATTTACTTTTTCTATAAAGAGGAAACGATCGATATGTATGTAGATGGTGAAAAGAAAACGAGAGAAGAATTTGATGAATGGTTAAAGAAGCTTATTAATACGTAAATATTAGAATAAAATAATCAATCAAAACTCCCTGACATCACCATCAGGGAGCTTTTTCATTATTTCCTAAGGGAGTCTAAAGATACTTATTTATTAATAACTTGCTAATTTCGTTAACAATAATTGGTATGATAGAAATGACAATAACGATAAACCATTGCTCTAGTGATAGGTAAGTAAGGTTAATGAATGTATGGAAAAAAGGTATATTGACTAATAGAACTTGTATTCCGAACCCGATGATAAAAGCTCCTATTAAATATTTATTTAAGAAAAATCCTTTTTGAAAGATCGTTTCTTTCTCATGTTTTAAATTAAAAGAATGGAAAAGCTGAGCAAAGCTTAATGTCAGAAATGCCATCGTTTGTGCGCGAATAATTGATTCAGCTGATGATTGTGATTGCTCTGTAAGAAAACTTACTTCACCGTTTAATCCTATTGAAAAGGCAACTAATGTAGCAATACCTATAACCAATCCATTAAGTAATGTGTATCTAATTTCCTTATTTGTTATGATTCGTTGTTTCGGATCTCTAGGTTTGTGATTCATAACATCAGCATTACCTTTTTCAAAGCCAAGAGCAATTGCTGGAAGAGTGTCGGTAATTAAGTTTACCCATAGAATATGGATGGCAGTTAAAGGGGCTGGCCAACCCATTAGAATACCAAAAACGAGCGCCACAATTTCCCCTAAATTACACGACAGCAAATAAAGGATCGACTTTTTAATATTTAAATATATATTCCTACCTTCTTTAACTGCTGATACAATTGTTGAAAAGCGATCGTCAGTTAAAATAATATCCGATGCTCCTTTTGCTACATCTGTACCCGTTATCCCCATCGCTACACCTACATCAGCTTTTTTGAGTGAAGGTGCATCGTTAACTCCATCTCCAGTCATTGCTACAATATTACCATTAGATCTAAGTGCATCAACGATACGCACTTTATGTTCAGGCGAAACACGAGCAAACACTTTAGTGTCTAATATGCGCGATTTTAATTGCAACGCTGTTAACTTATCGAGCTCCTGACCTGTCATTGTTTCGTGTTCATGTTCAGCTATTCCTAATTGTTTTGATATAGCTAACGCAGTCTTATGGTTATCTCCAGTTATCATCACTAGCTTTATGCCTGCTTTTTTACAAAGCTCAATTGATTCTTTGACATCTAAACGCGGAGGATCAATCATACCCACGAGTCCAATAAATATAAATTGATCTTCTTGAATTTCATCATATTTCTTCTCATTCGTTATCATTTTATAAGCAAAGGCTAATACGCGTAGAGAAGCGTTCGCCATTTCTTTAGCTTGTTCAAGAATATTGTCTCGGTTATCATTTGACATAGTACAAATCTGATCATCAATTAAGATGTTAGTTGATTTCGGAAGGATGCTCTCAAGAGCCCCTTTTGTCAACATAAGAACATCTTCATTAACATGATGCACTGTTGTCATCAATTTTCGGTCAGAGTCAAATGGTATTTCGTATAATCGTTTAAAACGATGATCAAAATCAGCTTTTGAATACTTGAAATTTCTTCCTGCTGCAAGGAGTGCTACTTCAGTAGGGTCACCTGTTTGTTCTTTCTCAGATAATGATGCATCGTTACATAATAGCATGACTTTTATTAACATATCTGAGGACTTTGATTGAACATTCAAGTCCGACCAGTCTATGTATTTCCCACTAATAAAAGTTTTAGTAACCGTCATATTATTTTGAGTTAATGTGCCAGTTTTATCTGAACATATGACACTAACAGATCCTAATGTTTCTACAGCAGGAAGTTTTCTTACAATCGCATTCTTTTTAATTAGTCTTTGAACGCCAAGAGCTAGAACAATCGTTACAATTGCAGGTAAGCCTTCTGGTATAGCTGCCACGGCTAAGCTTACAGCTATTAGAAAGATCTCTGTTACATTTCTTTCTTGAAAAAAACCAATAAGAAAAACGAGCATAGAAATGATAATTGCTGCAAAACCTAGTAGTTTTCCAAGCTCATCTAATTTTTTCTGCAAGGGGGTTAACGACTTTTTTTGCTCTCTTAATAAGCTAGCAATTTTGCCTATCTCTGTATCCATGCCAGTACCTATTACGATACCTAATCCCCTTCCGTAAGTAGAAAGAGTAGACATAAATCCCATATTTTGTTGAATTGAAAGAGGAATATTATTAGTACTTAAACACGCTGAGTTTTTTTCAACTGGAAGGGACTCTCCTGTTAGAGCAGACTCTTCAACCTTTAAGTTTACAGTTTCGAAAAACCTAACATCTGCAGGAATGTAACGTCCTGTATCTATAACGACAATGTCTCCTGTAACAATGTTTTTGGAAGGGATTTCTTGAATGATGCCGTCACGTTTCACAATCGCTTGAGGTGTTGACATTTTTTTTAATTCTTCCAATGCTTTTTCTGCCTTAGATTCTTGAATAATTCCAATTACTGCATTGATACCAATGACAATAAAAATGACGATTGCATCACTAATCTCCCCGACGATAAATGAAACGATAGCTGCAGCTAGTAGAATATAGATTAAAGCACTATTAATTTGTCCCCATAACAACTGCAACAAAGTTGATTCTTGTTGCTCTTTAAATTCATTTGGCCCATTACGCTCTAGTCGTTGTTTAGCTTCAATACTAGATAGCCCTGAATCGAGATTTGTGTCTAACTCAGTAGTGATGTCATTCACTTCTTTTGCATACCACACGCAAACCATCCTCTCGAATAGAAAATACATAAGTACATATTCTCCGATAGCATAAACTATTCATGCTAAAAATAACAAAATTCAATAAAATGTAAAAATTAAAAACTATAATGTCTATTAAAAATAATGATTTTGACCATTTTATTTTATATAGAACAGATGCCGTTGCTATATTTCAATATAGACATACCTTGGTAGTGTAAGTAAATCCGCTATAGAAGGAGGGGAAGAAATGGAATATACAGATAAAGATTACGACAAGTTGCTTGCGATTTTAGCTCAGCTCCAAGCGCAATTCCAGGCACAATTACAATTACAAGCAGAGATTCAAGCACAACTTCAAGCGCAGCTCCAAGCTCAAGCTCAGGCGCAGGCACAAGCGCAAGTCGATAAAGACAAAATTTGGGTTAAAAATGGAACTGCATCTATTGAATTACCTGACTGGTGGTGCGACAAAGGAGACGCTTAATTGATAGTTCTTTATATAGAAATAAAGGAGGGGAGAAGGCATGGGAAGTAGAGATGATGTGTTTAATAAGATTATTGAGTTACAGGCACAACTCCAAGCTCAATTAGAAGCACAAGCACAGTTTCAAGCGCAATTACAAGCACAGCTTCAGGCTCAGGCGCAATTACAAGCTCAGGCACAAGCACAGCTAGATAAAGATGAAATTGAGATTAAAAACGGAGCTTCTAGTATCGAGTTTTGCAAAAAAGGTAAAAAAGATGACAAGGATTAAGCTGAAAATGTATGGATCGGTTTGATAGTTGTAATTATATTACTTTGGTCATTTAAACTAGCTTAAATGCTAAAGTCTCATCTCATCAAACTGAATTGAAATAGTTGAAAGACCTCATTTCTATTAGAAAGTTAATGAATCAGGTAGAGGATCGTCACCACCTGATTCATTAACAGTTAAGACTTCCTGCACAGCAATTTATATTTTTCGTATTCGACATAAACTCGAATTCAGCGAGATCGTGATACTTTTCTTCTTAAACCTATCTCCATTAACTAACATTTCCAGCTAGCTGTATCAATTTAGTTAAAATCAATAAAGTTACGATTCAAGCCATAGTTAATATATTTAATTGTTATTGCTAACAAGTGTGTGAAAAAAATAAATAATGAAATTCTATTGAATATGAAAAAACATGAATATTTTCGTGGCAAAATAGGAGGCTGTCTATACAAGAAGCCAAACCTTTTCGTATACATATAAACAAAGGGGGGATTTAAGGGTGATAAACCAAAGAGAAGTTGAGCAGCTTATTGATAAAACTGTAGCAAAATATATGAGTGAATTTTCGAAGCAAATTGAAAGTCTTTTAACAGCAGACCTTAGAAATGAAAATGGAAACTCAAAAATTATAAAGAGTGGAAATTCATTTGTATATGTTGATAATTCAGCTGTGGCATATGCAATTGTGCTATTATTCCAGCATGTTTCATCTAACGGAACGACTAATAATAAAGATATCCAGGGTTTAGTAGACCGCTTAGAAGGCATGATTACACATAATCGTGAAGAGCTTGAAAATTTAGTACAGTCATTTAAAGAAGAGTAGGTTTACATGTAGAAGCAGGAATAGAGGTGATAAAATGATGAAAAAGAGAGTTTACATGAATAAAAGAAATCTTTCCTCATTAAAGCTTAATAATGATGGAAAAATACGGGTTGTCGAACAAGCTCAACCTATGGATAGTACAGAAGTTGAGCTATGTGTAAGCAAGACTGAAAATCAATTAATGATACCAACCAGCTCTAACAATACTCTTACACCCTATACTGCTGAAAGTTATGAAACACATTTACCGATAACAAAATCTTATGAGCAACCAACTCATACTTTTTCAAAGCGAATTAGCATAAGGTCGGAAAATGGAAATTCCATTATTAAATATTAATTTTGTCCTGATTTTGTTAGGGTCTTTCTTTTTCTATGTTGCTTTTTTTACTTAAATTAGAGCATCTGATGTGTATTTTAGATGATTATTAGTCCTTAAAGGTGAAAAGATGCCGCAGCTTTTAGCTCTTATTACGAAAAGCAACAATGAATACGAAAACAGCTTTTAGTAAAAATATATGAGGAGTGATTTAAGTACGTTATTTAATACTCCTTTACATATGGTGAATTGCGTCTAACTTGTTAATTTTTCGTAAAAAGAAAAATTATTATCAAGTTTTTTATTTTTTTTGTTATAATACATATGCATTTAATTTGTATTATGAGAAGGGAAGGTACGTTAGATGAAAAAATCTAAGAAAAAACTAGCACTTAGTACCGCTTTAGCACTTAGTATGACTTTGCCACAAATGGCACCAGCTGTAACTCATGCAGCTGAAAATGAAGATATCGTTAAGCTAAGAGTAATGGAAACAACAGATATACACGTAAATCTAGTAAACTACGATTATTATAAAGATGCAAAGGTTCAAGACTTTGGGCTTGCAAAAACAGCAACACTGATTAAGCAAGCACGTGAGGAAGCGAAAAACAGTTTATTATTCGATAATGGGGATCTTATTCAAGGAAATCCTTTAGGTGATTATGTCGCAAAAGTCGATGTGCTTGAAGATGGTGAAACACATCCTGTATATAAAGCGATGAACTTATTAGATTATGATGCTGGTAATATTGGAAATCATGAATTTAATTACGGTTTAGACTTTTTAGAGACAAGCTTAAAAGGTTCAAATTTTCCGTATGTAAATGCGAACGTATACATTGACGATCAAGATGGTGATGCAACAAATGATGAGAATTATTTCACACCATACCTTATTTTAGACCGTGAAGTAGTCGATGAAGATGGCGAAACACATACGCTTAAAGTAGGTGTCATTGGATTTACACCTCCTCAAATTATGAACTGGGATAAGAAAAATCTTGAAGGAAAAGTCATCGCAAAGGATATCATTGAAACTGCTGAAAAGTTTGTCCCAGAAATGAAAGAAAAGGGTGCTGATATCATCGTTGCCATTCCTCACTCAGGCATAGGGAAAGCAACCGATGAAGGAATGCAAGAAAACGCAACATTTGAATTAAGTAAAGTAGAAGGTATTGATGCAATTCTATTTGGACATTCTCATTCCGTCTTCCCGAGTGAAACATATGCTGACATAGAGGGTGTTGATGCTGAAACTGGTAAAATTAACGGTGTAGCATCTGTTATGCCTGGTTACTGGGGAAATCATTTGGGATTGATCGATTTCACACTTGAAAAGAAAGATGGTAGTTGGACTGTTGTAGATTCACAATCTTCTGTACAAGCTATCTATGATAAAGAATCAAATACGCCATTAGTTGATGCAGATCAATCAATTGTTGACGCAGTGCACGAGGAACACGAAGGAACTATTGATTGGGTTAACAGCCCAGTAGGAACGACAACAGCACCAATTAATAGCTACTTTGCACTCGTTCAAGATGATCCTTCAATTCAAATCGTAACGAATGCACAAAAATGGTATGTTGAAAACTATGTTCAAGGTACTGAATATGAGGGTTTACCAATTCTTTCAGCAGGTGCACCTTTCAAAGCTGGTGGACGTGGAGGAGCGACTTATTACACTGATGTTCCAGCAGGAGAAATTGCGATTAAAAATGTAGCAGATATGTATTTATATCCTAATACGCTACAAGCCCTTCTTATTAATGGTGCGGATGTGAAAGAATGGCTAGAAATGTCAGCTGGACAATTTAATCAAATTGATGCATCTTCTACTGAAGAGCAAGAGTTAATTAATGTTGCATTCCCGACTTATAACTTTGACGTAATTGATGGTGTTTCTTATCAAGTCGATGTAACACAACCTGCAAAGTATGATGATAAAGGAAATATCGTTAATCCAGATGCAAGCCGTATCGTAAATTTACAATTTGAAGGCAAAGAAGTTTCAAGTGAACAGAAATTTATTGTTGTAACAAATAACTATCGAGCTACTGGTGGTGGTAATTTCCCTGGGATTAGTGCTGACAAAGTTATCATTGAATCACCGGATGAAAACCGCCAAGCGATAATCAATTATATTTTAGATAAACAAACAATTAACCCTTCAGCTGATATGAATTGGTCATTTGCACCAATTAATTCTGAAGTAAATGTAACATTTGAAACTTCTCCTGAAGCTACAAAATATATAGAGGGAGAAAAAATCGCTCATATTGAAACGCTTGAAAGTGGTTTTGCGAAATTCTCAATTGATTTAGTTGGAGATCAAGAAGGTAACAACGACAATAACGACAGTGATACTGAAAGCAAACAATTTACTGATGTACCTGAAAATCATTGGGCGAAACAGTACATTGATGAATTGACAGCTATGGAAATTATCAAGGGAAAATCTGCAACAATATTTGACCCGAATGCAAATGTCACTCGTGCTCAATTTGCATCATTAATTGTACGCTCTCTTGGTTTAACTGCTACAAATGAATCACCATTTACAGATGTTTCAGCTGAACAAGCAGAAGAAATTACTGCAGCGTTTGAAGCAGGCATTGTAACAGGAAAAACAGCAACAATATTTGATCCAAGTTCATCAATTACTCGTGAACAAGCTGCAGCTATGTTAATACGTGCTTATAATGTGAAGATGGATACAACACACATGCCATCTACAGAATTATCATATAGTGATGCAAGCAGCATTGGGGATTGGGCAAAAGATTATGTTGCCTCAGCAAATGAGCTAGGCATGATGACGGGTTACCTAGATGGTTCTTTTGGTCCAAACAATACTGCTTCACGTGCACAAGCAGCGAAAGTTATTTATATGTTATTACAACAATAACAAATGATAGAAAAAAGGATGACCAGTGTCATCCTTTTTTCCGTCTAACTAATAATATGTTCAAAACATCAGATTATAATTGCTTAAGGAAATATTCTCTTAAAGGTATTTTTCTACCTTCAAAATCCCAATTGTGATACATGGTGAAGATATGTTGTATATCTCCATGCGCTCTCTCTTCCACTAAATTTTTTACTAGCATATTGCTTCTCCAATAATCAAACATTATACTTGCCAAACTGCCTTCATATGAATTATATCCAAAATCTTCGATAGAATGTCCGCCGTACTTCTCACTAAATGCGTTGACTAAATCACTTTCAACTTGATATATTTCTTGAAAGTCTTCTTCGCTTAATAAGTGCTTTCTTGGTATGTAGAAACACATTCCCTCTTCAAACCAAAAATCGTCTTCACGACCATCATCAAAATCTCCAAGAAATAAATCAGAGTGATGTGTAAGTTCGTGTGCTAAAATTACCAATATATGTTCTAGTGAAAGATTGTTATAGAACCTACGAATGTCTGGTAGATCTTTTTCTTCTAACTGCCGTATAAATAATTTCTTCCATTCGTCTACATCTGGAGTCATATATATTACATCTTGCTTGGTGAATGCTGGTATCGGTATATTTGAGAAAAAACTAGTAACAAGGTCTTCAGACGTCCATACTACACCTTTTGGGAGCTGAGATAACGAGTATTTATCTTCTAATATTTTGCTATAACTCTTTAGAGTGTAAAATAAATAATGAGCATTATCTTTAATATCTTTAACTTTTTCCTCTTTTTCAAATGCAAAAACTTGTTTCATATGTAAATTTCCCCTTTAAAGATCAATACTTGTTATTTGATAAATATGTTTTATTTATATTTTAACACAATATTCCATTAATATTTTTAATGCTCGCATCTACAATTAGCTAGAAAACAGACAATAACAAAGAAATGTATTATATTATAAATTAGTGAGGATGATATATGACAAGCAGATTTAATCTTTACATTTTTTTAACTACAGCTTAATATAGGTAAGTCTATAATATGTTTATATAGATTTTTTTTAGTAAGGTTCTTGTCTTCAAATTTGTTGTTATTATTAACAAATTGGTACCTAAAGAAGTTGCTTTATATGTTGGTCATCATTTTTATAGAAGAAAAGATACCGTAAACTCTAGTTGTTTACTTGTTTATTACATAATAAGAATAATTTTGTTGCTAATGCTACGAAATTTGGTCTGTAACATATGTTTTATACGTTTGTTATCGTTTCAGAAAAGATAAGATGCTATGAACTCTAGTTGTGTATATGTTTAAATCTTAGTACGAAAAATAACAACCAATGCGAAAACAATTTTTAAATTACTCTAAAAAAGTATAAAAGAGTACTCTAGTATCGTGCTGTACGATAAACAACAATTTAAGTATTAAAAGCATGAGGACCTTATTCTAACTGGCATTGAAACATTATTTGATACATATATCTTTTTGGAGGTTGCACATTTATGAATAGTCTTAACAATGAACCATCTAAAGGGAAGAGGTTACGAGAAATTTTCAAAATCTCCTCTTTATTAGGATTCACCTCGTTTGGAGGACCTGTAGCCCATTTGGGGTTTTTCCAAAATGAATATGTCAAAAAAAGAAAATGGCTAGATGATCATAGCTATGCTAATTTGGTTGCTCTTTGTCAGTTTCTTCCTGGTCCAGCGAGTAGTCAGGTGGGGATTGCGATAGGGATGATTCGTGGTGGGTTGCTAGGTGGAGTGATTTCATGGTTAGGGTTTACACTCCCATCTGTCATTGCCCTCGTCCTGTTCGCTTATTTATATCAAAGCTTTGACTTAGGTGGTGCAGGCTGGATACACGGGCTAAAGATTGTGGCGGTGGCAGTTGTTGCCCAGGCTATCATGAACATGGGGAAAAAGCTAGCTCCAGACCGACCTAGAATATCTATAGCTATATTGAGCGCTATATTTATACTTATTTTGCCAACAGCCATAAGTCAACTAGCATTAATTTTAATTGCTGGTTTGGTGGGATTAATCCTCTATAAAAATAAACAAAACACTCCTATGAAAGAATTAAAGGTTGGGATTAATCGCAAAATTGGTGTTTTTGCTTGGGTATTATTCTTTGGTTTATTAATAGGACTTCCTATCCTTAGACAACTATCAGCAAGTCAATCGCTTGCCATATTCGATACGTTTTATCGCGTAGGATCACTCGTTTTTGGTGGTGGTCATGTTGTATTACCAATGTTAGAAAGAGAAGTTGTTCCTAGCGGTTGGATTACTAAGGAAACATTTTTAGCTGGGTATGGAGCTGCGCAGGCAGTACCTGGTCCATTATTTACTTTTTCTGGGTATTTAGGTGCAATTATTAACGGATGGAAAGGTGCTACAATAGCTACAATTGCAATATTTTTGCCATCATTTTTACTTATTATAGGAACATTACCATTCTGGGATATGATTCGTAAGTACCCTTATATACAGTCTGTATTAATGGGAGTAAATGCAGGGGTGTTAGGAATTTTATTAGCTGCTCTTTACGATCCAATTTTTACTAGTGCTATAGCTACACCCGTGGATTTTGCACTTGCAATAGCAGCTTTTACATTACTCGTTTATTGGAAAGTTCCAGCATGGCTTGTCGTTATATTAGCAGCCTTAGGTGGAGCCATCGTAGGAATTTTATAATGTGATTGAGCTAGATGACAATGTCACCGCTACCCATAGAATGTGGTGAATGGTGACATTGGTCAGATAGCTTTTTTAACTAGGAATATGTCCAATATATTGAGCTTTTGGACGGATGATTCTATTGTTTGCAGCTTGTTCTAATACATGTGCCGTCCAACCTGCCATTCTACTTGCTGTAAATGTTGGTGTATAAAGGTTTACAGGCATCTTCACTGCACGGAGCACAGCTGCTGCATAAAATTCTACATTCGTATATAACTTCCTACCAGGCTTATGTTTTTCAAGCAAAGCAATCGCTTCTTCTTCTACATGGATCGCCAAGTCAAACCATTCATCGTCCTCCACAAGTTGCTGAACAATGTTTCTTAAGGCCAATGCACGAGGGTCATGAGTTTTATACACTCTATGGCCAAATCCCATAATTTTCTTTCCTTGTTCAAGTTGCTCAGTTATCCACTTGTTGGCATATTGCTTTGAGTTAATCTCATTAAGCATGTCAACTACATCTGTAGGTGCACCGCCATGTAGTGGTCCTTTCATTGCTCCTATCGCACCAACTATTGCTGAGATAAGGTCAGATTGTGTTGATGTGATTGTACGTGCAGAAAAGGTTGATGCATTCATACCATGCTCCGCTGTAAGGACAAAGTATGCTGATAATGCTTTTACATGTGCCTGCTTTGGTATGACGCCTGTTAACATGTATAAATAATTCGATACATGGTCTAAGGTTAGATCTGGTTCAATGAAATCAGTATTTGTCAAACGATGATAGCGGTAAGTAATAATTGTTGGAGTCATAGCAATAACTCTAATTGCATCATTTATAGCTGGAGGCCAATCAGTTAATTGTCCACCTAAACACGAAATAGCAGTACGTAGTACACTCATCATATCCATTTCAACTGGTAAGTTATCGATAATGTTCTTAACATCCTCTGGTATGTTACGATATGCAGTTAATTGATTTTGTAGTTGTATTAACTGATCAATTGTTGGTAGTTCTCCATACAGAAGCAAATAAACAATTTCTTCATAAGAATGATTTTCTGCCAATTCCTGTGCATGATAGCCACGGTAGATCAGTTTCCCATTTTGTCCGTCAATAAAACTAATTTCAGAATTTGCTACGATAACACCTTCTAACCCTTTGTTCATTGTCAACATACATTCCTCCTAGGTAATCTTAATATATTAATAGTTTATAACGTTGCATTAATTACGAATATTAAATAATATAAAGTATATTAATAAGGAATTTTAATTAAAGGAGGAGTATATGGATATTCGTTGGCTCCAAACATTTATTGTAGCTGCAAAGTATCAAAATTTTCGTATTACATCAGAAAAATTATTTATGGCACAACCAACTGTAACTTTCCATATTCAAAACTTAGAAAGATTTCTAGGTGCTACTCTTTTTAGTAAAAAAGGAAGAAATATTGAACTTACTTCAACAGGCATGAAGTTTTTACCATATGCGATAAATGTCGTACAAAGTTTAGAAATTGGTATAGATGAACTTGAAAGCTGGCGACAGGGCTATAACCGCAAGTTAACGATTGCTACGTCGCCATTAATAGCAGCTTCTATTCTCCCTAATTTACTTAGAGTGTTTATTAAAAAACATCGAGAAATAGAAATTGCTGTAAAGGTCATGGAATCAGAGGACATTGCTACTGCTGTGAAAAATAGGGAGGTTGACATAGGTTTATCTCGTAAATACGTTGTAGACTCATCATTACAAATAACAAAAATTATTGATGATCCTGTTGTATTAGTTATTCCTCATGATGGATGGGATTTTGACGCAGGTATACCATTTGATATAGAAGAGATTATAAATAATTATTTAATCTTCACACATAATCATCCGGATTATTGGGAGGGGCTTCTTCATCAACTTAGGGACAGGTATGCTAAAATGCGTAGAATGGAAGTCACTCAAGTAAATGTAACGAAGAGATTTATTGAGGAGGGGCTAGGTATATCTTTTCTGCCTCGGTCAACAATTATTCGTGAAACGTTAGAAGGTCGATTGTTAGAGGTCGAAATACAAAATTTCGCCATACCAAAAGCAGCAACATATTTAATCGTTAATCACTCTGAAAGCGATGAAGTCTTGTTATTTAAAGATAGTTTAATACATTTTTACCACGGTAATACAAAAAATAAAAATAATGAAAGTTAGAATGAATTTTCAGAAAAGAATCAGGTATAATTAACTTGGTCGATAAATTATTTCTTTATAATTTACTTACTAGTAAGTAAAATTTTCGCGAAAGTTGTAGTTACGTTATATTGCAAGCTATGAGCAATTGTTGAAGATTAGAGAAAAAAACAATAGTCGAAAAGAAACAGCATAAAAAAGGGGGAGAGAGATTGATATGGGAAAGGTTGAAGCATTAAAAATTAAGGATGTAAGAACGAAAAATTTGTTAATGTTTTTGACGTTTTCAATTACTCTCATAGGTGGGTTATTGAATGCTTTAGTTAATGACGGTGGGAATGTAAAAGTTATTTTATATATTAGTACGATCATGGTAAATACGATTACTTTTCTCAGCTATAAAAAGTTTAAAAATGAAATAATTTATGCGTACATAGCAGTTGTTTTATGTTTTATTCCACCTATCATTATATTACCATTTAGTAAGTCAACAATTACTATACTACTCATTGCATTTTACACAGCTGTATTTTCAGCCATACAATTACAAAAGAGGCTATTTGTACTTGGGTACACACTAGGTTTTATTATTTTGATCGGCATAATATATTTTGAGCCTAGCGACATGACATTTTATTCAGATTCATCAGCTGCGCTATTCCTGACGTATATACTAATAGGGGTATTACTGTTAGTACTCACAACTTTAAGTGAAAGGCAGTATCTAAATTTGCATGCACACATTGAATCAACCGAAGCTCAAGCGCTAAAATCAACAAAACAAAAGACAGCCTTACAGGGTAGCATAAAGGAAGTGATTGATAATATAGAAAGAATTTATGAACAATTAAATCAAAATCTTATTTCCCAAAATGACATGAGTACTGCTATTAGTGAAGTATCTGTTAGTAGTCAAAAACAGACAAATCATATTCTCGATATTGCTAATCATTTAAGGCAAACTAGATCACTCATCACAGAAGTTCATCAAACATCAGAAGTTGTGAAGAATGATTCTGAAAATGCTCAATCAGTTGCACAAGAAGGAACTTATAAGATGAATGAATTAGCACATGAAATGAATAACTTGCATAATAGTGTATCTGAGATGAATGACACTTTTCTAATATTAACCGAAAAAATTAATGACTCAAATAGTTTGACTGATACAATTAAATCAATCACTTCGCAAACAAATTTACTCGCATTAAATGCATCTATAGAGGCTGCAAGAGCTGGAGATGCTGGGAAAGGTTTTTCGATTGTTGCTGAAGAAATCCGCAAGCTTGCTGAAGTTACTGAGCAAACAACCGTACAGATTGAAAATAATTTAAAACAAATAAATGACAGCAACAGCTTAGTTCAGGAAAAACTCATGGAAAGTAGTGATAAATTAACGACGAGTTTGGAGACAACGAATAGTAGTACTTCTTACTTTAACGAAATTAATCACTCATTGGTTGAACTATATAACAGAATGGAAAAACTTACAGGAGTTTCAGAAAATGTTCAATTAAAAACAGTAAATGACGAGAATTCAATAGAGGAGTTTTCTGCACTTCTTGAACAAACGTCAGCTAGTTTACAACAAATGTCTGCAACGATTGATCATTTAAATGGTGATAATAAAAAAATTATGAATTATTTAACCGAAACGGATAACAAAGTGCAAATGATACGTAATCAATTTGATATAAAGTAATATAAATGAACGTGTTTACTTTAGTACTCTTTTGTAATATTATACAAGGAAGATTAAAGTTGTAAGTTAAAGGCAATGAAGAGAAAAAGTAGGGCATTTTTTTCTTAACAGAGAGCTTCGGTAGCTGAAAAGAAGTAAGAAAAGATTGTTTGAACAATGGTCTCTGAGCTTTACACTGAACAATGGTGGCATTAAATTTCCATTTAGTAGGCTGTGACGGGATTTGGCACCTGTTATCAATGTCAAGGTATAAGAGTATTGTTTGTTGCTCCGTACTGTTTGAGGCTAATAATAAAAGGTTATTATTAGTGAATTAAGGTGGTACCACGAGATTTTTCCCTCGTCCTTAGACAAATTTGTCTTTAGGGCGAGGTTTTTTGTTTTTCACTGAATTCATTGCCCTCTTATCGTAGGGGATGTCGATTTAGAACGAAGGGGTAACAAACTAGATGTCAAAATAACGTGATAGTAGGAGGTTTGTTTATGAGTATTTTTATTGGTGGGGCATGGCCTTATGCTAATGGTTCATTACATGTAGGACATATTGCTGGCTTGTTACCTGGAGATGTATTAGCAAGATATTTCCGTTTGAGAGGGAAAGAAGTATTATATGTATCTGGAAGTGATTGTAACGGAACACCTATCTCAATTAGAGCAAAACATGAAAAGGTTACTCCGACTATGATTACTAATAGGTATCATAAGGAATTTGTTGATTGTTTTTTTAAGCTAGGGTTTTCATATAATATGTACACTAGAACTGATCAACAGCAGCATCATAAGGTCGTTCAACAAGTTTTTTTAAAGCTTTTAGCAGAAGGTTTATTGTACAAAAAGTCTGAAGAACAAGTATATTGTGAAAAAGATGAACAATTTTTACCGGATAGGTATGTTGAAGGGGAATGTCCAAATTGTGGGAGTGATGCTAGAGGAGATCAATGTGAGATTTGTTCAGCAATTTTTGAACCGATAGAATTAAGAGCAAAGAAATGTAAGCTTTGTGGTAGCACACCCACAATTAGGTCAACTGAACATTTCTATTTCGCATTATCAACAATTCAACAGCAAATTGAAGAATTTTTTACGTCTATAAAACACAAAGGAAATTGGCGAGAAAATGCAGTTCAATTAACCGAGAGATATATATTAGAAGGACTGAGAGATCGTGCAGCAACTAGAGATTTACCAATTGGTGTACCTGTACCCTTAAAAGAATTTGATGAAAAGAAAATATACGTTTGGATAGAAGCAGTAACTGGCTATTTGTCTGCGAGTATGCAATGGGGGAAACAAAATAATGTTGATTGGCGAAGGTTCTGGAATGAAGGAACATCCGCATATTATGTACATGGTAAGGACAACATACCATTTCATTCAATTATCTGGCCGGCAATATTATTAGGTATTGGAGAGAAAAGTTTACCGGATTATATTTTTTCAAGTGAGTATATGACGCTTGAAAAAAGAAAAATTTCAACGAGCAAAAACTGGGCAGTATGGATACCGGATTTACTTGCGCGGTATGATCCAGATTCACTCAGATATTATTTACTCATAAATGCACCAGAAAATAGAGATACTGACTTTTCATGGCGAGAATTTATATATAGTCATAATAGTGAATTGCTAGGAGCATTTGGAAATTTTGTGAATAGAAGCTTTAAGTTTATCGAAAAGTACTTTGGTGGAAATGTGCCTGAAGGTAATATTGACTCAACGATAAAGAATGAGCTGCAAAATTTATATCAACATGTCGGACAATGTATTGAGCAAGGTTATTTTAAACGAGCAATTGAAGATATATTCCTGTTTATCCGGCAAAGCAATAAGTATTTTGACGAACAAAAGCCTTGGATTCAAATTAAAGAAGAAAAGAAAAATTGTGAACATACATTATATACATGTACACAGATCATCACAAACTTATCAGTATTATTACAACCATTTTTGCCGTTTTCATGTAAGAAAATTTCAGAAATGTTGCAATTAGACCATAACTCATGGGCTTATACGGAAATTCAACAAGGTAAACTTGATCAAGTAACAGCATTGTTTGATCGCATTGATGTTAACCAAATTGATGAAGAAGTGGCTAGTTTACAGGAACGATAAGTGTACGAGATGTTTAACAATAACTGTCAGGCATGTGAGCAATTGATTTTGCCAACTCTAAGGGTGTAAGTTTATTTCACTCTCAAGGAGTTGATATTATTGAAACAGCTGAAGCTATTATCGGTAGCGATGCTATCGGTTCCTTTATTATTTGCTTGTAATACTGCACCTAATGAAGAAGCAATAGATGTTAGGGATAATAACACTTTACGAAATGTCACTTATAATGAAAACCGCGCAGTTAGGCGTAATATAGCATACGAAGGAAATCTTGCTAATCGTAATGTGACCTACGATAGAATGCGTGTTAATAATGCAAACAATCGTACAAATACTGCAAATGAAACACGTATGGAAGTGGCACAAGACGCAGCAGATCGCATCACTGCAATGAAAGAGGTAAGAAGAGCCAATGTTATTGTTACTAACAATAATGCTTATGTAGCAGCAACATTAAATGACAATACAACAGGGACTACAACGAAAAAGCTGGAAAGCCGTATAGCTGATAAGGTTAGAGCTCAAGATAAAAATATTGATAATGTTTATGTGTCGACAAATCCTGATTTCATTAATCGTATGACGGATTATGGTAACAGGATAAATAGAGGTGAACCAGTAGAAGGATTTTTTACAGATTTTAACGAAACAGTTAGAAGAGTATTTCCAACCGCTCGATAAAAAATAAGACTTAATAGGTGCTGGAATGATCATTTTCCAGCACCTAAAATTGTTAATACGCCTTTGCCCAATAGACCATTTGTTTTGCCTCGTTATTACAACATACACATGTTGCTGAAACCTTGTCTTGTTCAAATGGGATACATCTAGAAGTTGCACCAGTCTGTTCTTTAATTTTTTCTTCACAGGATTGCTTACCACACCACATGGCCTTAACAAATCCATTGTTAGTACTAAAAAAGTTTTCAAATTGCACCATGTTTTCCACAGTAGTTGTTTTAGATTGACGATTTAAAAGTGCCTTATGATATAAATGATCTTGTATTTGTATTAATTTTTCTGAAATAGCAATAGCTAAGTTCTCCATTGGTACCTTTTCTTTTTCTCCCGTATCTCTTCTTGCAAGAACAACTTGTTTATTCTCAATATCCTTGGGGCCGATTTCAAGACGTAGAGGTATCCCTTTCATTTCATGTTCATTAAATTTCCAGCCTGGCTTTTTATCGCTAGCATCGATGTCAATTCGAATGTCAGAGGAAAGTGATTCCTTCAGTTCATAAGCCTTATCTAGTACACCCTCTTTATGCTGTGCAATAGGTACAATCATTACTTGTGTTGGCGCAATATTAGGTGGTAACACTAGCCCTCTATCATCACCATGGACCATGATAAGGGCACCAATTAAACGAGTAGTTATTCCCCATGAAGTTTGATGAACGTATTGTAATTCTCCACTTTGATCTGTATATTGAATGCCAAATGCTTTTGCAAAGCTGTCACCAAGATGATGTGATGTTCCAGTTTGTAACGCCTTGCCATCATGCATAAGACTTTCTATTGTATACGTGAATTTAGCTCCAGCAAATTTTTCTTTTTCCGTTTTTTGACCTTTAATGACAGGTATAGCTAGGAATTGCTCACATACTTCAGTATATACATCCAGCATTTTTCGGGTTTCTTCATGTGCCTCCTCATCT
Organism: Cytobacillus sp. IB215316; assembly: GCF_033963865.1. NCBI lineage: Bacteria > Bacillati > Bacillota > Bacilli > Caryophanales > Bacillaceae > Cytobacillus > Cytobacillus sp. IB215316. Next base: position 60,394 of record NZ_JAXBMC010000009.1, on the reverse strand, counting down.
GTTGCATGAGCAGTGTGACCTTCTTGCCAAAGGAACTCAAGTGATCTGAGAAAAGGCCTCGTAGTTTTTTCCCAACGTACGACGTTACTCCACTGATTATATAATTTTGGTAGGTCGCGATATGAGTGTATGATATTTGCATAATGCTCACAGAACAATACTTCTGACGTTGGTCGGACACATAGCTTTTCAGCTAATTCTTCAGAGCCTCCATGTGTAACCCACGCTACTTCAGGTGCAAACCCTTCAATATGATCTTTTTCCTTTTGCAGTAGCTTTTCTGGTATAAATAATGGCATGTACACATTTTCATGACCTGTTTCCTTTATTTTTGAATCTAAAATATGACGAATATTTTCCCATATAGCATAGCCATATGGACGAATTATCATTGAACCTCGGACAGATGAGTAATCGATTAAATCAGCTTTCTTAACAATATCTGTATACCATTGCGCAAAATCCTCATCCATTGATGTTATTTCCTCAACAAACTTTTTTTCTTTACCCATTATTCTCCACCTTCCTAAAATGCCTTATCAGCTGGTTTCATTAATTTTGTTATACTGTAATTAAATTAGAATAGCAAGCTGCCTTGAAAGCTAGTTGTAACGAATTAATAAAATACAATCGATGAGATGATAACAACAAAATAAAAAACCTCTAATCCCAAAAAGGGACCGAGGTTTTCGGCGGTACCACCCTAGTTTGTTTACTACGTGTAGTAAACACCCTTGTATTTGATAACGGTTACAATCCGCTTGTACCTTCATGATTATAATCACTCGATACAGTACTCAAAGGTAGGTTCAAACGTGTACTTTAGAAATCTCGCAGCAAATAATTTCCTCTCTAAAAAAGCACATAATGTTTTACTAGTCCTCATCAACGTTTACAATATAAAAGCTGTTTTCGCATTAATTGTTGTTATTGTATTAAGTGATAAACACTTTGACATCTTTTCTATTGAAAAACGATGTCAAACGTATTAAATCTCTTCTTACTATGCTAACTTGGTGACAATGGCAACAATATTTTCGAAAAGAGCCTTAATAAATTAACATATACTATATTTTCTTTTTCACCTTATGTCAAGAGTAACTTTTGATCTTGGCTGCATAAGATAATTGTAAAAAATTAAGGTGATGGTGTAATGTGACAAATAATATAGACCAAACCTTCATAGAAGAAAAATGGTATCATCCTGTAAATAAAACGGAAGCTGCTGTTTTTGCGAATGAACTATTAAACGAGCAAGTGAAGGTTGTAACGAAGTATGGAAAAATTTTTGAGGGTATAATTGAAAATACTAATGCGAGAAATCTATATTTACTTACTCCACTGTTTAGGTCTAATGATCTGAATAACTATGAACAAAAGCCGAACTACGATAGCAGTAATTTCGGATTCCTCTCTGCCTTATTTAGCAAACCAGAACCTTTTGCCCAAATAATCATTCCACTTATATATGTAACAGCCTATGGAGCAAAAGTAAATAAAGATAAGACACCTTAAATATAGGCTTTTATCGTAAGACTGTTTTCGTAAGCATTTCGTTCATGTAAGGACGTATATATATCTAGCGTTCGAGGTATCTTTTCTACTTTTATAATTATTGAACTCTTCATACTGTCCATTGTTAGTAAAAATAGCAACAAAGTTTACGAAAGGGTCATTTCGTAAACTTTGTTGCTTTTATTCACGTGAACTGGGGTTTATTTGTTATAGTCTAAGGAAGTCTCCGAACGTTAGTATATTCGTATTTTGCTCTTATTACGAACTACAACATGCTAAAATATATGACCATATGTATGATAATAGAAAAATCCATATCATAGTTTATAACGCTAACCTCAATTGGTTAGCTATTTTATTATTTCTTTTTAAAGTTAGAAATATTGCACTTATCATTTAGGTGATTCCATGTATTGGGGCAAATTGAATGTATGTTAATATAAAGAATTATAGTAACAATTTCCTGAATTGAATATATATGATAGGATGGAGGTTTTTTATGAGGTTATTATTTTCATCAATGCAATGGATGATTTTTATAATTACAACAAGTGTTGTGGCTCCTATAGTTATTGGAAATTCCTTTGGGTTACCCCAAGCAGAAATCGCTACATTACTACAAAGAACATTATTCGTTTTAGGTCTTTCAGGTCTATTACAAGCAGTATTAGGTCATCGTTTACCGATTATGGAAGGTCCCGCAGGGTTATGGTGGGGTGTGTTTATCGTTTATGCGAGTATCGTTGAAGCTGGAAATCTTGGTACATATGAGGGTTTACAACAGCTTGAAATGGGGATGATACTAAGCGGAGTTTTATTTATCTTATTAGCTCTTTTTAAATTGATCGATCATTTGAAGAAACTGTTTACTCCAATTGTCACAGGAACTTATTTATTATTGTTAGTTGCACAACTAAGTGGTTCGTTTATGAACGGTATTTTTGGTGTAGGGTATAAACAAGATTCAGTAGATTTTTCGGTCGCTGTTCCTGCGGTTTGTGTTTTAGTTATAACGATATTATTGGCAAAAAGTCGTGTGCCATTTATTCGAAGATATTCTGTTTTACTTAGTTTATTCATTGGATCACTGCTGTTTGCTGTGCTTCGGCTAGGAAAAAGTATTCCGCAGACCACAAGTGGTATTTCAGTACCACAGATTTTTGCTTGGGGAATGCCTCAATTGAATAGCGGGATGATTATTACTTCCATTATGATAGGCTTACTATTATTAACAAATATGCTTGCCTCGATTTATGTTGTAGAAAAAGAGCTACAAGAACATACAAAAAATTATGAAGCTGTAAACTACAATAAAGCAAGCTTTGTTATGGGGATAAACCAGTGGTTAGGTGGTATTTTTTCTGCAATTGGTAGTGTACCGATTTCTGGATCAGCTGGATTTATTGCAATGACCAAAATTATTAATCGCTTACCATTTATTTTAGGAAATGTATTTATCATTTTACTTAGTTTCTTCCCGATGTTTACTACATATGCTGCTATGATTCCCGAACCAGTTGGCTATGCAATTTTATTTTACCCATTTACTATCATGATTGGTTTAGCATTAAAAGATTACCAATCTACACAATTAGGAGATAGAGAATATTTTATTATTGGGCTTTCATTATTGGTTGGCATTGGTTTATTGTTTATCCCTGGACAAGCAATAAATGAACTTCCATCCATGTTAAGACCAATAATAAATAACGGATTAGTAGTAGGCACAGTTATATGTATTACTTTAGATCAAGTGATAAAAAAACAAACTTCCGTGTCATATTAATTTATATCACATTGGATAAAAGGGAAAATATTGATGTGAGTATGTAGGAATCTTTTGCTTGTGGAAATAATAAAAGTATAGTAAGGTTGTATGTGAAATTAAATATCGCTTACCACTAGGGGTGCAAATCACGTTTGCTGAGAGGGGCTTTGCTGCCTTAACCCTTATACCTGATCTAGTTAATGCTAGCGTAGGGAAGTGGATTGATGACAAACATATTGGATCACATTTTCCAATTCGTCTAATTCCACTCTATTGTAGAGTGGTTTTTGTTTTCTAATGCCTTTATAACAAAGCTATTTATTCATGAACTTTTACTATTTATTATAATGATGTTTTGTTATGATCGAAAACAAAGACAAGGATAGGCAATATGCTGTCAAGAAATTTTCCACTTCATCTTTTTATCATTAGGGTGCCTTACTCTTAGTGAAGCGAATGTTATAAAAGAAGGGTGGAATTTATCATGAAGTTTTCCAAAAAAATTAGAGAAGAAGCAGACCAAATTTGGCAGAGGAGCTTTGATCATCCATTTGTGAAAGAGCTTGCAGATGGGACATTATCATTTGACCGCTTTCGCTATTATGTTCTACAAGATTCTTATTACTTAAGTCATTTTGCAAGAGTGCAAACATTAGCAGCAGCACAAGCAACTGATCTAAAAATAGTGAGCCAAATGGCATCTCATGCGATGGGTACGAATGAAGCTGAATTATCTCTTCATAAGGACTTTATGGTTCAGCTAGGTATCACCGAAGAGGAAAAAGCTAATTTTAAACCAGCTCCAACAGCATACGCATACACTTCTCATATGTATCGTGCAGCACATACTGGGCATATAGGAGACACAATCGCTGCTTTGTTACCATGCTACTGGTTATATTATGAGATTGGAGAGCAGCTCGTTCATGCAAATCCAACTGAACCTATATACCAACAATGGATTCAAACATATGGTGGTGATTGGTTCCGCAAATTAGTTGAAGAAGTCATCGATTTGCTTGATGATATTGCTGATCAAGTAACAGAAGCTGATAGAGAAAGAATGCAGGAGCACTTTATCATTAGTAGTCAATATGAACTATTGTTTTGGGAGATGGCATATACACAAGAAACCTGGCCTATTTCAGCAATGTCAACATCCAAATAAAGCATGCTAGTCAGGTTGAAAAATTTTGTGAGGTCTCTTATCTAATATAAAACGATGACAATCGCATAATTCTCGTTTTTGGCTTGTAATTTTGGAAAACAACTTAGAGCGTTTTTGATTGATATAAAAGATAGGAGGAAATAACTATGAACAAAGGTTTAAAATTAACTGATATTTTAGTTACAATAGTCATTGCAATCGTATTTGGAATCGTATACAAATTATGGGGAACATTCTATGAAACGATAGGCGCATTTGGATTACAAGTAGATCAGCTTGCATATGGTATGTGGTTTATAGCAGCAACTGTTGCCTTTTTGGTTATTCGTAAAGCTGGTGTGGCAATTATTGCTGAAATGGCAGCTGCATCTGGTGAATTTATCATGGGATCTGAATACGGATTAGAAGTAATGCTATATGGGTTGTTACAAGGATTAGCTGCAGAACTAATATTTGCAGCAGCACGCTATAAACGCTATGATATCTTAATTGCTTCACTTGCAGGTGCTGCATCAGCAGTAGCATCAATAGGGATGGATTTTTACAAAGGGTATATTGGTGATCTAGCAGCTTGGAATTTAACATTATTCATTGGATTCCGAGTAATCAGTGGGATTATAATAGCTGGTGTTTTTGCATATTATCTCGTTAAGGCTTTGGAAGCAACTGGTGTTACAAATTTAGTTCGTCCTGCATCAAAAGAAGACTATGATGCGTTGGATAAGTAGTTGAGGTGTTATACATGCAAGAAATCACAAGTGTGAAAAACTTACGCTTAAAGTTTACTGGGAGTGCATCTTTATTATTTAAAGATGTCTCCTCTTCTTTTTATGAAGGGGAAAAAGTATTAATTCTAGGCCCTTCGGGATGCGGTAAATCTACGCTTTTGCAAGTGTTATCAGGAATCATTCCAAATTCGATTGAAGTACCTATTAAAGCTGATGAAATTATTACACCGGAATCTTGGGGATATGTTTTTCAAGATCCAGACACGCAATTTTGTATGCCCTTCGTTGATGAAGAAATTGCATTTGTGTTGGAAAATTTGAGGGTTAAGCGCAAGGATATGCCCGAAAAAATTCGCGAATATGTAAATATGGTAAAGCTTGAAGTAGATGACCTCCATACATCAATACAAACGTTATCAGGAGGAATGAAGCAACGCTTAGCGATTGCTTCAGTGATGGCCCTTCAACCTGAAGTATTATTTTTAGATGAGCCGACGGCTATGCTTGACCCAAAAGGGACGAAACAAATATGGGATACGATAAAAGATGTGAGCCGTGACAAAACGGTTATCGTCGTTGAACATAATATTGACCATGTATTAGATTTTATCGAACGAATTATTTTGTTTAATGAACATGGAGAAATCGTGGCAGATGGCCCTAAAGAGTATGTGCTGTCTACATATAAACAAGAGCTAATTGACCAAGGTATATGGTATCCTGATGCCTGGCATGACTATATTGCCAGAACAACAAAGCAAATTCCTACTGTACCTGTTTTGGAAGAATCATTTGTTAGCGTTTCACAATTCAAAGGGTATCGTGGAAAAAATGTAAAAATTGATATAAACAACGCAAATATTTCTGAGGGTGAATGGATTACGATCGTTGGTGAGAATGGTGCTGGCAAAAGTACGTTACTTCACTCACTTATGCAACTGATAAAAACGACAGGTAATTATACAATCGAAGGAAGACAAGTAAAGGAAATAGGTAAATTAACGGATTACTTAACATTTGTTTTTCAAAATCCCGAATTTCAATTTGTCACAAATTCAGTATATGATGAAATTGCCTTTTCATTGCACTTAGATAAGCTGGATGACCATGCTATAGATGAAAAAGTGACCACCTTGTTACATGAATTTCGTTTGAATGAGCAAAGAGATCAACACCCATATCAATTATCAATGGGGCAAAAGAGGAGGCTTAGTGTAGCTGCTGCAATTGTTAAAGAACAGCAAATTGTGTTGTTAGATGAGCCTACCTTTGGGCAGGATGCAAAGAATACATTTGCAATCTTAGAGCTAATCGAGCATTGGCGAAAGCAAGGAACGATTGTTTTAATGGTTACACATAGCATGGAAATCGCGAAATACTTTGCGACTAGGGTTTGGCTGGTTGATGATGGTGAACTTATTTTTGATGGTACTTCTCAACAATTTTTCCAAAGACAAACGAAAGAATTATCAATCAGCAGATAGGGGGGGAAGTCATGCAATTTGATTTTACCTATAAAGAAACTTGGCTTCATAAAATTAATCCTAGTTTAAAATTGATCACCATGATGATATTATTTTTGTCAGTTTTATTAATCCATAACATTAACTTTATGATCAATTATACAATTATTACACTAATATTGTTTATACTATTTTCTGGCCATCCATTGAAAAGGGTATTGCTTATTTTCATACCTTTTATATTTATTTTTGTTACAACAGCAACGTCAATGATTTTCTTCGGTAAAGGGGATACGACGTGGTTTAAATGGGGACTTGTTCATATTACAGAAGAGAGCTTCTTTCGTGGGCTTCATATAGGATTTCGAGCATTAACCTTTGCTTGCCTTGGCATCACATTTGCTTTGACGACTCGACCGGTTTTCCTTTTTTATTCGTTGATGCAGCAATTGAAGCTCTCACCAAAATACGCTTATAGTTTTATGGCTGGCCTGCGCCTTATCCCAATTATGATCGATGAGTTTCAAACAATACGCTATGCAATGAAAGTTAGGGGAGTGGAATCAAAGCGTGGGATGAAAGGTTTTTATGAAAAACTTCGTTCTTATGCTATACCGATGTTGTCACAAAGTATTCGTCGTGCACACCGCATTGCAGTAGCAATGGAAGCAAAGAGATTTTCACAAGTGGAAAATAGAACATATTACTATCAAATATCGTTTTCCAAATTTGATATATCATTTGTCATTTACTTTGTTACGATGATTTCTGTTGCTTATATCATAAGTAACCAGTATCCATATTTTCCAATTACAGATGTGAGGTACAATTAAATGATATTAAAGGAGGATTTACAGTATGGAAATTGCAAGTATTGTTTCAGCCTTAAATAAAGTAAGAGAACGACAGCCACTTGTGCATAATATTACTAATGTTGTCGTTACTAATTTTACGGCTAATGGGTTGTTAGCAGTTGGAGCATCGCCAGTGATGGCATATGCAAAGCAGGAAGTTGCGGATATGGCAAAAATAGCAGGTGCACTCGTCTTAAACATCGGAACCTTAAACGAAACTGAGATTGAAGCAATGATTATAGCAGGAAAATCAGCAAATGAACATGGTGTGCCAGTCGTATTTGACCCAGTTGGTGCTGGAGCAACAGCGTATCGAACAGAAACAGCTAAGCGTATTATAAACGAAGTACAGGTAGCAATCGTACGTGGTAATGCCGCTGAGGTTGCAAACGTCATTGATGAAAAATGGAATATAAAAGGTGTAGATGCTGGAGAAGGTGCTGGTGATGTAGTAGATTTAGCAAAAAAAGCAGCACTAAAATTGAATACAACAGTTGTCATTACAGGACAAAGTGATGTCATTACAAACGGAAAGACGACTTATACAGTGAACAACGGTCATCAAATGTTAACAAAAGTTACAGGAACAGGCTGTTTACTCACTTCAGTGATTGGTGCTTTTGCAGCAGTAGAACAGGATGTTGTTAAAGCAGCGGTATCGGCAGTGGCATATTATGGTGTTGCTGCAGAAGTAGCTTATGAGAAACAAGGTATGAATGGTGTTGGCAGCTTCCAAATTGAATTATTGAATCAACTACATAAAGTTAATAAAGAAGAATTAGTAAACAAGGTAAACTTTCATAAAAAATAATAATTCACGGTTAACTATTAGGTGGGGTGTTATTCTCTCATTATTTTTTCTAGCATTTACTATATTTAACATGTTATTTAATCGACAGTATCGATGATTATTTAAAGTACTTTAAACATCTTTTATGGTAGATGTTTTTGAATACTAGCCATTTACTTTGCTAACATGGTGATTTTTTTCACTTATATTTGAGTAACGTCTTTAGGGGAAAAAAGGTGCAAAATGTGTTTAGCTCATATTAAAAAAAGCGCTTATATTAACAACAAAACATATAGTTATCAATTTACCACGTACTTCTATGATTGTGAAAAATTAAAACCGACCTTTTATAAGGAGGTTTTTTTTGTATGCTTTTTTCGTAAACTTCGTGTGTATTTCATAGTAAAAAAAGCAACAATCAATGTGAAAACACATTTTATGCAACAACTTCGCACTTCAAATAAGTAACAAAAAAAGCAAGCACAGTAAAAATGATGAAAAATGATTTTTTCACTTTCACATAGTGAAAATTCAAGTGTGCATAAAATATGAGAGTAATGAGACGTTTTATTACCCCAGATAGAAGACCTCCACTTCAAACCAAAACAATGCGAAGCGAGTGAAGGTTAAGTGGGTGATGAATGGCGTTTGGCCTAAGCCAAAAACTCACTTCTAATATGGTATAATTAACCTAATTAATAGATAAGTGAGGTGAAGAAAATGCTAGTCAACAAAGCCTTTAAATTTCGTATCTACCCCACTAAAGAACAAGAAATATTAATTGCTAAAACTATTGGTTGTAGTCGTTTTGTGTTCAATCATTTTTTAGCTGCATGGAATGAAACATACAAACAGACTGGAAAAGGTTTAACATACGGCGCTTGTTCTACGGAGTTAACAAAGTTGAAAAAGGATTTGCAATGGCTTAAAGAAGTTGATAGCATTTCACTACAATCCTCACTACGCAACCTTTCGGATGCTTTTAACCGTTTTTTCAAAAAGCAAAATGACATCCCTAGATACAAATCTAAAAAGAATAAAATCCAATCGTACACAACCAAATATACAAATGGATACATTGCCATTGTCGATAACAAAATTAAATTACCTAAACTTGGACTTGTTAGGTTTGCAAAAAATCGAGATATTGACGGTCGTATTATCAATGCGACGATTAGACGTAATCCGAGTGGGAAATACCTTGTCTCTCTTCTTGCAGAAGTTGAAGCTCAGTCTTTAGAAAAAACAAACTCAGCCATTGGCGTTGATATGGGACTTAAACAGTTTGCTATTCTTTCAGACGGAACAGAATATTCAAACCCTAAATTCTTTCAAACTCTAGAAGGGAAGTTAGCAAATGCTCAGCGTATTTTCTCAAGACGCACAAAAGGTGGGTCTAATTGGAATAAACAACGGATTAAAGTAGCTCGTCTGCAAGAAAAAATTTCAAATGCTAGAAACGACTACTTGTAAAAAATATCTACTGATTTTGTCAAAAGCCACGACATTATTGGCATTGAAGATTTGCAAGTCAGCAATATGCCTCACGATAGAGATATTAACGCAGGAAAAAATCTAAGAAACGAAGCAATTCGTCTCTTAACCGTAGGAACTACGGGGATAGCCTAATCAATTAGAAGCCGTTAGGTTTCCGTACTTAGGAATCCCCCACTTCAATCATGACCGTAAGGTCTGATAAGTGGTGGGTAGTTCAAAGTTTTAATATTGGGTTCCGCATGATGGGCAATCCCATACATGTAAGTTTAGATTCTTAACGTCTTTGTTTTTCAAACCACAACTAGAGCAAAGTTGACTTGAAGCGAATGTTTTAGATACTACGATGACTTGTTTAACATACCATTTCGCTTTGTATTCAAGCATTGTACGAAATTTCGCCCAAGAGACTTCACTAATTGCTTTTGCTAGATTATCATTTTAATGTTTTGACAATATCCAAAAAATTAAAATATGAGTATGCTCATATTTTATGAATAGTTTATAAATGTGTTGTTAAAGAACTATAAATAGGTTTTTATCGTTATTCGCTTTTTGTGAAATTAAAATATAGGTCTTCTTAAATTGATGAGATTTTTGGAGGTGGAAGTGGTGGAGAAAGTTTTAGTTGCTGGAGCAACTGGTTTTTTAGGACGTCATGTAGTAAAGGTTTTAAAAAAAGAAGGTTATCATGTAAGTGTCGTAGTTAGGAATAAAGATAAACTGAAACGACGAGGTAATTATATGGAACCTGCAATTGATAAAGAAGTGGATCGTGTTATAACCGCTGAGGTTACGAATCCAATTACGCTTGAAGGGATCTGTGAAGGAATAGATTATGTTTTTTCTTCAGTTGGCATTACAAGGCAAAGGGATGGTTTAACATTTCACGAAGTTGATTATCAAGGCAATACCAATTTATTGAGGGAAGCAGAAAAAAGCAATGTAAAAAAATTTATGTATATTCACGTATTCCGTGGTGATGTTTTTGAAGGACCTATGACAGAAGCGAAAGAAAAATTTGCTAAAGAGTTAATCAGTTCTAAACTGGCGCATTTAGTTATTAGGCCAACAGGGTATTTTTCTGATATGACTGAATTTCTCAATTTAGCTTTAAAAGGTAGAGCTTTTTTAATTGGTAAGGGAATGAATAAATTAAATCCTATTCACGGGGAAGACTTGGCAAAATTTTGTGTGGAATCTTTTGAACTCTATTCTAATGAGGTTTTGGATGTAGGGGGGCCTGAAATATTAACCCATCAACAAATTGCTAAAATAGCTTTTAAAGTTATAGGAGGAAAAGAAAAGATAACCTATTTACCAGCAGTATTATTTCCACCCATGTTAAAAGTTTATAAAATGATAAATAAGCAACAATACGGTATATTTTTATTTTTTTATCAAGGGGTGACTCAAAATATGATCGCTCCTAAATATGGTTCCTTGTCGTTGGAAGATTTTTTTGTACAATATTTGAATGAGAGATAGAAAGATGTACAATGTGTCATAATACCCATTCTCTCAGATGAAAATTAACACTTACTTTGGTTTTGTTTAAATGACTGCTATTTTGATCATTTTTACTAAAATTTAACGTTTTAACCCTGCTCTCATTTTTTTGTTATAGTTTGAAAAATAGCCATCATTATATAAACCCACCTCTACAGGTGGGCCTTATAATCAATTTATATGGTATTATTTTAGCTAATGTTAAAATGTAAGTTTAAATCGATTTAGACATAGCTGCTTCATACCAGTTACATTACTACAGATGATATATTTTTTATCATATTCATTACTATCGTTGAAGACTTTTCTCCTGCAATTTTTTCAAAGGAATCATATGATAATGAAGCTTGTTCATCAGCATTATCGGATATACACCTAATGATAAGAAATGGGATATTGTTTAAAAAGGCTACATGACCAATTGATGAACCCTCCATTTCTACACAAGCAGGTGAGTATGTATCAATGATTGTTTCTTTTATTTTACTGTCTTCAACAAAACATTCGCCGCTAACAATTCTACCTATATGATATGCTGTCGATTTTAGTGAATCACAGGTTGTAATCGCGCAGTCTATTAGTTGTTTATTTGCATAAAATGCTTCTTGGTAAGGGAAAAGATTTTTCATTTGAGAACTTCTCACATCATGATGAGTTACATCTGACGAAACAACAATGTCACAAACTTTTATATCATCTCGTAAACTACCAGCCACGCCAGTATTAATAATCGCATTAATCTCAAACTTATTTATTAAAATCTGTGTACAAGAAGCTGCATTTACTTTGCCCACTCCACAGCGAGTAAGTATAACAGGCTGATGAAAAAGAGTTCCTTCATAAAAAGAAAAGCCTGCAATTTTGTGTTCTACCAGGATTTCCATTTCTTTTTTGAGCAGGTCAATCTCAACCTGCATTGCTCCGATAATAGCTATTTTTTTCAATGACTATTCACCTCAGTTTATACTTGACGTAATTACAATATATTAAAGTTTGACGTAGCATGCAAAAAATATTTAACTTAATAGATTATAAATTATAGATTGGAGCTAATAAACGTGTTGTCAAGTAACATATATCATTTATTCAAATACAATTGGCACGTAAGAGATGAATGGTTCCGTTGGTGTAAGCAATTAACTGCTGAAGATTTATTATTAGATCGTGTTGGAGGCGTTGGGAGCATTCTTTATACGTTATTTCACATTATTGATGTTGAGTACAGTTGGGTTCGTGCAATTCAAGGTGAAGAGGATAAGGTGATAGAATTTAAAAAATATCATACGCTTGAGAACATTATTTCACTTTCATATGCCTGTCGCTCTGACATTGAGGGCTTTATTGAGAAAAACTCACAATGGTTAGATGATGAACATGTTACTGTGTCGTGGGATGACGAGGAATTTACGAAGCTAGAAATTTTAAACCATGTCATTGTTCATGAAATTCATCATCTCGGTCAACTATCTGTTTGGGCCAGAGAGCTAAATTTAGTACCTGTTGGCGCACATTACATTGGAAGGGGGTTGAGATAAGCCAGATTCTACTCGGCTACTTTATCGAATCTCACCCCATTTAATAAAAACGACAGGACCTTCTGTTCCTAGACGTACTGAATGAATACAGTTGTTTGAGGTATTAACCGAACCTTACGATATATTAATTAATGGCTCTTTTCGTAAACTTTTGTTGCTTTGTTCACTCAAATTTGACAACCGATGTGTATTATATGATGTATATGGTTTTTAGAAGAGAGATGATGCCATATGAGTTTATTTCTTTAGCGAAAAACAACATTTAATGCAGAAACTGTCTTTGGTAAATACCATTATACGCTCTAAGATACACCTAGTCCTAGCTCTTTTAATAGATCAAAATAAGTTGGACATGTTTTTGAAACACATCCCGGATTATCAATCATAATTCCTTCAACACGAGAGCCAATCAGTGATAGAGCCATGGCGACTCTATGGTCATCGTAAGATTGTAATAAAGTTGGGGTTGGTTCTCCTGGATAGACAGTCAAACCATCTTCAAATTCTGTCACTTTAATATTTAGTTTTGAAAGAGATGTACAAATGGCATTTATTCGATCTGATTCATGATGTCTAATATGAGCTACTTCTTTAATGGTAATTGGTCCGTCAGCAAACGGTGCAATTACTGCAACGGTTAATGCTTGATCTGACATCTCTTTCATGCTAATTTCGAAGCCTCCCTTTAACCTCGGTGGTCCTTGTACTTCGATAAAATTAGCTCCTTTTGTCACCTTACAGCCCATACGAGCCAAAATATCAGTTAATTGAATATCAGGCTGCTTCGTTTGATAATTGATATTTGGTATACGTATTCTTCCATTAGTTATCGCAGCTAAAGCTAAGAAATAACTTGCTGTAGATATGTCGGGCTCTATATGAATGTGTTGAGCTACATATCTCTTTGGCTCAATTTTTATATAGCTAAGGTTTTTATCATATTGAATTTCTGCACCGAATTTTTCCATTAAATCAAGTGTAATATTTACATAGGACTTTTGAACAATGTGATCTAATATTGCTATGTTAACAGTTTCTTTTGCATAAGGTGCAGCTAGCAATAAACCACTAATAAATTGACTCGATAATGCACCCGAAATTGGAATATTTCCTCCTTTAAAGCCTGATCCTTTTACCATTAGAGGATAGTATCCTTCTTGTCCCAAGTATTTTATGCTAGCCTTCGTTTGTAATAGCGCATCTATTAATGGCTTTATAGGCCGCTCACTCATTCTTTTGCTAGCATGTATTTCCCAAGATCCCTTATTGGCTATCGCTAACACACCTGGTAAAAATCTTGCAATGGTGCCAGCAGCACCGATATATAGAGGTTCACCTCTTTCTGACCACATGCCGTTTAATCCTTCGATTGACACTATATCATCATTAATCGAAATGCCTACCCCTAAATTACGTAATGTTTCTAGGCACCAATACGAATCATCACTTTTTAGTACACCTGAAATGACAGATTTCCCAGTAGCTAAAGCACTTAAAATCAATGCTCTATTAGTAAAGCTTTTACTACCTGGGATCGTTACTATACCATTTACGTTACCGATTTTTGGAGAAATCTTTATTACATTTTTGTCTCTTAATGAGGACCAAGGAGACCTAGCCTTCATGTCTATTAATGAGTTCTTCATATTTTGCACTCACCTCATCTAATAATTTTTTATCTTACACGTATGTCGCTTCCCGTTTTGTATATTATAATTAACTTCTAGCTATAAATATAATTAATGTTATTTATAGCAAGTATAGAGGTGATTTATATTATTGAGAATTTAGATTTGTATCGTGTTTTTTATATTTCTGCAACAGAAAAAAGTTTTTCACTTGCAGCAAAAAAAATGTTTTTAACACAACCTAGCGTTAGTCATTCAATAAAACAATTAGAGGAGAAGTTAGATACTTTACTGTTTGTAAGAACATCAAAAGGAGTTAGGTTAACAAAAGAAGGGGAAATGTTATTTCATTTTGTAGAGCAAGCCTTTCATTTTATTGAAAAAGGTGAGAAAAAAGTTAATGAATTAAAAAATTTAATGAGTGGAGAAATAAGTATAGGAAGCAGTGATTCTTTATGTAAACATTATTTACTTCCTCATATTAAAACGTTTACTGACAAGTATCCACAAGTTCAAATTCAATTAAAACACGGGACGACACCTAACATTATTGAGTTGTTAAAAATAGGGAAAATTGACCTAGGGATTGTCCACTTGCCAATCGAAGATAATCAAGTGGACGTTACCGAGTTCATTAATATTCATAGCTGTTTCGTCGTAAGTTCAAAGTATAAGAAATTATTAAAAAATGAAGTATCATTAAAAGACCTTTTGACTTATCCACTCATTACATTTTCTAAAAACAGTAGCTCTAGGAAGTTTATAGAAGCTTTGTTTAAAAAACATGACTTAACTATTGAACCTGAAATAGAACTGGGGAGTGTAGACTTGCTCATTGAATGTTCCAAAATTGGTCTAGGGGTTGGGTTCGTGACAAAGGAGTTTGTTACTGAAGAGTTAGAACAAAACTTACTTTATGAAGTGAACTTGCAGGAAGATATACCGGTTAGGAAACTTGGCATCGTTACATTAAAAAATACGCCTATTTCAGTCGGCTCTAAAAAATTTATAAAATCGATGAAGTAGAAGGAACTAGTTAAAAAGCATCATGAAATGTACATACAATAAAAGTGACATTTGCATGTAGTAGAGGATTTTTTATAACTACCATATCACCTCATCGATTCACAATTAAACAAGCTATCGCTCGGGTAACATTAAGAATGATGTATTGATGGAGCTAACTACAAAAGAATGTGCATACATTCTTAAGTCCTGAGACTGAGATCTATACTATGGGTTGTTATTTTTTTATCCATATGCTTCAGATGAACAGAAGGCTTAGCTTGCTGTTATTGTATGTAATACATTACAAACAAAAGAACAATTACCTTGGCTACTACTAGAGGACGACCTATTAATAAGTCGTCCTCTGTCTTTTATATTTACATCTTTGTTAAATAGTTGTTAATTCTTTATTGAGTGCTTGATCAACTGAAATGTACTCGTATCCTAAGTCTTTTGCGACTGCTTCATATGTTACTGAACCGTTCGCAACATTCACACCAAGCTTTAAAGACGTATTATCTGCGATTGCTTTTCCGACGCCTTTATTAGCAATTTGTAACGCATACGGAACTGTTACATTCGTTAAAGCGATCGTAGATGTACGCGGTACAGCACCAGGCATGTTTGCAACTGCATAGTGGACAACGCCGTGTTTCGTATATGTTGGATTATCATGTGTTGTAATATGGTCAACTGTTTCAAAAATCCCACCTTGATCAATTGCAACATCAACAATAACAGAACCTGGTTTCATCGTAGCAACCATGTCTTCTGTAACTAGTTTGGGAGCTTTCGCACCAGGAATCAAAACAGCCCCGATAACTAGATCGGATTCTCTTACTGCTTCTGCGATATTTAACGGATTCGACATTAAAGTTTGTATGCTATTTCCGAACAGGTCATCCAATTGGCGAAGACGTTCTGGGCTTAAATCAATTATCGTTACATCAGCACCAAGTCCAGCAGCAATTTTTGCCGCATTTGTGCCGACTACGCCACCACCGATGACAGTAACTTTTCCGCGTGAAACACCTGGAACTCCACCGAGGAGAATACCTTTTCCGCCTTTCGGTTTTTCTAAGAATTGCGCACCTATTTGTGAGCTCATGCGCCCAGCAACCTCACTCATCGGTGTTAATAACGGTAATGTGCGATTTACTTCAACTGTTTCATAAGCAATCGCTGTTACTTTTTTATCAACAAGAGCTCGTGCAAGTTCTGGTTCTGCAGCAAGGTGAAGGTATGTGAATAAGATTAAGCCTTCGCGAAAGTAATTGTATTCAGAAGGAAGTGGTTCTTTGACTTTCATAATCATATCTGCGCTGTCCCATACCTTAAGAGCAGAATCAATTATTTGTGCGCCAGATGTTTTGTAATCTTCATTTGTGAATCCGCTTCCAACGCCTGCATTCGTTTCAACTAATACACTATGCCCTGCATTCGTTAATGCTACAACTCCAGCTGGAGTGATTGCAACACGGTTCTCATTGTTTTTAATCTCCTTAGGTACCCCTATAATCATCCTTTTATCCCCCTTGATAAATGTCACTAAATAACATGATCATATATTTAAGGTTAGTATAAATGTAAAAAAATATTTTTTCTTTGTGTAAAAACTAAAATGTAAAATTGACCATTTGTGGATTTCCACAAATGGTTTGAGGTCTGCCCCTCACTACTTTAATAACTTTAGGTAGTGAGGGGCAGACCCTTACATTAAGCGGCTTAATTTCATTTCGATATAGAGGGTAAGTTTTTGGTTGGGATCCTTTAGATTTATATCGCCAATCGCTGAAATACGTTTTAATCGGTAAGATAATGTGTTGACGTGAATATGGAGATGTTTTGCTGTTTCATTAATATTACCGTCAAAATCTAAATAAGCTTCTAATGTCTGAAGTAAGTGGTTATTTTGTTGGCGATCATATTCTACAAGCTTGTTTATTGAATGATTCTCAATACCATCCTTACGTTTCTTTTCTAATAAAATATCAAAGTATTGATAGATGCCAATATCCTGGTAACTTAAAATATTATTCATTTCATTAGGATAACGTTCCTTTAGATCAAGTACATTTAACGCTTCTCTATAGCTGGTTTCAACTTTTTCATACTTATCATAAATGTGTCCTGCGCTTCCAATAATATTTGTGACGTTGAAGCGTTCTTTCATTAGTTTTATAAAAAGTTCGATAAAGTTAGTCAGTCCATGTTTTTGCTCGTTGTTCTCTTCCTTAGGTGATGTGAATAATATTAATTTATTATAATCAATAGTGTAAAAAATAATTTTTACTCGTTGTGACGTAGTTAAAATATATGTAATGTTTTTTTCTATATTATGATCAATACTGCTTTCAAATTGAAATACGATGATTGAAAATAATTTAGGTGGATTAAGTTGTAATTGAAAGAACTTTTGGTCGATTTCATCCTTTGATAACATATGACCAGTTAATAACTTCCAATAAAATTCTTGATAGCCCTCTTTGTTTTGTTGCTTACGAATTTGGAGCTGTAACAGATGATTCTTTGCTAATTGTGCCATTTGTTGTAAATAAACCAAGTCATCTTCAGCTAGGGGATTCTCTACTTCTAATGCCCAAATAAAGCCTAATACTTCTTTGTTTTTGCGAATCGAAATTGCGACACGTGATCCTAAACCTACTTCACTGATACTTTTAACACGCAGCGGTTCGTCCCCTGCTAATAAAGCAGGAATTACACCGTTTTTCCATAGACTGTTAATAATTTTTTCAGGAACTCTTCTTCCAATGATTGTCTTAATTCTTGCTGGGTCTGTTCGTTCATCATGTGTGCTATAAGCTATTAAACGGTGGTTAGCATCCTCAATGGTTATAGGGCATTGAAGTACGTCACTTATATGATCAACGAACGATTCCATATCACCTAGTACACCTTTATATGAATGGTTTTTAGAAGAATAACCTGTCATACAATCGCTCCTATTCATAATATTTCTCATATGATTTCATAAGGAAAAGCAGTATGCCTTAAATATAACTAAAGCTAATGAAATATTATGTTATTTGCATATATTTTAATTGATTAGAAGGATTAATTCTATGTGTAGTCAAAATAAAATATAACAAAGTGAAAATTTTGCCGAGGGGATGTTATGATGCACGTTGCAACCTTTACTTATTCAGCAACCGATAGTGAGCAGATTTATGCTAAAAAATGGATTCCTGAACTATCCGAGTACCGAAGAGGAATTGTCCAAATTGCGCATGGTATGGCAGAACATATTGGGAGGTATGATAAATTTGCTCAGGCGCTCGTCAATGAGGGATATATTGTTTATGGCAATGATCATCGAGGTCATGGACAAACTGCAAATAATGAAGAGGACATTGGATATTTTGCAGATAGAAACGGCTTTGATTTAGTTGTAGAGGACATGTTTTATCTCACAAACCTGATCAAGGAACAACATGAACAACTTCCAATATTTTTATTTGGTCACAGCATGGGATCGTTTTTATCTAGAAGATTTATACAATTACATGGTGAAGAGATCACCGGTGTAATACTTTCTGGGACTGGCGGCGACCCTGGAATCTTGGGGAAAATTGGGGCGAGATTAGCAAAAAGCGAAATGACTAGGAAAGGACTGCGTCACCGTAGCAAACGGTTAGATAAACTTTCTTTTGGTAGCTATAATAAATCATTTAAACCGACACGAACTGATTTTGATTGGCTATCCCGGGATCAACAAGAAGTTGATAAATATGTTGACGATGCTTTATGTGGTGGAGTATTTACTTCTAGTTTCTTTTATGATTTATTAACAGGGCTTGAGGTTATTCATAGAAGAGATAATATTTTAAAAATACGAAAAGATTTACCGATATACTTATTTTCGGGTGCAAAGGATCCTGTGGGTAATTTTTCCAAAGGTGTATCGAAAGTATATGAAGCGTATAAGGCAGCGGGTATTGAAGACGTTACTTGTAAGTTATATAAAGATGGACGGCATGAAATGTTGAATGAAACAAACCGGGATGAGGTGTATGAAGATATTATTACATGGCTTAAAAAGCATACGTGAATTAGAGGATGCAACGATGTTAAAACAAATAATCGTTAACATAAATAAAGTAGTTCATATTGGAAATTATTAATTATAATCCAACTGAACTACTTGATGTTAAGGTATTTGTTCTTATTTAGATAACCTAGCTTCTACTAAATCTTCAAGCGTAGTTTTTATGACGGCTACAATTGGTACTGCAATGAACATCCCTATTACACCAAATGTACCACCACCGATTATAATAGCTAAAATGATCCATACTGGGCTTAAGCCAACTTTATCACCCAAAATTTTTGGTCCTAAATAGTAACCATCAAATTGCTGAAGTGCAAAGATGAAAATGGCTACCCATAGTGCTTGGATTGGATCACTAAATAATGTAATGATAACAGCTGGTACCATTCCAATGAATGGACCAAAATATGGAATCATATTAGTAATACCTACAATTAAGCTGATTAATAGTGCATACGGTACATTTAATATTAAAAGTCCTATAAAACATAATATTCCTATAATAAGGGAGTCTAACAATTTTCCAACTAGAAACTTTGAGAAAACTTCATCTAAATGACTGAAAAATTGTAGAACAGATTTCGCATAGCGTTCAGAGAGTAATGCTTTAACCAATTTTTTTGCTCCGGCACCAAAAGCCTCTTTGTCTTTTAGCATATAGATCGAAATAATAATTCCTATTAAAATATTGAAAGCTGTGGATGTAAGGGATATTAACCAGTCAGCAAGCTTATTTAAAAACAAACTAGTATATTCCCCAATTTTCAAAAATAGATCATTAGTATATGTATTTACATTAGACGTAATACCGTATTTTTCTAACAGTTCATTCTCAACGATATATTTTGTTATCCATTTGTTTGTATCTTCTATATACTTAGGTAGGTTGCTAATTAGGTTACCTATATTATCAATAATAATTGGCGTTATAAAAGTGAAGATTAAGCCTATAAATGAAAAGAACAACAAATAAACAGTAGTAATACTTATAATGCGGTTTACTTTGAACTTTCCTTCAAAATAATCAACTAGCGCCTTTAATAAATAAGCAATTCCAAAGGCGACAAAAAATGGAGAGAGTAACGATAAAAATGAAGAGACCGTCAGCTTCACCAATTCATAATTATCTACAAATTTCCATAATACTAATGCTGCGAATAAAAACAGCAAATATTGATACCACTTACGATCCTTCAATGCACAAATCTCCCTACAATTATTTTATGTACTTCTATATTAGACTGTTTTATCGCAATAGTCCATTTATCTGCAAAACGACATTGTACAAAGTTATTTTTGCATAAATTGTTACTTTTTACTAAAGGATAAACACGATTACGTATAGCATTCGTGATATCATTTCTACCATCAAATAAAGAGGCTCGAACCAAGCCCATCTTACTTTACGTTTTCGTAAAATAGAAAAGACCCTTTTACTAATTTAAGCAGTGGCAATAATTGAGACTATTTTCGTGCTAAGAAATATACTTATTATGCCACTAGAATTCAATCAGTGTTTTTTATAAAAATGACAATCGAATTAAACAGCAAAAAAATTGCAACAAAGTTATTAAAGAAACCTAATATTTTCGACTTGAAAAAAGTTAAAGGATTAAAACAGCAACATGACGAATATTATTAAACTTAGTAGAATGGGGGGATACGAAATAAAACAGGATGTAGTTAGTTTCTATAATCAAATGGCATGGAATGAGAAAGCTTACGAAGCTTGGTTTGCAAGATATGGCACACCGAAAGAGTACGCTTTACGGTTAAAGAAAAATCCAGAAAATAAAGTATCTCACTACTTAAGGTTTATGGGTGACTTAAAAGGTAAAAAGCTAGCAAATTTATTCGGATCTAAAGGTAATAATGCTGTGTGTTTTGCATTATTAGGTGCTGAAGTAACCGTTGTTGATATTTCAGAAGAAAATAAAAAATATGCAGTAGAGTTGGCACACGAAGCTAATGTGAACATCGAGTACATCGTTTCAGATGTATTAGCAATTCCAGATGAAAAAAAGCTAGCAGAGAACGATTTCATTTTGCTAGAATTAGGAGTGCTGCACTATTTCATTGATTTAGAACCTTTATTTAAGCTTGTCTTCCAATCACTCAAATATGGGGGAAAGTTGATACTTAGAGACTATCACCCAGTCGTATCGAAGTTGCTCCAAGGAGAAAATGAACTGAATGCTGCAGGAGATTATTTTCAAGAAGAAGTAATAGAAGAAGATGTTGCATATCGGGTCTTATTACCTGAATATCATCGTAACACGGTAAACAAAGTGAAGATTCGCAGGTGGAATATAGGAGAAGTCGTTACGGCTGTCTCACAAGCTGGCTTCATAATAAACTATTTAGAAGAAGAAAAGGGAATCAAGTGGGCGATGCCATACGATACAGATGATGGAATTGAAAATAGGATTCCGGGATTATTCACTTTGGTTGCTTCTAAACAAAATATTAAAGAATTTTGAAACTATTCTTGCATAAGATCGTATTATTAATTAGGCAGCCTAAAGAAAGGAGGAAAAAATGATGGAGGTTATGGGATATCCCTTACAAACTATTTATTTGTATTGTTTAATAGGTGGAGGCATATTAACGGTTATTTATATTTTATTTGGTGATATTCTTGATGGGATATTGGATGTTGATCCTGGAGGATATTTAAATCCGTCTTTGTTGTTATCATTTTTCACTATTTTTAGTGCAGCAGGTTACTTATTAGAAAGGTTAACTTCCCTTACAAGTATTGTTTCAGCAATTATATCTTTCGTTACGGCTCTTGTTTGTTCAATCATCTTGCATTTATTTGTTTTTGTACCGTTAAAGTCAGCTGAAAGTTCCATTACTATATCTGAAGACGATTTAAAGGGGAGAATAGGTAAGGTTATTATTTCAATTCCAAAAGGTGGATATGGAGAGGTAATATTAGAAGGTAAGAGTGGCAATATCGCAAAATCTGCACAGAGCTTTGATGAAAAGCCGATTGCTTCTGAACAGCAAGTCATTATCATTGATGTCAAATCCGGTGTATTACAAGTAGCACCTTATGAGGAAAATTATGAGTTTTAAAAATAAATTTATTGTAAGATAGAAAATAATAGAGGAGGAGATAATATGAGTGGTCTTAGCACAATATTTATCGTAATAGGAGTTGTAGTTTTATTAATTCTTGCTTTAATTGCTGTATTTGTTAGCAGATACAGAACAGTTGGTCCAGATGAAGCACTTATCGTTACTGGAAGCTACTTAGGGAGCAAAAATGTTAATGTCGATGAAGGTGGCAATAAAATAAAAATAGTACGTGGTGGAGGTACATTTGTATTACCAGTATTCCAACAATCCGAACCGCTAAGCTTGTTATCTAGTAAACTAGATGTACAAACACCTGAAGTATATACGGAACAAGGTGTTCCTGTTATGGCAGATGGTACAGCGATTATTAAGATTGGAAGCACAATTGGAGAAATTGCAACAGCAGCAGAGCAGTTTCTTGGGAAAACAAAGGATGCACTTCAAAATGAAGCACGAGAAGTATTAGAAGGACATCTTCGTTCTATTCTAGGATCAATGACTGTAGAAGAAATTTACAAGAATCGGGAAAAATTCTCTCAAGAGGTTCAACGGGTAGCATCTCAAGACTTAGCAAAAATGGGTTTAGTTATCGTATCATTTACGATTAAAGATGTACGCGATAAAAATGGCTACTTAGAATCATTAGGTAAACCTCGTATTGCACAAGTAAAACGTGATGCTGACATCGCGACAGCAGAAGCAGACAAAGAAACACGCATCAAGCGTGCAGAAGCGGATAAAGATGCTCAGAAAGCTGAATTAGAACGTGCAACAGAAATTGCTGAAGCAGAAAAAGAGAATCAAATGAATATTGCTGATTACCGTAGAGAGCAGGATATAGCGAAAGCACGGGCTGACCAAGCGTATCATTTAGAGGAAGCACGTGCTAGACAGGAAGTTACAGAACAACAAATGCAAATTAGAATTATAGAGCGTCAAAAGCAAATTGAGCTTGAAGAAAAAGAAATAACACGTCGAGAGAAGCAATATGATTCTGAGGTGAAAAAGAAAGCAGATGCTGATCGCTATGCTGTAGAGCAGTCGGCAGAAGCGGAAAAAGCTCAACAAATTGCACAAGCAGATGCACAAAAATACCGTATTGAAGCGATGGCAAAAGCAGAAGCGGAAAAAGTACGAATTGACGGTGTTGCAAAAGCAGATGCAGAACGTGCACAAGGGGAAGCAGAAGCAGAAGTTACACGTCTTAAAGGTCTTGCAGAAGCAGAAGCGAAACAAAAAATTGCTGAAGCATTTGAAATGTACGGTCAAGCAGCAACACTTGATATGATTATTAGCATGCTTCCACAATATGCGAAGGAAGTTGCAAGTCCATTATCAAATATCGATAAAATCACTGTCGTTGACACAGGTAGTGGAGAAAATGGTGGTGCCAACAAAGTAACAGGCTATGCTACAGATTTGATGTCAACACTACAGGAATCCCTAAAGGCCTCTTCTGGTATTGATGTCAAAAACTTAATTGAGAATTTCTCAGGAAAAGGAAATATAAAAAATAGTTTAGACGAATTAAAGGAAGAAATGGTAAAAGAGCCTATTTTGGTAGAAGGAAAGTCGAAAGATCTAGTAACAAATGAACAACAATAATATTGATTTGTAAGACAAAAAAAGGAAATTGACATATCATCAACGATATGTCAATTTCCTTTTTGTCGTGTATATTAGTCTTAATGAATGATTACATCATGAATCGTTTGTTACATATATAAAGAAACTTAAATAGTTGTTTTCACTCCATAACAACCAAGTTAATATATGAACATGTAGAAAAAGTAAACAGATGCACAGCTTTGTTCATAATAAAGGTAATGTTGAAAGAAAACTATTATTGACCTTTCTCAAATATATGATCGACTATTTTTGTCATCATTACTCTTTATTTTTGTTAAGAAAGGTCTAAATCAAGCTTTTGAAGTAGTTTTATACTGTTGTCATTGACTAACTTTAGTTGTTAACTTGTTTATTGTTATGGGCGAAATATAACAATCAAAGATGATAACAATTTCTATTTGTGAAAAAAGAAATACATTTGCGTTAATTTCACAGATCTAACACAATTTTATTGTAAAATGACTGTTAGATATTTTTTACATAATAAAATTGGTAATAATGGACTTATCAATGATAGAAGGGGAGATAAATTAAATAATGAAGAAGTTACTTGTATTAGTTGCAGTATTGATCATAGGGTTAGTTGGTTGTTCTAAAACAGAGGAGCCACATGTACAATTGGAATTGATTGAGGTAGTAATTCAAACGAAGCCAGCTGTAATTAATCCACAGGATGAAGTTGAAATATCCGCAACAGTAACACAGGGAGAAGGTTTTGTTAATGATGCTGATAGTGTGACCTTTGAAATTAAAAAAATGGATGAAGAGGAATCAGAGGAAGTAGAGGGAAAGCTCAAAGGAGACGGAGTTTATTTTATTAACAAAACTTTTTCAGAAGCAGGTGTTTATGCTGTTACTGCACATGTTACAGCACGAGGATTACATACTATGCCTACGGAAGATATAACAGTCGGTTCGGCTGATGTTCAGCAAGAGAGCGAAAGCGTAATGAATGATGACTCAAGTGAGAGCATGGATATGAGCGATGAAGATAGTCACGAGAACATGGAAAGTGAATCTAGCGACCATGAAGAAGGAAATCATGGTGAAGGACTCAAAATTCATTTTATGTCAATGGATAATGTGAAATTAAATACTGAAGTAGCATTAACGGCACATCTCCAATTAGATAATAATCCATTATCAAAAGCTGAGGTTCAGTTTGAAGTTTGGCAGGACGGTCAAGAAAAGCATGATTATATTGACGCTATTGAAGGTGACGCTGGAGAATATAAGGCGCTAAAAACCTTTGATACCATCGGTGAGTATAAAGTGACTGTCCATATGAAAAAGGATGAGCTTCATGATCATATTGATAAAACAATTCATGTAGTAAAATAACCTATAAACGGAAGCTTATAAGGATAAAGCTATAACTAGACAGCTATTGGGGCGACTCTAAGTCGATAATTCGACTTAGAGCCGCTCTTTTTTATTGGAGTAAATTGGCAATATTTTTTATGTTTTTTTGTCATCATTGGAATGGAATTATGGTAATTAGCACCAAAAATTAAGTTGCGTTTTTTATGTGGTTCGATTTATACTAGATATATAATTCTTTATAAAGAACTTAAAATTCATTAAGGAGAACAGTTTTAAGGATTATAATGTCCTTTTTTGGAGGTGAATTTTTTGTTACCCATAAGCATACAACAACCTGCTAGTGGGGTTGTATCAATTGTGAGATTTAGAAATCAGTCTATCCAAACGAAAAGTGCAGCTATTAAAATTATCTCTTTTCAAGATGATGGGTTAATTTTTGTTTGTGATTTGAAATTTCCTGTGAGTAAAGAAATAATTTTAAAAATTAACTTAGATATATTTAAAGAAGAAATAAATGTATTTGGAAGTATCGATGAAAGGTGTGAAATAGGAATAAAAGGATATGATCATGTGATTGTTTACCATTTAGTAAGTGATGAGGTTATTGGAGACCTTTCAGAGGTAACAAAAAAATATTTGAAATTATCATTGTATAAAAAGAATCTAGAGATTATACAACAACAAGATAAGATGTATTGAGTAGAGAAAGGGAGATGGTGCTCACTAAAGAAAAAATGCCGAAGGAGGAAAATTAATGGATGGTTGTAAGGTAAAAGAGATAAGAATAATGCAAGGGATTTCATTGTCAGAACTTTCTAAACTATCGGGTGTTTCTAAATCATATTTAAGTATCATTGAAAGAGGCATACAGAAGAACCCTAGTATAGAAATAATTTGTAAAATTGCAGCAGCACTTAATGTGAATGTTGAAAAACTTATCAGTCCAAATGATGAAAAGTATAAACATAAAGAAATAGATAATGAGGTTTTAGCATTAGCATTAGAGTTTTCTCAAGTTGATATTGATAAGGAAAAAGTAAAAAAATTTAAAGAATTCATCGAATTGCTCAAGTAAACAATATAGGGGGCTTGTATATAAGTCTTTGCTTCTTTCGATTTGAGACTAAGAATAGCTATCAATTTATTGTTCTTTATTAAGAATATGAATGATTTGTCTGTTGTATGACAAGTATTAAACATGTTGTATTTTATCAGTAAGAACAAATAAGATGATTTAACAGTTGGTGGAGAAGGAGATTCATGAAAAAATTTTATATTTGTTTTGTTTTTCTTGGTATCTTAATTATTGCTTATCCAAAAGTGAATAATTTTTATAACTCTTACAATCAACAAAAGTTATTACAGTCCTTCAAACAAGTATCACCAGTGACGATAGATGATAACTTACAAAGTAATTACCAGGCGGTAAATCAAGTATTAAACAAAGGTGAGACAATTGATTCTAAAAAGATAACTAAAAGTCAACCAGATAAAGTATTAGAAAGTGAAAATCTCGACGTTATAGGTACGCTTTCAATTAATAAAA
Source organism: Cytobacillus sp. IB215316 (assembly GCF_033963865.1). Lineage (NCBI taxonomy): Bacteria > Bacillati > Bacillota > Bacilli > Caryophanales > Bacillaceae > Cytobacillus > Cytobacillus sp. IB215316. The sequence goes on along the minus strand of NZ_JAXBMC010000009.1, from coordinate 33,283 downwards.
TTGAGTTAATTCTACCGATTGTTGAGGGGTCTTCAGATAAAGACTTGAAATATGCTGCTGGTCATTTAATTGAAACGGCTCCTATAGGTAAAAAAGGTAACGCTGCTATCGCAGCACACCGAAGTTATACTTACGGAAAATTTTTTAATAGATTAGATGAACTTGAAAGTGGGGATGAGATAGTCATTCAAACCCTTACTGATAATCATGTGTATTCTGTTTTTAATAAGATAGTAGTTTTACCAACTGATATGTCTGTTCTTTCTAATCTAGGAGATGATTCATATATTACGTTAATTACATGCGATCCTATTAAGAATCCTACTCATCGTTTAATTGTTCAGGCACAAAAGAAAAATGATGACTGACAGAGGATTTTTGCCTACAGCCTTGTTGTTATTACGAAGAAAAAATGCGGAACATAAGAGAAAATTTATTATTAGGTAAGTCCTATGGAAAAATGAAATTTATTGAATTGAGATGTTCATGGAAGAGGATATATAGCAACAAAGTATATAACAAAGAAAACTATTGTGGAGGGGAAAAAATGACAAAGCAGCAAGTAAAGCTCGATGAGGAGTGGGTTGATTTAATTCTTACAGCATTAGAAATTGGTTTACCTGTAGAGGAAATACGTAATTTCTTTAAAGATGTCAAACAAGCATAATTGAAAAAATCTACTGTGCTTTAAGTTGTTATGATTTTATGAAACAATCATCCCCTGCTGTATGGTATACTAAAACATATATGCGAAAATGTTTAGTAAATGAATATATACGCAGAAATAATTCGAATAGTTTTTATTTCCAATGAATTTAGATAACCAATAAAACATTTTAACTCTAACATAGAAAGAAATAAGTAGGTGAGAAAATGATAGGGGAACGCGTGAAAAAATACCGATTACAAAAAGAATTATCACTAACAGAGTTGGCTGATCGTGCCGGGGTTGCAAAATCATATTTAAGCTCTTTAGAGCGCAATCTCCAGTCAAATCCTTCTGTTCAGTTTTTAGAAAAAATTTCAATGGTTTTAGATGTTTCAGTCAATTCATTATTATTTGATGAAGATGAAATACCCGATGAGGATCTTGATTCTGAATGGATAAACCTTGTAAGAGAGGCAATGGACTCTGGTGTTTCGAAAAATGATTTTAAAGAATTTTTAGAATTTAACAAATGGAAACTTAAAAAACAATAATATTCTTTTAACAATATTAATAACAACTTACATGCTCATCGAGCTCTTATGTGGATTATTCTTCATAGGGGCTTTTTGTTTTTTCTTTGAACTATTTGATAGGGGCATTCGTAATATACATGATTAACATATTTTTAATACTTGTTCACAAAACTATATTTTAGAGGTGGTTTGTATTGAGTGTGCTTAAATATTGTTTAATTACTTTAATCATATGTTTTCAAATACTTGGGTTTGTATTTCTCTTAATTAAATTCAAAGTAAGTTTGTATTTTTTTGGTAGTGCTTTTGTTATTTTAATCATGTTACTTGTCATGTTAATTTTTGAACGTTTAAAAGAAAAAAAGGAGGAAGATCAAGATGATCTTAGTAACTACTGATTTTGTCCCAGGGAAAGAGATCAAACAATTAATAGGATTTGTTAGAGGGAATACTGTGCAAACGAAGCATATTGGTAAAGATATCATGGCAGGGCTTAAGACACTTGTTGGAGGAGAAATTAAAGAATATACAGAAGTCATGGATGAGGCTAGGCAGCGGGCGATTAGCAGAATGGTAGAAGATGCAAAAAGTAAAGGGGCGAATGCCATTATATGTTTACGCTTAGAAACATCTAATGTGATGACAGGTGCTTCTGAAATCATTGCATTCGGAACAGCTGTAGTAGTTGAATAGTAAGTTTATTTCGTGAAATTTGTTGCTTTCTTATTAAATTAGTACAGTTTCGCGAGGGATTGTTGGTCCCCATCGTTTAAATGTGAAAAGTTGATATGATATTCCTTTTTGCTTTTTTAAAAACGAATATAACTAAAGTTCAGGAAATCTCTTCTTCTCTAAAGATTATAAAAATTCTATATCTTGTGAAAAGCTGTGAGTCATGATATTCACTCAACTGTCATATATATTAATTGAGAAATCTAGTACATGTGTTATACTATGAAAAGAAATAGCTAAAGGCTTTCATAGGAAAGTATGAGACAGCCTAACTAAATATATTAACACTAGGGGAGTCTGAATAAAGACTGAGATGGAAGCTTGTTTCCAGACCCTTTGAACCTGATCTGGCTGACACCAGCGTAGGGAAGTGGACAACATGTGATAATGACTTTGTCTTCATGCTTAATTTATGAAATAGGTGTGAGACATATTATTCATGAATTGGATTAATAACGTCAACTATTCATGCATTCGATACATGTAAACCCACTCTTACGCAAGAGTGGGTTTTTTAGTTGCTTATGCTTATGACTGTTGCTGGCGACATGTACATTTCAATATTGTTATTTTCCTATTTGCCAATCACGTCTAGGAAACAAATTATAGTATATGGATAATTCTCAATAGCGATGAGCCGTTTGGATTGCTAAGTATATTTAAGTTGGTACATTCCTCATCTTGATATGTGAGACCGTTTATTAGTGAGTAATGTCTAGAGCTGAATAAACTAAGCTCAAATACTTGACTAAATTTATTTACAAGGAGGTCTTATGGCAAACAAAGAGCTACATATTGTTTCAACTGGGACACAATCAATAAACACGTTTGTTTCGATTATTAGTGAGATTCATCCTTTTGCAACTGCTATACATTTACGTGAAAAACAAATGTCAGCGAGAGACTTATACCAAACGATTAATCAACTAATTCAACGAAGTGTACCACTTAATAAAATAGTCATAAATGACCGAATTGATGTTGCTACAATTGCTGAAGTTGGTGGTGTTCAGCTAGCATATCATAGCTTATCAGTAGGCGATGTGAAAAGGGCATTTCCAAAACTTCGCATAGGGAAGTCTGTTCATTCAATAGAAGAGGCTGTTGAAGCAGAACTGCAAGGGGCTGACTATGTGATATATGGTCATATTTATCCTACCTCCTCCAAAAAAGGAGTGATAGCTAAAGGGGTTGATAGCGTCGAAGAATTAAAAAAACAGCTATCTATACCTTTAATTGTCATTGGAGGAATTAAACCATCTCATATTCCTGAACTGATAGATAGAGGAGTAGATGGAGTGGCAGTATTGTCAGGCGTATTATTAGCCCAAACGCCTATAGAAGCAGTAAAGGAATATTCAAAAATGTTATCGAAAGAGATGATTACATGAAGAAAACGTATGATGCCATCGTTATTGGTGGAGGTATAAATGGTGGTTCAATCGCTTATCATCTAGCAAAGCGAGGGCACCATGTGCTGGTCATTGAGAAAGATCAATTAGGTAGTAAAGCTTCTGGTGCTGCTGCAGGGATGTTAGCAGCTCAAGCGGAATTAACTGAGGATGGGCCACTGTTTCAATTAGCTAAAAAAAGCAGGAGCATGTTTCCTACAACGATCGAGGAATTAGAAAGCAAATCGAACGTCCATATTGGGTATGTGAACAAAGGAATGCTCAAGATTGCAATAAGTGAAGAAGAGGAGCAGCAATTAAAACACATTATTCAATTGCAGAAAAATATTGGGGAACAAACTGAATATTTAACATCTGAAGAAGTGAGAGCATATGAACCTTCACTGTCTCCAATTGTAAGAGGAGCTATGAGTATACCTACAGATGGCCAAGTGTCCGCTTATGATTTAACGATTGCATTTTTTAGGGCAGCAAGGGTGCTAGGAGCTACGATCAAAGAGGAAACGAATGTTTATTCATTAATCATAAAAAATAATAGAATCCAAGGTGTTGTGACAAACGAGGGTGAATTCCATTCCGAACGGATTATTGTAGCTAGCGGTGCTTGGACGGACATGGTTGTCAAGCAAACTGGGTTATCATTGCCTAGCTATCCAGTAAAAGGGGAATGTTTAGCTGTCAAAACTGACAAACCTCTGTTAACACAAACAATCTTTTCTCATCATTGTTACCTAGTTCCAAAAAAGGGTGGAAGAATAATTATTGGAGCAACAATGTACCCAAATACATTCAATACGACAGTATCTACGGGTTCCGTTTGTAGTCTAATAGAGAAAGCTTCGATCATTTTACCAGAAATCATCAACACTCAATTTGAAAAAGCATGGTCTGGCATTCGTCCTCAAACTCACGATGGTATGCCTTTGTTAGGGGAGCACCCGCATGTGGAGGGCTTAATTATAGCTACAGGGCATTATCGTAATGGGATTTTGTTAGCCCCTATAACTGGCAAAGTTACTGCTGATTTAGTTGAAGGAATCAATCTTGATCATGAGTTAATACACCATTTTCGAATTGATCGTTAAAATGATTGGGTTTTTAAATATAGGTTCTTTTTCCGTATGTTTTGTTGATGAGATATACAGCTAGCTTACGTAAACAGATTGAATGTTGTACGCAAATCAACATCGAGCTAGAAACTATGAAAATAACAATCTATGATTAGACAATGTTGTTAGTGAAAGGAGTGTGAGAATGAAGTTATTTATTAATGGTGATCGGGTAGATGTACCTGATAATTTAGAAAATATATCAGATGTACTCGCCCACTTCGAGCTTGAGGATAACATTGTTATTGTTGAAATTAACTCTACTATTTTACAAAAGCAGGATCATAAAGATACACAAGTAAATGATAATGACAAAATTGAGATTGTACATTTTGTAGGAGGCGGTTAATATGTTAAAAATTGGACCATATGAATTTTCATCACGCTTATTTTTAGGAACAGGTAAATATTCTAGTTTTGAGGTACAAAAGGAAGCTGTTGATGTATCGAATACAGAAGTATTAACTTTTGCAGTTCGAAGAATGAATATTTATGAAAAAAGTCAACCTAATTTTTTAGAACAGTTAGACGTGAGTAAATATAAGTTATTACCAAATACGGCTGGCGCAGCAACGGCTGAAGAAGCTGTTCGTATTGCAAAGCTAGCAAAAGCTTCTGGTCTTTGTGATATGATAAAAGTAGAAGTAATTGGAGATTCAAAAACGTTGCTACCAGATCCAATAGAAACGTACAAAGCATCCGAACAATTACTTGATGAAGGCTTTATTGTCTTGCCTTATACGTCTGATGATGTTGTACTAGCAAGAAAACTACAGGAGTTAGGCTGTCATGCAATTATGCCAGGTGCATCACCGATTGGCTCTGGACAAGGTATTATCAATCCTTTAAATTTAAGCTTTATTATTGAACAGGCTACGGTTCCAGTAATCGTAGATGCAGGAATCGGTAGTCCAACAGATGCAAGCTTAGCAATGGAGTTAGGTGCTGACGGTGTATTGTTGAATACAGCAGTATCTGGTGCAAATGACCCGGTTAAGATGGCACAAGCAATGAAGCTGGGGATTGATGCAGGACGGTTAGGGTATGAGGCGGGGCGTATACCAAAAAAACGATATGCTACTGCTAGCAGTCCGATGGAAGGAATGAGCATTGGTTGAGTGAACGTTATTCACGACAACAATTATTTTTACCGATTGGTGAAACAGGTCAACAAAAAATCTCTAACAAGCATGTACTCCTTATTGGGGCTGGAGCATTAGGAACAGGCAATGCTGAAGCCCTCGTGCGAGCAGGGGTTGGAAAATTAACAATCGTTGATAGAGATTATGTTGAATGGAGCAATTTACAAAGACAACAACTTTATAGTGAAATAGATGCACAAGAGAGAATACCTAAGGCTGTTGCAGCAAAAAGCCGATTACAAGCGATAAATTCACATGTGGAAATCAATGCACATGTTGCAGATGTGTCTGTACGAGAAATGGAAGAGTTGGTTTTAGGAGTAGATCTCATCCTTGATGCAACCGATAATTTCGATACGAGATTGCTAATAAATGATATTTCGCAAAAATACGAAATTCCTTGGATATATGGTGCTTGTGTTGGAAGCTATGGAATTAGCTATACAATTGTCCCTGGAATCACACCATGTTTACATTGTTTACTAGAAACAGTCCCTTTAGGAGGGATGACATGTGATACTGCTGGAATTATTAGTCCAGCAGTTCAAATGGTGGTCGCTTATCAGACAACTGAAGCTTTAAAGATATTAGTCGAAGACTGGGCTGCTTTAAGAAAAAAGCTAGTATCTTTTGATCTTTGGAAAAATCAACATTCAGCAATTAGTGTTGATAAAGTAAAGAAGACTGAATGTTCATCTTGTGGTGAAGATAGAACCTATCCATTTCTATCTTATGAAAATCAAACGAAATCAGCCATTCTTTGTGGCAGAGACGCGGTACAAATTCGACCACCAAAAAAAATTGATCGGGATTTGGAAAAAGTAGCTGATCTACTGAAATCTCAAGGTGGTACGGTTGAGCGTAATCCATATTTAGTTACATTTTCGACAGGTCAACATCGGCTCGTTATTTTTAAAGATGGTCGTGTCCTCGTTCACGGCACAAAGGAAATATCAGAGGCAAGGTCGTTATATCACAAATATTTAGGGTGAAAACATGTAATGAAATGAAGACACTCATTGCCAATACAGTCAAACAACATACTGTTTTGCTTTGAGTGTTGTTTTTAGCGATAAACAAAGCATTGTTACTTCATCCAAATGAGGATGTATAAACCTTCAAAAGCTGTTCTAATTTAGTAGCAATAACAACATTTTAAAATGAGCTAAATAAAATAGTGTATGTTCAAAAAATCCTTCCCATTATCAAGCACTTACTTATTTGAACATCCTAGTAAAGTTGGAGATGGTACAAATGAATGTATATAAAGCATTAACAATTGCTGGATCTGATAGCGGAGGTGGAGCAGGGATTCAAGCTGATTTAAAAACATTTCAAGAGCTTGATGTGTTTGGTATGTCTGCTATTACAGCAGTGACCGCACAAAATACTCTCGGTGTTCAAGGGGTCTTCCCATTAACAGTAGAAGCTACGATTCAACAAATAGACTCTATCGCTACCGATTTAGCTCCAGACGCCATAAAAACTGGCATGCTATTTTCGAGTGAATTAATCAAAGCGGTAGCTAATAAAATTTCTGAATATAGGTGGCAACATATAATTGTTGACCCTGTAATGGTTGCAAAGGGTGGTGCTGCCTTGCTTCAAGAAGAAGCGGTTACGACTCTTAAGAAGTACTTAATCCCGTTAGCATATGTTATTACTCCGAATATACCAGAAGCAGAAATAATTGCAGGCATCAAGATAAATAATTTGGATGATCGACAAAAAGCTGCAAAAATGATTCATGAACTAGGTGCACAGAATGTAATCATTAAAGGTGGTCATGACGAAGACGATATTGTTGTAGACCTATTATTTGATGGTGACGAGTTTTATGAGTTTCATAACAAAAGAATAGAAACGAGACATACACATGGAACTGGTTGTACTTTTGCAGCGGCAATTACCGCAGAAATTGCTAAAGGAAAAGCTATTTACGAGGCTATTGAGACTGCAGAAGCTTTTATCCAAGCAGCGATACAGCATGAGTTAGGCATTGGTTTGGGACATGGACCTACGAATCATTGGGCATTTGGCAAGAAAGGAGCTCTTTAAAATGTCTAATAAAAAGGTTCAAGAAATGTTACCACTTTATCTCGTGATGGGCAGCCAAGATTGTTTAGGTGATCCTTGTGTCGTTCTACTCGAAGCGATCCGTGGTGGTATCACTGCTTTTCAATATCGTGAAAAAGGTATTGAAGCAAAAAGTGGCATAGCAAAATATGATCTAGGAATTGAGCTTCAAAAGATATGTAAAGATCACAACATCCCTTTTTTCGTTAACGATGATATTGAATTAGCAATTAAGCTTCAAGCAGATGGTGTACATATTGGCCAAGAGGATGAGCCAGTCGAAAATGTGCGTAGTAAAATAGGCTCCACAATGGTATTAGGCGTATCTGCTCATACAGTTGAGCAAGCAAAAGATGCAACCGCAAAAGGAGCCGATTATTTAGGTGTAGGCTCAATCTATCCAACTAATACAAAAAAAGATGCGACAAATGTAAATGGACCTTCGATTATTCAAGAAATGAGAGACAACGACATTTCGGTACCGATTGTTGCAATTGGTGGGATAAAAGCTGGAAAGATTCATCCAATAATACAAGCTGGAGCAGAGGGTGTTGCAGTCATTACAGCAATTACACATGCAGATGATAAAATGAGTGCTACACGCAAATTAATTGAAGAAGTTAGCTCAGCAAAGATTTAAATCGTTAACACAATTTGTTAATTCACATATTTTTTTAAAAAATAAGAATTGACAGAACAAGCCAATTAATGATAATCTAGCAAAGTATTAACTTTAACTATTAACAAGGAGGGTTACGAAATGATGAAGAAAATTGTATTCATTACTGATATCAAAGATGTAGACGTGAACAATAACAATAACTTCATAATGAAAAACGTGACCTATCCAATGACGGCTTTTTATATTTAAACTAAGAGATTTTTAAAAAAATCTCAGAAGTTGAAAACAATTGTTCTCACAAGGTATAGGTCATGGAATTAATCCGTGGTTTGTGCCTTTTTATATTGCTATACAATATAATTGGATAATTAGGGCATATCTGGAATCATTCGGATATGCCCTTTTTATATATAACGATTGTTCAACATAACAGAGCAAAGGTATTTCTGTTCATTGAACACTAAAACAACATACTTAACCAAATTTTTTAGGAGGACATGAAATGGAAGCGAAACAATCATTGAGAACGATGAATACTGGAGATCTCGAAGGTGGCTAGCGTACAGACAACTAAGAAAAGGAGGATGATCACATGTTTTCAGTTTTATTAAAATTAAAATGGTTTTTTAAGGAAGAATGGAAACGCTACGCAGTGGCAATTACATTATTGTTTATCGTGAACATATTAGAGGTGATTCCGCCATGGCTAATCGGTGGGGCAATTGACGATATTTTTGTAGGTAGTTTGACTGTTCAAAAACTGACTCAATATTTATTGGTGTTATTGGCAATTATGGTTGTCACATATGCAATGACATATAAATGGATGTACAACTTATTCGGTGGAGCGTTCGTTGTGGAGCGAACGTTACGTTCAAGATTTATGAATCATTTATTAAAGATGACCCCAACATTTTATGAAAAGAAACGCACAGGGGATTTAATGGCACAGGCTACGAATGATTTAAAAGCCATATCAATCACAGCCGGTTTTGGAATACTTACACTCATAGATTCTTCTGCATATATGTTGACGATATTATTTACAATGGGTTTTATGATCAGTTGGAAGTTAACTCTTGCGGCAGTGTTACCAATGCCAATCATGGCGATTGCGATGAAGATTTATGGAAAGAAAATCCATGAACGGTTTACGGAAGCTCAGGATTCATTTGGTGATATGAATGACCGTGTGTTGGAATCCATATCAGGTGTTCGAGTTGTGCGTGCATATGTACAGGAACAAGCAGACCGACAACAATTTGAGTCCCAGACCAACGATGTTTATAAGAAAAATGTAAAAGTTGCAGTCATTGATGCACTGTTTGAGCCAACGATAAAAGTATTAGTTGGTATGAGTTATTTAATAGGTCTAGGTTACGGAGCGTATCTAGTCTTTCATAAGGCTATTACATTAGGTGAGCTCGTTTCATTTAACGTTTATTTAGGAATGCTTATATGGCCAATGTTTGCAGTGGGAGAATTAATGAATGTAATGCAACGTGGTAATGCGTCACTAGATCGTGTTAACGAAACACTTTCATATGAAGCAGATGTAATGGACGATAAGCAACCTCGTTCGCTTGAATATCCAGGAGCAATTTCATTTGACAATGTGACATTTAAATATCCTTCTTCAGAGGTTAATAATTTGGAGGGAATATCATTCAATCTATCTCGTGGAGAAACGTTAGGGATTGTTGGTAAAACAGGAAGTGGAAAGACAACGTTAGTAAAACAACTTTTACGTGAATACCCGCTTGGTACTGGAAATATTGCTATTTCTGATGTGTCACTTGAGCATATTGCGATAGAGCAAATTCAAGGATGGCTCGGTTACGTTCCTCAAGATCACGTGCTGTTCTCTAGAACTGTAAAAGAAAATATCATATTTGGTAAGAAAGACGCAACAGACAAAGAGATTGACAAAGCCATTGATTTAGCTGCTTTCCGTAAAGATTTAGCTCTTATTCCTGAAGGACTAGAAACATTAGTAGGAGAAAAAGGAGTGTCATTGTCGGGCGGGCAAAAGCAGCGAATTTCTATCTCTCGAGCGCTCGTAGTTAATCCAGAAATACTGATTCTAGACGATTCTCTTTCAGCAGTTGATGCTAAAACAGAAACAAAAATTATTGAGAATATCCAGCAAGAACGAGCTGGCAAAACTACAATTATAACAACACACAGATTGTCTGCTGTCCAGCATGCTGACAGAATACTCGTTCTCGAAGATGGAAAAATCACTGAAGATGGTACCCATTTTGAATTACTACAACAAAACGGATGGTACAAAGAGCAATATGACCGTCAGCAACTAGAAGAACATATTGAAGAGGAGGTGGTTGTATGACAATAGGAAAACGCTTATTTAATTATGCTCTTTTATACAAAAAAACAATCATCTTTGCACTACTCATGCTAATGGTTGCTGTTGCAGCTGATTTAGCTGGTCCATTTATTGCAAAGCGCATGATTGATCAGCACATTTTAGGAATTGATAGTTATCCGTGGTATGAAACAGATGAAGGGGAAAACGCTGTATTATATCAAGATACATGGTACAAACGGGAGGATCATTTTTCTGTCGATGAAGTAAAAGGAAAAGAGGTTCGCGTCTTACAAGTAGGTAGAGATTATGTGTTTGTTGACCAACCAGTTACGACTCCTGAGGGTGAAAGAACATTTGATGACGGCACATTGATCATTACCCGTAGTAATGAACAGATGAGCTATCCAGCTGTCGAACTAACAAATGATGAGCTATTATCTTTTTACATGCCAGAAGTAGACGATTTATTTAAATTAATTTTAGTGTACTTTGCTTTGCTTGTCGTCGCTTCAATATTCACATATGGGCAAAAATTTTATCTAGAAACTTCGGCAAATCGTATTATTAAGAAAATGAGAAACGATGTATTTACACATATTCAAAAACTGCCAATTAAATATTTCGACAGTTTACCAGCTGGAAAAATAGTTTCAAGGATTACTAATGATACTGAAACGATAAAAGAACTATTTGTAACCGTGTTAGCAACATTCGTTACTAGTATTATTTATATTACTGGTATTTATATTGCGTTATTTTTATTGGACGTAAAACTTGCACTCATTTGTTTAGTGCTTGTTCCAATACTAGTCATTTGGATTAAATTTTATCGAAAGTATGCGTCAAAATACAACCATATCATACGATCACGCTTAAGTGATATAAATGCAATGATCAATGAATCAATACAAGGAATGACTATTATTCAAGCATTCCGAAGAAAACCTGAAACAAAAGAAGAATTCGAAGAAATTAATAAAGATTATTTCGACCATCAAAATAAGTTACTACGCTTAAATTCTTTAACATCTCATAATTTAGTTGGCGTACTACGTAATATTGCCTTCGTTGCTTTGATTTGGTATTTTGGTGGCCAATCATTAACAGTAAATTCGGCTATATCCCTAGGTGTGCTATATGCGTTTGTTGATTATTTGAATCGTCTATTCCAACCGATCACTGGATTAGTAAACCAATTAGCAAATCTTGAGCAAGCATTAGTATCTTCAGAACGAGTTTTTGAGCTTCTTGACAAAGATGGCACAGAAGTTTGTGAGGATAAAATGCCACGCTATAAAGGTAATGTTACATTTGATAAAGTTTCTTTCGGCTATAAAGAAGGGGAAACAGTTCTCCATGATATTTCCTTTGAGGCGAAGGAAGGGGATACGATTGCACTTGTAGGTCATACGGGTTCAGGAAAAAGTTCAGTTATGAATCTTCTGTCCCGCTTTTATGATACGAAAGAAGGCAAAATACTCATTGACGGTCAAGATATAAATACTATCCCAGTACAAATGTTAAGGCAGCATATGGCAATCGTTTTACAAGATCCATTTTTGTTTACGGGCACAATAGCTTCTAACGTTAGCTTAAATGACCCAATGATAACTCGTGAACAAGTAGAAAAAGCTTTAAGAGATGTTGGGGCAGATCGATTGCTTAAAAACTTACAAAATGGCTATGACGAGAAGGTAATTGAAAAAGGGAGTACGTTATCTACAGGGCAGAGACAGTTAATATCTTTTGCACGTGCACTTGCTTTTGATCCAGCAGTTCTCATTCTTGATGAGGCCACCGCAAATGTTGATACAGAAACTGAAAAGATTATTCAGGACGGGTTAGAAGTGTTGAAAAAAGGACGTACAACGTTTATTATCGCTCATCGCCTATCGACGATAAAAAATGCGAATCAAATTTTAGTACTCGATCGAGGACGAATTGTTGAACAAGGTAATCACGATGATCTCATGCAAATGAGAGGAAAATACTATCAGATGTACCAGTTACAACAAGGTAAACAGTCGTCTTTAGCAGGATAAACGGTACTTCAACGTAACGGATGACCTATCTAAAACATGTTTTTTACATCGTACGAGGAGTTTTCGATTAAAAAACATGTTTTATGGGTCAAAAACGTGAATTTATGGGTCAAACTGAGACATTTATGGTTCAAAAACGTGTTTTATGGGTCAAATAGAGAGGTTTATCGGTCAAAACATGTTTTATGGGTCAAACTGAGACATTTATGGTTCAAAAACATGTTTTATGGGTCAAACTGAGACATTTATGGGTCAAAAACATGAATTTATGGGTCAAATAGAGAGGTTTATCGGTCAAAACAGGTTTATAGATCAAAATCGACAAGTGGTGGTGAACGACCATGACGGAAATTGATAAACGGGGTAGATTAAATGAAGAAATGTTTAGTTACCGAGTAACAAAGAACAACACAGTTTTTATTACATGGATGGGTAAACAAGTAAAAACATTAAAAGGTAAAGAAGCAGAAAAAATAATTACTAAACTTCAACAAGCCAATAGTAAGCATGAAGTTCAATTAATTCTTGCTAAGGTAACAGGAAATTTCAAAAGAGGTAATGAACGTTCTATAAATTAGGAAAAGGTGATATAAGTGAATACTCAAGAAACACAAAACTTGTTCAGGTTATGGGATGTGGAATGGACAGAGGAAGCTGCTAATTCTATATATAGATATTCTCCTGTATATAAATGTCAGTATCGAGGGCAGGATGTTATTATTAAACGAACTCGAAGAACGATGGATACTGCACAAAAGCTTGTTGAATGGACTACGAGCTTACATTCTAATGGAATAAAAGTGGTTACCCCAGTCAAGGTGGAAAATCCATTCATTCAATATAAAGACCATACTTGGACAATGTATCCTTTTATTAAAGGTCGTAAATATGATGGTTCTCTTCAAGACATCTATGAAGCAGGAAGATTATTAGGTCAAATTCACAATAAAGTAGATACGTTTGAATGTGCTCGGTTTGATTGGCTAAATTTTGATGATGAATTTACGAATGATGTAACAAATGATTTGCAGGAGATCTCATCTAACTTATTAAAAAATCGTCCAGAGAAAAAAGAGTTTAATATATTAAAAGGTCGTATTGAAGATTTCTTAACGAGTGATTTTTCTCGTTTAAAGAAAAAAACGCTACCAATGGTTAATGCAAGCTGGGATTATAAAGCAAGTAATTTAGTTTACGAAAAAGATAATCATCCAGTTTTAATTGATCCAGACAATGGAGGAATTGTTCCAAGAATTGTAGACTTAGCATTAGCATTAATTTTATTCCATACTGAGATAGAAACCGCACCTAGCAGGTTGTTTACTGAAGAGGAATGGGCTGAATTTACAAAAGGATATTTTGAATATATTACATTAACTGAAGAAGAAAAAATATTATGGCAAGACGTATTGTTATTCGTTTATTTTGATGAAGCGTTGTGGGCAATCGTTGATATGGAAGACGATGAAACAGAGCGACAAAAGCAGTTTATATATTCTTTAACAGCATTTAATCCAGTAAAATACTCACTATAATTTGAGGGTTACTCAAAAAGCGGAGTGACTACAACCGTTGTAGTTATGAACGCATCTTTGAGTTTAGCCCTTTTTATGTGCAGATGCATGTATTGCATAACTGAAATATATTATTTTTTCCTATTTTAATATATATGGAATATTTGTAGATTACAAGGTGGTGAAGAAATGACTCTAGTTCTTAAAATTCTCGGTATAGCAGTTATTATATTTCTTGTTATTATTTGGGGTATAAGGCGCTGGATATACACACCAAGCACTGATTATGTCTTAAAGTTCCTGGAGGAAAATAAAGAAAAATCATCACTTTATTTAATCGAGAATGGTGAGGTAATAGGGGATATTAGATCTGATCAAAGCATGCCTTTAGCTAGTACAGTAAAAACGATTATCGCAATTGAGTATGCGGAACAAGCAGCTGAAGGTTTAGTCACATCAAATGAAACTGTTCAAATTTGTGTGTTAGAAAAATTTTATGTTCCCAATACAGATGGAGGTGCTCACAACGCTTGGCTAGAGCGTATGAAAGAACTAGACCTAATACAAAATGACACTGTTAGACTTGAAGAAATTGTAAAAGGTATGATTCAGTTTAGTTCAAATGCAAATACAGAATTTTTAATGATGAGGCTTGGATTAGATCAAATTAATGAGCGAATAAAAAAATTGGGACTGGATAATCATGAAGAAATCTATCCATTCGTATCTAGTTTATATATTCCATACGAAGTAAAGGCTAATAACTACGGAAAAATAACAAGCAAACAAGAGCACCAACTAGTGAAAGAAACACTTAAAGATTTATCTTCAGTAGAGTGGAAAGAGTTAGCTAATCAAATACATAAAAAACTTAAAAGTGATGATGCGAGCATTTATAAACAAAAAGCAGATCCTTCAACTTGGCATGATAGCGACTTTGATCGAATGTTTTCAGAGCGGTTTAGTACATCTACGACTAATAATTACGCACGAATTATGGAGAAGATTAATAGTCGTGAATATTTTTCACCTGAAGTACAAGAGCATTTACATCCTGTAATGGAAGGATTAATGGAAAATCCAGCTAATCAACAATGGTTGAAGCATGCAGGGCAAAAAGGTGGTTCAACTTTATACATATTGACAAAAGCCCTATATGCGACTGATAAAAATGGGAATCAAAGAGCGCTAGCAATCTTTTTTAATCAATTAAATACCTATGAATCAAT
Organism: Cytobacillus sp. IB215316; assembly: GCF_033963865.1. Classification (NCBI taxonomy): domain Bacteria; kingdom Bacillati; phylum Bacillota; class Bacilli; order Caryophanales; family Bacillaceae; genus Cytobacillus; species Cytobacillus sp. IB215316. Next base: position 17,894 of record NZ_JAXBMC010000009.1, on the reverse strand, counting down.
TAAACTTTCAAGTAGTTTAAATGAGTTCGAATTATCAGTTTTACGTGACAGTCAATTTAGAGATAGAATTAAATCACTAACAAATAACCATGAATAGGTTCAAATAATTTTCACATTATTGACATAAAACGTTTGAATTTCCCTGTCAACTGTTATGATAGTTCATGCTAACCTTATTATAAATAGAAGTAAAATATTTTATGAGCACGTAACTAATATGATTAATGTACATAATGGGGGATCATGATGGAAGAATTATCTGTGACACTATTCATCGCAAGCTTTATGGTGTTAGGGCTACTAATTGGGACTAATATATGGGATTCTTAAGCTGCTACATTGCGTAGCAGCTTAATTTTATTATTCACCATTCTTTGAGTCTGTGTCTTGAGGTAGATTTTTCTTCGCATGTGGAGATTAAATGCTACTTCATTTACAAAAATTCAAGTTTATTCAGTATGTGTATTTACCATTATTGCAGCCACTTGTTTCAGTCGGTCGTAGAACATGTCAGCAGCATGTCCAGTTAACTCAGTTTCTTCAAACGCTTCTTTCATACAATTCAGCCAAGCTTGAGCTCTGACAGGAGTAATTTCAAATGGGAGATGGCGATGCTGCATAGCAGGTGGTCCGAATTCATTACTGTATAGAGTGGGTCCACCTAAAAACTGTGTTAAAAACATTTGTTGTTTTCTTTTTATTTCATTTATATCGCCACTAAACAGCGGTTGTAAATCTTTGTTTGCATAAACCTTTGGATAGAATGCATCTACAAGACTGTGAACAGCCCTTTCTCCACCAATTAATTCATATAGTGAATGCATACCTTTGTTCATAAAATCCACCAACTTTATACAATACACATCATTGTGTAAGTTATTTTTTATTCACATTATTACTATACCAATTGTTAATACGTGTTTTAGTGATATGAATCACTACAGAGTATATGAATTTTATATAAGAACGCTGAGTTTTATAAATCATAACGTTTTCACATTGATTGTTGTTTTCGGTACGAATTTCATCTAAAAAATCAGGGTTAGAATTTTGCCACAAAGGCTTCGTATCAAGTAGCAACTATCCATTTCACTCTTACAGGAAGAGTCATATCAAGCCAAAATGTACATTTTTTATTTGCGAAAATAGGCATGATGGGAAAATTAGAATCGGTAAAATGACTTTAAATATCATGGTGAAATTAAATGTAGTTTCTCCAGTAAATTCCTTGCGTATTTTGTCACAATTACAGACTTAAGTGTTCATAAAATCATGTTATCATTATTTACACAGTGTTAATGTTTTTTATTGATATAAATTAGCAAAGTTTGTGAAAAACCGAACAATCGGTTGTGAAGAAATGAACATATTCACGAAATTTTTAGTAAGTATACTTAACTTTTGGGGTGAATTAACATGAAGTTTAACAAGGGACTTGTCTTGTTGTTTTTAACAACTCTCCCAGTATTGTTTCTAAGTGGCTGTGAAACAAATTTGGTTGTGCTTGATCCACAGGGACCTGCAGCAAGAAGTATCGCCAACTTAATTAATCAATCGATTTTATGGATGCTGTTAATTGTTGTTGTTGTGTTCGGTTTATTTGCTTATATCGTTTGGAAATATCGAGAAAAACCAGACAATATGGATTATGAACCGCCAGAAGAACACGGTAGTACATTGCTAGAGATTATTTGGACCGCCATTCCAGTCCTTATTCTTGTTGCTCTAACAATTCCTACGGTAACTACGCTGTATGACCTTGAAAAAATTCCAGAAGGCTACGAAGATCAAGAGCCAGTTGTCATTCATGTGACATCTGCCGACTGGAAATGGATTTTTAGTTATCCAGAAGATGGAATTGAAACAGTTAATTATGTAAATATTCCAGCTGATAGACCAGTTCACTTTAAATTAACATCAGCTTCAACGATGCAATCATTTTGGGTGCCTGCTTTAGCTGGACAAATATACACAATGAATAAAATGGAAACAGATTTATTCGTTGTAGCGGATAATCCTGGTTCTTTTGAAGGTAGAAATACGAACTTCAATGGTCGGGGTTATGCGAAAATGGAATTTGAAGTATTAGCACAGACGCCACAAGACTACGAGGAGTGGAAAAAGGAAGTGCAGGAAACGGCTCCTAAATTAACTGAGGAGGAGTATGAAGAGCTTCTTTTGCCAACACATTTAGGTAGATTAACATATTCTAATACTCACTTAGAGTGGGTTAACCATGCTGATATAGACTCTAAAACGTATACAAATCCTGAATTATATAAGAATCATAGCTATCAAGGAAAGATATTCTCAGAAGAAGACAACTATAAAAATGATTCTACTGACACTCAAAAAGATGATGATATGAACATGGAAGAGGAAAACGGGGGTGATCACGGTGGGCATTAAATGGGATGAGTTTTTTATAACAGGTGATCCATTAATTCTAGGGTCACAAATCGCAATTTTACTCACAACGGTAGGTATTATAGGTGTTGTAACCTATTTGAAAAAATGGCGTTGGTTATGGACTGAATGGTTAACGACAGTCGATCATAAAAAAATAGGTATTATGTATATCCTATCAGCAGTATTAATGTTTTTCCGTGGTGGGATAGACGGTCTTATGATGAAAGTCCAAACATCTAGACCTGAAATGGAATTTTTAGATGCTCAACATTATAATGAAATATTTACAACTCATGGTGTGATCATGATTTTGTTTATGGCTATGCCGTTTTTAATCGGTTTAATGAACGTGATCATCCCTCTACAAATCGGTGCGAGAGATGTAGCATTTCCACAATTAAATGCTTTAAGCTTTTGGTTATTCTTTAGTGGAGCTATGCTATTTAATATATCATTCGTCATAGGTGGATCACCTGATGCAGGTTGGACATCGTATTTCCCGCTAGCTGGTAAGGAGTTTAGTCCAGGTATCGGAAACAATTATTATGCCATTGCGCTTCAAATTGCGGGTATCGGTACATTAATGACAGGTATCAACTTTATTGTCACGATCCTGAAAATGAGAACAAAAGGCATGACATTGATGAAAATGCCAATGTTTACTTGGACATCTTTCATTACATCAGTCATTATCGTTGCTGCATTTCCTATTTTCACGGTCGCGCTTGGCTTAATGACATTTGACCGTTTGTATGGTACTCACTTCTTTACACTGTCTGCTGGTGGGTCAGATATGTTATGGGCAAATCTATTCTGGCTATGGGGACATCCAGAAGTGTATATTGTAGCATTACCTGCGTTTGGTATTTTCTCAGAGGTAATTGCGACCTTCTCAAGAAAATCACTATTTGGCTATAAATCTATGGTATTTTCAATTGTCGGGATAGCATTTTTAAGTATGCTTGTATGGGTCCATCATTTCTTTACAATGGGTGTTGGAGCTGCAGTTAATTCGTTCTTCTCCATATCCACGATGTTAATTGCTGTACCTACAGGTGTAAAGATATTTAACTGGTTATTTACGATGAGAAAAGGAAGAATTAAATTTACTAATGCGATGTTATGGGCTTTAGCATTTGTGCCAAACTTTGTTATCGGTGGTGTAACTGGCGTTATGCTTGCGATGGCAGCAGCAGATTATCAATATCATAATACCCTGTTCTTAGTTGCTCATTTCCATTACGTATTAATACCTGGTGTCGTGTTTGCCGTATTTGCAGGTCTATATTATTGGTGGCCTAAAATCTTTGGCTTTAAGCTAAATGAGAGACTAGGAAAATATCATTTCTGGTTATTTGTGATTGGTTTTAACTTAACCTTCTTCCCAATGTTTTTATTAGGATTAGATGGTGCAGTAAGACGGTCATATACTTTTTCAGTAGAATCAGGTTTTGCACCACTGTTCTTAGTTTCAGCGATCGGATCAGCCATACTTGCTATTGGATTTGCTGTATTCTGCTATAACATTTATTGGAGCATACGCCATGCTGATCGCAATGTTTCAAATGATCCGTGGGATGCTAGAACATTAGAATGGGCAACAGCTTCGCCAGCACCATACTATAATTTTGCAAAACTACCAGAAGTAAAATCATTGGACGTTTTTTGGCACATGAAGAAGAACAAAGAAGGACTAGATCTGAAGGATAATGAGATTGAAGAAATTCATATGCCGAGCAATTCAGGGCTTCCATTTTATATGGCTGTTGTTTTCGGTATAGCAGGATTCTTCCTCGTATTTGAATGGCATATTGCTGCAGCAATAGCGGCAGTGGGTATTTTCGCGGGGCTGATCATTCGTTCGTTTGATTATAACGATGGTTATCATATACCTGTAAAAGAAATAAAAGAGAATGAAAAATCTTGGAGAAATAAAGCAGAAGAGGTGAACAATCATGTCAGCAAAGGTTGATACTTCCTTACCACTTGAATATCAAACAGAGCAAGACCGTATGAATATTTTTGGTTTTTGGATTTTCTTAGGTGCTGAGATTGTTTTGTTTGCTACATTGTTTATGGTATACGGTGTTCTGGGGGGACGTACAGCAGGTGGACCAGGACCCGAAGATATTTTTCAAATTAAGGATGTCATGATTGAAACTTTATTGCTATTAACGAGTAGCTTTACTTGCGGATTGGCCATCTTCGAAATGAGAAGACAAAACTTAAAAGGCCTGCTTACATGGCTTATTATTACAGTATTACTTGGCGTAGGGTTCGTATACATGGAGATTACTGAATTCATCCATTATGTTAGTTTAGGTGCTACGATGCAAACGAGTGCTTTCTTATCAAGCTTCTTCGTGCTCCTAGGTACACACGGACTCCATGTAACGGTTGGAATCGGCTGGGTAACGATCATTATTATACAGTTACTAAGAAGAGGCTTAACACCTGTTACTGCTAGAAAAACATTCATCATTAGCTTGTACTGGCACTTCTTAGATGTCGTCTGGATTTTTATTTTCACATTTGTGTATTTAAAAGGGATGGTGTGATTTATGGCAAGTAAAACAAATCGTTTTCCTACTGGGCACGTATTAGGTTTCATATCTTCCATCGTACTAACCTTTATAGCTACAGGAGTAGCTCTTAAAACGAACTTATCGTTTAATGTAATTATGTGGATCATCGGTTCTTTAGCAGTTATTCAAGCAGGGCTACAATTGTTCATGTTTATGCATATGACCGAAGGGGAAGATGGGAAGGCTAACATTATTAATATTGGTTATGGAGTTTTTATAGCTGTTGTTATTGTTGTAGGCTCTATTTGGGTGTTGACAGCAGGTCATGCAGCACATTAATGACTAGCCAAATTAGTTAAAGGCTTTTTCATAAGGCTCTTTTACTACTGTTACTGAAATGGACAGTAAGTTGGGTCTTTCTATGAAATCCATCATTCTTAGTACGAAAAGAAACAGCCTTTCATCAACATCATTACTGAATGGCACGGGTCTTCATGACACTAGATTCTAACAATATTAACCTTATAAATATAACGAAAAGGGTCTGTCTTATTTTCTATATCGGTATACTAGGTTTGCTACTACCTAGCATGCTTTTCGAGATATAGAGTAAGGTCTGACCCTTTATTATTTGTGAGCATCGTATATGGCTATACGATTCATTACTATCTAAAAATGAATATTAAAAATCATTAAGAGGTACTGCGATCACTTACTGCTTCCATGAGATTTAAACTAAGACCAAACCCGAAAAGGATCATTGAAGATATCATAATGCTAAGCCCTATTGATAGTACGTAATCACCTTTGATACCGCTTACAAAAAAACTAAATAAAAAAACAATACAACCTAATATTAATCCAACACTTGTTATTTTTTTCATAAACAATAGTGACTCAAGTGGTTTTTTCTTCATATATTTTCATCCCCTTATAAGAATATTCTATCTTTTGTCACAAAATTGTCAAACTTTTTTTATAAAATACATATGTTTATTGACGAACAAGAACGGTAGGAATAATACTTATATATTTTTACAACTCGTATGGTTATATAAATGGTGTATTTCCGCTGGCAATCAAAACCTGCAAACATTTAGTTACTTTCGTTGCAACTTAACGTTAACAATTCCACAAAATTCACTTGAGTTAACAACAAATTTTGTCTAAAGTTCTTTTGTAAAATGCTGTTTTCGCACCGATTGTTGCTTTTCGTACTTAGATATAAGCACGTCTACACCTTACGTGCGTGGCATCTTTTCTACATATAAAACCTATGAGACCTAATGAAACTCATCATACTGTCTATTCTTAATAAAAATAGCTACAAAGTTTATGAAAAGAGCCTTTGTAAAATAAAAATATTAAACAATGGAAATAATAATATGTGTTTCGAAAAGTCTGTATAATTCAAATCCGTTGACAAAAGGTGAAATCTAGCTATACTTAATTAACATATTGTTAAAATCCGATAAAATTACTGGGGGATTAAAAATGAAAAAGCTTATATTAGGTTTAACATTCATATTCGGACTAACTCTCGTTCTAGCTGCATGTGGAACAGCTGAACAAAATGAAGGAACGAGTGGTAGTGGAAATACAGAAAACAATGAAGCTACTAACGAAGAAACAACCGATCTTCTACAAAAAATCAAAGAAGATGGCGTATTAAAGATTGGAACAGAGGGAACATACCCTCCATTTACTTTTCATGATGATAGTGGTGAATTAACAGGTTTTGATGTAGAGATCGCAAAGGAAGTTGCTAAGCGATTAGAGGTAGAAGCAGAATTTTTAGAAACACAATGGGATGCTATGTTTGAAGGCTTAAATTCTAAACGATTTGATATGATTGCAAATCAAGTTGGAATTAGAGAGGATCGCTTAGAAAAATATGATTTCTCTGATCCTTATATCACATCTGCAGCTGTTTTAGTAACGAGTGAAGATAACGATGCAGTAGCTAGCTTTGCTGACATTTCTGGGCTGAAAGCAGCTCAATCCTTAACTAGTAACTATGCTGATATTGCAAAGGAAAATGGGGCAGAACTTGTAGGAGTTGAAGGATTTAACCAAGCAATTGAACTGATTACATCTAAACGTGTAGATGTAACGATTAACGACAAGCTATCAGTTCTAGATTTTCAAGTGCAACGTCCGGATGCACCAATCAAAATTGTAGCTACATCTGAAGACGCTGGCGAAAGTGGACTAACATTTAGAAAAGGTAATGAAACACTTGTTGAAGCCGTAAATGAGGCTTTAGCCGAAATGATTGATGATGGATCATACGAAAGAATCTCAGTGAAATGGTTTGGTGAAAATGTACTTAAGTAATATCTTAACTAATCCAGAAAGATTAGAAAAAATAGTAGACATCGCTCAAAGTTCCCTTCTCCCATTGGTGAAGGGAGCTTTGGATTCTACGATTCCATTAACACTTTGGTCGTTTTTTTTCGGAATTATATTAGCAATCCTTACTGCTCTAGCGAGGATATCTAATATTAGAGTATTGGAAATTGTAGCTCGAATTTACATTTCAATAATAAGAGGTACACCACTTTTAGTGCAATTATTTATTATCTTTTACGGTTTGCCTAATATTGGAATTATTGTTGACCCATTTCCGTCTGCTGTTATTGGTTTTTCATTGAATGTAGGTGCATATTCATCAGAAATCATTCGCGCAGCTATATTATCTATTCCTAAAGGTCAGTGGGAAGCTGGGTATTCGATTGGTATGTCATACTCTAGAGTATTAACAAGAATTGTTTTACCTCAAGCTACAAGAGTTTCGATTCCACCATTATCAAACACATTTATTAGTCTTGTAAAAGATACATCACTAGCATCGTTAATCTTGGTAACCGAAATGTTTCGAAAGGCTCAAGAAATTGCTGCAACAAACTATGAGTTTTTACTACTATACACTGAAGCTGCACTATTATATTGGATCATTTGTTTTATTCTTTCGTTAATTCAAGACAGAGTAGAACGCAGGCTAGATAGGTATGTAGTGAGATAAAACATTAAGAAGGGGCAAAATAGATGATTTCAATCAGTGGATTATATAAGTCATTCGACCAGTTAGAAGTGTTAAAAGGAATCGATTTAGATATTCCTAAAGGAAAGGTTGTCGTCGTCGTCGGTCCATCAGGATCAGGAAAAACAACACTTTTACGTTGTTTAAATGTACTAGAAACTCCGACTAAGGGTCGTATTACAATAGCTGAGGATACTTTAGATTTTTCTAACAAGTTGAAGCAAAAGCAAATAGCTTCCTTTAGAAAAAATACAGGCATGGTATTTCAAAACTATAATTTGTTTCCGCACAAAACAGCACTTGAAAATGTAATGGAAGGTCCTGTCATTGTAAAAGGGCTTCGGAAGGATAAAGTGAGGAAAATAGCCGAATCTCTCCTAACTAAAGTTGGATTAGCTGATAAGATAGATTATTATCCATTTCAACTCTCTGGCGGGCAGCAACAAAGAGTAGGTATTGCGAGAGCACTTGCGATGGAACCCAATGTTATGCTTTTTGATGAACCTACTTCTGCATTGGACCCAGAAATTGTTCAGGAAGTCCTTAAGGTGATGAAAGATTTAGCTAGCGAAGGTATGACGATGGTTGTAGTTACTCATGAAATGAGATTTGCAAAAGAGGTTGCTGATAAAGTCATCTTTATGGATGACGGCAAGATTATCGAGTCTGGCAAACCTGAAGATATATTCAGTACACCAAAAGAAGAACGTACTAAACAATTTTTACACCTTATACAATAGAGTGGGAACTAAAAACCTACTCTATTTTCTTTTATTCTATTAGCTGTTCTTATATACTTAACATATCCAATTTGTGAAGGGTTGTGTATATATTGTTTGAAAAAATACTACTAGCTTCTGACGGCTCTGATCACGCAATACGTGCGGCAGAAAAAGCAGCATTTTTAGCAAAAGAAATTGCTGGAGCAACAATTGAGATTTTATATATTGTTGACAATGAGACAGCTAAATCAGACGCATTAAGAAACATTGAATCTCACGATATTGAATCAACAAGAAATGAAAGATTGCAAGCAACAAAGGATATATGTTATCGAATAATTAATAAGGAAATAAAGACAACAATGATTCACGGTGAACCTGGACCAAGTATTGTAAAATATGCGAATAATGGTGGGTTTGACCTTGTTGTTATTGGAAGTAGGGGGCTCAATACATTTCAAGAAATGGTATTAGGAAGTGTGAGCCATAAAGTTGCCAAGCGAGCTAACTGTCCAGTCATGATTGTAAAGTAATAGTTTTTGTTATAAGCTGTGTTGCTATTGTTACCAAATTAGTAGAACAGTTTTCATAAGTTAGTCACCGTTATGGTATATACTCTAGTTGTGTACGTGTATTTTATTAGGAAGAAACAATGCGAAAAAGACAAAGTAATCCATGCAAGTGATGTGTAAACGAATACTAGCTAAGCATATCTACCTTGAATACCTTCATACATATAATTTTCAATTAAGCGAGTTCGGGAGTTTATTCCATCTTTTTGAAAGGCTCTTTTCGTTAACTCTGTAGCTATTGAGACTAATTTAGAACAACTATTAATAATTTTATATAATTGACTTCAATGTAAATGAGAAAAGATGCCACCAACGTTAGATGTAAGTACTTATATCTTAGAAGGCAATGCAGCAAGTTTGCACAACTGATAGTCTAAAACGACTGAAACAAAATTAGATTAAGAAATATGATGGTCATGCCCCTGTTACTTGTTGCATATATATAGGACAAGCGATAAGGAGAAAGGGGAATGATGTATGGCATATCCTGGTTCAAAAGGTTGGTACGTAAAGCAATTGAAAGACATGGGGATTAATATCCATCCGACTGAAAGAAGAAGATTAGAGCTGTATAAGACATCAACCTTACGTAACTTGTATTTGGATCAATTGAATAAAACAAAAAATAAATAATATTTCACATCTGTAAAGATGTAATCAGTACGTTGTCAACATTAACATGTTATGTGAAAAATGTTAAACCACATCACCTGGTGATGTGGTTGAGTTTTTTTTACTCTTTTCTTATTGCGTCTTGTTTTGCATTTTCCCAATAACAGATTTGTGGAATTCGAATGTAAGTGACGTATTCATGGAATAATGTATATGAGACAAAGGAGATAAGTTTCCAATCGATCGTATCGAGCATACGGAATACTCCTTTCAATGTAATAAGAAGCTTATTCATATATATGGTATGAAACTTTGTCTCATACGTGTGTAAAAGATATACTTGCTATATGATTTAAAACGCTATAGCTGTTGAATAAACCATTGACTTCTATAAGTGAAGATTATATATTTAATATATGAATAATTGATCATATATTAAACTAAAGTGTAATGAAGTAATAATTGAAAGGCTCTTTTCATAAACTTTGTTGCTATTTTTATCCAATTAGTACCAAAAAAAGTGGTTTTACATGGTTAGTCAATGTTGTACAGAAGGAAAGATGCCACGAACTCTAGTTGTGTACGTGTTTGGCTCTTAGTACGAAAAGCAATAATTAATGATAAAACAGCTAATAGAAAAGAATAATACTCACACAAACTTTTTGGGAGGTAACGCCATGGGACATTCACATGCTCATCATGATCACGGTCATAGTCACACTCATAATGTAAATAAAAAGACGTTAAAAATATCTTTTTTTATCATTAGTACGTATATGATTATTGAAGTAATCGGAGGGGTGCTAACAAATAGCTTGGCACTATTATCAGATGCAGGACATATGTTAAGTGACGCAGCAGCACTAGGGTTAAGCTTTTTGGCAATGAAGTTCGGAGAAAAGCAACCAACTTTAGAGAAAACGTTTGGATATAGGCGATTTGAAATATTAGCTGCACTATTAAACGGAGTTACATTAGTTATTATATCTATTTATATTTTTTGGGAGGCATATAACAGACTTTTGGCACCACCTCATGTAATTAGTAAAGGTATGCTAATAATTTCATCAATTGGATTACTCGTAAATATTATCGTAGCCTTTATTCTTTTAAAAGGGGATACGAGTGACAATCTAAATATTCGAAGTGCATTTTTACATGTGTTAGGGGATTTGTTAGGATCAGTTGGTGCGATCATAGCTGCCTTACTTATCATGTTCTTTGGTTGGAATTTGGCCGATCCGATCGCTAGTGTTATTGTTGCATTTCTCATCATTATAAGTGCATGGAGGGTAACGAGAGATTCTTTACACATATTAATGGAGGGAAGTCCTCCAGGGATTGATGTAGGGGATATTAAAGAACAGTTGTTGTCTATCTCTCATGTTATTGATGTTCATGACTTGCATGTGTGGGCAATAAGCTCCGACTTTTTGTCTTTAAGCTGTCACATTAAAATAGGAGATTGTGATTATTATGAGAGAGTATTGAATGAAGCAACAAAATTATTAAAAGATAAGTACCATATTAACCATACGACGATACAAATTGATCATTTAAATTCAGAGTGTTCTACATCAGAAGAACATTGTAACTAATAATGGCTTAAGGAAGATGATTACTTTTTTACAGCAGTCATCTTCCTGTTAAAATAAGCTAAGTATAGGGCTCAATAACAATTTTTGTACATAAAACGCTTATAAATTCCAGAAGTTTTGTCAACTATCATGCTTGTTAGGCTTCCTATAAATGCACTCCCAATCACATCAGAAAGATAATGATGACCAACCCATACGCGAGAAATACCTGTTAACACTGAAAGACCTAACATGAGACATCCAAGGGCTCGTTCATAGAGGAGGATAGAAGTTGATACGGTAAATACTAATAAAGTATGTTTACTTGGAAACGAAGAATCCCTTTTAGAAGGTAGGAGTATTCCTACACGGTTATAAATAAAAGGTCGAGGCTTATACACAAAAAACTTTATTAAAGTGTTCGTAATTAAAGTAATAACAACTGATAAAACTGAATTTATAACGATTTTTTTGCCGAAATGATCACGAAACCACAGCACACCAAGTATGAAAATAAATACAAAACGCACGTTATTTGAAATGAAAATCATTGGTATATCCAGCAAAGAAGGATGTCTATTAAAAGATTTGTATGTCAAAAAAAATCACCTCTTTAAGCATATATATTTACTTTTCCCTTTAATGAAATATACATGTAATAAAGAGATTTATCTTCCATACATTACACAGCCAAAACAATTATATGGCACCTCATATTCTGCTACTTTAACAAAACCATTTTCAGCTACATGACATTTTACAAATAGGGGAACACAAATCCCATATGTAGGTCCATTAGGGTTGTTTCTGTCTTGATATACACAGCATTTATTATTTTTAAATGGATAGTTTTGAGATGTTTGATAATTTGGACTCTGCCAGTTACTGTTGAACATACTATTCACCTTTTTCTCAGTAATTTATTTTTGCGTATAAAAAATTTACAACTAACAATTGTAGTACCTCATTTCAGCAAAACGAAACTCAACTAGTGGTTTAAATTTAAAACAAGCAACCAACTATACACAAAACGGCTTCCCTATAGAATACGATCATTAGGCTAACATAGTGCATAAAAAGGGTTTGTGAAAGTTTGTTTTTTAATTCATCGGAAAAATAGAATGTTTAACATTGAAATAAATAGGAAGTTTCAAACATTCCCCATGTACCAATTAAGGTAAATAAAAAATCCGGCTATGCTATAGAAGCAGGTAAATTAATTGTGGAATATGTAATAAACGATCTGAAATTTCATCGTATCCAAGCTAGAATTTACATAGTTTGTAAGGTTTGCAGTGGAAAAATAAATATATTAATTCTACTTTAAGGAAATCAAAGGAAAATCATGTATAACTTCATTTAATGACATAAAATGGTCTCTCAGCGAATAATATGACATTTTCAATGGATTATATGGTGTACTAGAATTATTATATATATCAAAATTATTATTTTCTTAAGAATAATATGTTAATGAATGAAGATCTAAAATAAATGTAAGTACTTAATTATAAACACAGTTAGCTTTATATTTCTTATATAAGTGACGGCTAAGCTAATCTTTTCAGTAAAGGATAAGGTTAGCTTGTTAAATTTTTGACTTGAGAGGGTGCAATGTTTTGAGTAATACGTTGATTAATGGTGAACTAACGTCTGGTCAAATATTAAAAGAATTGATGTTGAAGCATCAGATAACACAAGTAAAAATGAGAGAAATAGTCGGAAAAGATAAACAAGAGAACGATTTAATAGAAGAAAAGTGGCTAAATAAGTATTTAAATGGTAAAAAAGTAGCAAAGTTTTATTGGGTTTTAGCTTGTGTTCGAGCCTTTGATACTCTTGCAGGAACTTTTCATGAAAAACAGATTATGCTACAATTTATTAAGGAAATAGATGAAAAACCAGAATTGATTATGTCAGCGATGATGTACTGTGACCAATACAACTACCTTGAGGAACTTCAGAAACTAACAAATATTGCATTAAACTATCAAAATAATCCGAATTTAAAGCGATATGGCACCTTAACTCATATAAATTACAAGCGAAAAATAGAGTTAGAAAAAAGCATGAAAAGTTGGAATGATCCTAGAAACGCTGAAAATAATCATGAAGAACAAAAAAATAAGCTACTAGAATTATGTAATGAAGCCTCAAACTATAAGATACCTGATAGTGATTTAGTTAGTAAAGTTTATAAGCGAATACTTGTTGCGTACATATATCATGATTTACATTACTTTACTGAATCGCTGAAAGAGCTAGTAGGAGTCGAAAAATTAATTAATAGTATTGAAGACTCCCATTACAAGTCTTTCTCAGAAACTAAGTATTATGTGTTACAACAAACAATAAATTTAAGAAATTGCAACTTAGAGGAAGCTAGAAAATTTTCTTATAAACCTTTAGATGTCTCTATAAATTTAAAAACAAGGGCTTATAGCTATGTTACACTGGGGTTGACTTGGGCATTTATTGATGCTCAAAAAGCATTAGAGTATTTTGAAAAAGCATTAGATTTATATACTCAAATTGGGATGGATAGCGCTGGATTATTAGTTATTAAAAAAATTCAATTCCTTAAAATTCATGTAAGTATGGGCATAACGATAGAAGAATTAGAACACGAACAAAACAAGGCTTATTGGCTTATAAAACAATCTAGGAAAAAAGAAGCTTTACATATTCTAGATCAACTTGACAATAAAGAAGGAACTAGAGCCCAACGACTTTGGTTGAGAGGTCTTGCTACTGACGATGCAAAATATCACTGGATGTCGTTAGAGTTATATATAAAGCAAGGAGGAGACAGATTTTTTGGGATGTTACCAAAAGAAGCTCTTCTAGAACTAGGGCAAGACAAGTACCCTATTAATGCATTATACTACGCGGAGGTGAAAAGTCTTTATGTTTAAGAAAGTGTTATTTTTTACGATGACTTTTTGTATAATGGCTTCCTTAGCATTAACTATAAATACTCATAACGTAAGTGCAACAAATGATGAACCTAAAGAAGATTCTCTAATTATCAATATTGATAAACCAAAGGTAAAAGTTATACCATTAAAAGCTGATGAGATAATGCCAGAAGGTTGATAAGCTATGAATTTAATATTTTCGGATTGAAAGACGTTACTCTTTATAGAGTAACGTCTTTCGTACTTTAACGGCAGTAGGACATTTTTCTATAAGTGAGTAGAAAAAAATTACATCTTAATAATTACTTTATATAAGCGTAGCTAACATGATGTTGAGCAAACCCTATACAGGAGTTGATAAATAATATGGAGAAACCTAAAACTGAAGTAGAAAGAAACACTCATATTAATAATGTTCAAGAAGAAAAAAATTCAAAAATTTTATGTGAAATAGACGAAATTTCAAAAAAAGTGATTGAAATAATGGATAAAGATATATGGAAAATTTAAAATTGATTCTTTGACTAAAATTAGGTAGCTAGACTTGAAGAGAGCATGTAATAAAACTGATTTTATAGAACAAGCAATGAAGTTACTCAGGGCTCACTGTAATGAAATAGTTAGAATGAAGGTACAAGGTTTCATTATAATATCAACCTAGCTACCCGAAACAGGTCAGTTAGAGTTCAATCAATTCACATACTCTTAGAAATTATTAGAGTTATATACCTTTAAGTAAAGAATCAAATTAAACAGATTATAGATGATTTAAAGAGATGGAAATAATGAGACTCAATGATTAGAGAAGTAACTGAAAAGTATCTCAAGGAACATTTAGGAGACTTTGTTAATTTAATGATCCTGATCACGAGTATAGAGCAAATAAGACTTCAATAAGATTTGTGCAAGAAATTTATGAGAATTTTAAGCTAATGAAGTACAGTGGGTAATTCTATAAAGAATTTTGCTAGTTGGTATCAAATACTCCGGCTGGACTATGTTATCTAGTAAGGAATTAACTGTGATATTTCAAATTCCTATAACCTGTAACAAATTTAGTTTAATCGATCATTTTTGAAGTTCTTAGCATTACTATATAAGGTTGCTTATTGCGGCTCTAGTTCGGTATCAGTAGTAACAAAGCTTAAATCATTCCCTATAGTTGTAGATACATTTTTTCTTAACTTTACGACATAGGAAAGGTGTTAGCTAAACCTAATATTGTCTAATAGAATGGAGGTATCTCCTGTATTTATAACAATTTAAATAAAGAGTCTTTTCTAGTAACAAAATTATCATTAACGATATACGTCCAAGTTGCCGAAGGGTGCTTTAAAATTTTCATCTCCAAATTAATTTCTTTTTTAGGGTCAATAGCATGAAAGTGGTTCATCATGCCCTGTTCAATCTTATCGGACAACTTATCAAAAGCTGATATGAGCAATGTGTGAAATTCATCTAAAGGATTTTTTCTAGCTACACTTTCGAGATGTATTCCCTCCTTAATATATTCAATAAAATCCAAATGTTCAGCCCAACACAGATCTATTTGGAGCAACGTAATACGTTTTTCAATCTGTTGCATTTTCGTTTTTCCTAATTGATTACATAGACTTTCATATCTATCAGGTTCTTTTGAGGAGAATAAATTCCCCCCTGCACGATCCAATAAAATATCGTGACGTTTTTTAAGAATTATACAACGTTGTTGTTCAAGAATATCTGAGTATTTATTTAATGTTTTTCTTATTTCAAAATTTTCCCCATCCACCACTCGTTGGATATGATCTATTTTTTGAATCACCTTTGAACTTGTTAAAGGTGCATCTTGTTTTAATATGCGATACTTTGGAGGTATTACTTTAGAAATGCCAAAACGGATAAGTAGATCATCTTCTAGACTAATGAAAAATTTTGTAGCACCAGGATCACCTTGTCTACCCGCTCTCCCCCGAAGCTGATTGTCGATTCGACTGCTTTCGTGTAGATTTGTTCCAATAACATATAGCCCACCTAATCCTACTACCTTTTCATACTCATCAGCACAGCCTCCACCTAACAAAATATCAACGCCACGACCTGCCATATTAGTTGAAACTGTAACTGCCCCTAGCCTTCCTGCTTGTGAAATAATTTCCGCTTCCAACTCATCATTTTTTGCATTGAGCACATTACACTGTATACCCGTTGCATTTAAATTAATTGCCAAGTTGTTAGATTCCTCTACGCTACTAGTCCCGATTAAAATAGGGCGGCCTGTCAAATGAACTGTTTTAATTTTCTCCACCAACGCTTTTTGTTTCGCTTCCTTGTGAGTAAACACACTATGTGGGTAGTCCATTCTTAAACATGTTTTATGAGATGGAATCGTAATCACTTCTAAATTATAGATTTCTGTAAATTCATTAATGGATGAATTTGCGGTTGCAGTCATCCCACTTATAGTTGGATATAAATTTATAAAATTGTGCAACGTAATTGATCCTAATATTTTTCCACTTGATTGAATATTCAAACCTTCCTTAGCTTCTACAGCAGCTTGTAATCCATCCGGCCAATGTCTTTTATCTGCAATCCTGCCAGTGAGTTCATCGATTAACTCGATCCTACCATCTCGAATAATGTAATGGACATCTCTTTTTAGTAAAACTTCAGCATGCAGGGCACAATGGAGTGAGGCTATTGTATCGGCATTTTCATTCTTATATAAGTTATCACAGGATAACAATTGCTCTGCTTTTTTTATTCCTAAGTCTGTTAAATACACATTTCGTTCATTTTCGTCAGTTGCATAATCTATCTCTTGTTGTAAATTTCTTATGATTTCAGTGAACTGTTTCGGATCTTCCTGCGAACTAGATTCCTTGTCTGCAATGACAAGAGGAACCCTTGCTTCATCAATAAGAATAGAGTCTGCTTCATCTACTAATGCAAAGTGAAAAGGGCGATGAACTATTGATTTGTTATCATAACAAATGGAATCTTTCAAGTAATCAAAGCCTGCTTCTTTAGCAGTCAAGTATGTAACATCAGCATCATACGCTTCCTTTCTAGCTTTGTTATTCATCCCTTCTTTAATAAAACCAACTGATAAACCTAAATAGTTATAAATAACACCCATCCATTTAGCATCCCTTGTTGCTAAATAGTCATTAAAGGTTAGAATATGCACGCCTTTTCCCAGCAATGCATTTAAATAAGCAGGTAGTACAGCTGCAACAGTTTTACCCTCTCCAGTTTGCATTTCAATAACTTTTCCTTCATGAAGAGCTATCCCTGCTATAAGCTGTTCATCAAAAAGATGGAACCCCAATTCTCGTTTTACTGTTTCGTAAACTAATGCATAGGCTTCAAATAATAATTCTTCAAGAGATGTACCGCTTTTCGCTTGCTGCATTAATGTTAAAGAGCGTTGTTTTATTTGATTTTTATCCCAGGTTTCTAAACGAAATGTGGAGTTAGTATAGTTTTATGGACACAAAAACGTTAAGTACTTAAAATGTACTTAGAAAGGTT
>NZ_JAXBMC010000008.1:0-186522 GCF_033963865.1 Cytobacillus sp. IB215316 | reverse complement strand
TCAAGTCCCACTGGCGCATACGTCCTATCCCGACTACCTAAAGAATAGCCTATAAAAAGAAGGCCAACCAGATAAAATATCAATCTCGATGACCTTATAATACGATATGGCGCATTTCTCTAAGAGATGCGCCTGTATTTATGAATCGGCCATAGAATAAGGAATAACAAGTTGTTTTGATTTATTAAATGTATGGTCTGTAATGTAGAGGAATCTTTTACATCAAGGTATTCAAAAATACTTTACAAATAAAAATTAAGAATGGTGAGAAATGCTCTATAAATAAAAAATATATAAAAATTTTGAAAAATCATGTAATATATTGTTGTAATGTATAAATATTACAATTTAAATAACATTGGAGATGTATTATATGAAATCATCAAAGAAGAATATAGGTTACATATTTTTTTCTTCACTTCTACTAGTCATGCTTTTATTTGGTTGTTCAAATCAACAAGTGTCTGAGGGCACAGAAAGCAGTCAAAGGGTTACTAATGATGTAGAGCTAAAAGCAGTTCAATATGAGAAAACTGATCATATTAAATCTATCGAATTGGAAAGTTCGGACTATAGTGATCTAGAATTTTTAAAAGATATATTAAAAGACAAAAGAGTGGTTATGCTAGGGGAAAGCTCACATGGCGTTTCAGAATACAGTTTGATTAAAAGCAGGTTAATAAAGTTTTTACATGAGGAATTAAATTACAATGTTGTGGCATTTGAAAGTGGATTAGCAGAGGTGAATTCAACAAATGAAATGCTGTTAGATATAAGCCCTGAAAAAGCAATGAAAAATGCTATACATGGAGTATGGTTTACAGACCATAATATTAACTTGTTTAAATACATTAAAGAACAAAAAGCAACTAAGAACCCAATTAATATAGTAGGATTTGATATGCAACCACAACCGTACATAGATAAATATATAAATGATTATTTTAAGGATAGAAATACAGATTTTACAGCAGACTTACAAGCTGTAGAACAAGAGTACTATCAGTATGTCCGCTCAATATGGGGAGCAGATTATCCAGATAATTGGCAACAAGAAAGTGAGTTATTAACTGAAAAATACAGTGATTTAGTGTACCAAATAGGTCAAGGGGAGTGGGCAAAATTTATAAATGAGGATGAAAAACAATTTTTCATAAAGATTATTGAGCAAAGAATTAGGTCTATTACAGAAAAATATACTGAAGAAAATGTTATGGATCAAAGTGGTAAAGGTGATTTTGAATCTCGAGATAGAATAATGGCTTCTAATCTAGAGTGGTTATTAGAAGAAATATATCCAGATGAAAAGTTCATTGTATGGGCACATAATGCTCATATTATGAAAAATAGATCAAATATTAATATAGATCCAAAACAGTATATGAACATGGTAGAATATTTACCAGAAACTATTAAGGAAGATTCATATATCGTAGGACTCTATATGTATAGCGGGAAAAATACATATCACAACGAAGGAGTTATTGAAGTAAGCACGGATCATAAATCAAACTCGATTGAGTATCATCTTAATGAACCAGGGTACCCTGTCTCATTTATAAATATTGATTTAGAAGATGATTCAACGAATAGATATTGGTGGAATTCTGAAGCAACAGGTAAGTTCTGGGGAAGTTTTGAAGAAATATTTATACCTAGTGAACAATATGATGGCCTCATTCAGATTGAGGAAGTGAATCCTCCGAATTTCCGTTAAAACAACCTAGTAGTAGAGAAAGAATCTATTTTACAAAATTCAAAGACTATTTAGTGATTTATTCCACAAAATGGCGCAAGAATGTAGCTAAGGCTATCCAGACTACCTTAAGAAAAATATCAATGAAAAATGGAACAACTAGGTAACTGGTTGAAGCCTCATAATACGATATGGCGCATATCTGTAATATAGATACGTGCCATTATACATTTTAGGGTCATATTGTTGAGGAATAGCTACCGATTTTACAGAAGTTAAATTAGTTTAAGGTTAGTGGTAATGAACAACACATAAATAACAGCGATTTTTTAAAAATAGCTTATCTATAGACAAAAAGAAGACGAGTTTCCATTGAGGAAATCTCATCTTTTATTTGAATAAGGCAATAACAAGTGCTATTTTGAGCTAGAAATTAACAACCAATCGCCAATATTATAAAATATGTAAATTAAGGATACGGACTATAAATCTGGAAACTTAATTTGTTTCGGTACTCTTTTGAATTATTTTCCACTTCATTTTAAAAAAATTATCGTTTTTAATATTCTCTAAGCAATTATAATTAATTTAATTGTATTACTTACTAAATTAATTTAAAAGAGAGGCTGGGACATAAGTTGAAAACTAACTGATTATTATACATTACACAAAAATAAAACTGCATGAAATCAAGGTTTATAAATTTGATTTCGTGCGGTTTCTTCATTTTATATTGGGTTTTGTCCCAGCCTCTTCTGTATTTATCTTGGTAATGAAAAGGTTGCTGATTTTCCTTTGAATAAATCTTTTCCATCCTCACCTTTAAAAGGTCCAACCTCCATATCGAATTTCTTATATAATTCAAATTCGTCTTTTCTAAAAAGGAATACATGAAGTTTTTCATCTTTTTCACCAGGAGAAATTGCTTCTAGTTCACGTGGTTCCACCATTCCTTCACTAAATACTATTGCTCTATTATCATCAATATTAAGTTTAGTGCCAAGACCACTAATTCTTAAAGGTTCAGTGGATTGATTGTCGATATTTAATTTAACAGTTAAGGCTACAATTCCATTATCACCAAAATTTTCAAAACGTGGTTTACTTGCTTCTGTAGGCTCAATTACAGTGTATTGCACAGTATCTACTTGAATATTTACCTTATCAATATTTTTTGTATCATTGATTCCTGTCTCTTCGAAAATCATTTCCTTATCAGCCATATTATCTGTTGTTAAGCGATCTTGTAAAAAGTTTGATGTTGTTTGATTCCCTGTTTCATTGCCTTCAAAAGCGAAAATAAAAGCATCTGAATGCTGCTGGTTACTATTTTTAAACATATCATTGTCAGCAACTCCACCTTCAATGATATATTTCGGAGAAACCGTTTTTAATTTTTCAAATTCTTCATTAGTTAAGATAAATGTCATTAATCCGGTAACAGTTTCACCAGCTTCAAATAAGCTAATTTGATCTTTGTTCTGTTTAATTTTAGCTATTTGTTGATCTTCGGGCACGAGTTTTCTGCCGTTATTTTGAATATAGTCTAAGTTACTGCTTAATTGTATTTTATGAAAATTTGTATAATACAATGGTTTATCGGTAGTATTATTAACCGTTACGTTTGTTGTAATAACATATCCTTCTGTTTGATCATCGAAAGCAATATTATAATCTGTATTCATATCAGTAACTTTTACGATCTGATATTCATCAACACTCACTTTAAAACCATCTAAATCATGAGTATAATTAGGCTCTTTGTTAGTGTAAATTACTTCAACATTACCTTCTGTTTCTTCAGCAATAATTGGATTTAACTCACCAGTGGTCTGTGTATTTTCTTCTACTTCTTCTACTTCTTCTTCTTCTTCTACTTCTTCTTCTGGTGCTTTTTCTTCAGTACTTGTTTCCTCCATTTTTGGCTTTTCTTCTTTTTCCTCTGATGATGCTTTTTCATCATCTCCACAAGCTGCTAAAAATAACACTCCAACAGAAAGCATTGTTAAAAATTTTCTTTTGATCATATTCTCTACCTCTCTCTTATGTAATACTTCATTATTATACTAAAATATAGTTTACAAGTTACGGGTATATTTGTATAAATTTACTAGGTACAAATTACTATTTTTGGCTATTTACGTAAACGTCAAATAACCTAAAAACAAATTCAGTCGTGTTTTCTGGACTATTTGACGTTTACGTTTAAAACAAAATTGAACTGTTTTTAAAAAAGTCGCACCGTTTATAAAAAAGATTAACCGTTTTAGAAGCTTAATCCTTAAATAAACATTGTTGTATAGGAATGTATAAATTACTTTGATTAGTTGGTTTGGTTAAAAGAAGTTGACAATATATCCCTACAATCTTCACTTCGAAACCTTTCTGACGCTTACACTCGATTTTTCTAAAAACAAAATGATGTACCTCGATTTAAGTCGAAGAAAAATAAAGCCCAATCCTTCACCACTAAATATACAAACGGAAATGTAGTCATTATTGAGAACAAACTTAAGTTACCTAAACTTGGGCTTGTTAAGTTTGCGAAAATTAGAGAAGTAGAAGGGCATGTCCTTAACGCTACGATTAGACGAAACCCTAGTGGAAAATACTTTCTTTCCCTTTTTGCTGAAGAAATGTGCAACCTTTAAAGAAAACGAAATCATCCTTTGGGATTGATAGGGGATTAAAACACTTTGCCATTTTGTCTAATGGTACGGAATACAGTAACCCTAAATTCTCTCGTACGCTAGAAAAGAAACTAGTTGATGCACAACGTATTCTTTCAAGGCGTACGAGAGGTGGATCAATTTGGCATAAACAACGCGTGAAAGTAGCACGTATTCAAGAAAAAATATCAAATGCACCTTTGGTTGAATTGTAAAAAAATGATACGGCGAATTAACTATAGGAGAACACCACTACACGCTTCTTTCTGTGACCATACTCAAGCCACTTTGAGTATGGAAGCACTCTTAATTAATTATATTAATAGAACAAACTGATCTAAACTTTGTAATTGTATCTGTTTCAAGTAATGTGAATTACAGAAATCATAAAAAAGGTATTGGTAAATTGAATTCACAGAATTACCAACAATTTTTACCTCTTAGATAACCACGCTGAACCGTACAAATAGAAAGAAAGAGTCCATGCCTAATTAAACTTTCTTCATAAAAAAACTATTACAAAAACCTCTCGACCATTTACTCCTGCAGCATTAGGATGACTCTTATTATGATTTGAGATATGTAGTGCTTTTTTATTTATTCAAATGCAGAATTTCGGGTTAAATCTTGTATTTCTCATCTGATGTCTTTTGCTTTCTTGCCTCACGAATTACACAGCCTACAGTCATATATATAGATTTTCTTAATAGGCTAGATCTGCGTTTAATAATTTTGTATTGAATAACTGGATTAGTATTTTTTATGGCTGCTTTCACATGGGTTGTTATTTATCGTACTAAAAAATGAAAATGAACACCTATAAAATTAAGTATCGTAAGGTGTTTTCTTCAGTACAAAGATGACTAATAAATAAAACCGCTTTTTATGTTACTAATTTGGTACCAATAGCAACAGAGTTTACGAAAAGAGCCTTTATAAAACGATCACTGTTGCACAAAACAACATTTTTATCCTCTAGTATAGGAACCACGCCACATAGTATACGATTAGAGCTTAAAAAAAGATTGTTAAAACTAACTCAATTTGAAATAATTAGTTTATAATTGGAAGTTAATAGGTTATTTAGGAGTGTATGATGTGGAAATGCAGCCTTATATTAATGAATTTTTACCCGAATTGAAGCGGTATTGTCATATGTTAACAGGTACACCATGGGATGGTGATGATTTATATCAAGATACCTTGTTAAACATTATTAAACGCTCCTCTAAGCTCAGTGATCACCCTAATCCAAAAGGGTATCTTTTTAAAACAGCGACAAATCAATGGCGAGATACGATCAAAAAAACAAAGAGGGAGGTTGTTGATGGAGAGGTTAGTATGGCTGAAAAAATTACCGACATAAGTTTAATTGATTCTATAGAAGTACTCATTTCACTACTACCTTTCAAACAAGCTGCAATTATATTACTCACAGAATACTTCGGATTTAAGTCAAAAGATATTGCTGAATTATTAGAAATGACTGATGGGGCAGTTAAAGCTGCTTTAAATCGAGGTAGAACGACTTTAACAAAAATGAAAAGTGTTCAAATAAAGAGTAACGAACCTATACCAACGATCCTCAATCGTTTATTAAACAACTTAAAGAAAAATGATTTTCAGGGTATAGTTACTACTTATCATATCCTTGTTTCTCGAGGCGTAAAGGTAAATAGAGATGACCAGTTCTTTACATTTGAGTTGTATGATCCTGATGGGAATCGTTTTTTTTTCAAAGAAAAAATATAAATTTTTTCCGTATCTTTTTTATGTTTTATGCCGTTATTTATATAAAGGAGGCGATTTATATGAAAACAGTTAAAAGAATTGATAGTGTTTTTGTCCCAGTAACAAAT
Source organism: Cytobacillus sp. IB215316 (assembly GCF_033963865.1). Classification (NCBI taxonomy): domain Bacteria; kingdom Bacillati; phylum Bacillota; class Bacilli; order Caryophanales; family Bacillaceae; genus Cytobacillus; species Cytobacillus sp. IB215316. Next base: position 180,298 of record NZ_JAXBMC010000008.1, on the reverse strand, counting down.
ATTGAAAGATCAGAAAGATGGTATATGGAGACTTTTCCTTTTAAAGTTGTTTACCGAAGCAGTGACGGGCAATATGTAGGTTTTCGATTTAATGATGAGGGGGAGTTGAAAACTGCCTTAACCTTATACAAGGTTGAAACAATGCCACAAATTCATCATCAAACCTTTAATTTTTACTGTGAAGATGTTGATAGTTTCCATACTTATTTAACAAATCAAGGGAATAAAGTAGGTGAAATCCATGGAGGAGATGGAATGAGATTCTTTGATTTGTTTGATCTTGACGGAAATATATTGGGTGTTGTGACATTTTAGGAGTTTTATATAGTTTATAAGCAATCACGGAGGAGAAACAATGAGTACATTCATACAAAGAGTGGGTACTACATATGTCCCAGTAGCAGATCTCCAGAAAGCATCAGAGTGGTACCAGCAAAACCTTGGAGCGAAAGAAACGTTTTCGAATCATGATAAGGTAATACTTGACTTAGCGAATCAAAGTTTTTTTCTTGTGAAAGCAAAGCAAGGAGAGAGGCTAGGGTTTCTCGATTATAATGGATATGAACATTTTACGATGACTTTTGAGGTGAATGGGTATAGTGAACTAGCAAAGTTTCATACCCTTCTTAAATCCAAAGGAGTCAGTGTAGGAGAAATAGAAGATCGTGGGCACCCAGGTAACAATTTTGTTTTTTATGATCTCAATGGAAATAAGTTTGATGTTTGGAGTGAGCTGAGTCCTATGTTTAAAGAAAAATATCAAGTTGATTAAATGATATATTTGACACCCTAGGAAAAGTGTGTTGAATAATTAGTCGTGTAAATTTCCTGCTATTAAGATGATAAATTTTTAAAAAAATATAGCACTGTATTTAAGCAATGGCAGATTACCTTTTTGGTGTTGAAATGTAGAGCTGAAGAAATGGCTTTTATCGTAACATGGTACTATTTTACGATTAATTATAATTAATGTGGAAAAGAGCCTTAGTAGAAAATAACCCACGATCACTTGGTGTATAGACATTTTAGTTCTAGTACTTAAAGCAATACTCAATGGGAAGACAGCATTACGAAAAGAACTTTAAAACGAGTGGGGTCTGTATTGGAACAAACCCTACTTGTTTTAATTAAAGGTTTATTAAGCTTTCTTTCTGTCATGAACAATTGGACATATTTTGCAAAAATTTCTTTGATCCCCAACTAAGTATGAAAAACAACAGGTTGTCCGCTTATAAGTTGATTGATTGTTATGTTTTGATTTTGCGAATTTCGAAAATGGGTTATGATCATGTGAACCAAACAAAGAGCTTGGCCCTTCTTGCAACAAATAAATGTAATCATCAGTTATCGTTTCGTGTAAGTGATTATATTGACTATCAGATAACAGTTTTTCGTACATCCATTTTATGTATATATATAGATTTTCCCACATTATGGCCATTGATAGTTTGCATTTTTTATTTATTAATGAAAATAAAACGTCTATGTGATTTGCAAAAATTTGTGTTAAAATATCATTTCTCCACTTGATCCGATTACGATCAGAGGCGTCTTCTATTGATACATTATTCAACTTGAAAAATGGCTGCCAAAGTGTATCACGTTCTTCCTCCGATTCAATAGCAACATTTTTAATCGAAAAGTCCACCTTTTTACTTAGTGCACTCATCGCATATAATGCAATTAAAACTGCAAAGCTGTATCTTTTCACAAAAAGAGAGCTAGCTACCATAATGTTAGCAGACTTAGTTTGCTCTTTAATATAAACTAAATAATTGTGTAACATTTGTTCATCAAGTAAGTCTTCTGTGTAAACTGACAACAATGAAGGTTTAGTTGTTATTGATAATCGGTATTCCTCTTGTAAGATCTTTAATTCTTCAGCTGTAAACGAGCTCATGATGCTTTTTCACCTCATTTAAAATACGCCTGCCTCTCCCGTGTGGAATGCACATTGGTGTTCCAAAAAGGGGATCAGCTGTAACATCACAATTCATTTGAAAGACTTCCTTAACTAGCTTAGAGTTAATCACTTGTTCCGGCTTCCCGTGAGCAAACACTTTTTTATCTTTGATAGCGATCACGTTATGAGCATACCTGCAAGCTAAATTTAAATCGTGGAGAACCATAATAATCGTTCTATCTTCTATATCGTTAAGTTCAAATAATAGATCTAATATTTCTATTTGATGAGTCATGTCTAAATAAGTCGTCGGTTCATCTAATAAAATTATATCTGTGTCTTGAGCTAACGTCATGGCAATCCAAGCCCGTTGTCTTTGTCCGCCCGACAATGAGTCTACAAAACGATCAGATAGTTCTTCCATACCTGTTGCTTTAAGTGCTTGGGAGACAAGTTTTTCATCTTCTTCGGACCATTGGCGATACCAAGATTGATAAGGGTATCTTCCTTGTTTCACTAGTTGTAAGACTGTAAGTCCTTCAGGAGCTATTGGCCCTTGTGGTAAAATAGCTAATCTTTTAGCAATTTCTTTAGTCGGTAATTTAGCGATAGCATCTTGTTCAATGAAGATTGTTCCCGCTTGGGGCTTCAGAAGCCGAGCTAATGAACGAAGAAGGGTAGATTTCCCGCATCCATTACTTCCAATAAATACTGTAATTTCTCCTTTTGGGATAGTTACATCTAATTCATCTATAATAATCGAATCACTATATGACACCGTCAATGATTTTGTTTCTAATGCTTTCACTTTGCCCACCCCTTTTACATACCGTTTCGCTGTTTATATAATAGATAAATAAAGTATGGTGCTCCAATAATTGCTGTAAAAACACCCGCTGGTATTTCAATAGGAAGAAAGACAGTTCGCCCAATTGTATCTGCTAATAGGACAAGAATAGCACCAATTAATGCTGATAAAGGAAGTAATGCACCAAATGAAGATCCAACAAGTCTTCTTGCAATGTGAGGAGCCATTAGCCCTACAAATCCGATACCTCCAGCGAATGCCACTGCAGTTCCGATTAACGCAGCACTTAATAATAATAATAATATGCGTTGCCTTTGTATGTGAGTACCCACACCAATCGCAATTTCTTCACCTAGTTCTTGAATATTAATCTGTCTTATCATGATCATGACTATGAACAACAGTGAAGTTGTAATTGGGGTCAGTATCCATACGTTTTCCCAATTAGAACCATATACAGATCCTGTTATCCATACATTGGCTTGGCTAGCTTGATAAATTGGACCAATAATCATGAGTAAGGTTGTCAAAGCCTTTGTAAACGCCCACAAACTAATACCGATTAATACGAGACGAATAGCAGAAAGACCGTTTTTCCATGCTAGTATGTATAACAAAAAGGTCACAATAGTTGCACCTGCAAATGCACTTAACGGAAGCCACTTGATACTAACTGTTAAAGCATTATTTGCATCGCTAAATATAACTAAAAAGAAAACAACGGCAACTGATGCGCCACCTGAAATACCAATAATGTCTGGTGAAGCGAGTGGATTTCGGACAATAGCTTGTAAAATAGCCCCAGCTACAGCAAGGCTCATACCGACAAGGATAGCGATCAAAATTCGTGGCATACGAAATGACTGAACGACTAATTGTTCATAAGCATCCCCTTGACCTAATAAGGTAGCCACTACACGCAAAGGTTGTATAAACTGTTCTCCCATTCCGCTACTAATTAAGAATAAGAGTAATAATAACATGAGAAATAATGCAGTAATCTTAATGGCATGTCTATCAAGTATCAGTGATATTTTCTGCTTTCCAACCCGTAAAGGATAATATTTATTCATGCTGAGTGTACTCCTTTTCGAGCAATGTAAATAAAAAATGGTGTTCCGATAAAAGCAGTCATCACACCAACCGGTACTTCTTCTGGCATAATGACGTACCGCGCCCCTATATCCGCTAACAATAACAAAATGCCTCCTAAGACTCCGCAATAGGGTAAAATCCATCTGAAATCATTTCCTACTAATGTGCGCACGATATGTGGAATGATAATACCTATAAATCCGATAGGGCCAGCTACTGCAACAGAACCCCCCGCAAGTAAAACGAAGCAAAACGTCATCGTTAAATTAACTACTCCTGTACGTAGTCCGAGCCCCCTTGCTACATCTTCCCCCATGGTTAAGACATTAATTTTTGGAGAAATAATGAAAGCTAGAACTGTCGCACCTATGAGGTAAGGATATACTGTGAACAAAATATCCAAATCTCTACCTTGAACCGACCCAGCTAGCCAAAACAATGCTTGATCAAGGGCAGATTCGTCCATCACTAATAACCCTTGAGTTAGAGAAGAAAACAACGCTGCTATTGCAGCACCTGCAAGTGTTAATTTCATTGGAGTCAAGCCTGTTCCAGAGCTGCTAAAAACATATACTATACATGAGGCAAAAGCTGCACCAGCAAAAGCGATCCAAGTATACGCTTGCAATGAATTAACTGAAAATACCATTAGTGCAACAACGATAAAAAAGCTCGCACCTGCGTTAATACCTATAATATCCGGTGAAGCGAGTGGATTTTTCATTAGTGCTTGCATGAGGGCTCCTGCAATGGCTAAGCTACTTCCAATTACAGCAGCTATTAATGCTCTTGGTAGACGCACTTGCTGAATAATAATATGTTCATTTGAACCATCAAATTGTTGGAAGGCTTCAATAGCTGTTTGAACACCTGTATCAGTATAGCCAAGGATAATGCTAAGTCCAATACACAACAATAAAATACATAAACTAGTGATCAAACCAAACAATTTTCCTCTATTATTAGTTAGTAACATTTCTTACTTCTCCCTCAATTTACCGAATTCTCTTTAAGTGTAGGAGATGAAAAAGAGAATGTCAATGACTTTGATAATCATTTTCATTTAGATATTGACAAAGCCGAAAATATACTCTAACATCTAAACAGGAATGAAAATCATTATCAAATAGGGGAGATTACATGAATACATACAAATCAAATCGTTTATCTTCATTACTTACTGGGGTATTTCTCATAGCAATTCTAACACTTGTAGGTTGCTCAAATACAGAAGGTGAAACGTCTAGTGGAGAGAAGGTAACTACAACTGAAAGTAGTTCTTATCAAGTAGAACATGCAATGGGTACAACAGAAGTAGAAGGAACGCCAGAAAAAATTGTTATTTTAACGAATGAAGGGACAGAAGCTTTATTATCACTTGGTATTACACCGGTTGGAGCCGTTCAATCGTGGACAGGTGACCCTTGGTATGATCATATACAAGAAGAAATGAATGGTGTAAAGAGTGTGGGAAAAGAAATGGAACCGAGTTTAGAAACAATCTTATCACTACAACCAGATCTGATCATTGGTAATAAAATGCGACATGAGAAGATTTATGAACAACTATCTGCAATTGCTCCTACAGTATTTGCAGAAACATTGCGAGGAGATTGGAAAGATAACTTTGAGTTATATGCAAAAGCGGTTAATAAAGAGGAGCAAGGTAAAGACGTCATTTCTGAATTTAATAATCGTATTGAAAATTTACAAAATCAACTAGGTGATAAATTAAACCAAGAGGTGTCTATCGTTCGATTCATGCCTGGAGATGTTCGAATTTATCATAAAGATACTTTTTCAGGAGTAATTCTTGAACAATTAGGATTTGCTCGACCGGAAAGTCAGGATATAGCTGATTTTGCAGAAAAAAATGTGACGAAAGAGCGTATCCCAGCAATGGATGGTGACATTCTATTTTATTTCACATATGATCCTGCTGATAAAGAAGGGGAAGCAAAGAAATTAGAAGAAGAGTGGATTAATGATCCACTATTTAATAATTTAAATGTTGTACAAAACAATAATATCTATAGAGTAAATGATGCAATTTGGAACACAGCAGGCGGTGTCAAAGCAGCTAACTTATTTTTAGCTGATATTGAAAAATATTTCTTAGAAGAAAATGAATAGTACAATCTTAATAATAAAAACTCGGAATCATAGATTCCGAGCTTTTATTATTTTTAACATAGGGAGTTATAGTTTGTAATCGTAGTTTGTACATATATTGTTGTCCACCTTACTATTTACGATGAAATGAACTTAATAATCTTATCTAGTCGTTCTGTACTAGTGTAATAAAACTGTTTGTTCATGAATTATTGATTTTTTTGCGAGTTTTTCTTCATACCAAGGTAAATGGCAACTAAATTTTCAACAAGGGCTCTATTTCTACTCACAGAGTTTACGGAACTATAAACCTTTTTCCTTGCAGGATCCATATGGTGATGTATAATTATGGAATATACATCGATGTTCAACTATCTTATTTTTTTTATAGGACAATCTTATCTTCTATATAATAAGAATAGCATTTAAAACTTGATCCAAGTGTTTAATAAGAATGGGAGTGTTATGATGAAGATATTAAATATACTGGGGAGTTCTAGAAAGAACGGGAATTCAGAATATCTTACTGACCAGATGCTACAAGATGTAGCTTATAAAAAATTATTTTTACATGATTATCATATTAAGGATATTGTAGACAAACGTCATACTGAAGAAGGATTTCATCTAGTTGAGGATGATTATGAGGATATCATTCAGTCGTTATTAAGCCATGATGTAATTGTTTTTACAACACCGTTATATTGGTACGGTATGTCAGGACATATGAAAACCTTTATTGACCGTTGGTCACAATACCTTCGTGATGAAAGGTTCAACTTTAAAGAAGAAATGAGTAAAAAGAAGGCATATGTTGTCGTTACTGGAGGGAATAAGAAAATTGTAGCCCTACCATTAATTCAACAATTTCATTATATTTTTGACTTTGTCAATATGGAATTTGTTGATTATCTTTTAGGTCAAGGAAACGAACCGATGGACGTTAAGATGGATGAAGAAGCACTTGCGAAAGCAGCATATCTTAACGATAAGATAAAAACACAGTTCGAAGTAATTTAACTGAGTAGTTTACTGATTATAAAAGAAAGCCGTGCTATTAACAGATTTTAAATATTTAAATCTGAATATTTTATTATTGTAGAATTGTCGATTTTTTGACAGTTCTTTTTTTTGTTTATTACCAATTTTTAACTTTACAAATAATAACATCTAACATATAATTAAATTAAATATTTTATATATATAAACAATTAAAGTTATAAATAATTTAGGTGGTGAATATAATGGGCAATAACACATATTTTAAAGATGCCTTTATGATGTTAGAACAAATTAATAATTCTCTTATACATGAGATTGAATCGCTGCTTCAGTTTGATTTAACCCCAAAACAGTCTGTACTAATAAACATTGTTCAAGCATTTAATAATATAACCGTAAAAGATTTAGCCAAGAAGATGAACATATCTACTAGTGGAGTAAGTCAACTGCTTAGTAAGCTAGAAAAAGATAAGTATATTAAGCGAGAAATAAATGTTGACAATCGACGAGAAGTTCATATTAACCTGGATACTAAAGGGTTGGAGCTATATCAAGCTTCTAAAGAAATTGATAATAAAATTATAGATAAGTATTTTTCTAAGTTAGATGAGAGTGAAGCCGAACAATTTTATGCAATTGTGAAAAAACTGCATGGCATCGTCATGTCTGAGAAACAAAATATATAAGCATTGATTCAATATATTTAACTAAGCTTGTTCATGCAAACCTAAAGTATTTTCAGACAGTTAGATATAATGCACAAGAGTTACTTAATTGGCTCATAGAAGTTTCGAATTAAGATAAACACCAGTTCATAGAACTAATATTAAATATTATAAGAATGAAGAATGACATCGAAGGGTCACTGAATGCTTGGAATAATAACAAGTGGGGGATTAGTAAATGAACGTAGCTATACTTGTACTCGACATTCAAAAAGGTTTTATTAGTGAAAAAGCTCGAATGCCAGTAGCAATGCATCATATTGAACCGATGTTGACAAATGTTAATAATATTGTAGCGAAAGCTGATAGTAGAGATATACCTGTTGTGTATATTGGTAATGAATATGAATCTAATCAATTTATTGTAAATTTATTAACAAAAAAATCAGCACTAAAAGGAAGTGAAGGTGCTGAGTTAGATGAGAGATTACTAAGGGTGAATGATGTTTATTTTTCGAAAAACAAATCGAATGCGTTAAGTAATTTAAATCTTGTTTCATATCTAACTGCTAACAGAATTAATCATATAGTTATAGTTGGTTTATTTGCAGAAGCTTGCGTAACTGCGACTGCCCTCGACTCCATCCGTAAGAATTTCATTGTAACAGTAATAAGAGATGCAGTAGCAAGTGCGAATGATTCAAGGAGAGAGAAGTCCCTAAAGTATTTGAATTCCAAAGGGGTTGGCATTATCGAATCTTCTCAGTTATTCGAGAAGGCAGTTAATTAACAGGTTATAGAAGAAAAAATAAATCAAGATGGGTAGGTTATGTTTTCTGTATTCCTTACAAGGCAGCCCTTAAAAATTTTGACTGTGATGTTGTTTGATTTTTGACACGCTAGTTTTATTAAAAAAATCCGAAATCAATACGGAAACAGCCAATAATGATGTTGAGGAGGAAGGACAATGCTTAATACAATGACTCATAAGTTGATAAAAAAAGAACTAGATAGTGCTAAGAATGCAAGTTTAGCGGTTGGTGTTGTAACACCAGAAGGAAAATTTACAGACGGGCAGTTTAATCACGACTTGAATGAAGGAGAAATTGGTGATTGTATATTTGAAATTGGCTCAACAACAAAGACATTTACTAGTTTATTGTTAGCAAAACTAGTCCAAGAATCAAAAATTTCATTAGATGAACCAATTTCATCATATAAGCCCGCGTACAAAAATGCACTCAGTTATGATGGTAAAGATATTACCTTTCGGCATCTCTCAACGCATAGCTCACGTCTACCAAGAGAAGATATGAAAAAGCTACGTAAAAGGATAAAAGACAATAAACAAGATAAAGATAATTTTTACAAGCATTACACACATGAAGATTTACATCAATTCTTCATTGATTTTGATTTAAAAAAAGAGATTGGAGCCAAATGGGGTTATTCCAATATTGGGATTGGATTATTAGGGAATGTATTAGCTGAAATTGTTGGAATGACTTATGAGGAAGCAATTAAAACGCACATCTTACATCCTTTAAACATGAAAGACACGTTTATTACAGGCAATGAAGAACAAATGAAACGCTATGTACAAACTTATAACAAAAAAGGTGTAATGATACCTCCTATCGAATTACCTTCAATACAAGGTGCTGGTGCATTTAAAAGCACTTTAAATGATATGTTAATATATTTACAACACCAAATGGGGATGAAAGAAAGCTCGCTTAAAGAGGCAATTGAGTTAACACATGAAATACATGGAAATTCTTCAAAGAAAACCATGCAAATGGGTTTAGGATGGTTTATTGAGCAAAAAAAATGGAGCTCTTTTCCCATTATTCATCATGGTGGAACGACGATAGGATTTCATACGTACTGTGGTTTTCTTAAGGAAGAACAAATAGGAATCGTTGTATTTTCTACAATTCAACTAACAACGACAAGAATAATCAAAATATTATTAAAACTAACTGGCTTAGTAAATGAGGATATTGCCGAATCAATCTACTTAGAGCATCTAGCATAATAACATATTAAAGCTGTTTTCACATAGATTGTTGTTCTTCATACTAAAGTATAAACAAGTATACAACTGGTACATGTAGTATCTATTTTTCTTAAAGGTATTGACGTAACAATCCCCTGTTAAACTGTAAAGATGATGTGAAAATAGCAACAAGGTTCATGCCAAGAGATCTAAGAAGTAGGTTTGAAAGGAAGAAAAAGCTATGGGTTCAAGAATCATGCATCTATTAATTGCAAATCGTATTGCTGATCAATTCTCAATTAAAGATAAAACTACCTTTCTTTTAGGTGGGATTGCACCTGATGCAGTTTCACCTAAAGATAAATCACATTTTTATAAGGGAGATGTAAATGATTTCTCAAGGAGTATTGATTATGAAGCATTTTTACAAAAATATAGTTCTTACAAAAAGTCTCATTATATATTAGGTTACTACACGCACCTAATTGCTGATCATATATGGTTAAAAGGATTTTACTTACCATGGTTAAAAAATCGTATGGAAAATGATCATAAGATTTTTCAACTATACCATAACGATTTTAGCTTGTTAAATAGTAAGTTATTAACATACTATGGCTGTACTAATGAATTACATGAATTATTATTAAAGCAGAGTGAGATTGTTCAGCTAGATGAAATAACAGAAAATGACGTAAAAGAATTTATACCATACATATTGGAGGATATGAATACTAAACAAAGTGATCTTAATGAGCCGTTACAAGTGTTCATGTTTGACCAAGTTGTTGGTTATGTTGAAACATCCATTGACTTAGGAATTCAGAAAATCAAATCATTAATACAATGAAGATAAGTGAGGGGAAAGTGAGAAAAAAGAAGAAAATAGTTCTTTTTGTATGTGTCATTGTTGTTATGTTAATAGCTTTGACTATAATGAACCCAACAGCAGAGGATTTTACAGCATTTTCAGAAGAAAAATATGGTAGGATGCCACCTCCACCAAAGAATATACCAGTCGAAATTGAAAGGATCGATTTCGTTATATTTTCAACGTATACACAAATGCTAGGTTATGAATCAGGAATCACTCATTTAGGTATATTCGGGTATTTTTTTCAAATTTCAGAAGGACAATTTGATTATCCATGGTGGTTAGACTTGTTTAACTAGACTATTCTCATAAACCTTGTTGTTTTTATTACTAACGAAAGACTATAAGTGTCGCTACCCCAGCCCTATTATTATTACGTACAATAGGATGCCAAATTTTCTAGATGTATACGTGTTTATAATGTAGTAAGCATATTAACAGAATTGTATATAGTAGAAAGATTTTTTCGTGCACAGAAGAAAATGAGAGAAATATAAAAGAAGCTATGATTATAAGTAGAGAAGAAAAAATCTAGAAATGGATAGTATAAAATGGATAACAACTGTTCATTTGTATTCACAGTAAGTTCAAAAGACAACATTAGAGAAATTGAAATATATTAATTTTTTACTTAGGATATCATTTTTGGGAGGAAGTAGTGAATAGTAATAGTAGGATTTTACATTGTATTAACGTCAGGCCTTAAACAATGACTGATTATAACAGTGTCTTATATTGGAGTAAGGATGAATCTTTTTGTTTAGCAAACGGTTGGGAGTACAATCAAAACTCTAAGGAACTATATCAGTGGTGGCTTAATTGTGTAAATAATAAGTCTGAAGAGCTTGTTCGTTTGGGCATAACGTTACATGATCGGTTAATTGGATACGCAGACTTAGCTAGTATTAACAATAATACTGCCGAACTTGGCGTTGCAATTGGTGAGAGCGCATTGTGGGGTAAAGGAATTGGTTTTTATTCTGCTGAATGTATGATGCAATATGGGTTCGAGGAGTTAGGAATTACAGTTTTTAACGCTGAAACCCATGAAGCAAATGTTCGTTCCAAAAAAATACTTGGTAAATTGGGATTTAAAGAAATTAGTAGAGTAGGTAATGAAGAATATTTAGGGACTAATGGGCAACTAATACAATATAGATTGTTTTATAAAAATTGAAGCACTTTAGGAATTTAACGATTTTTAACTTCATGGTCAGGTAGAAAAACAACACTTGTTATTCGATCAACATATCATAACAGGTGTTGTTTTTTGTTGTCATTAATTTCGAATCAATTGTAAGGACTGATTGTAAAACATAGGTAGACTAGAAGGGGGAGTAATTAATTTTAGAACCATGATGTTGCTGCTGTACGCCTTTAATACTCTCTGAGATTAAGCTTTAATTATGTTTTTTCATTTTTTGAGGAGGGTAAGCGAAAGTGGGATCTCCTAGCTATTCATTTTTTTTTATATAATTTTATATCAGGTACTAATATCTGGTGTTATAATTAAAGAAAAAAATGAGGTGACTAAAAATAATGACATCTAAAGCACGCATAACAGCAATAGGTACTTATGTTCCAGAAAGAAGATTATTGAATGAAGATTTAGAGAAGATGGTAGATACGAATGATGAATGGATTGTTAAACGAACGGGTATAAAGGAAAGGCGCATAACAGAGGAAGATATGTATGCATCTCATTTAGCCATTAAAGCAATCGAGCATCTAATCGAAAGCTACAACAAAGACATAGAGGATGTAGACTGTATTATCGTAGCAACAACCACACCTGACTACGCATTTCCAAGTGTAGCTTGTCAAATTCAAAGTCACTTCAATATTAACAGTACAGGAGCATTTGATTTGAATGCAACATGTGCAGGCTTTACGTATGGCTTACATTTAGCCAATAGTTTAATTTCTTCTGAACAGCATAAAAAGATTTTAGTAGTTGGAACAGAGACTTTATCTAAAGTGACCGACTATAACGATAGAACAACCTGTATATTATTTGGAGATGGTGCAGGTGCTATGCTGGTTGAATATGATCTAGACAATCCTAGTTTTATAGGTAGCCATATGGGGACAAATGGAGATGGTGGGATACATGTATATAGATCAACTTTTGCTACTCAGATGAATAACAAACCTTTGAATAAATCAGGTATGATGGTGCAAAATGGAAGAGAAGTATACAAGTGGGCAACCCGTACGGTACCAACAGGGATTCAGCAATTATTGCTTAATACTAATTTACAAATGGAAAAAATTAATTGGTTTATCCCACATAGTGCAAACCTAAGAATGATAGAATCAATATGTGAAAAATCAGGATTTCCGGTAGAAAAAACTTTGACTAGTATGAAGTATTATGGAAATACGTCTTCCGCATCTATTCCATTGGCGCTACATTTAGGAATTCAAGAAAAGAAGGTCCAATATGGAGATACTTTATTACTCTATGGATTTGGTGGAGGACTTACACATTTGGGTCTTATATTATCGTGGAATGTTAAGTGAATATCGTATATTGCTGGACGCTTTCTCAAAACGAATGAAATTTATTGTGACGGATTTTACATGATTTTAGATAATCAAAAAATAAGGTTATTTTCATAACCTTGTTGCTATAGTTCTTAAACTAGAAGAATAGGAGGGAGTTTTGAAAATCGATTTATACTAGGAGATACTCCATCTTGAGGTTGAGATTACACACTGAATAGGACCTATTGGGATAGTATAAGGGTTCGCAACTGTTAATGGAAAATTAGTTTGTGAAACAGCTACTATACACTTTTGGAAAATGAAAAGAAAGGTGAAACTCTTATAGTTTTTCAACAAACTAGCAAATCATTTTGATAACTGGGGAATGATGATGGAAATTTCATTGATTAGACATGGCAAATTAAAACATACAGATAATAATGTAATAACATGTACGCAGTTTAAAGCTTGAGTTGAAAAATATAGGTGTCTTCGAAGAAAAGTCTTACCCTACAGAAACCGTTAGGAAAATTTCTACAGCAAAATTGGTCATTTCAAGTGACCTAGAACGCGCTACTGAGTCAGTAAAATTATTAAATCACAACGTAAAAACAATTTCAATTCCTATATTCCGAGAAACAGCATTACAACCGACTCCAAAAGCAGCGTTATGGGGGATGGAATCAAGACCAAGTACTTGGGCATTGATATTCAGATGCTTGTGGTTTAGCGGTTATGTCACTGCGGATTGTGAGTCTTACCGTATAGCCAAAAATAGAGCTCGAGAAGCATCTACACTATTAGTGGAGTATGCTCAACAGTATATATCGATAGTATTGGTTGGTCACGGCTTTATTAATATGCTTATTGCTAAAGAGCTACAGAACAATGGGTGGAAGGGAAACAGGAGACCAAGCTCTAAACACTGGGATTGTACTACATATACCTTAAATCTGTAACAGTCTCAGAAGTTTGTCTGCTATGTTGTATGATGTGAACGAACAATCATTTAAATGTGGTTCAAAATCGACAATAGTAGAAAACGATTAATTGATAGGGGGGGTACATGTATCATGTTTAAACTACTAATATTAATGGTTCTTGTCATAACAGCTGCAGCTGGAGTGACTGCAGCTGTAGCATTAATCGCTAGTTTAAAGAAAAGAAGTTAGCACTCATGAGGTGGCTAACTAACCTTTTTCTAAATAGCATTTAACGTTGTTCTTAATAAGTCTCCTTTATTAAACGTGTAAAGTGTGTAAACCCAATGGTAGGTGGAGATGAATTTCTGATGACGTTAGCAAAATTAGGCTATAATTTCCAACTCATACTATGGCAAAAGATGATATAGGTTTGAGTGATTTTGCTATGATAAAACCACTTTCCTACCACTCATTAAATAATAATAAAGGCACAAATAGATTTCCATTCGATGGACATCTATAAACGTACGCGGGAAGAAACGTTCAAGGAGACGAAGGGCTACTTTCATCTTTGAACTGAAGCTCCACTTCAAACGTTTGATAAGTGCCAAGTAGTTCACTGATTGTTAGTCAGCACAAATCATCACCAGGTTTCCATCTAGGTCTTTAATAACGAAAAACGCTATGTCATCAAATTCTTGTATCGGTGAATGAATAGTGTAGCCAAGTTTTTGAACATATTCGTAAGAAGCTGCTATATCTTCGGTGAAAAAGCTAAATAAAGGATGAGGAGAAGGGCATACGTGTTGTGTATGCCCTTTAGTTCCTGCATCCAATAACAAATTTGTATAACCATTAACGTTCATGTTAAAAACTGGTTTGTTAACCTTCCTTTCATCATAATTTTGTCCTAGTAAATGACTATACCATTTCACAGACTCTTTCATGTTACTTACAGGGACAAATGTTATGTTCAACTGATTTTTAATAGGACTTTGCAAAATTCCACTCTCCTTCCATATTTTAGATTCCAAATAACAGAATCTTATTATATAAGACGAAGTTAAACAGTGAATTCTTACAACGATAATAAATTTTTGCTGTTATCGCATTGATTGTTGCTTTAGCATTCGTGACATTTTTTCTTCGCTAAAGCCCATAAAAACCATATAAAACGCATTAATTACACAAATGAAGTGAAAAACAACAAGGCTTATGCAAAGAGCCTAAATTTTCAACAAATAGACTTGATTGTTGTATTCGTGCAAAGCAAATAATATGTAACAAACAACTAGAGGTTGTGGCATCTTTTTCTTCTTAACAATATGACAAACACAAAATCACTAGGGCTGTTCTAATTTAAGCCTAAGAGTAATAATTTTCAGAAAAACAATTTTAGAAAATATGATAATAGTATCTAGCATTTAATTGCACCTCTAACGCTTCAGCTGCTCTTTTCATGATATCCCACGAAAAACAATAAAATTTCCAGTAAGTTATTTTGTTGTCTATGATTTCAAAATAATGGATATTATTTAAGTATAGTTGATTATCTTGTTTTTTCTCCATTTCAACTAATACACGTTGACCCCACAATTCTATATAATTTACAACGATATCTTGCTGATCTCGTACGATGTTATACCAATCATTTAAGGAATTGTTACGTGTCTCGTTTGCTCCCATTTCAAAACCTGAATGAACTATATCTGTAACGATATTTTCATCAAGTAATGAAGCGATTAGCTTTGCATCTTTTTTTCTGAATCCTTCAAGCAATAAGTTCATAGTCTTGCTTGTTTGAACATCTGTTTTGTAGTCCTTTAGGATAACTTCTTGAAGGTCAAGGTGTTTTTCTTTCATGATGTTTCTTGCTCTATGTATATTAGTATGTACGGCTGATTGGCTCGAGCCAATAATTTCTGCAATTTCTTTCCCTTTAAATAAGAAAACATCTCCAAGAATTAGCGTCACATATTGGGAAGGTGTTAACAAAGTGATTACAATTTCTAAATGCTCAATAAGCTCGAATTGATAATTGTCTAGTTTGTCTTGGCTAACAGTTGCTTGTATGATGTCGGTATGCTTTTTAGTTTTTCTCATTTGATCAATCCATAAGTTTGAAGCAATTTTAAATAAATACGATTTTGTATTTACTGGTTGATATACTTTCGCTAATACGGATAGTGATTTAAGCAAAGTGTCTTGGACTAAATCTTCAGCATCCCATGGGGATTTAGTTAAATGCATACAAAATCTCCACAAATCTTGACGGTATGGTTCAATTTGGTTTTTGAAAGCTTGATCAATTGATCGTAAAGAATGGCCAAGCTCGTTCAAATTGGTAGTAGACATTTCCATCTCCTTGTCACTTTGATAAACAATGTTTCATCAGCACGTTATAGTTTTTTGTGTAAATTAGGTCGCTATGAATGTTGCTTTTCATATTAAGGATATGAACGAGTATACAAATCACATTCGGGGCATCATAGCAGCTTATAAGAAGAAATTATATCAATTCATCATTAGTTTTTAGTAACTACAACGTTTAAACAAACTCTTTAAATTGTTGAATCATGTTCGTGCAGGAAAACTTGAGACCCTTCGTAAATCTCACCTGTAGCGACGACTGAAGCATATACGCCAAAAAATGCCTCCCGTTCTTTAACGATCGTCTTTAATATGTTCGGATTTATTTCTGTAGGATTTGTAGGGTCAACATTAACATAAGCACATCTGACACATTTCTTATCTATTTTGTATCTTGTTCCGTTTATTGATAGTTCTTTACCGATCCAAGTTTCTTCCTCAAATGCAATATTACTTTCAAGGTCTATAACGATATTTGGTCTAAATCTCCCTATATCCAATAATTCACTTTTACATAACTCGCTTATTTTTGCTAAAGATGCGGTGGAAGTCAATAATATGTGATTTTCCCAATACGATCCTTTTTCGCTCTCAGGATCATGACTTACTTTAGAGATTGATTCATTATCTAGAAGAGTTGAAAGCTTTTTATCTAGTGCTAGATCACCCCAATCGTAAGTCGTACCGTCAATTGACGTTATACTAACTTTAGGTTCTCCATTTGCGATAGTGTATTTAGCATTGTAATTTACTAACTCGGGTAATTTATCAATAGTTAAGAATTTTGAATTTATTTTATATGCAAAAGATCTGTCTCCCCATATGCCATGATGATGAATAGGAGCATTTTTAAGCCGTTCTCCACCGAATGCTTTAACTGGATATCTATATAATTTACTTACTCTACCTACCTTCATTTGAGCCCTCCTTAATAGGTCATTTATATTACTCTCATTGTCAACAATTAGTAGGAAGGTTGTCAACCTAATCATCTCATTAGCTAATTAGGTAATGTATTTTATGAATGTAAACATATAATATAGAAGCAAAAGATAAAGGATGTAATTAAAGAAAATTCATCCTCCGAAGAAGCTGATTGTGCTTGGAGATATAACCAACATTAATCATATTGTGAGGTGTAGTAATGTGGCTTGCAGGGTTTAGGTGGATGTCAATAATTGTAGGAGTGATGATGGGCGCAGGATTTGCATCTGGACAAGAGGTATGGCAATTTTTTGGCGAAGGTAGTGAGCTGGCAATTGTGTTGTTTATGTTTATATTTACTTTTAGCTGTTTTGTAGTTTTATCAATAAGCTATGAGGAAAAAACTGATCATTTCTTACCGATTTTACGTAAACTTGTCGGTATGAAGCTCGCTCAATTTTATGATGTACTCATTGTTTTTTATTTATTTGCAACAACAGTTGTCATGACAGCAGGTGGTGCAGCAGTGCTAGCACATTTTAATGTACCCTATTGGTTAGCTATTATGATCTTTTTGTCACTATTAACTTTGCAGTTTTTCTGGGGGTTTAAAGGGTTAATTATAGTTAATTTTTACATTTTTCCAGTTCTTATACTCGGATTAATTATGACGCTTATTTTGTTTATGAATCAACTGGAGGAACCGTTTATATTACAATGGGGTGATAAACAAAACTTGTTATCAGCATTTACATTCACTGCATTTAACATTTTGCCGATCATAGGGGTACTTGGTGCAATTGGCAAGAAGCTACATACGAAAGGGGAAGCAGTGATCGCAAGTATTGGGAGTGGATTAATATTAGGTATCATATGCATAATTTATAACCAGTCATTAATACGTATACCTGTAGATGTAAATGAATGGGAAATCCCTCTATATGCCATTTTAGATTATTTCCCGATGATTATAATTATTATGATGTCGTTGTTTCTATTTACTGCGATTTATACAACTGCCGCGTCTGGTATATTTGGATTATCAGCTAGATTACGAGAAAGATTCCGTATACCTATTTGGCTCTTTTTAATTTTAATATTTATACTTATTATTCCGTTAACAACATTCGGATTTTCAGCATTAGTTTCAGTGCTATATCCATTGGCTGGTTTTATCAACCTATTATTATTAATGTCTATTCTAATATATCCATTAAGAGTCATTGTTAATAAGAGAATGAAAATAGAGATGCCGTCTAATGACAGATGAATGTACTCATCTGTCATTTACACTGTTTTTTCCTGTTTCTAATTGCAAAATAAAGAGCTTCTAATACTAACCAACCATCACTTTTCTTCTTGATAAATCGGTATGGTATGACATTAATAATGACTAAAAAATATGAATAAAGAATGAATAATATGATCATGTCATATAAATGATCTGGCACCAATCTTATAAATAGCAAGATAATAGTAGCCGTAATAAAATTAAATATAACGCCTCCTAAATGGATGACACTAAGCTTTAAATTAGATAAAACATGTCTTTCCTCCCAAAAACAATACCCCCCTAAAAAAAACAGCAGTCGTATCGACACTGTTTTTGTTGCTACGATAATAGGACCCATTCCTAACGATATCTCATTGATTTTAGCCTTGAAATTTGCGCCGAAATAAGCGTGACCAAGTTCATGAATTAAATGTACGAGCGTAACAATGAACAAAAAATATAATAATTCCAAATAAAAACCACCAATATTTTTAAAACAATTATACTATAAAGGTTTTTGAGAATCATAGATGCAGCTAAAACATATATTTAAATTTTCTTTGACATATCTATAGCGATATTTTATGATTGTGGTAAGACCACAAGATTATTGCTGACTTACCAGTAAGTAATTTATAACATAGAAAATAATGAGGGTACTTATTTGTCTCTGTAAAATTTTGAAAATTACAACAATGGAGGTGAATGATTTGAAAGAAAAATCAATTTCCGAGAATTCCTCAACAACAGTAGAAAATACCTTAATTAAAGCTGTTTTGAGCGGAGAATATCCCCCTGGAAGTACGTTGCCTTCAGAAAGAGAGCTTTCTGCAACGTTAGGTGTAGCACGTCCTACTTTGAGAGAGGCACTTCAACGTTTAGCTAGAGATAAATGGTTTACAAAAAGAAAAGGGCATGCGACGATCGTAAATGATTTTTGGAAACTAGGGAATTTAAATACACTCGAAAATATCATCACAAATACTGACCAGCCTAACGGGCAATTTATCGTTCATTTATTAGAAGTGAGAGCAGCTTTAGCTCCCGAATTTGTTCACAAGGCAGTATTATCTAATCCTGCTAAGGTTGTGGCAGTGCTAGCAAATAGCAGTGAATTGGAAGATGATTGTGAGCAATTTACATTATTTGATTGGAAACTCCAAACAAAATTAGCAGAATTAGCACAAAATCCGATTTACTTATTAATAATGAATAGCTTTACTGAAATATACAATTTGATGGGGAGGTTGTATTTCTCACATCAGGAAAATCGTGAAGTAACACGTGAATTTTACCTGAAGCTTTTAGCAATGGCTATGGCTGGGGATGCTGATAAAGCTGAGCAACTGACCAAAGAAGAAATGATTAAAAGCATAGATTTATGGAAAAAAAGCCAAAGTATTTAATTGAATTATGTTTTGTAAGCGTTTTCGAATGGGTGTATATGACAAAAGATGAATGAAATGTTATTTTTCACGAAAACAGCTTAAAAACCTGTAGAAATATATATGAATATAGGGGGAAAAACAAATGAGAAGATGGAACGGTTGGGGTGACGATACAGTAAATATGGACTTACCAGCAGGGGCAAAGTCCTTTTTAGAAAATGAATTGGGTACGAGTCAGGGTCCTGAGGATTTATCGCTAGAGAACGCTATAGCCAATGTTCCAGCGTCAAAATTACCTGATCACCGTCTCGTTAGCAAAGATCCACTCGAACGACTGAGACATTCAGTTGGTCAAAGCTTGGGAGATTTTATCGCTATTCGTAGTGGAAAGATACCAACATACCCGGATGGTGTAGCATATCCAACAACAGATGAAGATGTTCGTGAACTATTAAAATATGCTTCACAGGTTGGGGCAAATGTCATTCCTTACGGAGGAGGCACGAGTGTTGTTGGACATTTAAGTGCTCTCCCTGGAGACAAACCTACGCTTACAATAGACATGGGGCATATGAATAAATTACTTCATATTGATGAAGAAGGTTGTCTGGCAGAATTTCAAGCTGGTATACGTGGACCAGATTTAGAAGCAGCGTTAAAAGCAAAAGGATTCACGTTAGGTCATTTCCCACAGTCGTTTGAATACTCCACACTTGGTGGCTGGGTTGTTACTCGTTCAGCAGGACAGCAATCATTAAAGTATGGACGAATTGAAAGGTTATTCGTCGGAGGCGTGATGGAAACACCTGTTGGTAGCTTGAAGCTACCTAATTTACCTGCATCAGCAGCTGGTCCTGATTTGCGTGAATTCGTAATGGGATCTGAAGGAAGGTTAGGGATTGTAACTAAGGTAACGATTAAAATAACACCAATTGCAGAAGAGGAAAAGTTTTATACTGCATTTTTTCCAGGTGCTGAGCAAGGGATGGCAGCAATTAAGGAAATTGCACAAAACAGTGTACCTCTTTCTATGATGCGCTTAAGCTTACCTGAGGAAACAGTATCTCAATTAAAGATGGCAGGGGACAGTAAAACAATAGCTCTGTTAGAGAAATGGCTTAATTTTAGAGGTGTAGATGACAATAAATGTATGCTACTTTATGGCGTCACTGGTTCAAAAAAACATGTAAGTGCTGCTCTTAGTGAAGCACAAGCAATGATTAAAAAGCACCGAGGTGTGCTCGTAGGTACAAAAGCGGGTGAACATTGGGTGAAAAATCGTTTCCGCTCACCGTATTTACGTAATAGCCTATGGGAAGAAGGTTATGCAGTAGATACGGTAGAAACTGCAACAACATGGGATCGAGTTCCCGCTACTGCAGAGGCAGTGGAAACTGCATTTCGGAACGGCTTAAAGGATATCGGAGAAAATGTTTTTGCATATACTCATCTTTCACATGTCTATCCCCATGGTTCTAGTATCTATACAACATACTTATTTCGAATAGGAAATACACCAGAGGAAACGAAACGACGTTGGGAAGTGCTGAAAAAAGCTGCAAGTGAAGCCATAGTGAAGAATGGAGGAACCATTAGTCACCAGCACGGAGTAGGGGTTGATCATCGACCATATTTAGAAGCAGAGAAAACACCACTTGGCATGGAAATGATTAGAACCCTAAGCAATACACTTGATCCAGAAAAAATAATGAATAAGGATAAGTTAATATAGAAGGGGTGTTTATAATGACAAGCCGCGTTGAAAAGTGGAGAAGTCTTAATGAACCTTGGGATGTTATTGTTATCGGAGGTGGAATAACCGGTGCAGGCATACTTCGGAAAGCGGCAAGCCTTGGATTAAAGTGTTTACTGTTGGAGAAAAGAGATTTTTCTTGGGGTACATCTAGTCGCTCAGGGAAGCTCGTTCATGGTGGATTACGCTATTTAAAGCAAGGGCAAATCAAAACGACTTATCAGTCTGTATCTGAAAGAGAAAAGCTTCTGCGTGAATGCGAAGGTTTAGTTGATCCATTAGGGATACTCATCCCTTTTTATGATGATGATCGTTTAGGTTCATTTGTATTACAAGCAGGCTTGACTGTATATGATATGATTGCTATGCGCAGAAATCACCGTAAGTATGACTCTGCTAATGTGAGTATGTTGGCACCAGGTCTTAGACAGACAGGGCTAAGTAATGGCTTACAATATTATGATGCAAGGACTGATGACTCTAGGCTAGTACTTAGAGTGTTGAGTGAAGCTGAACATCAAGGTGGAGTTGCTATTAATTATGCTGCAGTAGAAAAAT
Organism: Cytobacillus sp. IB215316; assembly: GCF_033963865.1. Taxonomy (NCBI): domain Bacteria; kingdom Bacillati; phylum Bacillota; class Bacilli; order Caryophanales; family Bacillaceae; genus Cytobacillus; species Cytobacillus sp. IB215316. The sequence goes on along the minus strand of NZ_JAXBMC010000008.1, from coordinate 158,164 downwards.
TAACTAAAGACCAAGGCGGTGAAGTGAACGGTGTTGTAGTAAAAGATGTTGTGACTGGGCAAGTGTCAGAAGTTAATGGGAAAGTGATAGTAAATGCAACAGGTGTGTGGGTTGATCAACTTCGGAAACAAGTGGGGGAGTCTCCGAAAATGCGTCCTCTTAGAGGCAGTCATTTAATTTTTCCACATTGGCGATTCCCACTTTCACAAGCTGTAAGCTTTGCCCATAAAAAGGATGGTCGTTACATTTATGCGTTCCCTTGGGAAGGAGTAACGCTTGTCGGTACTACGGATATTGATCATCATCAATCACTTGACGAAGAGCCAGGTATTAGTGTTGAAGAAGGGAAATATTTATTTGAATCATTAGATGAGATGTTTCCAGCGTATAATTTGAAACCTGAAGATGTGATTTCGACGTTTGCGGGCATTCGACCTGTGGTAGATACAGGCAAGGAAGATCCTTCAAAAGAATCCAGAGATCATTGTGTATGGACAGAACATGGTCTATTAACTGTAACTGGAGGAAAATTAACGACATTTGATATTCTCGCAAAGGAAGCAATTAATAAAGTATTAAAAGTAGTAACACCATCTAGCACGCTAGCAACGAATGACCTATCAACTGATGAATCTAAAGATGTAGATGTTAAGTGCAATTTAAACGATACAATCAGCCGTCGATTATCAGGGCGTTATGGACATGAGTGGTCAACATTTGCCGATGAATTGGATCAATCTGGCTGCGAACTAATACTAGATTCAAATACAATATGGGCTGAATTACGCTGGGCTGCGAAGTACGAATCTATCGTTCATTTAGACGATCTGTTACTCCGTAGAGTTAGACTCGGTATGATACTACCTGAAGGAGCTATTAGCATACTTGAACGACTAAAAGTAGAGGTACAGTCATTGCTAGATTGGGATGATGAACGTTGGGACGATGAAGTGGCTAGGTATAAGAAATTATGGAAGCAAGGGTATAGCCCAGATTTATTACGGGAAGTTAAGTGAGGGAAATCGTGCTATAAAATTTGGTGCAACAGAGGATTGAGATAGGTGTTACAACTATTTATGGAGTACGAATGTTAACATTTACAAAGTTAAGACATATTAACATGAGTAATCAAGGCATCTCAGGAAATAAAGTACGTTTATTGAATCATTTCTTTGAGCTATAACGGAACTGAAATAGATAGGGGTATGAAGAAAGCCTCATAACTTTATTAAATATTTTTTTAGAGGCTGTTTCATGTTTGTTATTCGTGGGGGGGAGGAACAACAATGGATGAAACGGTTTTGGCAATTGACATAGGAACTCAAAGTGTACGGACATTAGCTTTTGATAAACACGGTCATTTAATAGATTATACGAAGGTAATTTTTTCACCAGCTTATTTTTCAAATCAACCTGGATGGGCTGAACAAGATCCTGAATATTATTGGAATTGTTTGGTGGAATCTTCTAATAAATTATTTGCGCAAGGTAAAGTAAATAAAGAGGCAGTTGTATCAGTGACGGTAACTACGCAAAGGGGAACGATGGTTAACCTTGATCGTAATAAACAGCCATTACGACCTGCAATGCTTTGGTTAGATCAACGCAGATCGACAGAATGGCCTGAAGTTGGGACAGCGTGGCAATCTGTTTTTCGACTTGCTGGATTAACAACAACACTTCATTATTTACAAGCAGAGGCAGAAGCAAATTGGATCAAGCAGCACCAACCAGATATTTGGTCGAAGACCGCGCATTATCTACTGTTATCAGGCTACATCAATTATAAACTTACAGGTGATATTGTAGATTCAATAGGAAACCAAGTTGGGTATATTCCTTTTGATTACAAAAAGCAGTCGTGGTCAGCAAAGAAACATTGGAAATGGAAGGCTATTCCTGTTGAGGAAAAGATGTTACCGACCCTTGTTCAGCCAGGAGAAAAGCTTGGTGTGCTCACTTCAAAAGCCGCTGCAGAAACAGGGCTTCCTGCGGGCTTGCCGGTCATAGCAGGGGCAACTGACAAGGCATGTGAAGTATTAGCGACAGGTTGCCTAGCTCCACATAGAGGGAGTGTTGGATATGGGACAACAGCAACAATAAATGTGAATTCCAAAAAATATTTAGAACCAATTAAATTGATACCACCATACCCTAGCGCTGCTCAAGGACAATATAATTTAGAAGTACAAACGTATCGAGGATTTTGGATGGTTTCATGGTTTAAGGAGCAATTTGCAAATGAAGAAATGATGCTAGCGAATGAAGCGGGCGTTGCTGTAGAGGAGTTATTAGATGATTTAGTAGCAGATGTTCCTCCTGGTTCAATGGGGTTAGTACTACAACCATTTTGGTCTCCAGGAATTAGGTACCCAGGACCAGATGCAAAGGGTGCAGTGATCGGATTTGGTGGTGTGCACACTAAAGGTCACTTTTATAGGGCATTATTAGAAGGTTTGGCATATTCTTTACGTGAAGGTAGAGAGAGAATCGAAAAACGGACAAAGGTCCCTATGACAGAACTCGTTGTTTGTGGTGGTGGATCTAAGAGTGATAAAATGCTGCAAATAACTGCTGATATATTTAATTTGCCTGCTAAACGCCCTACTGTGAGCGAATCATCAGGATTAGGAGCAGCTATTTTAGGAGCTATGGGAGCGGGAATTTATTCTACTGTTGAAGATGCTGTTAATAATATGACTAAAGACGGAGATGTTTTCGAACCACTAAAAGATAATGTAGAGTTATATGATCAATTGTATCGAGAAGTATATAAGAAGATGTATACAAAATTAATGCCGTTATACAAATCTATTCAAACAATTACAGGCTACCCAGCGCATCTATAATAAATTATTAGATTGTTAGCAACTTGTATAACACGAATGATGACAACTTATACGATTAAAAACCAGAGATGATCTTCATTCATCTCTGGTTTTTAGCTTATAGATTAGTAGAATGAGAGCATATTTATCCAAGTAAATCTTTACTCGTAACCACATAAATATAAAAATTATGCTACTTGTTTGTTTTTAATCGCTTTGTAAAGCAACATCATAAACATAACTGTAAATAATGCAACTAAAGGATAGTTCACAACCGGATCTAATACAGGAACACCGAATAAGTTAAGAGCATGAAATGGTTTTGTGAATTCAGGTGCAGTCATGAAATTTGAAAAGCTATACTTCTTCACATATTCCCAATAAGGAACACCAAAGTTAATTGTCGGTAATAAAAAGGTTACTGCGCTAATGATAAACGAAACTAAGGTGCTTTTTGTCAAGGCAGAGACAGTTAAGACGAACGCCATAAACGCAATCGCTACTAGTAGATGAATACCAATTTGGCTAAAGAAATATTCGATGGCTGTTAAAGCATATGGTGATTCTGGATATCTTAAAAATTGAATAGGTGAATTCCACCCAATATTCCCATAAATATATGAATTCATGATTATATTGAACGTGACCCATACAATTGTTAAGAATAATACATAAATTATTGAAGCGATTATTTTAGCTGTGACACCTTTTCTCCGACCATAAGTTGAGCTATATATTAACTGATCCATTCCTGTATTCGTTTCATTGACAAAAATAGAAGCTAGTCCAATTAACATCAAGATTCCAGTAAAATATGGAGCAAACCTTTCAACAAAATCTATCGTGTTTATTGGCCCTTGATTATACTGAAAGGTATCTAATTTCAAATGATTTAACATATTAATTTCCAATAGGGCTGTTTTATAAGAAATATCATTTTTTGATAATTTGTCTAACTTTATTTCTAGTTCTGTTATTTTCGAGTTAATGTCACGCGTAGTATTATCATTAAATAATATTTGTTGAACGATATTATATTTAGCAAGTTCTTCGTCAGTTAAGGAGCTTGTTGGTGTATATGCATAAGGTACAGAGTCTAAAGTTTGAGTAGCTTCCTCTACTCTCTCACTAGTTAAGTTCCCTTCCCATTCTTGGGCAAATGTGTTAAGTTCTTCTTTGACCTCAGTCGCGTATGTGTCTGCTTTCGGTGAAACATTTCGCGATTCACTTACCATCACGAGGCTAAATAGAAGAAACATGAGTACCATTACAATATAAATTCCCTTTTGTCTAAATATTTTATATAGTTCAAACTGCAATAGTTGTTTCACTGTGTTGCCTCCTGATCAAAATAGTATAAATATAGATCCTCTAGATTAGGCTGTGCTGAAAGTGCTCTATCATCTGGTTTGGTTTCAGAAATGATTCTAAGTCCAATTTCATTTTGCTGACGAATTATATTTCCCACCTTGTATTTTGCTTGGAATGCTTGAACCTCATTTTCTGGGACATTCACGGTCCATACATATCCTTGGATTTGCTCGAGCAGCTCATCAGGCTTTTCTTTTTGAATGAGTTGACCGGCCTTTAACACCAGTATTTCCTTTGCGATGAATTCGATATCTGAGACGATATGGGTTGATAACAGCACGATCCGATCTTTAGAAATAGAAGACAATAAATTTCTAAATCTAATTCGTTCTTTCGGATCGAGTCCTGCCGTTGGCTCATCAACGATTAACACTTTTGGATCGTTTAATAGTGCTTGTGCAATACCTAGCCGTTGTTTCATCCCACCTGAAAATTTGCCAACCTTTCTTTTCCGATGCTCGGTTAAATTAACAACCTCTAATAGATCATCAATCTTTTTCTTTGCTGTATTCTTCTCAATTCCTTTTAATGAAGCAATGTACATTAAATATTTCTCAGCTGAAAAGGTCTTATATAAGCCGATGTACTGAGGCAAATAGCCGAGAACATCACGATATTTTTCATCCAATACTTCAATATCCTTACCGTTATATAAAATTCGCCCAGAAGTCGGTTTAATAAGTGTCACGAGCATGCGCATTAAAGTTGTTTTACCAGCTCCATTTGCACCTAAAAAACCATAAACACCCGCTGTTAAATCAAATGACACATTGTTTACTGCAAATTTATCTCCAAACTGTTTAGTTACATTTTCAATTGTTAAATTCAAGGGAAACACCTCTCGTTATTTTTTTAATTTGAAATATAAAAAATGTTACTGCTAATAAAAAAGCGATAATATAAAAGATGACTGGTCTAGATTCCATATATGTTATGAGTTGTTCATTACTCATGTAGATTCCAACGAAACTTATCCACAATATGACTGTTAACGGTGCTGCAATTTGCCCTTTTAATTTTGAGGCTAATAACAACCCAAATGATGCGACAAGAGTAAATGGAAGGATCCAATACATGAGTACCTTCGTAAGCAACATTTGTCCATCTCCAGTAAAACTTAGTAATGTAATAAGAAATACCATGAGAATGAAATTATACACACCGGTGACGACCATTTTAGAAAGCATCAGCTGCTGTGCGTTGTATTTGCATGTTAATTCTAATTCTAGGAAGTTTCTATCTCTGCCTTTAAAGACCTCTAGCAGTCCTAATAGAAAAGGTACGGGAGAAAGTAGCATTATTGCAAAATATGGATTACCAGAAGTGTTCATCGTAAGCAAAAAACCAATTAGGAAAAAAGTGAGATTGGTAATCCAAAATGATTTATCAATAAAAAATATCTCCTTCGTTGATAGTCGCAGCAAATCTGCTAATTTATCTAATTTGCTTTTTTGCTGTCTTTCAGGCACATACTGTCTAAGAGTATCAATTGTTTGATACATTTCATCTTCACTTGGAAACTCAACTGAAAAATCATCTAATGTACTGAAGTGTTCAAGTTCTTTGTTAATTTGAAGATTTATGTCATCCCTGTTGCTCATACGATCCACTCCTTTCTAAAATCATTTTTAATTTGGCCATACCTTGCTTTAGTCTTGATTTTACGGTTGAGACATTCGTATTTGTCACCTGTGCAATTTCTTTAATTTTCATGTCATGGAAGTATTTTAATAAGATTGCCTCACTTTGAAATTCTGGTAGCTCGTGAATTGCACTTTTGATCATTTGTCTGTTCTCACTTCTCTCAAAAATATAATGCACTCCTTCATTTTTATTCGACTGAAAGCTCTCATCAAATTCTTCTGTCTGTGATGCTTGTTGATAGGCTTTTGATCGAAAAAAATCGCGACAGTGATTCACAGCAATCGTTAAAAGCCATGTTTGGAACTGGGCTTTCGATGAGTAACTATGAATGCTTTTCATCATTTTGATGAAAATTTCTTGTGTTAAATCATAAGCGGTTTCTTTATCGCCAATCTTCCGATAAACAAAGGCATATACTACTTTATAATGTCTTTTTACGAGTACTTCCATGGATGCTTGGTTCCCTGCTTGAATATCTTTTATGAGCTCTTTATCGGTTAGCAAATTTGTTCACCTCAGCTAGTTTAACGAAATGGATGTTGAAAAAGTTTTAAAAGAGCTAAACGAAAAAAATGGAAATCTATGCTTAAATACAGTGCAAATAATGATAGTTTTTCCTATAAACAGTAAAATTAGTTAACAAGAATGGGTTTTTCAGCGTTAAGTTGAATGGATATAAGAACTCTTTTCGTCACATGTTTAGCTATCTTAAGGAGGTATTATTCTCCCCACGGTTAAATGGAACGGGCTGTATACTTGTGTTTGTTGGCATAAAGTGGGAGACAGTTAAAGGGAAAGGCGACCCGTTTCATGCCTGAAGTGATCGCAGAATAGAATGATATATATATGGTATTAATTGTTTAGGAGATCATAAAAGGAGGTCGTAATTTGAGTAAACTAAGAATAGCTAAGGAGTTCTTACATGTTTCGTTGGATTTATATACTTATCAGGATTATTTGGTCAAGTTGAATCTGAGGTCATTGCATGGGGATTTTTTATTGCGCTCTTAGGTGGCTCAAGTATTTTTATTGAGCTGCAGGAGGATAAGTCAAAACGCTTAAAAGTCATTAGTAGCTTCATTTTACACATGATTGCTTTTCTTCAATTATTGCCAATTTATCTTTGGTTTTCGTACTATGGAAGTAGCATATCTGACGGTACACCATCAACCAGCTTTGTTGCTCACTATTTATTTGCGGTTCCTCACATAGCTACGATCATTTTATGTTTGCTAAGCTTGTATCCACTGACAAAAGTAAAGAAAACATAATCTGTGCTTATAAGACTAAAGTCGTATATAATGATCAATCTAATTAATGAAAGCTACTTATAATTCCTATGCTATAATTTACCTATTCTGTTGAGAGTAGGAAAAGCAAGGTGGTTTATATGAATAAACGTTTTTATGCATTGCTTATAAGTCAAACGTCTACGAACTTGGGTTTCTCATTGTATACAATGGCTGTTGTTATGACAATATTCAAGGAGACAGGTTCAACTACATTATCTGCGTTGGTTACAATACTGAGTCTAGCTTCAAGGTTAATTAGTGCATTTTTGCTACCATCAATTTCTGATAAATTTGCATTAAGATCGATCCTTATATTTGCTCAAAGTATCCAACTGCCATTCATTATTGTATTAGCAGTGCTATTAGTCCAAGAATATACAATGCCGATTATGTTGTTACTATTTAGTACTTTGACAGTGGTTTCTTTTTTTAATGGTTGGTTTGGACCGATTAAATCTACCCTCGTACGTTCTGCAGTAGCAGAAGACAATAGAGTACGTGCAAATAGTTTACTAGCTACTGTAGATCAAACATTTTTATTAGCTGGATGGTCGATTGGTGGCATACTACTTCAGTTTGTTGGGTTATATGTAACATTAGGCTTAACATTTTTGTTGATTTTATTATCCCTATGTTCACTAGCGACAATCAACATACAAGCTGTCATGAACGATACGAAACGTGAGCCCTTTGTTGTCCGTATAACAGAGGGATGGAAATACTTATTTAAGCATCAAGGCTTAAGGGTTATTGTTACGATGGATTTAATTGAGGCATGGGTTGGAACTATTTGGCTTGGCCCAATTACTATTGCTTACGCCTATGAAGTATTAAATAAAGGAGAAGCATGGTGGGGGTATATTAATAGTGGTTATTATTTAGGTGCAATCATTGGTGGGATACTTATATATAAACTATCTACAATGATGCAAGGTAACTTAACGATCTTTATGATAACTGGGGCGTTTTTATTTGGGATGCTGACCTTCACGTATGGTTTAATTACAAATGCTTATTTAGCGCTGCTATTAGTTGTATTAATGGGACCAGCTTATCAAATGCGTGATATGGCACAGGTAACAATGACTCAAAATAGTGCTGACGAAAGAACGTTAACGAAGGTCATGGCTGCGAAATCTACACTTATACAATTTATTTCTATTGTCTCTATGTTAGGAATAAGTCTATTTGCAGACTGGATTGGTGTGAAATATGTGTATATTTTTGCTGGAATCTTGTTAATTAGTTCTGCTCTGTACGGTTTTATACATTTGTACATCCTTAAAAAGGGTGTAGTGTTAGAAAAAGAATTAGAACAACCTTTGTAATAAAGATATTTTCATATGTGTATGTATAAGATATTACTATTAAAATTATTACGGCTCTCGTCACAGAATTAATGGTTATTGTATAAGATAACAATACAATTTTTTTACAATTGTCGTCGTAAAGAAATGAGTAGATGTCACTAAACTGTAATTGTATGAACGTTGTTTTACTTAGTAAGAAAAGGCTCTTATCGTGAACTTTTATGCTTTTTTACTCACATTTGAGTAACTGGTGCGTATCACATGATTTTTGTAATCTAGAGAAAGAAAAGCCGTCCGAACGTTAATTATATTTGTGTTAGCTCTTACTGTGGAAAACATCTTAAGAAAAACAACAATCAGAGTAACACTGTAAATAAAAGTAGCACGAAATTCAATGTTCTTAGTGAAAAAGAACAACAAGCTCTCAAGAGAAAACAAGCAGTAAAGGGAATGCAAGGAACGATCATCGTCCTTATAAAAGGCGCTAAATTGCTACGAATGGTAGTTAAACAGTCGAACTAATAAATGGATGAAATTTACACTTATATATGCTATATTATAATTGGATAGATGATATTATTAAAAATGAAAGCAGACTATAGGTGCTTGAACACCAACAGTCTGCTCATACAATAGTTTTCCCCTCAAAGGGGAAGGCAGCGGATGATATAATCCACCCTTCTTTGCCGACAAGCTCAAGGGTGGTTATTTCTTGTTATCGAAAGACAGTATCGCGATGATGAGAATCCCAAAAGAGACCATTAAGCTCACCGCTTCATATACCGTCAAGGCATCACCCCCTCTCCAATACGGAATGACGGGTTCAGCCTTCACACCCTTGAGTACCAACTATTGTATTACTTCCATTATAACACTATTATGTAATAAATTATAAAAATATTTGATATATAGATTGCAAGTTAGCTTATTGTTTTCTTATTCGGAATTAATTACTGAACAACAAAAGTAAGGTCGTTCAGTAGATAAGATATGAATGAATCAACATCCGATATGGATTCCACATGATAATCTAGAATTTACTATACTACTTTTTAAGAATATAATAGAAGAAGATTTTAATGAGGCAGGTGTAATAGATGAAATTTTTTCATACAGCTGATTGGCACTTAGGTAAATTAGTTCATGGTGTTTATATGACTGAAGATCAAGAATATGTGCTAAATCAATTAATTGAAGCAGTTGATCAAGAACGACCAGATGCTGTAATTATAGCTGGTGATGTCTATGATCGTGCTGTGCCTCCGACAGAAGCAGTTCAACTGTTAGATGAAATATTAAGAAGAATTATAATAGATTTACAAACCCCAGTTTTAGTAATTGCAGGGAATCATGATAGCCCTGGTAGACTTCATTTTGCAAGCAGTGTGTTGAAAGCAGCTGGACTACATATTGTCGGGCACCTTTCTGAAAAGGTAGAACCAGTTATTATAAGAGATGATTTCGGTGAAGTTCATTTCCATTTAGTACCTTATGCTGAACCTGGCGTTGTCAAACACTTGTTAAAAAATGAAGAGATACGAAGCCACGATGATGCTATGGAAGCCATAGTAACTCAAATAATTGAACAAATGGATAATACCGTCAGGCATGTATTTATTGGACATCATTTTGTCACACCAAAAGGTGAAAAAGAAGAAAATACAAGTGATTCGGAGCGACCACTAGCAATTGGTGGAGCTGAGCAAGTAAATGCAAGTTATTTTTCACATTTTCATTACAGTGCTTTTGGTCATTTACACCAAGCACACAAAGTTGGAAATGATAAAATCAGGTATGCAGGATCACCATTAAAATACTCGATTTCTGAAGAGACACATAACAAAGGTTTTTACATCGTCGAGATGGATGATGTAGGTAATACATCGATAGAAAAGAGATTATTTTCTCCTCGACGTGATATGCGAACGATAGAAGGGTATATGAAGGATATCCAATTACATGATAAAAATGAAGATTATGTGTTTGTTAGATTGCTAGATGATCATCCTGTACTATTTCCGATGGAAAAAATTCGTGCTGTTTACCCTAATGCTATGCATATTGAGCAAAAGAAAAATAACCCAAATATGCCAGAGGGTGCGCAGAAAAAAAATAATCAACGGACACAAATGGACGAGTTATCACTTTTTAAAGCTTTTTATACAGACGTTAAAGGTACTGAAGTGAAGCAAGATACGGAAGATTTGTTTCGGGATGTACTACAGCAAATTCTCCGAGGGGAAGGAGAACGGACATGAAGCCAATTACTTTAACGATAAGCGCATTTGGTCCATATAAGGATAGAGAAGTAATTGATTTTACTAAATTAGGTGAGCAAAGGTTGTTTGTTATTTCCGGAAGTACAGGAGCAGGTAAGACAACGATCTTTGATGCTATATGTTTTGCTTTATATGGAGAGGCAAGTGGGCAAGAACGTCAAGATACGAAAATGTTACGAAGTCATTTTGCAGATGATGATACACATACTGCAGTAGAGTTAGTGTTTTCGCTAAGGGGTAAGAAATTTCGTATCCTTCGACAGCTATCACATGTCAAGGAAGGTAACAAGACACCAACAGGTGAGCGTTATGAATTATATGAGCAATTGACTAATGGTGAAGAAATTCCATGTGTAGATCGTTTCAAAGTTACTGACATAAATAACAGGCTTGAACAAATCATCGGCTTAACGAGAGACCAGTTTCGTCAAATTGTTATGCTACCACAAGGAGAGTTCCGTAAATTATTAACATCAGAAACAGAAAATAAAGAAGAAATACTTAGACGCATTTTTAAAACTGATTCGTTTAAACGGATAGCTGATCGATTAAGAGAGATGAAAAAAGAAATTGAGCTAACATATATGAACAAGTTGAATGAACGAAGCTTATATTTTGATCAGCTAAAAGGGTTATTGCGCGATCGTGACGGGTCTAAACTAACTGAACTTCTAAAAGAAGAGCATAATAATACACATCAAATTCTATCAGCACTTGATCAAGAGATTGATGAATTTGACGAGGAATCAAAATCACTGTTGCAAAAGCAAAGGATGGAACAAAAAAAATATGATGAAACCTATGAGCTACTACACCGTGGCAAAGTAGTCAATGAACGTTTGGATTTGCTTAACACAAAAAAATCAGAGCTCTCAAATCTATTAGGTCAAGAGCAAAAAATAAAGTTAAAAGTGGATGAATTAGAGCTTGCTACTCAAGCTGAACAGCTCCAAGTTTTTGAACAACAAGTAAATATGGTAAAGCTAGAAGTTCGCGATAAGGAGAATGAGCTTATAGCTGTTACAAAGAAGTTAGAGAGCACGAAACAAATTTTCGATCAAGTGAAAAAAGTTTATGAGCAGGAGCAAGAAAAAGAAGGTTTACGTGAAGCTTTATCAATAGAATTAAACCGTCTTCACGATTTAATACCTACTGTACAAGAACTTGATGCTAAACAACAATTAGTAAGCGGATTGAGTCGTGAGCTAAAACATTTAAGCAGCCAGCTTAATGAACTTAAAAATCAACATAAAACAAATTCTCTTAAAAAAACGGAACTCTTTGAACAAATTCGAACGCTTGAATCGAAGGTTGAGTCTCTGCCTGACAAACATAAACAATTGTTGTATTTAAGAGAGCAATCTAAGGCTGTCAATGAATATCTCCAGCTCGTTTTACAAGGTAAACAGGCATATAATAAAATGACACAGAGCTTTAAAAAGTATGAATACGTTAACCAAGTTTATAGTCAATTGGAAAAGCAGTGGATAGATGGACAAGCTAGTTTACTAGCTTTAAGGTTACAACCAGAAGAACCGTGCCCTGTTTGTGGTAGTATTGATCATCCAAATAAAGCGTTTTTAAGTGAAGATATGACTACAAAAGAACAGCTTGGATCGCATAAAAAAGAAAAAAATTTATGTGAAACAACGTATTTGAATGCAAAAGCAGTTTATGAAAGCTTACGTATACAGCTTGAAGAGAAAAAAGAACAAATTGAGCATTATGGGTTTTCTATAGATCAATTGCAAGAACAATATGATCAATTAGTGATTCAAGGAAAACTACTAAAAGCTGAAGTACAGCAATTAGATCAGGACCAAAAAATTGTAGCTAAATATAAAAAAGAATACGCTAAGCTTGAGATTTCTCTTCAACAAGAAGAAGAGGAAAGGACACAAGTTGAACAGCGATATCAAGAAGTTACGATAAAATACGGTACAGAGGAAGAGCTTTTACAACAAAATATAACAAAAGTGAGTGAGGAGCTTCGTTCTGTAGATAAGCTTCAAGCGACAATAACGAAAGTTACTAACGAAAAGAATCATCTCATGCATAAGTGGAAAGCGGTCCAAGACCAATTTAAACAAGCCAATGAAAATGTTGTAACAGCTAACGTAAATGTGGTAAATGTAACGGATCAGTTAGCAAAAGCAAAAACAAAGCTTGAAAAAACTGAACAAACATTTTACACTGAATTACGTCTAGCAAATTTTGAGAATGATCAAGAATATTTGAGTGCAAAGCGTAATAAGGAAGCTATGAAGAAATTAAAGGGCGAAATCGAAAGCTTCCATGTGGCACTAAATACTACAAGAAAGCAAGTCGAAGAGCTCGACAAGGAGCTTGTAGGAAAAGAACGAAGTAACGTAGAGATACTAGAACAACGTGTTATGGAGTTAAAAGAACAAACTGAATTAGTGAGAAAATCTTTGCAAACATCAGAATATTACAAGATGGAGGCACAGAAGTTAAAGCAATTAATTGTTGAATCGAGTGAAGCGGAACAAAATGCTGAACAAGAACTAGGGCTGATGAGTGATCTATATAACGTTGTTCGTGGAGATAATGAAAAGAAAATCTCATTTGAAAGATACTTACAGATTGAATTTTTAGAGCAAATCATTCTTGCTGCCAATGAGAGATTAAAGCAACTCTCATATGGGCAATATTACCTTGTTCGTAGTGAACGTTTAGAAAAACGAGGTAAACAAAGTGGGTTAGGGTTAGATGTTTATGATACTTACACGGGACAAAAGCGAGATGTGAAATCCTTATCAGGTGGAGAAAAATTTAATGCGTCATTATGTTTAGCATTAGGTATGACTGACGTTATTCAATCTTACGAAGGTGGAATTTCAATCGAAACGATGTTTATTGACGAGGGCTTTGGATCACTTGATGAAGAGGCACTTCATAAAGCTATCGATACACTCGTTGAATTACAACAAACCGGGCGTATGATCGGTGTCATATCGCACGTCCAAGAATTAAAAAATGCCATGCCCGCAATATTAGAAGTTACAAAAACAAAAGAAGGCTACAGCAAAACTCGGGGCCTGACCACTGCTACGTTATTGCGTTAACGTGTCGAGGGTCTCGTTTCCGAAAAGGAGAGAGAGAAATTGACAGTTGAAAAAATTATAGAGGTTGGTTCACAGATAGAGTTGCAAGCTGTGGATTTATTGAAACCTTGGCAAACAGTGATTGTATTAGTCATTATCTTATTATTGTATATTGCATTATTAGCTGGCTCTAGCCGTGTAAAAAGAATAAAGAGCCATATGATCATAGGTGCTGTACTTGTGGTCGCCTTATCAGTTGTACACTTTTTTGATTATGAAAAAGCGCTTGCCAATGATGAAGAATTTCCTGGAAGAATGGAAGATTGGGAGCAAGAGTACGTCTTACCTTATATTAATAATTTAGAGGTGCTTACCCAAGAAATTGAAGAGATTCAATATAGTGAAGAACTTGTTGTAAAAGCCGAGGAAGAGGAAGAGATTATCGATAAATATAGACGGTACTACACTCAAGAGGTTGCTGGTGAGGTACAACCTGTAAGGTTCTATTATGTTGATAACGAATTAAAGGAAGATAAAGTAGGTGGAGGATTTTATAGAGTAGTTGTTGAAGAAGATCTTGAAAAGCCATACTTCACATATCAACAATTAGAACGAGGCTTCCCACACGGATTTAATAAGACAATGTATAATGTTGAAATACATGTTGGTCCTGATCACATAAAAAAATAACTAGTAATGTAAGCTTTGTTGATATTGAGACTAATTTAGCAGAGCCATTATTATTTTTGATAGATAAATATAAAATATAAACAAATAAAAAAACTCGCCTATAGGTGAGTTTTTTTTATTTGTTCACATGAAATTTAATTTTGTGCATATAAAATAATAATTTTTTAGTTTTAAATATCCATTTATATATATATTCTCCACAGTCGACTTTTTCTACTAGGGTTGGCAATTTATTTTTTTTAATAAATAAATTTTGGAATATTATGTTATACTTTTCCTTGGAATACAAAATTAGGGGGATATGGAAAATGGAACAACAACCAAAACAAAGAAAACGATTCTATAAAAAATGGTGGGTTTGGATTATCGCGATTGCTATTATTGCATTGGCTGTCAATGGAATGGGGGATGAAAAAGCAGATACGGGAGAACAAGAAGCCAGCCCTTCTGTTGCTGAAGTGGCAAACGAGGAATCTAAAGTTGAGGAAACAGAGAAAGAGGAAGAAACCGTAGAAGATGATGTTGAGGAAGAAACCGTAGAAGATGATGTTCCTGTAGAATACAAATCTGCTTTGAAAAAGGCTGAATCTTACGCAAAAACGATGAATATGTCTAAAATTGCTATTTTCGATCAATTAACTTCAGAATTTGGTGAACAATTTTCTGAGGAAGCTGCGACGTATGCAATGGATAATTTAGAATATGAATGGAAAGAAAATGCTTTAAAGAAAGCGGAATCCTATTCGGAAACTATGTATATGTCAAAGCAAGGGATATACGAACAACTGACGTCTGAACATGGTGAAAAATTCACTGAGGATGAAGCCCAATATGCAATTGATAATTTAATGGCTGATTATAATAAAAATGCTTTGGAAAAAGCGAAAAGTTACCAGGAAACAATGAGCATGTCACCTGAAGCGATAAGAGACCAATTGGTGTCTGAGTATGGTGAAAAATTCACACAAGAAGAAGCCGATTACGCGATTGAAAATTTAGGTAATTAAAACAGAGGAAATTAATCGGTTTTTAGTAAATTGTACAGTAAATAATATATTGAGAATTCAAAGATTGATGACCGAACATCTGTTATTTTTTATAGCAGGTGTGCGGTTCTTTTTTTTGCGAATGTATGTATCGCAAAGATACTGTTGGTAGGGTTGGTGTCTATTGATAGTTCTAAATAATGTAGAGTAAATGATCCGATTTCACCAGTGACGTTCGATAATCTATCTTCTTCTTTAATTTAATGCAATTGACTTTATTTTAATTGAGAAAACATGCCACGAATACTTGATTTATACGTATTTATCTCATAGTTCGAATAACAACAATCAATGCGAAAACAGCCTAAAAAAAACATAAGCTGAGGAACGGTTTGTGTTTTTATTATCCAAAAAGAGGGGATTTCAGGCATTAGATAATAGAATACTTCTTATTATTTAATGGGAACCATACCTCATATAAGTTATCAATTAATAATATTTAACACGATCTATTACTCCAATGTGTAAAATCTCCTTATTTTCATCATCTGTTATCCACCTACTAGATTAAGAACTAAATCAGTTATAAGTTATAACAATATGAGGAGAAATTAAAATATATAATAGGATCAATATGATCAATGCACCCATAATAAAACTAATCCTTGCAAAGGTCTTACTTTCTTTGTTGATTATAGGGTATAAAACTATCAATAAAGTCCCAAGTCCAAGCGGTAATAAGGCTAACATTATAGATGCCTCCTCCTTAGATAAATAAAAAGCTATTTTACCATTTTTTAGAATGATATTTTCAGACAATAATACTTATTATCAAAATTGCGTGCTTTACTATCGGAACAACATGTTTACTATCCAAACAAGGTACTTTACTATCGGAACAACCATGTTGACTATCCAAACTAGTTGCTTTACTGTCGAAACAACCATGATTACTATCCAAACAAGGTACTTTGCTGTCGAAAAACCATGATTACTATCCAAACTAGGTACTTTATTATCGGAACAACCGTGTTTACTAACCAAACAAGGTACTTTCCTATCGAAACAATCATATTTACTATCCAAACAAGGTACTTTCCAATCGAAACAACCATATTTACTATCCAAACAAGGTACTTTACTATCGAAACAACCATGATTACTATCCAAACAAGGTACTTTACTATCCAAACAAGGTATTTTACTATCGAAACAACCATGATTACTATCCAAACAAGGTACATTACTATCGGAACAACCATGATTACTATCCAAACAAGGTACATTACTATCGGAACAACCATGATTACTATCCAAACAAGGTACATTACTATCGGAACAACCATGATTACTATCCAAACAAGGTACATTACTATCGGAACAACCATGATTACTATCCAAACAAGGTACTTTCCAATCGAAACAACCATGATTACTATCCAAACTAGATGCTTGACTGCCGTTACTACTATGAATACTGTTCAAACAGAGTATCTTACTGTCCCACTCGGGCGCTTGTCAGTACATCAATATATTTATTAAAACCTCTCCGATTCTATTCTCCAAGCTGATAACAGATCATTTCCTCACTAAAATGGGCTTATACAGTCAAAAATCGAATTTGTTGAAATATATCGAATTTTGTATGATTTAGTCAAATGATTAATCCCTCATTACTAAAGTTGTTATTCTCTCTATTAATCTATCAAACTTTACCGAGTTGTATTATTTAATTTAAGGAGGTGATTAATAGCTATACTTCACAATTAGTTTTTCTTCTTAATTCGAGGCTGTTTTCGCATTGATTGTTGTTATTGACTATGAAATAAATGCGTTTATACCTAGCTTCGTGGCATCTTTCTTATTTTTAATAAGTCATATAAAAAAATTATTTGTTTCTACCCTAAATGAGTCTCAATAGCCAAAAGTTTACGAAAAGAGCCTATGTTAATGCCTTTAGACCAAAATAATTGAAAAGATGGTGAGGTTATGAAAAGTATAGTAAGCAGTTCGACTAAATATTCGATAAACATCATTTTTTTCCTGTTATTATTTGTTTGTATTCCTTCAAATGTATTCGGTGCTGTAGATGATGAAAGTGAAGAGCTAGTAGCACCTCCAGGATATGAAGTAATTGATAGAGGTACATATCAATTATATTTACCTGATGATTCTGCAGCATCTGGATCTATTTCGAAATCGCTAAAAACAGATACTACTAATGTAGAAGAGGTAGGAGAAAGGGGAAACAGCAACGGTTATGTGGAACCAGAATTAATTGTTCCTGCGCTTGATGACAACGAGGCTTTTCCATTCGACACATATGAAAATCGAACAATATTTCATGGAATTGAACCATTTGAATATATCCCGATAAATTTTATCGTTGATCCTGGTTATAATGATCATTATTACAATGCGGAATATTATGAAAAGCTTGCAGGCGAGTCATTAAGTGTTCTAAATAATGCGTTAGATAAATATGATCCAAATATTGACACATTCAGAGCAATATATAGCCCTGATAATGGGTTGTTAAATTCTGTTTTTCCTGTCGGTACTCCTAGAGAAATTACTTTATTATTGGACAAAAACTCATATTTTGCTGAGGGATTGACATTAGATGTAGAGGAATGGTGGGAGAGAGCTGCATATGGAAATGAGAAAACAGGTGGACCTGCTACGGCTAGTTTTCAAAGATCTTATGGGTTGACTGAGTCACAGCAGGAAATGGCAACACTTACTCATGGGTTTGGCTTAGGTATTTCAACTGAATTTACTAGCAAAGCTTTTGCAGTAGAATTTAAAGTAGGCGTGAGTTTAAATTATAATTACTCTGATTCAAGAAGCTATGCGTTTTCTAGAACGATAAATGAGGCTAATACAGAAACTTTTACTAAGCCTTTTGGAACAATAGCTGGTGCAAATCCATATAAATGGGCAGTTTATAACTTAGTTACACAATCTAAAGTTAATTTTACGCAAGCCAATCATTTTCATGAACTTAGCAAAGCGTTTGAAAATGACTTAGACGATTATGGCCTTAGACCTGATAAAAATTCTTATGTTATCAAAATGATCAATAAAGGCTACGCAACGATGGAAGTACCAATTTATCCAGAAGATTCTCTTTTAGAAGTACCATCAAACGTACGTGTAGATTCATCATTTGCTGACTTGACGACAACTTTGTCTTGGGATCAAACTTCTGACCCGAATGTAGACGGCTTTATCGTATATAAAAATGATAGTATCGCAGCACTCATTCAAGACCCAACTGTTACGAGCTGGTTAGACGTGAATGTAGAGCCAGAAAAAAATAATGTTTATTGGATCAAGTCTTATCATGAAGATACCCTTTTTGATAACAGAACATTATATAAAACTGTATCACGTCCAAGTAATGAAGTTTTTGGGAAAGTCGAATTAACAGCCGCATCGTTAAGGGATATTGTTCAAACAAGCTGTTCTATTCCTTTTTCTTGGGAAGATGATCAACTACCAGCTGGAGAGAGAACATATTATAGAGTATATATTGGTAATCCTGACACAGGCGGTGAAGAAGTAGGGGCATTTGAAGGCACAGATGCTTCAGTGAATATTTCTGCTGAATTATACGATGTATTAGTTGAAAATAACAACGTAGATTTTTATATTGTGAAGGAAGTTTTATATAATGATAAATTAATTAAATCACCAGCTTCTAAAATAGCTAATAACTTTTCTGTAACAGAAACTGCATTTCTTTTTACTAAAACAGGATTTAACGGGGAGTGTGTTGCAGTCAGTAAAGGTCAAAAAATATCTGATGTGAGTTCATTAGATTTTCCGAATAATAGCCTATCATCTATATTAGTAAGAGGAGATGTATATGTTACACTACACAAAGATAAAAGTTATGGTGGTTTAACTCAAACGATATTTGGCAATGCGACTTTCCGTGACTTAGATTCAAAGGAAATTGGCGCTAATACGGTTTCATCTCTAGAGGTGCAAGAAAAGAAAGATGGTGTTTATCTATTTACAGGATCGCAGTATATGGGTGACATGCTATTTAAATCTAGAAATAATGATGGTATATCCTCATTTGATGATATTCAAGCAGGTATCGGCTTTCCAAATGATGATTTATCTTCAGTGAAGGTTGTTGGACCGTATGCGCTAATAACCTATCAATATAAAGGCTATGATGGTGAAGTTTCTTGGTTTAATGATGGCGGTGACAAAACATTAGATGATAGAGATATAGGTGATAATCGAGCATCTGCCATCAAAATAGTAAAAGGTGAAGGTGTTCACTTCTTTAAAGATAAAAACTTCAAAGGAGAACACAATAGATATAATAATTGGTTATTGTGTGGATTAATTACTAAGGATGGGTGTGAAGGTGGTTTTCCTAATGATGCATTAAGTTCAGTCCTCGTTATAGGAGATTGGGCTGCTGTATTATATGAACATATGAATTATGAGGGAAGTATGTCTTCATATAAAGATGGATCAAAGTGGCTATCTGGTTCAAATGTTGGCAAAAACCAAGTTTCTTCATTTATGATATTGCCAAAAGGAGTTTATTTATTTAAAGATAAAAACTATAATCCACTAAATACGTATAAAAGGATTACTAAAATCGGGGCTTATTCCACGACAGAGGAAGTTGGAATTACGGAAGGCTCATTATCCTCCATATATATTGTCGGTGATTACAAAGCGACTTTGTATACAAGAACTAATTTTGGGGGAACAAGTCAATTATTTACAGTGAGTGATAAAGACCTAAGTGATAATCCAGTTGGAAACAATAATGTAAAATCTCTTACAGTCGAGGAGAAATAATAACATAAAACTCAATACACGTTGAGGTACAGACCAATATGGATTTTATGAAGCAGCAGTTCAACTTACTCAAGTTGTAAAGAAACAATTACAAAATATCCATGCTATAAGGAATCTAGTAAAATAGCAATTTAGTAGAACAACCCTAGTTTATATAAGGTAAATTGAGTCTCAACAGTCTGGCGCTAATCTGTAACAAGGATTAGTGCTTTTTTTCATTTTAGGGCCATATTGTGGAGTAAAGCTTATTGGGCTAATGGATAGATCACTTCAATAAATATTTTTGCTTGAGGAAAAAAAGACATAAATCATGTCAAAAGTATCGACATAATTTATGTCTTTTGTTACTATTGACTTAAATTACGTCAAGGAGTGAAGAAAATGAGTGTAAAGAACACTAAAACCGTTCGTTACATCGAACCATCGCAACGTGCTGGTATGAGGTTCATCCAACAGGGATATGAGGGTAGTATCATCATGCTGAACCTGCTGCGTTTTCGTGATATTGCCGATTACACAGCTAATCCTGAACTATCATCGGAGGTCCCAATTAGCGGTGCTGAAGCTTTCAACCGCTATATTGAGCACACGCTCCCATTTCTCCGTGAAAGTGGGGGAGAAGTCATGTTTCTTGGTAATAGCGGAGAGTTTCTTATCGGTCCAGAAGACGAAAGGTGGGATCTTGTCATGCTAATCCGCCAGAACAGCGTGCAGTCGTTTCTTGCTTTTTCAAGTCATCAAGACTACCTTGCCGGTATTGGACATCGGACTGCAGCAATCGAAGATTCGCGCCTTCTGCCCATGACAGAACTTCCGATACCGATTTAGTTAAAGGAATATGCACACTTCAGATAAATGTCAATTAACCCAAAATTATAACGGATTGTGGGTTAGTTGACGTTTAATTTTCTGGAATTTCAGCTTTCTAGATGTTTTTCATGTAAGAACCGATTGTATTCTTTTACAGCAAAACTATTAGGAACATATTTTTGTGCTAACTCGTTATGCACCTTTGCTTTTGAATAGTCTTCTAAATATATATAACAAGCACATAATTTTAGGTGAGGAATCCATGTGTAACATGATTCTTGAAAAATGGGAAACCCACAATCTTCTAATTGAGGAATTTCATTAGTTGTCGCTATTTTATACCAACTGATGGCTTGGTGAATGTCGTTCTTTAACTGAAAGCTTGTTGCTAACCTGCAACATATTTCAGCTTTTGGAGAATCAACCTTAAAAGAGCCTAAACAATACTCAATCGCTTTGTCATAATTTTTAAGGTTAATATAAGTATCAGCAATCTTCCATATAGCATAACACTTAAATTCTTTATCCTGATTTGTTATAGCAAGAATGGTTTCATACAAATGAATGGCTTGCTCATAGTATTTATGATCCAAGCATTTATTAGCATAATGTAAAATATCTCTCGGAGATAACGTTGTCCCTTTGGCTATGGCTTTCTCATATATTCTAATATTTCGATCGATTTCCTTCGTTCTCTTGTATGCTTTATAGTAATATCTATTTTTAATACTTTACCAGAAACCTCAATTACTTTATTAACATATCCACGCCATTTGAAATTAAATTGGCTTTTCAATATAGATTACGATAGGTTGTTACCATAGGGGTTTCATTTGAGCTACATTGGTTTACCATCATGAGAGAATCGAGGTTAGGCTCAACAACAAAAAATACTACTTATTTGCGTGTAGTTTTTATTGCAAGAAATGTCAAAACCTATTATAATTTAAATTGAAATTCAATATTTAGTAGTATAATTAAGTTGATAATACAATATTTTGTTATCTAGTAAAAAAGGTGTCGAAAAATCGACGTATAGATGTTCCGGAAATATAGAACATCTCCATGTAGGGAATTTGGTGAAAATCCAAAACTGTACCCGCAACTGTAAGTGCTGATGAAATAAGCGAAACCACTGTGAAGTACGATTTCATGGGAAGGGGCTTAAAGTAAAGCGAAGCACAAGTCAGGAGACCTGCCTTTTTTATGTAGTGCTATTTTCTTCGGGAGTTGGGAGGATAGGACGAGGAGAAGAAAAATCATTCAAACATTTTTTTGTTGAATGACTATTCTTAAAAGGGTGATAATTCTCTCTTTTATATATCCATCGTTCTGTTCGCTCATCTTACTAAGGATGAGCTTTTTTATATTTTAGGATGAACAGGGTCTAGCTCTGCCTTCTAACCCATTGAGTCACTTCACAATATACCTAGCATGTGTAATGATTTCATTGCATGTTGGAGGCAGGCGAGATTCATACGCATTTTTATTAAAAGGGGATGGAAAGAATGCAAAAGGTATTAGTTGAGTATCAGCAGCTGGCTGATGGTACGTCTGAAATGGTTTTAGATTATGTTCAAAAAATAGCTGATAGATTTCCTCATTTATCATTTGATGAATATCGAGAGAAAATAATGCTGGCTCTTGAGAATAAAGATGAATGGTATATTGACCAACTTACCAACATGTTAATATTATCTGCACTGGAAAGGATTACATCGTTAGAGCCTGATTGGACTTTCTTTGCTGCAAATATATATCTTGATTCACTTTATCAAAAAGCAGCTGAAAATAGAGGTGAGTCGTCAGGTTATCACTATGGTTCATTTTATCAATTGCTATTAAAGCTGACGGAGATGGGAATTTATAGTCCGAAATTACTCTCACAATATTCAAGAGAAGAAATTGATATATTAGCAGACATTATCGTACCAGAGCGGGATCAATATTTTACATATATAGGTTTATTAACATTATCGGATCGTTATTTGGCAAAATCTCATCAAGGAGAAGTATTTGAGTTACCACAAGAGCGGTTTCTCATCATTGCAATGACATTGATGATGAACGAAAATAAGGAAAATAGATTAGCGCTTATTAAGGAATCGTATTGGGCACTCTCTAATTTGTATATGACGGTTGCAACACCAACACTTGCTAACGCAGGAAAAAGCTATGGCCAGCTATCAAGTTGTTTTATAGATACAGTTGATGATAGCTTGCAAGGGATATATGATTCGAATACAGACATCGCGAATTTATCTAAAAATGGTGGAGGGATAGGTGTTTATTTAGGGAAAATTAGAGCGAGAGGTAGTGACATAAAGGGTTTTAAAGGAGTTTCATCAGGGGTTATACCTTGGATGAAGCAGTTAAACAATACGGCAGTGTCTGTTGACCAGCTTGGCCAAAGGCAAGGAGCGATTTCAGTTTATTTAGATGTATGGCATAAGGATATATTGTCGTTTCTTGATACGAGATTAAATAATGGAGATGAAAGACTTCGTACACATGATCTATTCACCGGAGTGTGTATACCTGATGTATTTATGGAGGTTGTTGAAAAACGTGGTGAGTGGTATCTTTTTGACCCACACGAAGTAAGAAAAACAATGGGCTTTTCATTAGAGGATTATTTTGATGAGGAGCGTGGCAAAGGGTCTTTTAGAGATAAATATTGGGAATGCGTCAACAATCCGATCCTTTCAAAAGAAACTGTAGCGGCGATAGATATTTTCAAAGCTATTATGATTTCACAGTTAGAAACAGGAACACCATATATGTTCTACCGAGATACAGCAAATAGAGCAAACCCAAACAGACATAAAGGGATGATTTTTTGTAGTAATCTATGTACAGAAATTATGCAAAATATGAGTCCCACAGTTGTTGTTGAACAAATGGTAGATGATGGTCAAATCATTACTGTGAAAGAGCCTGGGGATTTTGTCGTTTGTAATTTATCATCAATCTCTTTAGCTAAAGCAGTTCAGGATGATGTCCTTAACCGGTTAATTAAAATACAAGTTCGTATGCTTGATAATGTAATAGATTTAAATGCAATTCCTGTATTACAAGCTGAAATAACAAATGAAAAATATAGAGGGATTGGATTAGGTACATTTGGGTGGCACCATTTATTAGCATTAAAAGGTATAGCGTGGGAAAGTGATGAAGCTGTCGCTTATTGTGATGAACTGTATGAACAAATTGCGTTCGAAACAATTCAAGCTAGCATGGAATTGGCTAAGGAAAAAACACCCTATCCTGCATTTTACGGCTCAGATTGGGAATCAGGAGCATATTTCGAATACAGAAAATATCATTCAAAACAATGGAATGAGTTAAAAGGAAATGTTAAGAAGCACGGTATTCGAAACGGGTATTTGCTTGCAGTAGCACCTAATTCATCAACTTCGATCATTGCAGGGTCTACAGCAAGTATTGACCCGATATTTAGAAAAGAATACTCTGAAGAGAAAAAGAACTATAAAATACCAGTTACTGCACCAGATTTGACATCTTACACAAACTGGTATTACAAGTCGGTTTATACTATTGACCAAAAGTGGAGTATTATGCAAAATGCGAAACGACAGCGGCATATCGACCAATCAATTTCATTTAATATTTACGTTCGGAATGACGTAAAGGCTAAAGAATTATTGGAGCTTCATACACTTGCTTGGCGAAACGAATTAAAAACAACCTATTATGTACGTTCAACATCAACTGCTGACATTGAAGATTGCGATAGCTGTCATAGTTAAAAGAGGGGGATAATGATGATTACAATTGCCAAACGAGAGCTCATGGATGCACAAGCACCAAACTGTTCAACAAGTATGATCAACGGGGCAAGTTCAAATATATTAAACTGGGATGACGTCCGTTTTCCTTGGGCATACCCAAAATACAAAGTAATGTTAGCAAACTTCTGGACACCGTTTGAAATTAATATGGGAAAGGATATAAAACAATTTCCACAGCTCTCTCAAGTTGAGCAGGATGCGTTTTTGAAAATCATTGGATTATTAGCTCTTTTAGATAGCATTCAATCTGACTATGCAAGTAAGGTTGCTGACTATATTACAGATTCTTCTGTCAATGCACTCATGATTATGCTAGCTCAACAGGAGGTCATTCACAACCACTCGTATTCCTATGTTTTATCAAGCATTGTACCAAAAAAAATTCAAGATGAAGTGTTTGAATATTGGCGTACAGAACATACGTTACGAAAACGTAATGACTTTATCACGAATGGATATAAAGATTTTACTGAACAACCATCCATCGAAAACTTTTTGCACTCTATTATATATGATGTGATATTAGAAGGCTTGTTTTTCTATAGTGGCTTTGCTTTCTTTTATAATTTAGCACGAAATCAAAAAATGGTTGCAACATCAACGATGATTAATTATATAAATAGAGATGAACAAATCCATGTAGGTCTATTTGAAAAAATATATAAAGAAGTTTTGAAAGAAAACCCTGAGTATAACACCCCAGAACTAGAGCAGTATGCAATTGCTGCCTTCCGGAAGGCAGCAGAATTAGAAATTGAATGGGGTCGTGAAATAATAGGTAATAAAATGGATGGAATTGTGTTTGAGGAATTGGAGCAATACATTCAATATATGGCCAATAAACGTTGTCATCAATTAGGGCATGGTAGAAATGTTTTTCCTCATGCACCGATAAAAAATCCATTGCGATGGATTATCGCTTACCAAGAAGTCGATTTAGGTAAAACAGACTTTTTTGAACAAAAATCTCGTCAATATACAAAAGCATCAGACGTGAATGGTTTTGATGATTTGTAAGGTATCCCTAAGTGAAACTTTTCTATCCTAGCCTTTTAGAGGGCATTCAAAATGGAATATAACTAAATAGGGTATACTGTCCCTCGTCGATGGTTAAGATCCCCGCTTCTATAGGTGGAATCAGTGAATTTTGGTGGAGTAGGATCTTCACCTGATTCACTGATATTCAAGTTTACTTAAATGTGGAAACAGGATAGGGAGAGATTATTTCGACAACACCAATTACACATACATCTGAAACGGGCGGTATCATGCACAAATATATTTCAACACATTACCTTCCGTCACGTCTTAACTTCAAACTTTTTTTACATATAAAAAAGGACACCAATCCCATAGTTTACCTTTACCAACAAGACACCATAAAACCCTAAGAATCGTGTTGTCATAATATTTGTCATTTTTTGTCGGTTGAACTACACAAAATCCTCCTAATTTAGTTTGCAAATGGTACCATTATTGATACATTTAGGCTAAGAAAAAAAAGGAAGGTTGTTCAATTTTCTCCAGGGATAAAGTCTATCAAATTGCTAAGTTGTATGAACGTGGGTTCGAAATATTAATGAGAGAATGATTGTATTTTGAAGCATATAAAATGAGATTAATTGAGGTATTGAAGATATAGTTAACGCTGATAAATTAACTCAGGATACTACAATTTAGATGCTGTCATGTGAAGGACTAAAAAACTTAAAAGTGAAGAAATGAAGAAGACCTTGAACTCTTCCTTAGCATATTTTTATGAATGGGTGGTTATTATGAACTTTATTTACTCTTTAATTATCACTACGATATTATTATTCGGGTGTAGTGGTGGAGATGGAGGTGAAGTGAGCAATATTCTAACAGTTCACATAGATAATGCAGTAGAGTATGATGGTAACCTTGTATTTAACTATGGAGGAAATACATATACCATAGTTGGCAAAGTTAAAGCTGATATTCAATCTGTTGGTAAATACTTTAATGTCGTTATAATTAACGGTAAGCCGGAACTTACTAACTAAAAACAAGATGAATAAACTCCAATATATTTTGTAAGGTTATATGGATTAAGGGAAAAAGCAGGAGAGTACTTAGAACATTCAAATCAGTAAATAATAGTTTTAAATATTAATTCTGTACGTAATTATTAATATCATACATATTTTAGAAGTGGGAAAAAGCATCTCAATAATAGAGGTGCTTTTTATTTAGAGAACTATAAGATTCTTTCAGAACTTAGAATCCTTGTGTGTACGTGTGACTTCAAAATTATTTAGTAACAGAAGAGGAAATTCATTACCGGTTTTCATAAAAGCATAAAAAATACTGGGATGTTGGTCACGTATGTATAGAACAAAACAACAACAACGTAAGTTCCATGATAGTGACGATTTGAAAGAGATTAGAGAAGAAGTGAAGTAACGAGACAGCTACGAGTACCAAGGATGTAAAAGGAATGGCACTGTAATGATTAATACAAATGAGTATATTAAGAAAAGAAAATAATAGATAAGGAGTGTTCAAGAAATGTTTTTTGTACCTTTGCCACCTATAAGTGAGAGAGTATAATTATGATTCTGTGTTAGCATTAATTGCTAATAATTATTGGATAAATGGTATGCTACCATTAGATGGACAATTCAATTCATCTAAAGGAGATTTTTTATGACCAGAGGAAAATTAATCGGTTATCTTTTAGCTATGTTTATTGCTGGAATGACAGTAATGGCCTTGATTGCTAATTTTAATCCATTAAAAAAATTTAATGAATTTGACTATGCAATGGAGAAACTCGAACGGATAGATATTCGAAACACTCAAAGTCAATTGGAAGATGATTCGGAGATCTTGGACATTAAATATATTGCTGATAGTTATTTTTATATCGAGACTGAAAAATCTCAACATATTGTTAGATTGAGCAGAGCAATTGACGATGAAAAACCACAACAACAAGGAATTTTTTATGAATTCTATCCATTTAAGTCAACTAGAGCGACGGCTAGTACCAGAATGGGAGTGTTAGAAAACTTACCTGTATTGGATTGGGTATTAAAAGTTCCAGACACTTATTATAAAGGAATTGAAATTTATAGAAATAAAAACAACTTACCTGAATGATGCTTTATATAGAGCATCTTTCTTCAAATTTTCTTTGACAGACTCTTTCATCAATAAAAGTTTTTTGATGCGTTTTTCCTAATAAATGTATCACTTCTAAGTTGTTAGAGTATTCTTCTACTGCATTATCATCATTTGTAGAAGGTAAGTTACACTAACTTCTTTCATTAATTTCCCCTAAGCAATTGTACACATCTTTTTTTTCAATGCTGTGCACTCACATTGATCTCTATGGTTTTCATTATAAAACTATAATTTTATTTTTTTTCAACAATTTCTTTAGTTTGCGAAACTACAGTTTCATAGCTATATAATTCAATGGGATCTTCAATTGAAATAGAATAGAATGTATTACCATCAGCTAAAAAAGATTCTATATCAATACTTTCGTACGTAAATCCTAGTTTCTTAAACGTGTTTAAAATGTTAAAAGCTTCTTTGCTAAAAGCCTCTTTAGAAACAAAGTAAGTATCTGGTGCATGAGGTTTTATGGTAAGGCTAATACCAATAGTTTCAACTCCAGAGTATATATCCTTAGTAAGGTATTTATTCTTAGGAAGTGTAACATGTGAGCTCATTTCTTCTATGGAAATATTTATATTTTGATTCAGCATTACCTTGAACATTTTATTTATCAATTCACTTTGACTCTTTTCGATTCGATAGTGGTAATCATCGCTTCCTTCATCTCTTCTGTCCTTTTTATTTATAACATTGACAATATGTTCATTTAAAATTGAATTATAATGAACACCTGAAATTTCTAGATCACCGTTATAGGTTTCGTTAATGTAGATCATAGCATTATTCTTAGCGGTGAAATGCTCTAAAGGAGTTCCATAAATTGAACTGTGCATCATTATGGATAAGGTTGCAAAGATAATGCTGAAAAGAAATAAAATAATATACTTAGTTTTTCGATAATTTTCATTAAACTTTTTAATACACACGCCTAATAAGTAGGCAGCACAAATTTCTATAATGCTGTTAAATAAAATGAAGATATTAATATCAGTAGCTTCTGTGGCACTTATTATAAAATACACAATTAAAGTGGTGGACAGCATCCACCATATCTTGTATCCAACAAAATATAAACTAAATGCTAGAAGTAATGTAATAGGCAAAGTAGCTAGTAGACCACGATCTAAAACTGTGTAACTAATTATAATAGCCGTTAGTAAAGTTCCACCAACATCCCTGAATTGACGAACAATATTTGTTGTGTGCATTAGGCATCCTCCATGTCAAATAGTAGGTTTTCTCTATTCTTAACATTATCATATTTTATAAGGAATAATTTTCAATATTTAGTTCAATATGTGATCAGGCTTTCTCATTAATTAAATATAAGGACATAAAATAATAATAAAAAAAAGTGCGCATAGTAATATTACTAGAGAATTAGCAATGTGCTTAATAATCTTGTTCCTTAGAGCTAGGCTCTAAAGCGTAAAAGCTTTTGCTATTAAACTAGATAGAACTGCAAGGTGTGGCTTTTATATAGTTGTCATAGATTTATAAAAGAAAAGATGCAACTAACACTTTTTATACGTGTTTATTTCTTCATTTAATAGGGTTTTTTAGTAAACTCTGTTGGTTTTTCAATTACATTTTAGTTGCTGATGTGTATTCTATCATTTTTATAGTTTTTAAATAAGAAAAGGTATGCTCTACCTTGAACAATGGTTTGAAGGATTCCTACTGGTTCATTTTTGGAGGTGTACTTATGTATAAAAAAATTAATACTCTTATTTGTTTATTCTTTATAGTAATGTTAAGTGACGGCTGTATAAATCAACCTAATCAACTATTATCAGTTGAATTAGCAAAAACACTTCGTAGCAACTCGACAGAAATTAGTAATGAGGCGTTATACAAGTCAAATGATTTACAGTCATTATCGAAAAAGGTCATTGAAGCACCGTTGTTTCAGCAGTTGCCTGAACTTCCAAGAGGTTGTGAAGTTACTAGTCTTGCGATGCTACTTTCATATACAGGAATTCAAATAGATAAAATGGAATTAGCAGCAAAAATTCCGAAAGTACCTTATTATCAGCACGGAATGTACGGAGACCCTAATGATGGATTTGTTGGCGATATGTATTCATATGATAATGATGGCTACGCTGTGTACAATAAACCAATTGAGAATCTAGCAAATCGTTACATGCCTGGGCAAATTATTAATTTAACTGGAAAGCCGTTTACATTAATTGAAGATTATTTGAAAAAAGGAGTGCCTGTATGGGTAATTACAACAAGTACTTTTAATGTAGTACCAGAAGAATACTGGGAAACGTGGGAAACATCTACAGGCTCGATTAAAATAACTAAAAAGGAACATGCTGTGCTATTAACTGGATTTGACAGTCAGTATGTTTATGTAAATGACCCTCTTGTTGAGGAAAGAAATAGAAAACTAAATCGTGAAGACTTTTTTAGTGGTTGGAAGCAACTAGGAAGTCAAGCAATTACGCTAGCTCTTAAATTAAATCCTGTTGCTCACCATAGTTTTTATTAAGTTGATTGATGAAATGAACTTAGTCAATGTCTTAAGAGAACCTGTGTCTAGGATTACCTAGAACACACATCAACTATAAATTTGGATGAGAGTTATTAGAATCATTATTATCATGTTCAAAGGTTAGTACCTCTTCAACTGGTTGATATGACTGACCGTAAAACTTTTCGTCTTTATATGTATGAATGTGCTCATACGTTTTTTTCATACTGCGGAATATCGTTTGTTCAACGTCTTTTTCGGTTTCGTTATGAGGCGTCCAATATAGAATTTCCATCTCATTTACTTTTTCAGTTGCTAATGACCGACGGCGATAAGTAATGTTTTTGGCATGTGTAAAGCCTTCACGTTTATAAAATCGAAAGCGTTTTTCTGTATCTGTATCTTCATAATCAAGTGGTTCAACTTCTAGTAATATTGGCTTATTTTGCTGCTTCATTTTGTCAATAAGCTTATGCCCTAATCCTTGACCTCGCGCATTTTTTGAGACAAATAAATAATCGATCATGATGAACTCTTCTGTTTCGACATACATCAAGACGTGATGAAGTCCTTCATCTTTGAAATAAATATTACTCTTTTCTTTTAATAAAGCTTCCATATGCTCCTTAGACTTCATTTCCTCAATAGGAAAGTATTGGTTTAATTTTTCATACCAATTCATAAATTTATGTCTCCTTACTTTATTTAGTACAATTCTGACAAGCTGTAACAAGTTACACTTTTTATCAAATGATAATGATTGCATAAGGTAAACAACTCAGTATATTATTACCAGTTGAAAGATATTAAATTCAACTAAAAAAATACGGTAATATAAATTTTTTCCAATATAAATCAATAAACATATTGATAATTTACATGAATATGTTATAATGACTTAGGTGCTTTAGCATCGAACGTTTGTTATCAAGTTTTATATAATGCCAGTCTATATTTGAATTTTTCTAATTCACTGGCGTGATCATCGGAGTCACAAGGATGAAAGAGAGGTAGGGCTTTCATTGTTTTAGATGAAGGAATGTTAATTTGTGCTAGTAATCTTATATAAAAGTAATTTAGGTCAAATTATGTATAAATATAGTTAATGGAGTAAATAATTCATGTATTATAAAGAGTTATCACTTCAACATTGGTACTTTTTATAATATGTGAATTTTTTATTTTGTATAGAAGTGATAATGAAGCATATTATTAAATTTTGGAGGTATTATTATGCAAACAACTGGTAAAGTAAAATGGTTTAATGCTGAGAAAGGCTTTGGATTTATCGAAGCTAATGACGGCAACGATGTATTTGTACATTTTAGTGCAATTACTGGTGAAGGCTTTAAAACTTTAGAAGAGGGACAAGAAGTTCAATTTGATATCGTTGAAGGTAACCGTGGCCCTCAAGCTGAAAACGTTGTAAAGCTGTAATAGGAACAAAATAATAAACTAAACCCGAAGTGTAAGCTACACTTCGGGTTTTTTTTGTAAGTTTATTTAATAAGAACAGTTTCCCCAGTGAAGATACCCCATGTTTATGCCGTCGATCGAAAATGATACAAATACATATTGCTGTAGTATCAAGTAACGATTTTGCAAAAGTTTCAGTTAAGATCGTGTAAATCCTTTATATCTACTCCCCTGAAAGGTCAATTTTCCTTGATCGCCTTCGACAAGCGTGCCATATTCTTTGCCGCTAACTTGTAGCTCCATGCGATCACCACTTTCAACTTCAAAGGTAGCATAATACGTTGTACTAGACCTAGTAGTAGGGTGGTCATTATGGTGGTTAGTACGTCTCCTAACATTCATTCTCTTTGTCACGACAATCGCATTAACAGTTAAGACTGGTTGATTATTATTATGATTCCATTGTTTTATACCCGTTATTGCTACAAAAATAAATATTCCAAAGGTCATTATAAACCCAAATATGACTATATAAGGTATGATTTGAAATAACTCAAAGCCTTGTTCAAAACCATTGTTGAAATTATTGAATGGCATTTATCTCCCCTCCTTTAGACGGCAATTCAAGTACAAATGAAAAAAATATTGTACATCACATTATAACAAATCTATAGAATTAGTTACCAAAAAAGTGCATTTATAGTATTAAACACTGTAACAAATAATTTCATTCATTCGTCTTATTGGTTGAGGGGGGGTCAAAATAATGAGAAAAATACTTGTCCTTTTAGTATGTATGTTAATACTTGCTTCATGTGGGGGGAAGGAAGATTCTGGAGCAGTCGAAAGTAACGAAGCTAAAACTGATTCAAGTCTTTCATACGATCAAGCTACTCCAGTTAGTATAGAAAATTCTCTTCCAAATGGTGCTACTTTTGATGCTATGTATTTTGAACATTACGGTACAAATCCGTTCGTTTCAACTGAAGATGATTCACTTTCTACTTTTGCTGTTGATGTAGATACAGGGTCTTATAGTGTAGTAAGGAATTATTTATCAAGAGGAACGATGCCACCGAATGATGCTGTAAGAGTTGAAGAATTTGTTAATTATTTCGAATCAAATGTTTCTCCTCCAGAAAAAGAGACATTTTCAGTCCGTGTCGATGGGTCAATTTCACCGTTTGGTAAAGGCTATAAACTGATGAGGGTTGATATTAAAGGAAGAGAAATCAATGTGAATGATAGAAAACCAGCACACTTAACATTAGTCATTGATGTATCTGGGTCTATGGAACAAGAAGGCAGATTAGAGCTTGTTAAAAAAAGTTTGCATTTACTGTTAAGTCAGTTAAAGCCTGAAGATAAAGTGAGTATTGTTACTTATGGATCAAATGCACGAGTGGTGTTACAACCGAGCTCCCTAGATAACATAACGGCTATTGAACGAGCTATAAATGAACTTGGGCCAGAAGGATCAACAAATGTTGAGGATGGGTTGAGAATGGCATATGAAATGGCAAGAGAAAACTTTCATCCCGGTGCAGTTAATCGTGTTATCCTTTGTTCTGATGGAGTAGCAAATGTGGGTGAGACAAGTGCTGATGGCATACTAGAACAAATTAAATCATATGCCAAGAAAGACATTACATTGAGTACGTTTGGTTTTGGTATGGGAAATTATAATGATGTGTTAATGGAACAGCTTGCTGATCGAGGTGACGGAAATTATGCATATATTGATACGTTTTCAGAAGCTCGTCGCATCTTCATGGAAGAGTTAACTGGTACTATATATACAATTGCAAAAGATATGAAGGTTCAAGTGGAATTTAACCCCGAGACAGTGGATCGATACAGGTTAATAGGCTATGAAAATCGGGACGTGGATGATGAAGATTTTCGGAACGATACAGTTGATGGTGGTGAGATAGGTGCAGGTCATACTGTAACAGCACTATATGAACTGAAATTGAAAACGGAAAATCCAAATAATATTGGAGACGTTCACCTTAGGTATACTGATGTGGAACTTAACGAAATAAATGAAATCACTAAACCTTTATCTATAACAGGAGATGCTGGAAAAGATTTTAACTTTATTGCTGCAGTTGCAGAATTTGCAGAGATATTACGAGGTAGCTATTGGGCAAAGGAAGGGACATTTAATCATGTTCTGGAAGTAGCAGAACAAAATGCTAATACTGAGAAGGAGTTTGAATTTGTTCATATGGTAAAGGATGCAATGGCGATCGAAGCTGGAGAAAAATGATGTATCGTTCAATTCGAGCCCAAAGCTTTTCACGGTGTTAAGGAGGAGAGGATGACCAACATATTTTCAAGGATCTATTTTACTTGATCATTAAATCGAGCATACTTCTATTGCTAAAATTTATAAAGCTGCTATCAAAACTTATTTTGATAGCAGCTTTTTTAGCTCTATATTGATTTTTCCGAAGAGTGTAGTAGCAAACCCATTTCAAAATTAAACGTTGTATTGATGTCAAGATAGGACATGTTAAGTTATTTTCTCAATCTTGATGGCACATGATTTAAATTCTGCAGTCCCAGAGATGGGATCATATTCGTTAAGTGTCAACATATTTGTCGGAACTTCAGACCAATGAAAGCTCATAAAGACAAGCCCAGGGACCATTTTATTTGTAAGCTTTGTTTTCACTTTGACACTTCCTCTACGTGAGCTTACTTTGACAAGTTCCCCATCATCCACACCAATTTTTACCGCATCGTCAGGGTGCATATCAATTGTCTCTTCTGTTTGTTTTATTTTAACTCCATCAGCGTAGAATTTGGTTTGCGTATGTGTGTTATACGATTCATACCTTCTTCCAGTCGTAAGGGTAAAAGGGTATTCCTCATCTGGTAATTCTAATGGTGCTGTATATGAGACAGGAACAAATGATGTTTTTTCGCTAGTAAATTCAGTAGTATGAAACCGATCGTGTAAATATAATGTACCCGGGTGATCCTCTGTTGGGCAAGGGTAGTGAAGCCCATTCTCTCGATCAAGTCGTTCATACGGCATTCCACCGTACATTTCTTGAGCTAGTTTACGTACTTCATTCCAAATTTCTTCACTAGACTGATACTTCATAGGGTAGCCTAATCTCGTAGATAGGTCACATAAAATATCCCAATCTTCTCTTGTGTTAGGGTTTGGCTCTATCGCTTTCCTTACACGCTGAACTCTACGATCTGTGTTCGTAAACGTACCCTCTACTTCGCTCCAAGAACGTGCTGGTAGGACTACGTCAGCTAATTCAGCTGTTTCAGTAAGAAATATATCTTGCACAATTAATAGATCAAGCTTTTCCAAAAGTTTTTTCGTATGTGACATATGGACATCCGCCATCAGAGGATTTTCGCCGATTACGTATAATGCCTTTACTTCGCCACTTTCCATCTTTTCAAAAGTTCTCGTTTGGGTATCTCCGGCATGGGGGTTTATTGACACTTGCCACTCTTTTTCAAACATTTCTCTATGCACCTGACTGCTCACTTTGAAACCGCCAGGTAGTTGATTAGGTAGGCATCCCATGTCGCCTGCACCTTGAACGTTGTTTTGTCCCCTTAGTGGCATAATGCCATTTCCTTCTTTACCGATATGACCAGTTAATAAGGCTAAGTTTGCTATATCGAATACATTATTGACACCACTATGATGTTCAGTAATGCCAAGGGTGTATGCAATCATTGCATTTTGTGCATTTGCATACTGTCTTGCGACTTTTACTATTTGTTCTGGCTGCAAACCAGTGATTGCTGCAGCAAATTCAGGAGTATATTTTGCTACCTGCTGTTGAAGGTCATTAATACCATGAGTAACGCGCGATATAAAGTTGTCATCATACAGCTGTTCTTTCAATATAACGTGAATGAATGCGTTCATTAGCGCGATGTCAGAACCAACATTAATTTGTAAATGTTCATCAGCAAATTTAACCATATCTATTTCCCGTGGGTCAATTACAATGATCTTTAGCCCTTTTTTTACAGCCTTTTTCATGCGGTTAGCAATAATTGGATGGGCCTCGGTTGTATTCGATCCCATTAATAAAAGGACATCTGTCTTATCGAAATCTTCTAATCTATTGGTAGGGAAACCGCTTCCAAGTATAGTCGCCAGACCGGCGACGCTAGGAGCGTGTCAAGTACGGTTACACCCATCAATATGATTATTTCCAATTGCGGCTCTCATAAATTTTTGAGTAATGTAGTTTGTTTCGTTTGTTGAACGAGAACATGCAAACATTGTTATTGCATCTGTACCCCAATTATTTTTAATGTGCGTTAATTTGTTAGCTATGAAAGATAAAGCGTCTTCCCAGCTAGTTGGTATTAGTTTTCCTGCTTTACGAATGAGTGGGGATGTTAATCTTGAAGGTGAATGCACATAGTTATATGCAAAAGCTCCCTTAATACAAGTTTGTCCTTTATTCACAGGAGCTTCTTTATCACCACGTATTCTAGTAATTTTATTATCGTTTACTTCTAAAACAAGTCCACAACCTGTGCCACAATAGCCACATATTGTTTTAACCTTTTTAGCTTCTTCCATACTCTTATCCTCCTTTACAATCTAATAAAGATCAAGTTGTTTAACAAAGATGATAAGCTTACTATTATTTTAGCAAATCCTCATTTATGTTTGTGTAATTTTTCTAGTGAAAAATATAGAAAATTTCATCAAAATTGCTCAGATTATCCCTTGTTATTATTTTATTAGGATTTTAACCGTGAAGTGAAGTACAAAAGCCACGAAACTACAATTGTGCACGTGTTCCAATTAATTGTGAAAAAACCTATTGTGCAAGTAGTTTTTATAAAAGGTTCTTCTCGTAAACTTTGTTGCTATTGTTATTAAAGTAGTTTCAAAATGGTGTATATAATGTTAGTCATCGTTGTACAGAAGAAGCAAAGATGCCACGAACTCTGGTTAAGTACGTGTTTATTTTTGATGCAAAAACAGCCTTACTTAAAAATGAACTGTATGATTAGTTTTATGAGATCTCAATATTTGTAAAAGGAGAAAAGATGCTACGAACACTAAATGTGATGTGTAAGTTCTTATATCTTAGCAAGATTTTAAGCAATCAAAAAAATCCGAATAAAAAAACTCTTGGTCCCATTAATTGGTGACCAAGAGGGTGTTTTTTAAGCTTTAAATCAATTGTGGTGAGAGATCTCAGCGTGCATATTAATAACCAAAACGGCCTACACAAGCACAACCAATTATGATTAATAAAATGAACAACACGACTACTAATGCAAAAATACCGCCACCGCCATATTCTGCCACTTATAACCCTCCTTATAGGATAATTAATGAGGCCTAATTGCCTCGTTAAAAATAACATATGCAACCTAGGTAATATTGCTTGGGTCATTCAACTATTTTTATCGAGAAATTTTTCTTAATCTTCAAGGGTCTTTTGTTATTCTTTGTTGCTTAATTAACTGAAATTTCATATCTCGATCCAGGTAATATTTATAGTTTTTGCCGATGATTTAAAGGTGAAATGGTATCACAAACTACAATGCGGTTGGTTAATTTAAAACGAAAGAAAAATTAAATGGCAAAATTAGCATGATAGAAGAGTGAAGGGTAGCGTGCTACTATAAGTTTGCATTAGGCGAGGGTGGTGATTTGTTTAATCAAGCTGACTTTGATGTGCTCTTTTTGTAAGGTTTTTTCGCAAAATTTGTTGCTATCGAGAGTCGGTAAGGGCAGTAAAAAAAATACAATTGAGCTCATTATTAAATGAAAAAGGCTGTTTCTAAAAAATTATTTTTTTTAGGATAAATAATTGTAGGTCAGGAATGATCTGATAAAATAATTGTGTTAAAAAGTAGAGATAAGGAGGGTGTCAATTGCCACAAGGGCTTATACATCATATTGAAATAAATGTTACTGATTTGAAGAGTTCAGTTGCCTTTTGGAGTTGGTTATTAGAAGAATTAGGATATGAACCTTTTCAGGAGTGGGAAAGTGGTCAAAGTTGGAAAATTGGAGACACATACATTGTTTTCGTTCAAACTGATGAAAGGTTTTTGGACATACCCTATCATAGATGCAGGGTAGGTTTAAATCATTTGGCTTTCCATGCAAGTTCACGGCAACAAGTTGACGATATGACAAGAAAGTTAACAGAAAAGGGTGTTAAAATCCTTTATACTGATAAACATCCCTTCGCAGGAGGGGAAAATGATTATGCAGTTTTTTTTGAAGACCCAGACAGAATTAAGGTCGAATTAGTAGCTCCTTGAACTTTAACCTCTAAATTTAGAGGTCTTTTATTATGTATTCCTTAACATCTCTACAGCTAGTAATTAGACTTTTTGACACGTTGAAATTAGTGTTTGTCTATTCGGTTATCCGATGTCAAAAACACTTTGCTTTAAGCTTTCTAACATACACTGTTCTTGCTTTACGAGCAATCATATTACCAGCTATTTTGTCCGACTACAACAGTAATTTTGAGGTTTGAAATTCCTCTTTTTATATCTTTCTAAGTGTGATTTACAGTATCGTGCTAACTCCTTCGTACAATTCATGGAGCCTTTTGTTAAGACAAACAATAGGTCTACAGACTGAGAACCGTCCGTGCCGTAGCATGTTTTCTTACTTATGAGGTATGTTTATAATAATGGTATAATATTAAAATATTTGACAGATTGCTAGTCGAATTTCGATCTAATAGGTAATCATTTTGTTTATTTAAGGCTCTTTTCGTAAAATTTGTTACTATTGCTATCAAATTAGTACCAAAAAAGTGATTTTATATTGTCAGTCATCGTTGTACAGCAGAAAAGATGCCACGATCTCTAGTTGTGTACGAGTTTATTTTCTTAATACGAAAAACACCAATCAATACGAAAACAGCATTATTTAAAGCAACAATGTTCACAATCCTTTTAAAGTATATTTATAAAATAGAGTGAATAAGAAGGAACATTCAGTATTAAAGTCAAATTATTTATGGGGAGAACACAAGTGAGGTTCTTTTCTGGAGGGTTTATTATGAAAACACTTAGTCAATTTATTTGGGGATTTTTATTAGTTGGAATTGGGATTGTACTATTATTGATGAATATTAATGTTATTACACTAAATGTGAGAGATGTTTTTCACTTTTTCTATCCGTTTTTATTCGTCATCATCGGCTTGAAATGGGTGGTAGAATGGGTAATTACTAAGGGAAGAACAGGATGGTTTAAGGGAGTCTTTGTTATAATTTTTGGGTCATTACTTATACTTGATAGATTTTTTATTATTGAATTTGGATTTTGGGATGTATATAAATTGTGGCCACTTTTCTTCATTTTTCTCGGGTTGGAAATGTTCCGTAACAGGAAAATTACAGTTATAAAAGTCGAGA
The DNA here is from genome assembly GCF_033963865.1 of Cytobacillus sp. IB215316. NCBI lineage: Bacteria > Bacillati > Bacillota > Bacilli > Caryophanales > Bacillaceae > Cytobacillus > Cytobacillus sp. IB215316. Next base: position 118,799 of record NZ_JAXBMC010000008.1, on the reverse strand, counting down.
AGTCAAGTGAAAGGAAGGATAAAGCGTTGAAAAAGGTCAGTGAATTCTATGATGAAGACGATGATATACCTAACGACTCAAAGGGGGTTATCTTGAAAAATTTCTCTATAGGCACAATGAAATTCGATGATGAAAATTGGGCTGTTAAACCAATTAATATTAAGAATATGATTGGTGACTACTATTTTGATTTTAGCAGAGCTTATATCCCTGATAAAGAAACTGAAATAGTTATTCAAGGATTAGTTGGGGACATTAAAATGCTTATTCCAGAAGATATTGCTTGTAAGATCGACACGACAGTAAACATGGGAGAAGTAAAAGTTTTTGAACTTAGAAAGGACGGAGTCCACAATACTATAAGCTTCGAGTCTGACAACTATTCAAATGCTACGAGAAAGCTAACAATCCATCTTTCATTAAAAGCAGGTTCAATTCGAGTCGATCGAGTGTAGGAGGAAAAGCTCATGCTTAAAAATATTATAAGTATACGTTTTCAATTTATTCGCTCCCATCTCGTAGCTGCTCTAGTGTCAACTATCCTTTTCTTTGTTGGTTTACAGCTGTTTTTCTTGTTTTTTCCTGCACAATCCATACACATTCCTACAATCTTGTGGATGACGTTGTTTGTTACATGTATATCAATAGGATCGGGTGTTTTTATTGGCTACCGAAATAGCATGTCTATCAAAAAAAGAATAGAGGATGTTTCAACATATATAACAGTGTTATCGAGAGGGAATTTATCAGAGCGTATACAAAGTGAAGAAAAAGATGAAATTGGAAGAATTAGTGATGAATTAAACCAACTAGCGATAAAGATTGAGGGACAAGTAGATTCCTTACAACGGCTTGCAGAGCAAAAAGCAGAGTTAGCTAATAATGCGCATACAGTTGCGGTTGTTGAAGAACGACAAAGACTAGCTAGAGATCTTCATGATGCAGTAAGTCAACAACTTTTTGCGTTAAGTATGTTATCGTCAGCTGCAGTCCGACTTATTGATGATGACCCAAATTTAGCTAAGAAACAGCTTCAAGAAATAGGAGATATGGCTGGTCAAGCTCAAGTGGAAATGCGAGCTCTCTTGCTTCATCTCAGACCTGTGCGTTTGTCAGGAGAGCCTCTCGATCAAGCAATTAACCAGCTTGTTAATGAGTTAGAGCAAAGATGCCCGATCAAATTTAAAGTTTCTATCCAAAATATAAATGACCTTTCATTTGCAGTGGAGGATCATTTATTTAGAATTGTTCAAGAAGCTTTAGCAAATAGTTTACGTCATGCTGACGCATCAAAGATGAAAATCGACTTATATAAAAGAGATCAGTATATTTTTTTACACGTATATGATAATGGCAAAGGCTTTGATGTAACGAATTTAAAAATGGCTTCATATGGTCTACACACGATGAAAGAACGGTGTGAAGAAATTGGTGGACAATTTAGCGTGAAATCCAATGTTGGAGAAGGAACATATATCGATATTCGCATACCTTTTAAAGGAGGAGAACACGATGGAGGAGAAAATTAAAGTGGTCGTTGTTGATGATCATGAAATGGTAAGAAGAGGTATTATCTCCTATCTTATGACTGAGCGGGATATTGAGGTAGTTGGTGAAGGTAAAAATGGCAAGGAAGGAATTGAACTAGTAAAAAAGAACAAACCTGACGTTGTGTTAATGGATTTGTTAATGGAGGGCGGTACAGGCATCGATGCAACTAAGCAAGTGATGGCTATCAATCCAGCGTGTAAAGTCATCATTTTAACAAGCTATTATGATGATGAACAAGTATTTCCAGCAATAGAAGCCGGAGCGTTTAGTTATTTACTAAAGACATCACGGGCTGATCAAATAAGTGATGCAATTCGCAAAGCATTTCGTGGAGAAAATGTAATTGAACCAAAAGTAGCAAATAAAATGATGAATCGCTTTCGAAATAGTTCTGAAAAACCACATGACAAGCTTACTGATAGAGAACTAGATGTGTTAATATGTTTAGGTGATGGCTTAACCAATCAAGAGATCAGTGATAAATTATTTATTGGGGTAAAAACGGTAAAAACACATGTGAGTAACATCCTCAGTAAACTTGAAGTAGCTGACCGCACCCAAGCAGCCATTTACGCTAATCGTAATGGCATAGTAGGTTAATAAATAGTAATGTGTTTTTAAGCATCTTTTCGAAAACAGTTGTTCCTAAACTAGAAGATAACATCTAACAGTAATCTTTATATAGAAGAAAAGATGCCACGAAGGCTAGATGTATACAGGAAACACATTAATCAATTCGAAAAGCCTTATTTAACTTGTGACTTTAGTTTGTAATATTTTTAGGAGGTTATTTAGAAGGCATGAATAGTATAAAAAATTATTGGAGAGAAGAATCCACCATATTTGAAATGCAAGAAGCTATGGACGCTGAAATCATTTCTTCTAAGCAACTTGTTTTGTATTTTTTACATAGAATAGCATCCTTTGATAGCAAAGGACTAGCGATTAATTCCATTGCACAAATTAATCCTGATGCACTACATATTGCAGAATCTCTTGATAGGGAAAGAAAGTTAACAGGAGCTCGCGGTCACTTGCATGGAATTCCTATTTTATTAAAAGATAATATAGATACAGATGATAAAATGAATACGAGTGCAGGTTCGTTAGTGCTAGCAGATTCTTATGCTGCTGATGATGCGTTTGTAGTAAAGCAGTTACGAAAAGCAGGGGCAGTGATACTTGGGAAGACTAACATGACTGAATTTGCTAATTATATGGCTGAAAATATGCCTTCTGGCTATAGTTCAAAAGGTGGGCAAGTATTAAACCCGTACGGACCTGGCAAGTTTGATGTTGGAGGTTCAAGTTCGGGGTCCGGTGCAGCAATAGCAGCCAACTTTGCAGCTGCAGCGATAGGAACTGAGACATCTGGATCGATACTAAACCCAGCTATAAACAATTCACTCGTTGGCATCAAACCTACGGTTGGTCTTGTCAGTCGTGATGGAATCATTCCGATAGCTTTCAGTCAAGATGTTGCAGGCCCAATGGCAAGAAATGTGAGCGACGCTGCAATCTTGTTAAGTTCAATTACTGGCATAGATGATGAAGATCCTTCGACAGCCATTAGTATAGGACAAAAGAAGAATGATTATAGTCAATTTCTTAATAAAGATGGTTTAAAAGGAGCAAAGATTGGTGTATTTCAAGATGTTGAATACGATTGTGTTAGTGAAAGAAAACTCATTCAAACCGTTATTGACGTCATGCGTGAGGAAGGGGCAACAATCGTAGAATCAATTACAATTCCATCCTATAAATCCGACTGGCATTGGAACGTATTGGATTATGAATTTAAGCCAGCAATCAATGCATATTTAAAGAAGTTGAATCACGGTCATATCCGTACACTTGAAGATATCATTTCTTTTAATGACAGTGTTCCTGAGAAAGCATTAAAATATGGGCAACACTATTTTTTACAATCCCAAAGTAGAAGTGGGGCATTAACAGAGGCGGAATATATTCATAGTAGAGCGAATGATATTTCTTTATCGAGAGACCAAGGAATTGACTACGCAATAGATAAGTACGATGTTGATGTGATTTTATTTCCTTCAGATTCGGGAGCAGATATAGCAGCTAGAGCCGGCTATCCGTCAATAAGTGTACCTTGTGGCTTTACTACAGATGGGAAGCCCTATGGGTTCACATTGACTGGAAAAGCATTTACAGAAACTCAATTAATTAAAATAGCGTACTCATACGAACAAAAAACAAAACACCGTCAACCCCCAAGGAGTCAGTTCTCCGGCGCTTAGAAGCGTTATAGTAGTGGGGGTCAGACCCCGAAGGAGTGTACATATGCGTGTCGTGCAAAATATTGCAGATTTAATTGGTAATACACCACTTATTAAATTAAATCGTCTCACAGGTCAAAATGAAGCAACGGTTTATGTTAAGCTTGAATACTACAACCCAAGTAGGAGTGTAAAAGATCGTGCTGCCTATAATATGATTATTGAGGCAGAAAAGCACGGATTGCTAAAATCTGGTTCAACAATTATTGAGCCTACCTCTGGTAATACTGGTATCGGCCTTGCTATGAATGCTGCAGCGAGAGGATATAAAGCTATTATCGTTATGCCTGACACAATGACAGAAGAGAGAATTAACCTTGTTAAAGCATATGGAGCAAAGGTTGTCTTAACCCCTGGTGAACAGCGTATGCCTGGAGCGATAGAGAAAGCAAAAGAATTAGCGAAACAGATTCCTAATAGTTTTATGCCAATGCAATTTGAAAACGAAGCAAACCCAAATGCCCACCGTACAACTACAGCGGTTGAAATAATTGAAGCTATGAAGCAACTTGGTAAAACACCGTCAGCTTTCGTTGCTACATCTGGAACTGGAGGTACGATTACAGGAACTGGTGAAACGTTAAAAGAAGAATATGAAAACATAAAGATATATGTTGTTGAGCCATCGGGCTCGCCGGTTTTATCTGGGGGGCAGCCAGGTAAGCATAAACTTGTTGGAACGAGTCCAGGGTTTATTCCTGATACGTTAAATACAAGCATATACGATGAAATTATCAAAATTGAGGATGATCAAGCATATAGTATTGTTCGAGATCTTGCATCAAAAGAGGGGATTCTTGTTGGGCCGTCTTCAGGTGCGGCTGTTTACGCAGCTATACAGGTTGCAAAAGAATTATCTCCACAGGATATTGTAATATGTATGACCGCGGACTCTGGTGAACGCTATTTATCCAGTGATGTATTCAAAGAGTGACTGTTTGCATAGCACGAAAGACATAGCTATATGAATGATAACTTAATAAAATCATCAGTCTGTTTATACTATTATTTACGCAAAGAAGTGACTAATTTTTAGATATCCATGTTAAGTTTAGTGAGTATATTAACAAAACAAAGAGGCTGGGACAAAACCCAATTAAAATGAAGAAACCGCACGAAATCAAATTTATAAACCTTGATTTCGTGCGGTTTTATTTTTACTTAATGTATAAAAACCAGATAGTTTTCCACTTATGTTCCAGCCTCTTTTGCATTATATTTACTGGATGCTTCTAGATAAATGATTTTTATTATTGTCATATTAAGAAATAACTTCATGTTTTTGTTTTATATATTATTGATAGTTCATAAAAGCTCTAGTAGCAACTTTAAAATAGCTCTATAAAAAGTACTATTTAGCCAATTTCACTGCAGTGCCTGTAGCGACAACCATCATCATTCCATCTCTTAGTGTTTCAAAGTCTAAGTCTACTGCAATTACTGCATCAGCACCTAATTGCTTTGCTTTTCCTTCCATTTCAGCAATTGCTGCACGACGTCCTTCAGCTAACTTACTCTCGTATGTGCCACTTCTTCCACCAATTATGTCTGTTACACTTGCTAAAAAATCTCGGACGACGTTAGCACCCATAATAGCCTCAGCTGTTACGATGCCTAAATACGATTCAATTTTCTTACCTTCTAATGAATTAGTTGTTGTTACAATCATTTCTAATTCCTCCTTGTAATGGATTCGTGTTTTTGAGTTCCTTCAATAATTAATACGATTAACTGCAAAAAGAGATTCATTTTTACTTCAACTTCTTTCTAAAGTTGTTTTGTCCTAAGAAATACATAGTTATACAATTAGAGTTCACAGCATTCTTACTTATAAAAAATAATGGCAAGCTGTTAAACTTCGCTTAGAGGTTCTTGTTAAAAGGTTACAACAAGAGCATTCATAAAGTTGTCATTAGATAGACTGAATGTATAGGTCATCATAAGGTAAAATATAGTAGAGAGATTATGTGCTAAACATTGAAATATATTAAACTGCGAACTCTGGTGGAAATATGCATATCATTCATAATGGGGGAGTGGAGCTAATATGAAGCACGCAAAGGTAATTAAGATGCTCGTTATACTTATTATAGTCTTGTCGTTGATTTCATCTGTTTATGGTGTTTTCTCAAATCGAGGACCAGGTCAGTTTGAATTTATGTCTGTACGTGGGGAAACAGTAACCGTACAAGGAAATGGGTTATATCAATATGATTCTATAGCCATAGCGTCACAGGCAATTGCACAAGATCTCGTGACGATAGTAGTAGGTATTCCTTTACTTATTATATCTCTCTATATGTCTAGGAAGGGACTAATAAAAGGTGATATTTTACTCACAGGTACTTTAGGGTATTTTTTATATACGTATACTTCGTATTCTTTTCTATCGATGTATAATCCATTTTTTCTTATATATGTACTTTTGATGTCAGCGGCGTTTTTTGCATTTACACTCGCCATGACGTCATTTGATTTGAAAAAGCTAAGCTCTTCGGTTTTCGATAACCGGTTTCCCACAAAGTTTGTAGGTGGATTTTTATTATTCATAGGGGTAACAGTTGGGTTGATGTGGCTAGGTAGGATTGTTCCCGCTCTTATTGACAATTCAATACCAATTGGCTTGGAACACTATAACACGTTAGTGATACAAGCACTAGATCTTGGATTTCTTGTACCAATTTCTATTTTATCAGGTTATTTAGTACTACGAAAAAATTCTTTCGGTTATTTACTTGCATCTATCGTAATCGTTAAAGGAATTACAATGCTAACTGCAATTACAGGAATGATTATTAGTCAATTATTATCAGGTGTCCACGTTAGTGTAAGTGAGATTATACTATTTCCATTGTTTAATGTTGTAGTCATATATTGTTTGTTTCTAATTTTGAAAAACATCGATGAACGAATTGAGCTTAGACATCATTAAAAGTGAGTAAACCAGTAATGCTTTTATCAAATGACGTAAGTACAATGATCATCTATACTTGGAAACATGATTGTACAACAATGTGAAAATCGATCTAATCATACTAAATTTAAGCCACTTTTTCATACACTATGCTGCTAATATTGTTAAATTAGAATATGAAGAATTATGGGATTTCCGTCTATCAAATTCCACACAAATGGAGTTGTTCAATCAGGTGAAGTACATCTCCACCTGATTGGATTTTAGTTTAATCGAAGGAGCGTTATTCGTTTTTGAGACAACTACTTATTGCTAGTCATCGAAAATCGTAGTTTTTTCCATTTTCACCATAATCCTTTGCTTCTTCAAGAATAATTTTTCGTTGATAACGTATTTGATCGGATTCTAGCTTTTTATCCCCCGATTTCTTTTTCGACATTACTTCGTATATATACATTTTTTTATTTTTACTCATATTGATACCTCTTTCTGCAAATATACGGATTCTAATAATGTGAATAATTCGCTTTGACTAAGTTCATAGAGATGGCGATCGTCAGGTGATTTGAAAACCCCGTTATCTATAAGAATAGAGATCCCTAAATCTTGTATTGCTTCATGCATTGAACTTTCGTTTTCTTCGTCCACTGTATTCATTATTTCTTTCATTGTTTCAAGAGGTATATGATTAGCGTCAATATCTACCGTTGACAAATTTGCATTTGACTGTTTTTTTCCATCTTCATGTTGTGTCTCATTATTTGTTGTTTCAGAGTAAATAACTTTCGATGTGTCAGTATGTTCTTCACTGTTTGCAAGTACATTGTTTGTAGTTAGTCCGCTCAATGTAATTGCACCCGCTAATGTTAAGGCTCTAAGTTTTTTCATTAAAATTTCCTCCAAATTGTTAAGTATGATATGTTAATATACATATTTTTTAAGAATGAATCATTGATTTGTGCTGCTAAATGCTCATCATTGTTCTTAAAGCTAAAAAAATGTGTGGTGTTTACCACCTTGATTAGATGTTAACAAAACAATATGTGATAAATGTGTTATAGCTTATTTTTTTCTGTAAATTCATTTCTTCCCTAGAAAAACTAGACGCTACATGATTGAAATTGATTTCTGTTTATTAGTGTAATAGAGTAGTTAGAAAATGAAACACTATACATATTTAGATAAGTTTTTTTCGTAAACTATATTCCTATTTTTACTATAAGACCTCAATAATTTTATAATAGAAAACGTGATTATATCTAATAATGAAAATCGGGCAATTAATGCGAAAAAAACCATTAATAAAGGCATAATAAATGAAAAAAAAGTGTAGTTAAACAATTTGGAATTTTTTATACTGACAAAAAAGGTTGAAAATGTGGTAGTATAAAATATTATAAAAATTTAAACAAATTAATGCGTTAATGCAATGATTAACTTGACGGAAAGGTGTTAATGAAGATGAAAGTGGCAAAATTTGGTGGTAGTTCAGTTGCGAGTGCTGAGCAATTTAGAAAGGTAGCTTCAATAATAACAGCAGACTTACAGAGAAAATTTGTCGTAGTTTCTGCTCCTGGCAAGAGGCATAAAGAAGATACTAAAATGACTGATATGCTAATTACACTAGCAGAAAAAGTTATCGAAAGAGACACGTATGCAAAGGCTCAAGCTGCAATTTTACAAAGATATGCTGAGATAGCTGCAGGTCTAGAGTTATCAAGTAATATCGTTTCAGAAATTGAAAAAAGTATTAAGGACGTAATTGAATCTTATCAAGATGATGATGAGCAATTTTTAGATAGAATAAAAGCAAGTGGCGAAGACAATAACGCAAAACTGATGGCATTTTATTTGAATCACATAGGTTTTGAGGCACATTATGTTAATCCGAAAGAAGCAGGAATTTTTGTAAGTGAGGAGCCTGGTAACGCAAATATTTTACGTGAATCCTACGATCATCTGTACAAACTTAGGAACAGAAGTGGATTTTTAATCATTCCAGGTTTTTTTGGTTACTCTCCTAAAGGGCAATTAGTTACTTTCTCAAGAGGTGGATCAGATATAACTGGGGCTATTGTTGCAGCTGGCGTCCATGCAGACCTTTATGAAAACTTTACTGATGTTGATTCTATATATTGTGTTAATCCAAATATTGTTAATCAGCCGAAAGACATAAAAGAATTATCATACCGTGAAATGCGTGAACTATCTTATGCAGGGTTTTCGGTTTTTCATGATGAGGCATTACAGCCAGTATTTAAGGCTAAAATACCAGTTTGTGTAAAGAATACGAATAACCCTGAAGCAGAAGGCACACTCATTTTATCTGAAAGAGAAATTGGTGAAAATCCAGTTGTTGGGATTGCAAGTGATACAGGGTTTTGTAGTATTTATGTGAGTAAATTCTTAATGAATAGAGAGATAGGTTTTGGTAGAAGGCTGTTGCAAATCCTAGAAGATGAAGGTGTGTCGTATGAACATACTCCTTCGGGAATTGATAATATGTCAATCATTTTGCGCGAGCATCAGCTAGATGGATTAAAAGAAGATAAGTTGCTAGACAGAATTCAAACAGAATTGCACGTAGACGATATATCTATTGAGAGAAATTTAGCCATGATTATGGTCGTTGGTGAAGGAATGAATCATAGTATAGGAATAGCGTCAAAAGCTACTGAAGCATTTGCAAAAGCTGAAGTGAATATTGAAATGATCAACCAAGGGTCTTCTGAAGTGAGTATGATGTTTGGAGTTAAAGCATCAGCTGTCGACAGAGCAGTACGGTCATTGTATGAGAACTTTTACAAATAAAAAATAATTAGCTGAAGTAGTGGGCTTACTTGTTCTTTAAAAGAATGAGTAAGCCTTATTTTATTGTCAACTCTACTTAACTTAATTGAGAAGTTGCTTATGTTATATAAGATTTTTAGCGTCTTTTCATAAGGCTGTTTTCGCATTAATTGTTGCTTTTTCGTAATAAGAGTTAAACACGAACACAACTAGAGTTCGTGGCATCTTTTCTTCTGTACAATGATGATTAACAATATAAAAACCACTTTTTATAGTATTAAATTGATATCAATAGCAAAAATGTTTACGAAAAGAGCCTTTCATAAAAAGATGCTAGGGTAGGAACGCTAGAAACGATAATTTTTTCATTTTTAGCTCCTAGTAAGATAAACAACAATTAATAGGAAAAATAGTAGAAAATAGTAAGATACCTAAATTTTATAGACAAACCTAACTGGAATTCTTTATTATTAAAGGTAGATATTACATTACAGTTGCGTGGGGTGCTATCATGAATTCAGTTGGGAAAAAGCTCACATTATCATTTGCAGTTATAATAGTAGGAATGTTCTTTGTTAGCGGTCTAGGTATTTATCAACAACAACAAATGAACGAAAAAACAGAAAAAATCACGACAAAGTGGTTGCCTAGTGTGGAATCAATTAATAAATTGAATTATATGAAGGAGCATTTATTCAGATTAGAACTTACATATATAAATAAACAAGAAAATAACATAAAAAATAAAATGGATTATACGATTGAGAAAATAGAGGAAGAAATTGAGTTATATGAAAATAAAGGCCTATTAATTGAAGAAAATAGATTGTTTAGTGAATTTGTGTCATTGTGGGAAAAGTATATCAACTTTCATTATGACTTCATTGATAGAATTGACGAGATGGGAGACAACCAGGATATCGATGAAATAAATGAAATGGTAAACACTGCTAGTAAAATTTTTGATAATACAAACGTCTATGTTGATAAATTATTAGCCATTAACAAAAATGAAGCGATAAAAGCAAGTGAGGAAAGTACAGTTGTTTTTGAACAAATGAGATTATTGGCAATTGCTGTATCGATAGCAATTATCGTAATTACAGTTGTATTGTTACTTGTCTTAAGAAGAAGTATAAAAAAACCATTATTACACGTATTGTATGGACTAGACAGTCTTGCAAAAGGAGATTTCTCAATTGATCCTTTACAAGTGAAAAATAAAGATGAAATTGGTAAGTTAGGCACTGCATTTAATGTAATGGGTAAGAACGTTGCAAATCTAGTCCGCAGTGTGATAAAGAACGTTGAGCAGGTTGCTGCATCCTCTCAACAACTTACTGCAAGTGCTGAACAAACTAGTAGAGCTAGTGAACAAATTTCTAACGATATTCAAGAAATTACGAGCGGTGCAGAGCAGCAAATGACTGGTGCAAAAGAATCTTCAACTGCGATAAATGAGATTTCTAAAGGAATGACAGAGGTGACTGCTTCAATTCAATCAGTTGCACAAGCTTCTGAAATAGCGAAGAAAAAAGCTACATCAGGATCAGCAGTCGTTACTCAAACAGTTGAACAGATGAATCTCGTTCACGATAAAGTAGAAGCAACTTCAATTGTCATTGATGCATTTGGGGAAAAATCTAACCAAATTGGACAAATTGTCTCATTAATAACTGATATTGCTGATCAAACTAATCTATTGTCATTAAATGCGGCTATAGAGGCTGCTCGAGCTGGAGAGCACGGGCGTGGTTTTGCAGTAGTTGCTGATGAAGTTCGTAAACTCGCGGAGGAGTCTAGCCGTGCTGCAAACAAGATACATCACATTATAAATGAAGTGCAAGTTGAATCTACGAAAGCAATTACAGCAATGAATGCTGGAACAACTGCTGTTCGAGATGGGATACACCTCGTCAACCAAACTGGACAAGCGTTTAGTGAGATTGAATCTAGTATTAAGGGCATTGCAACTCAATCATTAGAAGTATCTACTGTCGTTGAACAAGTGAACACCAATGCTCAAAGTATTATATCTGTAGTTGAACATACTTCATCGATCGCAGAACAAGCAGCTGCAAGTACACAACATGTTGCAGCGGCTGCTGAAGAGCAAAATGCTACGATGGAGGAGGTGGCATCGTCTGCAGAGGCTTTAAGCCATTTAGCGATGGAACTTCAGGAGTCCATTAACCAATTTAAAGTATAAGCTGTATATTTTTTCAGGAAAGCTACTCATCAAATTGAGTAGTTTTTTGTGTCTGAACGCTACTTTTTACCTTGTTTTCGCTATTAATATAGCGAAAGGAGGTGAGAATCTTGGCTCAAGCGATTATAACTGACTCTCAATTACGGATTATTTACGATTTAGGCATTGATGAGGAAGGAAAGCAAATATTTCGTAATAAAAACTACAACAATGTTAAAACACAAGCAACAACAGATGAACTCTATACTGCTGCTGAAGCGATTATTAGTCTACAGGAAAATGAAGTGCATCGTGTTGAAAGAAACGACTCTCAACAACTTGTTCAATAATATTAACTTTAATTTAGTAAAGTAGACGGTGATAATTGAGCATTATTAACCATGCATATTGTAATGAGGAGGTGTAAGTTTTGGCAAAAACTTTAGAGCTGAAGTTTGGGAATGAAGAAGGGAAAGTAAGTACAATCTCTATTGAATATCCAACAGAACCAGTTGATTCAACGCATGTATCTTCAGTCATGGATACAATCCTTTCATCAAACGTATTCACTTCATCTGGTGGAGAATTTACAAGTGAAAAAGGTGCACGTGTTGTTGAACGAAATGTAACAGACATTGAAATATTGTAAAACCTGACTTAAGTTGAGTGTATTATTAAGGTCGCCCTCATCATTAATACGTTTAAGTAAAGTTATCAATCACATAGAGTGTTCATGTTGTATGGCGGTCTATTGATCATTTATTATGCTAACTTTTGTACATGAAGGGGGGAATTGGAATGGATCAATGGCTCTCTTACGTTAGTGAAGTTGGCTTTCCCATTGTCATATCATTTTATTTGTTACATCGTATTGAAGTTAAGCTTGATGTTGTGATACGAACGATAAAAAGCTTACAAAATAAAAGTGGAGATGAGTTTTTACCGAGTAAGAGAAGTAGCTAATTCAAAATTTATTTCCAACTCAAGGTCCCATCTTTCTTGATGGGACTATTCTATCAGGTGTAGCAGTCACTTCACTAATTTTTAGATATACAGTTTGTTTTAACAAGTTTACTATCCTTCAACGACTGCATCATAGCTTCATCATTTTGACATTGATTATGGATGAAAAATATGTTAACATAGTTAATGTTTTTTATGAAGGCTCTTTTTCGCACACTTCATTGTATGAACCTACAACAGCAAAACGAGGCCTTTGTCGATTGTCATCGTTTTTATCGAGGGAAAGAAGCCACGAAAATTTCGTTTTATACCTGTTTATTGTTTAATGCAGATATCAACAATGATTGCGAAAACAGCCTTAATGAAACTAGGACAAACTCTAAAATAATGGAGGCCATCATGAAAAAGGTTGGATTTTTACTTATTAAGATGGTTGGGCTAGTAACATTTTTTACAGCATTTATTTTTAGTCTTGAAGATGTGTTAGAACATCAAACAACAATTTATGTAGGTATTGTTGTTTGGGTGTGCTGTGACATGTTAGCTAATTTTATAATCGAAAACAAATCGATAAAAAACAAATTGGTAGAGCTATCAACTATTTTAACTCTGTTTGTAATTGGACTTCTTGTTCCAAATTATTATTTCAAATTGTCCATACTATTAGCTATGGCGATAATAACATTTATGTTTAATAGAAAAAGTCAGTCTTCGATTGCATAGCGAGACTGTCTTTTTTTGTTCCTGTTGATAACTTATATGCTTTATTGATATAGTAAATTACGTATTTAAAGGGTATCATCGTTGTGATAGTTTAATTCATGAAATTAGTGGATAATATTCTATATATTTACTTAAGTGTGAAATTTTTAAATGTCTAACGATCATATTTAGTACAACATGTAGGGAATTCTTATTAAATAATAGATTTTTCTGAGTGATTAATTTATAATCTACAATTAGAATATTTTTTATGTTAACAATTGAAAGTTAATGGGGTGTAAAAACAGATGAGTATAGATTTCTTAAATTATCCTTATTCTTCACAACGAATGACAACCTTTGCTAGCAAAGGTATGGTAGCCACATCACAACCTTTAGCAGCTCAAGCTGGCTTAGATATTTTGAAAAAAGGTGGAAATGCCATTGATGCAGCTATAGCAACAGCAGCATGTTTAACTGTTGTAGAACCAACTTCTAATGGTATTGGTGGCGATGCTTTTGCATTAGTTTGGACGAAAGGAGAACTGCATGGTCTAAATGCAAGTGGTCCAGCTCCTAAAAATATTTCAATTGATGCGGTTAAATCGAAGGGTTATGAGAAAATGCCTAAATTCGGTTGGTTACCGGTTACCGTACCTGGTGCACCGAGTGCATGGGCAGAGCTATCAAAAAAATTCGGTAAACTACCATTGACTGATGTCTTAGCGCCGGCAATCGAATATGCTGAAAAGGGTTATCCGATATCACCTATATTAGGTAAGTATTGGAATTCAGCTTATAAAATATTCAAAAAAATATTTACTGATAAAGAATTTACTCATTGGTTTGAAACGTTTGCTCCTGAAGGAAGGGCACCTGAAATTGGGGAGCTTTGGCGTTCTCAAGGACATGCGGAAACTTTACGTTTAATTGCTGAAACAAATGGAGAGAGCTTTTATCGAGGGGAGCTTGCAGAAAAAATCGCAGCTTTCTCAAAACAATATGATGGCTTTTTAGCATTGGAAGATCTTGCATCATATAAACCTGAATGGGTAAAACCTATTTCAGTTAATTATCGTGGTTATGATGTATGGGAGATCCCTCCTAACGGACAAGGCCTTATTGCTTTAATGGCACTTAACACACTTAAAGGATTTAATTTCTCAAGTAAAGACGATGTTAATACATATCATAAGCAAATTGAAGCAATGAAACTGGCATTTACTGATGGTAAAGCATATATAACTGATCCAGACCATATGTCTACTTCAGTTAACGAACTACTGTCTGATGAATATGGACAAGTTAGACGAAACGAAATAACTGATCAAGCTATATTACCAGAAGCTGGTAAACCACCAAAGGGAGGTACAGTTTATTTAGCTACAGCTGATGAAGAAGGAAATATGGTTTCATTCATCCAAAGTAATTACATGGGATTTGGATCAGGTTTAGTTGTTCCAGGCACTGGTATTGCTCTGCAAAATCGTGGACAAGAGTTCTCGCTCGACGAATCGCACGAAAATGCACTACAACCTGGTAAAAGAACTTACCACACAATTATTCCAGGGTTTTTAACGAAAGATAATGAGGCGGTTGGACCATTTGGTGTAATGGGAGGGTATATGCAGCCCCAAGGTCATTTACAAGTCGTAATGAATATGATTGACTTTCATTTAAATCCACAAGCAGCACTTGATGCCCCTAGGTGGCAGTGGATTGATGGTAAAAAAGTTAGAGTAGAGCATAACTTCCCGAATCATATAGCTCAACAACTAGCTCGAAAAGGTCATGAGATTGAAATTGCAACAGATCGTGGAGAGTTTGGTCGTGGTCAAATTATTTGTCGTGACAAGCAAACAGGTGTGCTCTCTGGTGGTACAGAGTCACGTACAGATGGTACTATTGCGGCATATTAGAAATCCAATGAAATAGATTATGGTTTAAAGTAACTTGTACTTAAAGCTTGACTAGAAGGAAATGATGAAGATGAAGCAAATACACCTTTTTTTAGCATTTTTTAGAGTGGGTATGCTAGGTTATGGTGGTGGCCCGTCCAGTATTCCATTAGTACATAAGGAAGTTGTGGAAAAATATAAATGGATGAATGATGATGAGTTTGCAGATGTGCTAGCATTAGGTAACGCGTTACCTGGCCCCATTGCAACAAAGATGGCTGGATATATTGGTTATCGTGTTGCTGGTATATTAGGGATGATCAATGCAGTACTCGCGACAATTGTTCCAACAATTTTGCTGATGGTTCTGTTGTTAACATCATTAACATCTGTCAAAGACCAACCGTGGGTTATTGGGATGACAAAAGCGGTAATTCCAGTGGTTGGGGTAATGCTAGCTGTATTAACATGGCAGTTTTTAAATAACGCTCAAAAAGGACTGGGCTGGTCAAAGACAATTTTTTTAGCGCTTGTTAGTTTATTGTTATTAGAAGTATTGAATGTACACCCTGGAGTCATTATTGCCATTTTATTATTGGTAGCTCTCATGAAAAAAGATAAAATAGGAGGGACTTCCAAATGATATATTGGCAAATATTCCTTGCTTTCTTTATACCAGGAATACTTGGGTACGGTGGTGGACCTGCTTCAATTCCGTTAGTTGAAAATGAGGTTGTACACCGTTATCATTGGTTGACTGTTAATGAATTTAGTGAAGTTATAGCAATTGGAAATGCATTGCCAGGCCCAATTGCAACAAAAATGGCCGGATACATAGGGTACCAACAAGGTGGTGTCCTTGGTGCAGTCACCGCGATTTTTGCAACTGTCGCACCTTCACTTATCTTAATGGTTACGTTATTAAGTATTTTATATAAATTTAAAGACTCGCCAAAAGTGAAGCGTATGACTGCTTTTATAAGGCCTACGATTGCTGTGTTACTAGGGTTAATGGCTATGCGCTTTTTTGTTAATTCGTATGAAGGCTCAGGTACGCTACAAACAGGTATCTTAATAATTCTTAGCTATTTGCTATTGGAAAAATGGAAAGTTCATCCAGCTTATGTGATTGTTGCAGCACTTGGCTATGGTGCCATTTTCCTTGGAGGATAACACCCTTAACTTGGGTGTTATCTTATTTTGAGCTTGGATTAACTTCGCTAATTCTTCAGCAATGGAATGAACCTTGGTTTATCATTTAACTCATTGCTAATCATATATTTTGCTAGCATATTCTCCTCAAGCTTAATGCGATGTTTTAGAACCACTGCATTTAATACAGTAAAAACAAGGGCAGTCAAATAAGCTTCAAACATAATAGGAATAAGAATGAACTCGATAATTACTACTGCATAATTTGGATGCTGAACATATTTATAGGGTCCTTTTGTTACATATTCTACATTCGGTAAAATGATAATCTTCGTGTTCCAATGTTTTCCTAATGAATGTAGTGCCCAAACTCGAATAACTTGAGTAAGAAAAAACAAGCTTAGCAATAATGGCCAAGCTATAGATAACGTTTTTCCAAAAAAATTAACTTCTACAACTAATGATAAGAAGAAGCAACTATGTAGTAACACGATGAGTGGATAACGATCTTGTTGAATGACTATTCCACCTTGAGTAAGCATCCATTTCTCATTAGATTTTGCAATAGCAATTTCAGACAGACGTTGAATAATGATAACAGTTAAAAAAATAGTAAAAATCATACTTACACCTCCATTAATGTTATTTCCATGTTAACAGCGCTAATTCGGCTGAAAATCCTGGTCCCAATGCAATGGCTAAGCCTATTGATCCTTGCTTTACATGCTGTCGCATAACTAAATCAAGTACATACAAAACAGTTGGGGAAGACATATTGCCATATTGTTGAAGAACTGTTAACGATGGTTGTAATAAGTCATCACTCATATGTAAACAACTCTTATAAGCTTCAATGACTTTTTTTCCTCCTGGATGAGCAATAAAATGATTAATATCATCAATGTTTAAGTCATGTTGTTCTAAAAAAGAATGGACGACAGGTGACAGCCAAGAGTTTACTAATGTAGGAATATGCCTTGAGAAGATTACTGAAAGGCCGTCATTAGTTACATCCCACCCCATAATGTCTTCGGAATTTTTCATAAACACTGACTGAGTGCATGAAATATGAGGGAGAGTATTCAGCGTTGATAATTGATCAGCATTTACTTCATCCCCTACAACACATAAGGCAGCAACACCATCAGCAAATAATGACATTCCGACTATGTTACTTTTTGAAGCATCGTTTTTTTGAAATGTTAAACTACATAATTCTATTGATAAGACGATGACCTTTGAGTGAGGGTAAGCTTTACAATAGTCAAATGCACGGGATAAGCCAGCTACACCACCAGCACATCCTAATCCCCATATAGGAATACGCTTCGTATGATTAGCAAAAGGAAGGATATTCATAATTTTTGCTTCTATCGTTGGTGTGGCAATTCCTGTACTTGATATGAAAAAGATGGCATCAATCTCTTCAAAGTGTATCTGTTCGTTCAAATATACATCGTTGTGTAAACATTTCTTAATTGCTTCTGATCCGTATTGTACTGAACTTTCAATATAAATATTATTTTTTTCTTCAAACGTATGCTCCTGCTTGTACCAATCAACATTTTTAGTAAAATGACGTTTCTCAATTTCAGTATTTTCAAATACACGAAGATACCGATCAAGGTTAGTTATTTTGTCTTTAAAGAGCTCTTGTGCAATTTCTTTAGTTGCTAATTGATTAATTTGAAAAGGAGGGATGTACTTACTTATCGAAATAACTTTTGGCATAAAAACACCTCATTTACATGTTATGTTTATTGTGTAACATAATGGAAATTAGTATACTTCTTAAAATTTTTCTCTAAGTTTTGAATCACCATTATATGTTAGTCGGGTCGCAAGCTATTTTTAATAATGATAGAATAATAGAACGAAGAATATTGATTTTATAGCTAAATATACTCATTTCAGAAGGCTCTTACTGCTATTGTCACCAAATTAGCAAAGTAAGAAGGGTTTAATATGTTTAACACCTTTTTTCAGATGAAAGGATGCCACAAAGGATAGTTGTGTATGTGTAAATCAAAATACAACATTCAATGTGGAAACAGCCTTTTAAAAATAAAACCCATATATCAAATGGGATAATTCTAAATATCTAATTGAATCATGGAATCTACATTGATGGTAATTAACTCTCTACTAACAAAATGTAAATAAAGAAATGGCAGAGGTGTTTTAATGAATATGAGTAAACAACAACCAAAGAACAATGTAACACGCTTGTATATAACGAGACACGGTCAAACTGAATGGAATGTTATAAAAAGGATGCAGGGTAGGAAAGATACACCCCTTACAGCATATGGGGTCACACAGGCTCGAAGCCTTGGGAGTAGGCTAGAAAGTGTAAATATAGATGCTGTATATTCTAGCCCAAGTGGTCGCACGTTAGAAACTAGTAAACAAATCATTGGAAAACGAGATATCCCTATGCATACAGATGCCCGTTTGTATGAAATGGCAATGGGCGAATGGGAAGGGTTAACGACCGATGAAGTAAGAGAAAAATATCCGAAGGAAAGTGCGCTGTTTTGGTCAAAACCACAGCTCTATGAAAGCAAATCTGGTGAAAACTTTTTTGACGTTCAAAAACGCAGCCTCGATATGCTTAAATATGTTATTAATGTGAATCAAGGAAAAGATGTATTGCTTGTTACCCATGCCATTGTACTTAAAACGATGATGGCTTATTTTGAAAATAGACCTCTTGAAGAACTATGGAAAGGTCCATTTATACATGGTGCAAGTTTATCTACTGTGGAAATAGGTGATCATAATAATGAGATACTATTGCATGGTGATACGACACACTATGAGAAGTGAATGCAGATCGTTATAATATAATCAATTCATGACTAAAGGGCATCTAACAAAAGGGGAG
This sequence comes from Cytobacillus sp. IB215316, assembly GCF_033963865.1. Lineage (NCBI taxonomy): Bacteria > Bacillati > Bacillota > Bacilli > Caryophanales > Bacillaceae > Cytobacillus > Cytobacillus sp. IB215316. The sequence goes on along the minus strand of NZ_JAXBMC010000008.1, from coordinate 99,451 downwards.
AGCTATAATGTTACCAGGGCGCTCCTTCTTTATTATAATATTTTTACATTTATAGGATAAAGATAAGGTTCCTTAAGGGCATTTATTGTTTTCCATTCAGTAATTTTGATGTAAGGAAGTTCCATTCCGTTATAGTTCGTAACATCCAAAACTCCTTTGGCCTCGATCCATGTATCCTGTTCAATACTAGAGGCTTCATTGAATTCTGAGAGGAATCCGATGATGCTGGCATCTGCTACACAATGAGTAATTAGAAACCTCGAAATAACAAGCTGATTTTCTTCAAATCCATCCTCCTTGTAAACAAATCCCTTTAATTCAATATTTCTCCCTTTGAATTTACTTACATCTTTACTAATTTCCTCATAGTAGGCATTAAAAACAAAGTCATTCATTTCAATTATAGGCATCGTCTCTAGCATTTGAATAAGCTGAGTAAATTCTTCCTTTGAAATCTCTTTCTGGCTTTCCGTAATATTAGGATTGACAAGGTTATCATCAATCGAAGCATCACTTTGTGTATTATCATTAATCGATGTATCACTTTGTGTATTATCGTCATTCGTATCATTTGCTGGTGTATTATTTGTATCTTTCTGGGAAGATTTCTGGCTGGATAAAACCGCCATACCTCCTTTTTTAGCAGCAATAGAAGAATCGAGAACTTTCGGAGGCAGAAAAAACCCAGTTAATAAAGGAAAAATAATAATCATATAGGATATGAACTTCTTAACATTAAAAGCTGAATTGCCATGGTCATGTCCACAGTTATTGTCTTCATGGGAGCAATGCTCGTGGCTAATATCTTTAACACGCCAGATTCTTGTTATTTGGATAAAAAACAAAAATAAAAAAATGACTGAAGCAGACTGACTTAAACCGACATATTTAGGGTTGATAAATTTGGTAATGTCTCCAGTAGAATGCATCTTTAAGATCATTGCTGAAAATGTTAATAGTATCAATGCTCTAAAAGCTTGCTGATAAGAAATTTTCACGGTTCTTCCTCCTTAGATAAAAGTTTGCAGCATCATGATTACGATGAATACTGTAGATGAAATCAAAGCAAGCAAGCCGATAACAAACTTATACCGGAATACACTTAGCAACATTAACGTATTTTTTAAGTCGATCATTGGTCCGAATATTAAGAAACCTAAAATCGAAGAAGTAGGGAAAATACTACTAAAGGACGCACCGATAAAGGCATCCGCTTCAGAACATAAGGATAAAACAAATGCTAATCCCATCATAACGAGTAAAGAAGAAACGGGACCGCTACCTGTCTCCAATAACGCCTTTGCCGGTAAATAGGTTTGTACAAACGCTGCTAAAAAAGCACCAATAATTAGAAATTTTGCCATATCAAAAAACTCATCAATAGCATGAATTAACATAGACCAAAATCTATTCGTAAAAGATTTGTTAGCTGAATGTGCGTGTGAATGTGTAGCTTGTATACTAATTGGCGCTTTTAATGGGTTACCTTTAAGAACGACGCTTATTGTCAATGCAATCAGAATAGCAATTAAGAAACCTAAACCCATTCGTAGTCCAGCAATTTTAAAACTGTTGCCAAATGCCATATATGTAGACGCAATGACAATTGGGTTGATTAGGGGACCCGTTAACATAAAACCAATGGCTGCATAAATCGGCACACCCTTAGAAATAAGTCTACGAACAATTGGAACGATGCCACATTCACAAGCAGGAAAAAGCGCTCCAACAGTGCAACTCATAATGACCGCCATTACTTTATTTTTGGGAATCCACCTTTCTATATGTTCTTCGGTTACGAAAATTTGAATCATTCCAGCAATTAATACTCCTATCAAAACAAAAGGAAGAGCTTCTATTAATATACTTAGAAAAATAGTATTCAAATTCAGTAAAGAAGGAGGAAAAGTAAAGATACCACTAAAGCTTGTACTAAACGACAAAAGAAGAAGAGTTAAAGCAATAATCGCTAAACCTGTAATATCTATAATACTACCTCGTATAATCTTATTCATGTTAACCTCCTTTTAATAGCCTGTTATAATTCCCCTATTAATTAGATATTAATAGGGGATAAATAATAAATCTTATAATTTTAAATTTTAAAAATGTTCTGTATAATAATATATTCCTCGTCTTGAGGTCGATAGTTAGTATACATTCTTAAGTTGAGTTTTGTTTAAAAAACGATTAATCATTTAAAGCTGTCTTTATGGTATGTAAATTCATTCTCATGATGCTGAAATAGTCATCCCCTTGCTTAATATTTTCTTCTGTCAAGGACTCAAGATTATGGAGAGTTAGAGATTCCGCTCCCAATTCCTTCTGGATCGTTTTTACTACTTTTGGTGTAACACTTTGTTCGAAAATAACATAATGAAGATCATGTTCTTTTGATTCTTCAATAATATTTTGTAACTGTTTTAATGAAGGTTCCTGTGTAGGAGATAAACCAGTAATAGCGATCTGTTCAATACCATAACGTGCTTCCCAATATCCATAAGCTGCATGAGATACTAAAATAATATCCGTCTTGGAGCTTTCAATTGTACTTTTAAATTCTTCGTCAAGTTTTTCTAAGTTCTCTTTTAATTGAATATAATTGCTTTCAAATATTGAAGCATGTTCTGGCTTTAATTCACTCAACTTATTTTTGATATTTTCGGCGAGTTCGATTGCACGGAGAGGATCCAACCAGATGTGAGGATCATAATCACCGTGGTTATGATCGTCTTCATCCACTTCAATGCTTTCATCTTCATGACCGTGTTCTTCAGCGTTAGTATTTTGCTCTTCATGACCGTGTTCTTCAGCGTCAGCATCTTGCTCTTCATGACCGTGTTCTTCAGCGTCAGTATTTTGCTCTTCATGACCGTGTTCTTCAGCGTCAGCATCTACCTCTTCGTGAAGATGTTCCTCGTTTTGAGAGGATTCTAATAGTTCAATGCCTTCTCCTGCTTCTAAAATAGTAACACTTTCATTTTTCAAGGACTTAATAGCATTTTCTGCAAACGCATCAATACCAACTCCACTGTAAATAAACAAATCAGATTTCGCTAGAGCAACCATGTCTTTTGCAGACGGCTCAAAAGAATGGGCATCTACATTTGGAGGGTAAATACTTTTCACATCAACATAGTCTTCGCCAATTTTTTTCGCAAAATCTTCAAGTGGATAAATCGTAGTATAAATTGTTATCTTTTCATTTTCAGATATTCCTGTTTTAACAGTTTCAGAGTTTCCGCAGCCTGCAAGAATAAGACTCATAGCAAAAACTAAAGTATAAAAAGATTTGTTGATTTTCATGTTGTTAGCTCCTAACTTAATAAATTTGTGTAATTAAAGCGTTTAAAAAAGGTAAATCGTAATCATTTCGTTTTATATACTAAATCATGTATATTAGTTTGTAAATGGTTTAAGAACAATTTAAAAAATTTTTACAATAATGTAACATATAAAAAATAGTTAAATTACTTACTAGAAAAATGGGATAAGGAGTTTGAAGATAGAATTATGGAACTTGTTTTAATGGGGATTGTTATGAACAAAGAAATTGAGTTTTTATAAGATAAATGTTTGTTAACAAAAGCAGTTATCGCATTGATTATTGCTTTTTGTTCTATGAAATAAATACTTAAAACCAAGCAGTTTTGGCATCTTTTCTCTTGTTAAGTAAGGTCATTTGTTGCTGTTCTAAATTAGTCCCAAGGGCAACAAAGTTTGCGAAAAAGTACCTTAAACGAATAAAGAAATGAACAACGACTGCTCCAAGATTATTTATTTTATTGAGAAGAAAAATTTGTAACAATCACGAAAAATTAATTTTTGAAAATTCTAATGTGGATGGGCAGTATGATAAAAGTTATAAACTTTAAAAATAAAGGAGTAAATTGGAAGAGCTAGATTGCGGAAGAATGCAAGATATTGTGAAGAAATGTTAAAAGGAGTTTAGTAAAACAGAAAATCCCATTACTTCCACCAGATTCTTCATTTTGGGGAGTATCTACATTATTACCTTTTTGAAAGCTTGAAATGATGGCATAAAATTGTATAAGATTAAAGTCGATTTTAATTACATCTAAAACCTTTTATTGTGTTATTGTGTTCATAAAGCCTCCATTGTGATTTAGAGGTAGTTTAATCAATGGGTCTAAAGTAAAGACAACTACACGATTCTTTTTGCCAAGCCATTTAAAAGTAGTGATAAAACTAAATGATAGTATGAGAACATAGCGGTCACCTATAAATTTATTCTTATAGGTGACTAGCTATTTTGGTTATCATAGGAGCTAACTTTACAGCATAGAACTCGTTTTACATACTGAAAAACTGATTGTTTTCTATTTTGCTATTTCCATATTATTTGCAATAGCTATTAGATCTTCTTGAGTAATATTATCTGATTCAGTGGTTATGTTGTATAAAATAAACTGGCCATTCCTGTTTTCAAACCAACTTAGTATTTTTTCTTTATTAGTCGTATATAAACTTTCATTTGATTCAACGTAAAATGCATCATATCCGTCTACCGTAAATTGCTTAAAATCCTCTCCCATATACGATGTCATTGAAACTACATCATCTGTAAGAAGGTGATATGATATAAGAATTTCGTCATTTGTATTTGTTCTATAAATCAAATTTGGTAAGTTCCATAAGTTATTTGGTTCTTTAGAAAAAGACCCTAGATTATCCCATGTGATTTTTTCTGTAGTCTTAGTTGATCTAGTCTTTAGTGTATCGTAATATTTTTCAGCCATCTCAGGCTCAACGCCACCAACTACCGTTTGGTAATGCGCCGCTTTAAGCGTCATTCCGTTATATAATGCTTGAGGTATTTTGTATTGTGAAAAGTAATCATCCATATGATTTTGCCAATCTTCCATACTTATTTCCTCAGGATTGTTGATGGTCGCTAAAGAAAATGAAACGTTCTGACCATTATCCAACGCAGAGCTGTACATAATTGCAGATTCCCCAGGCTTCAATGATTTACGAATATCTTCAACCGTGTTTTGTATGTGTTCTTTTTCTTGCAAGCTAGGGATGTCAATGATTGTGTCATCTGAAATGTTAAATTCAAAGCTATCAAATGTTAATTCGTAAATAATATTGGCTGCGAAAGCAAAACCAGAGAATAACAATAGACACGCCATAGCGATAGCAATCTTGCTAAACCTTTGATTTCGGATTCCTTTCTTATTGGTATGGTAATGTTTAAAAACAAGTTGTGCATTGTTTTTTATGCTTTCCGGCTCTTTTATACTACTTGCTGTTTTCTCGAATTCACTTTTCAATTCCTTCTCAATGAACATGTAATGACGCCTCACTTTCAGTTGGCAATTTCTTATTTCGAAGATTTTTTAATGCATGATGATGCCTTGATTTTGCTGTTCCAATCGGAATATTTAATGTGTTTGCAATTTCTTCAAAACTGTTGTCATGAAAGTATCTAAGTACAATGACTACCTTTAATTTATATGGCAGCCTATTAACATGCTGTAATAATTGGCTATTCATTTCATTTGTTATCATTGTTTCTTCTGTTGATCTAGGACGTTCTTCGATTGAAAATAACTGATTTTTCTTATCAAGATTAAATTTCCTCCAAAGCTTTCTATTCCAATTAGCTGTTTGTTTAACGATTAGACCATTTAGCCACGAATAGAAAGGTTTGTTCATATCGTACTTTGGAATGGATTTAATCAATTGAATATACACTTCGTTTGCTACATCATTCGCATCTTGTTTGTTATTCACTAAAAAATAAATAGTTCGATAGACATGATGGTGTATTTCTTCATAGACAATTTCGAAAGCTTTTTCGCTTCCAGTTGTCAACTCCTTTAACCAGCTATGTAATTCTTCATCAGTCATATTAGAGCCTCCTTTTTTCTCTCTCTCTATTTATTGGCTCGATTGCAAGAAAAAGTTCAAAAAAAATAAGGCTTTTTTCATCTTGTTCTACTGTTCATTAATAAACCACAGCAAAACTTAGTGTAATAAAAATGTCATCGTATAAAAGAAGAAAAAATGCCGCGAAGCTGTAACTGTATCGTGTTTATTTCTTAGTACGTCATACAATAAACATTGGGAGATCATTAATCTATAAGGCTTTTTTCATCCCGTTCTAATGTTCATTAATAAACCACAGCAAAACTTAGTGTTATGAAAATGTCACCGTATAAAAGAAGACAAAATGCCCCGAAGGTGTATTTGTACCGGGTCTTACTTAGTATGCTACATATCATGCACACACAACTACAAATAAAATAATATTATTAAGAAATAATAGTTTAACAGATTTCTAATGATGAGCAAGTAGGAGTATGTTACGAGGAAACGTTAATGTTGATGGATGGCTACGATAAACACAAATAACAAAAAAACAGCTGACAAGGTATCAGCTGAATATGGTTTTTATATTTGATTTTCATTGTTTGGAAACAATCTTGACCTTGTAAGAAATCTTACTCCTTCTGGGCCTTCTAGAGAAAACATGCCTCCTCGACCTTCGACAACATCAATAATTAATTGAGTATGCTTCCAATATTCATATTGCTGTTTGTTCATATAAAAAGGAGTTTCTCCAATATCTCCTAAATATACATCCGATTGACCGATTAAAAACTCATCTCTTGCATAACACATTGGTGAACTACCATCACAACAGCCACCTGATTGATGGAACATAAGAGGTCCATGTTTCGCTGTTAGCTTTGCTATAAGATTTAGCGCAGTTTCAGTAGCTATCACCTTTTCAAGCATTAGTAGAACCCTAACGCCTTTGGACTATAACTTACTAGTAAGTTTTTCGTTTGCTGGTAATGAGAAAGCATCATTTTATGATTTTCACGCCCAATACCAGACATTTTATATCCTCCAAAAGCTGCATGAGCAGGATATGCATGATAGCAGTTTGTCCATACACGACCAGCTTCGATCTGACGCCCAAAGCGATAAGCTGTATTTATATCTCGCGTCCATACGCCTGCCCCTAAACCGTATAACGTATCATTGGCAATTTGTAATGCTTCTTCTTTATCTTTAAAAGTTGTAACCGCTACAACTGGTCCGAAAATCTCTTCTTGGAAGAAGCGCATATTATTGGTACCTTTAAAAACAGTAGGCTCAATATAGTAGCCTCCTTGTAATTCACCCTCAAGTATATTTCTTTTCCCTCCAGCTAGTAATTCTGCTCCTTCTTGGTTAGCAATATCGATGTATGACATTATTTTTTCTAGCTGCTCTGATGAAGCTTGCGCACCTATCATTGTATTCATATCGAGAGGGTTACCTTGTTTAATTGCTTCTACTCGTGACAAGACCTTCTCCATAAAAGGTTCATAAATAGATTCTTGAATTAGAGCTCTTGATGGACAAGTACAAACTTCACCTTGATTTAGAGCAAACATTGTAAAGCCTTCTGCTGCTTTATCTAAAAAGTCATCCTCTTGTGCCATCACATCTTCAAAGAAAATATTTGGCGATTTACCGCCTAATTCGAGTGTCACAGGGATAATATTATGGGACGCATATTGCATAATCAACCGTCCAGTCGTTGTTTCTCCAGTAAATGCTACTTTTCCTACTCGATCACTAGTTGCAAGTGGCTTGCCAGCCTCAACTCCGAAACCATTAACAACATTCACAACACCTGGAGGTAGTAGATCTTGAATTAACTCCATAAGTACCATGATGGATGCTGGAGTTTGCTCCGCTGGCTTTAGAACGACACAATTTCCAGCAGCGAGTGCTGGTGCAAGTTTCCACGTTGCCATTAATAGAGGGAAATTCCAAGGGATTATTTGACCTACAACCCCAATTGGTTCAGGGAAGTGGTATGCTACAGTGTCTTGATCAATTTGTGCTAAGCTTCCTTCTTCTGCACGAATACAGCCAGCAAAATATCTAAAATGATCGATCGCTAATGGTAAATCAGCAGCTAATGTTTCCCGAACAGGTTTCCCGTTTTCCCATGACTCTGCAACTGCCAATTTCTCCATATTTTCTTCAATTCGATCAGCTATTTTATTTAATAGATTTGATCGTTCAGTGACGCTCGTTTTTCCCCAAGTATGCTTTGCGGCATGTGCGGCATCTAAAGCTCTGTTAATATCTTCGCCATTAGATCTAGCAACTTGACAGTACGCTTGTCCAGTGATCGGCGTCATATTATCGAAATATTCACCACTTACAGAAGGGACCCACTCTCCACCGATAAAGTTATCATATTTCTTCTTAAATGTAATAATTGAGTCTGGCGAACCAGGATTTGCATAAATCAAATGTTCATTCCTCCTATCAATAAGTTAATTTTGATAAGGAAATAGTGTACTTGCTAATTTTCTAAAACTTGTTTCCCTACCAATTCTATGATATTCGAGGGATTTTGTACTTATTACATTAATTAAGTAGCATTAAAGAATGTGATTTACGTGATAAGGATCTATTTTACGGAAAATGGTTGATGATGCCAAGTTGTCACGTAACTATTAATGGTAAAGCTGTTGTGAGAAATATTGTTATGTTTTGGAAGAGGGGAGTGGTACAATATGAAAGTAGTTTTTGTAAAATAATAATAGAAGATATTGAAGGGCCATATAACCACCTTGTTGGTTCCTATTGCATACTTAGTACACAAAAAAATAATAGTTTAATTGTAAAGTTATAATCAATGATAAGGTCGGGTGAAGTCATTGAGTAATATAATTTGTAAAATAGATAATGTATCTAAATCATTTAATGATTTAACAATAATCGAAGGAATATCGTTAACTTTGTATAAAGGTGAAGCGGTTGCTGTTATAGGGAAAAATGGTTCCGGAAAAAGTACATTACTTAAATTAATTACAGGTCTTATTGTGCCCTCAAAAGGAACAATTAACTTGCCTTCTAAACGAGTTGGCTATGTCCCTGAACAGTTTACATGTAATATTCGCATGACTACATATGAATATTGGTATCATTTAGCTAAAATTCACGGGTATAGTCGACAAGAGATAGATACAAAAATCATGGAATTACTTAATAGATTTGAGTTGATTCATGTAAGAGACAAGCAAATTCAATCATTCTCAAAAGGAATGAAACAGAAAGTAAGCCTTATACAAGCGTTAATTCATGAACCTGACATCCTCGTTTTGGATGAGCCGCTATCAGGTTTAGACCGGAGAACGCAATCATCCTTGGTAGAAAATCTATTAGCAATTAAAGAAACTGGTACCTCAATGGTCTTCTCATGTCATGAAAAATCGATAGTTGATGAATTAGCAGATAAGGTGTTGTACATAAGTAATAAAAATGTTAGTAGTGAAAAATCATTAATAAATGAAGAGATGGATGCTTATGAGATTATTTGTAAAATTTCGCAGAATAGCAACGAAAATGCCTTAAATGAATTAAATGATGTATATCACTATTCGATGGTTGGGGATGATCAAATAAAAGTAACGGTAAGGGCACAGGATAAGGATCAACTGTTACTAGATCTTTTACAACAAGGTCATTCAATCATCTTAGTAAGTAAATTAGATGTATTATAGGAGAACTAGTATGGTATATTTATCACGTTATTTTGTTATAACATATTTTCGGTCATTTCGTTTTATTCCCCCAGTAGCTGTATTTTGCTTGTGGGTTGTAATATTTTATACTTATAGTCAAAAGGATATAATGAATAGTTATTTAATATCTAGCATCGTCTTATATTTAATTTCTGCTTGGCTAACACATTCGATGTTTCATCGAGAGGATCACTCTGAAAGAGCAATAATTTTAACTCATATCAAATCAAAAATGAAATTTTTATTAAGCAAAAATATCGCTGTGTTGGTGTATGGTAGCCTACTTATTATTTTTGCAATTGTATATCCACTTATTTTAAATGGATTTCTAACAACCCCGTCAATTTCAGTAATCATCGTCTCGATTATTAGCCATGTATTACTTTGTCAGTTGGGTGTGATCGTAGGCAAGTTTTTTGCTGTAACAAAACATAGTCAATATCATTGGTTAGCTACTTGTCTTGTACTAATGGTGTCACTAGTAACCGAAGCTGTTGCTAATGGTATACCAACCTTTTTAGCATGGATCTTGTGGTTGCTCCCTCCAATTAATAACATTGTCCATATACATAATTTTGGTGATTCCTTTATAATAAATACAACGATCATTCAAAACTATATCATTGTTATCAGTTATATTATTATTGCCTCGAGTATTATCGTATATCGGTTTAAAAAGTTTGAATATTAATAAACTAGTAAAAAAATCTACATTCGTTGCTGTTAGCGGATGAAGCTGCTTTTATAAGTCAAGGTTAGGAGAAAAATATAGATGGGTTATGTAGAAGATTTAAGGAAGGTTATAGGGCATCGTCCTATTATACTTGTCGGCTCAGTTGTTTTGCTAATAAATGATCAAGACGAGATATTACTTCAAAAAAGAAAAGAACCATATGGTGTTTGGGGGCTTCCAGGTGGGTTAATGGAACTAGCTGAATCAACAGAAGAAACAGCTAAAAGGGAAGTTTACGAAGAAACAGGTCTTACTGTGGGTAACTTAGAACTTATTAATGTTTTTTCTGGAAATGAAAATTATTGCAAATTACAAAATGGGGATGAGTTCTATGTTGTAACAATTGCATATTACTGCAATGATTTCAGTGGTGTGGTAAAAACAAATGAAGAGGAGGGGTTAGAAACAGTATTTTTTCCATTACGTTCACTTCCTGAGAAGCTAGTAGGTAGTCACCGCAAAATGGTTCAAACATATATAAAAAAGTACACAAGCTTGTAGTATTAAGCAAGTATTGATGCTAATATTCACATAAATATATGGATGTAAATGTTAATCACCATGTATATATTAATAACAGCAGAATGAATGTAACCAACTGAGGAAGACTAAACACCGATTTACTAGGTTGTTGTTATAATTGAAGAAATATTCGTTTTGCCAATGAGGGACCTAAGACGATCAAAGTAACAAAATTCCAGTGAGGTCTAAAGGGGTCTACCCCCTTTAAATAAATCGATTGTTGGGAGATTTATAGGGTTATTCAAAGTATTATTGGATTACGAATTAATGCTTGTTTAAAATATATAAAGCTTGTAAAATGAAATTAAGTGTAACGCTTGTGTTTTTTATATAAATATGTAAGCGTTAACATTAAATGGTGTACTTCGATTTTATTAATCATAACAAGGGGGAGAAAGGTTATGGAAGTGAAGGTAATTTCAACCAGACGGATAATTATGATAGCGTTGTCATTGTTGTTAATGAGTAGTTTTGTTACTCCTGCTAACGCTGAAGTAAGAAATGTGCAAGTATGGTTAACGACAGCTGATCAACAGCAATTACTTCAGCAGCAAAATGATATTGAATTTTCACTAAACAACAGCGTAGAGGGTGTAACGATTCAAGTTGATGAAAGTAAGGAATATCAAGTAATGGATGGATTTGGGGCAGCGATGTCTGGGTCTTCAGCATGGCTTTTTAATCAAAAACTAAACGATTGGCAACGAAACGCGATATATAACGATCTATTTAGTTATGAAGGTATTGGTTTAAGTTTTGTTCGCCATACTGTAGGTGCATCAGATTTTTCTTTAGAAAGCTACTCATATGATGATATGGCAGCAGGATTAACAGATCCGAATTTAGCAAAATTTTCCATTGATAAAGATAAACAAAATGTAATTCCTATGTTAAAAGAAGCATTAGCGATAAATCCTAATTTAAAAATTATGGGCACGCCCTGGAGTGCACCTGGTTGGATGAAAGATAATGGATCATTAAATGGGGGTAAACTTCTTCCGCAATACTATGGTGTATATGCACAGTATCTTGCAAAATATATTAACAGCTATCAAAATGAGGGACTTCCTATTTATGCAATGACCATTCAAAATGAGCCACATCATGAAACTGCTGGCTATCCGAGTATGAAGATGGAAGCATCTGAACAAATTGATTTTGTCAAAAATCATCTTGGGCCAACTTTTAATAGTCAAGCAATTGATACGAAAATACTTAGCTGGGATCACAACTGGAATGAATATGATTATCCAATAGAAGTAATGAATGATGAGGAAGCAAAATCTTATTTGGCGGGTAGTGCTTTTCATTGTTATGGCGGTTCCCCCGAGCAACAATCTTTAGTGCAAAATGCTCACCCGGACAAAGGTATATGGTTTACCGAATGTTCAGGAGGGGAGTGGTCAACTGATTTTGGAGATAATTTAGCATGGAATATGTCGAATGTAGTAATCGGTTCGACTCGAAATTGGGCGAAGTCAGTTCTGCTATGGAATCTAGCATTAGATGAAAACTTTGGACCAATTAATGGTGGTTGTACAGATTGTCGTGGTGTTGTAACGATGAACCAACAAACAGGTGATGTATACAAAAATGTAGAATATTATGTGCTTGGTCATATTAGTAAGTTTGTTAAACCTGGTGCAAAAAGAATAGATACTAATTACGATAACGATATTCAAAACGTTGCTTTTAAAAACACAGATGGATCAAAAGCCTTGTTAGTTTTAAATAATGCTAATACCCATCAAACGTTCACTGTCAAAGAGGGAGACGAATCATTTAACTATACTCTGCCAGCAGGAGCAGTAGCTACTTTCTTATGGAACTCAAATAATGATAGTAATTTGATTGCAAATGGAGATTTTGAATTAGGAGCATTGAATAATTGGCAAAGCTGGACACCAGAGGGACAAGACCCAGTTCACAAAGTTGATACAGACTATCCAATGTCTGGAGGGTATAAATTGACTCATTGGCAATCTTCCCCTTATCAACAGACGACATATCAACATATTAATGTAGTGAATGGAGTTTATAAAGCCTCGGTTTGGGTCCGTTCAAGTGGAGGTCAAAATACGCTACGTTTAGAAGCAAGTAATCACGGTGGTTCCACCCTTTATGCAAATATTGGATCATCCTCAATAGGTGATTGGACGAAATTTGAAATAGATAATATCGATGTAACGACAGGCACTGTTACTATTGGTGTATACTCTGATGGAAATGAGCATAATTGGGCAGCCTTTGATAATATTCAACTAATTAAGAAGTAAAATAATTTTTATAGGTATATACAAAGATGTTTTTTAGAAATAACTAGGCTTGACCTTTGTGGTTTTATACAAAACGATATTGTTGTATAACAAGCACCCTTTAGATGGGCACAGCAAAAATCTATCTAAAGGGTGCCTGTTGAATAAGTAATAACTACAGCTACAGGTTTAAATATGAGGTAAGAGAAATCATGAGTAAGAAGACCTTCACAGAGAATCAAATTAAGTAACTAACAACTTATTCTTATGATGATTATAAGCTAAAAAGCGATCACGTAAGCGGCCAATATAAGTTGTTTATTGGGGAAAAAGAGAGAGGTATTCCACTCTTACAATTCACTGTTTTACTCTCCAAACTACACACTTTACTGTCCAAACTCACTGTTTTACTATCTAAACTCCACGCTTTACTGTCCAAACTCACTGTTTTACTCTCCAAACTCCACGCTTTACTGTCCAAATCACTGTTTTACTCTCCAAACTATACGCTTTACTGTCCAAACTCACTGTTTTACTCTCCAAACTACATACTTTACTATCCAAACTCACTGTTTTACTGTCCAAACTACACACTTTACTGTCCAAACTCACTGTCTTACTCTCCAAACTACACACTTTACTGTCCAAACTCACTGTTTTACTCTCCAAACTACATACTTTACTGTCCAAACTCACTGTTTTACTCTCCAAACTACACACTTTACTGTCCAAACTCACTGTTTTACTATCTAAACTACACGTTATTATTACTCTTACTAAATCAACAAAGTAGCAGCATCTAGAAGGCTTTAAGTTGTTATATTAGAACTTTGTTCATTTTTAATGTTATATATTGTAAGTCAGCGTTGTGCAGAAAAAAAGATGTGACGAACTATAGTTATGTAGGTGTTTATTTCTTCGTAGGAAAAAACAGTCAATGCTAAAACATCCTATTTAAAAGAAAAAATACTACGAACTCTAAGTGTAAACAAACTATTTCTTCGTAAGAATTGTGAAAGCACCCATAATTTATAACAAAATAAACAGACTAAATTTACGAAGTGATTTAGTCTGTTCATTATGATATTCTAAGATGCTGTCTTCGGTTTTCTAATAAGAAACAAATGCTAACGTTCCTAATACGATAATTAACAAAATGAATAGGACAACAATTAGCGCGAAGCCAGAGCCGAAGCCCCCGCCACCGTAACCGTAGCCTGGTGCTACGCCACCGTATCCACACATAAGCTCAAACCTCCTTTCTTGTGTAGTTAACTCCTTTTAATTAAATACTCTCCCGAATTTAACATTATTTTACATTTTTGTGTTAGGGAGGTGATTATATCACCTCACAAAAAATGAATGATAGAAGCTTTATCATGGGAAGGATAGAAAGTACAATTGAGTAAATGTGAAGTATGATTGGTTGAATTAGGGAGTTTTTATGCTGTGTAGATTAGGAATTAATAAAATCCTTGGCTACAAGCACAGCCGATGATAATCAAGAGCACAAAAAGTACAATAACTAAGGCAAAGATACCGCCAAAATTACTCATAATTACCATTCCTCCTTTCTTGATATATTAATATTTTATGGAATTATTTAAACTCTGATTGTACGTTTAGACATGATGAAAACATACATTTTTAGATATTTTAATTAATTGATTGAATATATAACGCAAAAAAACGGTGATATGGTCTTTATATCACCGTTTCACACATCTTATATTACTTAAGGCTTAACTGTTCATTAGCATGATTTCTAATCTGTTTATTGTTCCTTTAATTGTTGGAAAGCTGAAATAAGTTGCTTTGTTATAGGGTTATTCATTGATATATTCATGTTGTCAATTTTATTGACAGGTAATATTTCGATTGATGTACTCGTTATAAAAACTTCATCAGCATTATAAAGAAAATCAATATCAAAAGGATGTTCTTTTACGGATAGATCATTTTGAGATGCAATATTGATGACTGCTTCCCTTGTAATACCATGTAAAATGTGGTTTGTTGCTGGATGTGTGTAGGCAACACCATCTCTTACAGCAAATAAATTACAACTAGAGCATTCTGTCACAATGCCATTACGTATAAAGACTGCTTCGTCATAACCTGCTTCAGAAGCCTTTTGTTTTGTAATGACATTTGGTAATAAATTTAGTGATTTGATGAAACAATTCGCCCAACGAGTGTCTTCGAATGATTGAAGAGCTACTCCGTTTTGTCGTTTGACACGGTCTACATGACGTGAGGGGCGTACAGTCATTGAAAACTGTGCGGGGACTTTAGGAAATATATGATCTCTCGGTGCGATTCCCCTAGTTACTTGAATATATACTTGTGCATCTTTCAATTCCGAGCGCGTTATCCCCTCTAATATTAGTTCGTTCACTTTTTCTAGAGAAAAAGGTAAATCGATTAATATTTCCTTAGCACTCATTTCAAGTCGGTTTAAATGTGCTTTTAATAGAAATGGTTTGCCATCATAAACTCGAATAACTTCATATATCCCATCTCCAAATTGATGCCCTCTCTCTTGGATCGGTACGACCTTTTCGTTAATATCAATAAATTTATCTCCATAAAAAGCAACTTCCATGTCATCAACCTCCACTAATATTTCTTGCTCAATTCATTTTATGTAATGCATTGTTCATTAATTATGGTTTATTATAGCAATTTTGGTGTGAGGTCAACAGCTTAAAAGTCACAGTAACGTCAAATCTATTAGAATATCAAACATATTTATACCATTTTTATACTAATCGTTCTATAATTAAAAATATAAATTAATATGATTGACGGGTGAAGTCTATGAATATTAAAAAATTATACAAACTAGCATTTGAATCAGCAGGAATAGCTATGGCAATATATGATTGTCAAGGTGAGGTAGGAATACCGCTTGCAATAAATGATGCCTTTTGTAAATTTCTTGGGTATACAAGGGAAGAGCTGTGCAGCAAAACTGTTGAAGAAATTTCGCATCCAGACGACTATAAACGTGATTTACATAAAATTAGCTGTTTGTTAACTGGACATATCGATGAGATTGCAACAGAAAAAAGGTATATACATAAATCAGGACGAATCGTTTGGGGAGAATTAAAAGGTATCCTTCAAAGAAACGAAGATAAAAGCCCACAATTTGCTATAGTTCAAATTCATGATATAACCCATCGTAAAAGTATAGAAAAAGAACTATTAGAAAGTAAGGAAAAATACGAAAGCTTAATTCAAGATTCATTACAGGCGTTTTATGTTGTACGTGATGAAAAGGTTATTTTCGTAAACCCAGCTGGATGTGAATTATCAGGATTTAGTAAAGAAGAAATAATTGGTTCGAATATTTATGATTATTTTACAAAAGATCGTGTTGAACTTGCTGAGTATAATTATAATCAGCTTTTAATGGGGAATTCTTACACAAACGAAGAACAAATAGTCATAACAAATAAAGGTGAACGTGTAATTGAATATACAGCTACAAAAACGGTATATGAGGAAGAAGAAGCCATTCAAGTCATTGCACGTGACATAACAGAAAGAAAAAAATATGAAGAAATGCTGGTTAAATCAGAAAAATTGGCGTTAGTAGGTAAACTTGCAGCCGGCGTTGCACATGAAATTAGAAATCCATTAACTACAATTAAAGGGTTTACACAGTTATTACAAATGACGAAAGAGTACAATGAACAACACGCAGCTATTATGATGAATGAATTGTCTACAGTCGAAACAATCATAGATGAGTTTTTATCATTGGCAAAAACAAAATCAACATCATCTTTTGAAATGAATGATCTTCATAGCATTATTAATAGAGCTATTACTTTGGTTAAAACAAATACTGATTTACATAATATTGAACTAGGTGCACAGTTTGATGAAACTATTCCACTAGTGGAATGCGAAGATGAAATGTTAATCCAAGTATTTACGAATATTATTCAAAACGCAATTGAATCGATGGATACTGGATTTATTACGATGTCTACACATAGAAAAAATGATGTTGTAACAGTTGCAGTTGTTGATAATGGATGTGGCATACCTAAGGATAGATTGAAAAACTTAGGAGAACCTTTTTATTCAACGAAGGAAAAAGGTACAGGATTAGGGTTAATGATTAGTTATAAAATAATTGAACAACATAAAGGACAAATGTCATTTTATAGTAATCCTGGAGAAGGTACACGAGTAGAAATTATCTTACCAATCAAACAAAAAAATATTGGTCAAATCAATGAGAAGCTCTTGTAGAAAGATCTTCGTAACAAGAAAATGAGTATAACGAATCATGGAAAATTAAACCTCACAACATTCATAGTGTGAGGTTTAATTTTTTTATCTTTTATTGTTTTTTCTAGATTGCTTTTCAGTCGTTTCACTCAGTTCATTTGCGAATTCAGCCTCAGCTGCTGATACTGTTGGGTTTGCTACTTCTTTTGACACTTTATTTTGTCTCCCTTTTTTACCCAAAATAATCACCCTTTCGTAGTTGAAAAAATAAACACAATGTTAGTATGGTAGACAATTTACTTTTTACTCATATTAGATCGTGTTTTTATGTGAAAAAATAGTCATTAACACTATAGTTTCTCAGCTCTTTATTATTCGATGATAAAATTTGATCAGTATTGAACATAGGATTACCACAATAACAAACAGATTAGCGTGTACTCTATTGGTTATCCACTTATCATTAAGAATATTTTATATAGTAATTAAAGGTAAGAGTGGCGTTTGAACCCCAACAAAAGTCTAACTAAACGATAATAGTTACAGCATTGTAAACTAAATGTTAAGCTACACCGGACTATAGACCTATCATTTTGAAATAGGGCAACTTTGGATGTATATGGTAGAAAAAATGATAATTGAACAGTGTTATGATTTATTTAGACAGAAAAAGTAGTGTGAAAGGGAGAGAGAAATGATATGAAAAAATTGATAGTTGCTGGTACAATTCTAGGTTCTTTATGGTTTGGTGAAAGTGCCTTAGCTGCATCTTATACTGTTCAATCTGGGGATACACTTTCAAAAATAGCGAACAAGCATCAAACCACTTTAGCTGAAATAACAAAAGCAAATCCACAAGTTCAAAATCCTAATATAATTTACATAGGACAAGCTATCCAAATTCCATCAGCAAGTAATAAAGAATTAAGCACATGGGAAGAAAAGGCTGATCAAGTCGTGTCAACAGGAATGAAATATATTGGTGCTTCTTATTTATATGGAGCTTCAGTGACAAGAACTGATGCGTTCGACTGTTCTTCCTTTACGTATAGAGCTTTTAATGAAAATAATGGTATTAAACTGCCACGTACTTCAGTAGAGCAATCAAAGCAGGGGACACCTGTAGCGATTTCTGATATTCGAAAAGGTGACTTGATTTTCTTTGATACGACTAAAGATGGGGTCATCAATCACGTATCTATCGTCGTTGATTCAGACACAATCCTTCATGCAGGAAGTTCAACAGGGGTAACAAAAGCTGATTTAAATACTTATTGGCGTCCATTTGCAGTAAAAGCTGTACGCATCATTAATTAAGCAGGATCACCGTACCACATATAGAAAATGTATGGGCTAGGTTTTATATCCTTTTTGGTACTATCATTCAATTTATTTGGTGACAAAAGGAACAGGGTCTACGAAAAAAGAAGGCTATAGGCTACTAGAAAGAAAGCTAAACATACATTAATTTCAGAACATATTAGAAGGCTTGGATAAAGTAAATCCAAGCCTTCTTACATTGTAGTATACTGCTTTCTAAACATAAAGTTAACAATTTATAATAGCTGGTGTTTTAAAAAAATTTGTACTTCTTTTGGAGATTTAAGTACAAAAATGTTCTTGTCATTAGAAAATTGCTCCAGTCTCTTTACAATTTCAGGCCTTTTAGTTTTTGGATAATCCCAAATCCATTTAAAAAAAGCTAAGTCAAACCTTTCTTCGCAAGCTTCTCCCATATCTGGTCTCGTTTTATTTCGATACAGTAACATTCTTTTGAATGCACGATACATGCATATCGTTCTATGAATATCAAGAAAAATGATCGTGTCTGCTGAATTAAGTCTTATATCCAACGTTCCACTGTAGTTTCCATCAATAATCCATTTTTCTTTTTTCACTAAATCTTTTTGCATGGTACACTGCTCATCTTTTGGAACACTAACCCAATTAGGTTTCCAAAATAACGCGTCGAGATGATAGACATCTATTTTGAGTTCATCACCTAATCTCCTTGCTAGTGTAGATTTTCCTGATCCGCCCGAACCAATTAGTATTATTTTTTTCATGATGCTTCCCCTTGTATAACGTTCATAATGATTGTTGTTTACCCCAGATTTTATTGATAAAAAGATGATATCTGTATAATACCACTTCTTGAAGTTCTAATTAGTGATACTATAGCAATTGTTTATGAATGGCTCTTTGCGAAAACAATGTTACCATTTGTTTTCAAATTCGTACTATAAAAAGTAGATTAATAACGCTATTCATTGTTGGACAGAAGAAATGATGCCACGAACTCAAGTTGTGTAGGTATTTATATCTTAATACGAAAAACAACAATCAATGCGAAAGCATCCTTATAATAATATCAATACTTGTCTAGTTACCTGTCAAGAAATAACCCTTAATCTAATTAGTGATCGTACTTTTGATAACTTTTACTATAACACAGCAGCTCATTTTAGGTTTTATACATTTAGAACAAACCTGCTGAAAAGAGCCTTAATTAAAGATTGCTGATATGAAATTTTTTTTCTTTTGTGTAATTGGTTCCGTTGACTTTTGTTGTGTTAATATTTGTGCGTATTTGTCTTCAATTTCTTCAATTTTCTTTTCTAGTGAAATGACATTTTTTTGTAACATGTCGATTTCTTTACGATGTTGTAATAGTTGGTATGATACAACTTCATCTGCTTTCTTGTCCAAGCTTTGTTCAATGTTTTTTACTTGATCGATAAGCTGTTCCAAATCAGATTTTTGTAAGTAAGTCGTAGGTGGTTTATGATTCTCATTGACCTGGGTATTCGTATTTGATAATACTCCTTTCCGTACTTTTATTAACTGCACGTCCTTCATCACAACACCACTATTCAATTGTTTTTGAATATGGCGAAAAAATTCCTCGTCTTCATGAGTAAATAAGTAATGCCCATTATCATTTTTGTTAAATGGTAACTCAAAATATTGTATCCAGCGGCGAATTGTTTTCGGGGAAACACCAAGTTTATACGCAAATTCAGATGTATTCATTTGCTTATCTCCTCCCACACAAGTCATAGTCTACAAATTCTTTATGTATGGAAAGATTCCTTTACGTGTGACAAAACTAGTGATAATTAGCAAAAGAAAGTTTTATTCTTACAATTTGAGTGCATATGTGAGAAGCGTTTGTCGTTTTTTTAGTGGATTTGGTAAAATGAAGTGTAAGTATTTAAATTTCATGAATATTCGATAAATAAAGAGGCTGCCACCCTATGATATAGGATATAGGGAATATGATAGGGGGCATCATCTCTTATAACATCTTAAGAGATCTTTTAGTTATAAAACAACATTTTCTTGCAATTGATTTTGGTTAATGACATGATCGATTGCTTCACTAACTGAATTTACAACATACTTGGCTTCCTTTTTAACATCTGGATGTGCTTCAGACATTGCATAACTATTGGCAGTTAATTTAAACATCGGTATATCGTTAAAAGAATCACCAATACATGCAATTTCATCAGTAGATAAATTAAGGTGATTTAGTAAATTTTGTATAGCATTACCTTTACTAATATTTTTAGGCATCACATCTAAACAATTCTCCTCAGATACAAAAGCATCAAGTTGTGTAGGGAACAGCTCTAATAAGTTTTTTTCATGTTTTTGTACGTCATAGCCACCAATAATTATTTTTGTTGGTGCCATTCCTTCCTTCATTTCTGCTAATAAATTTGGTTTTTCAACTATTGGGAAAAACATACGACCTTGTATTCTTTCAATATGCTCATCAATTTTCTCAGCATAATTAGTATTGTCGTGACAAACCAATGTAATGATGTCGTTTTGATCACGTGTGTACTTATATATGTCATGAGCAATTGCTGGAGAAAATGTTGCGTGATGTAATACTTCGTTGTCATTTGTAATTACAAAGGCCCCATTTTGACTAATACGGTGAAAGCGATCGTTTACAACCTTTAAAACCTCAAGGACCTCTGGCTCCATTCGACCAGTTGCAATGGCAAATGTAATATTTTGCTCATTTGCTCTTTTTAGGGCATCTATATCTTCATCGGTTACTTGCTTATTAAAATTCAATAATGTTCCATCTAAGTCAGATACAATAAGTTTTATCATTAATTATCCCTCCAATATAAAAGTGATAACATAATTGAAGTTCGTTGTAAATGGAAATGCATTTTTCAGAAAATTCGATATGTAGTTTTGCCGTAATACAGTGTTGGTCTCAGGGGTAATTTTTTTATAGAGAAAAATGTTTATTTTTGATGAAATTTACTAATTATATCTTATACATAGAAGGGGATGTCATTGAGGAGAATATTGTATTGTTTGTTGGCTCTATTCATAATGTCTAGCTGCACGAAAGACCAAGAAACGAGTAGTAACGACGCTATTACTATTACGCAAATAGAGTTAGATCAAAGACAAAAAAATTCACTTGAATCAATAGCTGGAGATCAATTGTATGCATTTGATGTTAAGGTAAATGATAGAACGACTAATAATCAATACTAATATTAAAATATTAGTATTGATTATTATGAGAATGGAGATCTATTAAAAGAAGTTGCTGGAATGGGTGTTCAATTGGATGAAGATGTAAACACCGTCCTAATAAGTAAAGTAAAGGAAGAATTTAATGATGATAAGTATATAAGATGGGATGGAGCAGTTGTTACCGAATCAGGATTTAGTAAGTTTACTTCGAATTTAATATTGGCTAACAACAATTCTGGACGTGCAATGTCCTCCCAATTATCAAATGAGAGAGTACTTTATGTAAACAAGCCGCAAATTGTAGCATACAATATAAACCATTATGAAGGTTTAATTAGTACAAGTAATAACGTGTTTGAAGGTATTGGAAAGGAAATAAATAGGATCATTCAACAATATGAAAGTGTCTACTTCGTGACAGTTGAACTTGATAGTAAGAATGGAGAGTAAATAACTAGCTATTTCCATTGACGAAGTGCTACCTCTTTCGTTACTATGTAGCCAAGTGTGTGTTGTAAAAGGAGGGAGCACCTTGCAGAACTTTACCGTCGTAAAAGTGTTAAATAATAATGTGCTCATAGCTAAACATGAATCATATGGAGAAGTGATTGTCATTGGTAAAGGCATTGGCTTCGGCAAAAAGAAGAACGATGACATACCACAGTCGACAATTGAAAAAATGTTCGTTTTAAAAAGTGAGAAGGAGCAAGAACAGTATAAGAAGTTAATACCAAATATCGATGAAGACTTTATAGCTATTATGAATGATATTATTCATATGATTAATAAGCGATTAAATAAGCCATTAAACGAGCATATTCATATAGGCTTAACAGACCATCTGGCATTTACAATTAAGAGGCTTGAAGAAGGATTAGAAATACATAACCCATTTTTATTAGAAACACATGCGCTGTACCCGAAGGAATATGAAACAGCTTCAGCTGTTGTAAAGTTTCTAGAAGAAACTTTACACGTATCACTTCCAGAAGGAGAGATTGGCTTTATTGCACTACACATACATAGTGCAATTACAAATCGCAATTTACATGAAGTTAATCAAAACTCTCAGCTCATACATAAGTTAATTGAAATTATTGAAGATTCGTTAGAAGTAGAAGTGAATTATTCTGATGTGAATTATTTACGGCTTGTACGTCACTTGCAATTTGCGATAGAGCGAGTCAAATCTGGTGAACTTGTAGTTGAACCAAAAAAATTAGCTGAGGTATTGAAAGAGGAATATCCCTTGTGTTATAATGTTGCTTGGAAGTTGATCAAAGTTATGCAGCAAACGTTACAATTACCAGTCTATCATGCAGAAGCGGTGTATTTGACATTGCATTTGCAAAGGCTTTCAACTAAAACTGAATTATAGGTATTATACTTTACGTGTTACTGATTCGATCAGGCATGAGTAAAGAAATGATATAAACAACAGGTGTATTCTCTGTTGTTTACCATTTTCTTACTCATGCCTGTTTTTATTTGTTTAAAAAGTAATCGTTTGCACAATATAACATTATGAGCAGCTTTCGAATATTTCATCCATGATTAGGAGGAAACTCACATGTTTAAAAAAGCCTTTGGTGTTTTACAAAAGGTCGGGAAGTCATTAATGCTTCCAGTAGCGATATTACCAGCAGCTGGTATTTTATTAGCTTTTGGTAATGCACTGCAAAATCCAGCATTAACAGATCGTGCAGAATTTTTAAAGCTAGAATGGATTACGCTTATTGCTTCAGTAATGGAAAACGCTGGGGGAATTGTATTTGGTAATCTCCCGTTACTTTTTGCAGTTGGTGTAGCAATCGGTTTGGCTGGTGGTGAAGGTGTTGCCGGTCTTGCAGCAATTATTGGTTATTTAATTATGAACCAAACGATGAGTGTTATTTTACAAGCAAGAGGCACATTGGATCCGGCAGTCGTTGGAACAGATCCGTCCTTCGCGAATGTACTTGGGATACCGACATTACAAACCGGGGTGTTCGGTGGTATTATCGTCGGTATAATAGCAGCAGCATTGTATAACAAGTATTTCAATATTGAATTACCATCTTACTTAGGCTTCTTTGCGGGTAAGCGATTTGTTCCGATCGTAACTGCAGTTGCCGGTTTAGTTCTTGGAATTGTAATGATTTTCTTATGGCCACCTGTTCAACATGGCTTAAATACGTTCTCAACGTCGATGATTGACGCAAATAGAACTTTAGCAGCATTTATATTCGGAGTTATTGAAAGGGCACTAATTCCATTTGGTTTACACCATATTTTCTACTCACCGTTTTGGTTTGAATTTAATTCATATACTAATGCAGCAGGTGAGGTTGTCCGTGGTGACCAAGCTATCTTCTTTAATCAGATTAAAGACGGTGCTGAGCTTACAGCTGGTACATTCATGACAGGTAAATTCCCATTCATGATGTTTGGTTTACCAGCAGCGGCATTAGCAATCTATCATGAAGCACGTCCTGAGAAGAAAACAGTTGTAGCAGGTATTATGGCTTCAGCAGCGTTAACATCGTTTCTCACAGGGATTACAGAACCAATTGAGTTTTCATTCTTATTCGTAGCGCCAGTATTATTCGGAATTCATACAATTTTCGCAGGATTATCATTTATGACAATGCACTTACTAAATGTAAAAATTGGGATGACCTTCTCCGGTGGTGTCATTGACTTCCTATTGTTTGGTGTGCTACCTGGTCGTACAGCTTGGTGGTTAGTTATTGTAGTTGGTTTAGTGTTCTCTGTTATTTACTACTTCGGTTTCCGCTTTGCAATTCGCAAATGGAACTTAAAAACACCTGGTCGTGAAGATGAGGATGAAGATTCAGCACCTGCATCTGTAGAAGCCGGTGAGTTACCTCATAATATTTTAGATGCAATGGGTGGAAAAGAGAATATTGATCATTTAGATGCATGTATTACTCGTTTGCGCGTATCTGTTAACGATATTCAAAATGTTGATAAAAACCGTCTTAAACAGCTTGGTGCTGCTGGTGTACTTGAAGTAGGGAATAATATCCAAGCGATATTTGGACCAAAGTCTGATCAATTAAAAACACAAATGAAAGATATTATGGATGGAAAATCACCAAGACCAGCACAACCAGTATCACCTGAAAAAGAAGTGAAAAAACAAGTGGAAGACGTACAACCTCAAGCGCTTCAATCAGAAGGTAAAGAGGATGTATTCGTTTCACCGCTAACTGGTGAAATTAAGCCATTGGAAGAAGTTCCAGATCAAGTGTTTTCACAAAAAATGATGGGAGATGGCTTTGCAATTTTACCGACAGATGGTGAATTAGTAGCTCCTGTAGATGGAAAAATCGTCAACCTTTTCCCAACGAAACATGCAATTGGTATTGAATCTACAGCAGGTCGTGAAATCTTAATCCATGTTGGAATTGATACAGTTAATTTAAAAGGTGAAGGATTTGAAACACTTGTTACACAAGGAGATAAAGTAAAAGCTGGGCAGCCTTTATTAAAAATCGACCTTGAATATATTAAAAAACATGCACCTTCAATAGTGACCCCAGTCATTTTCACTAACCTAAATGCTGGAGAGTCTGTTAAAATAAATAAGCAAGGAAAAGTAAGTAAACAAGAAAAAGGAATCGTTAAGATTTCTAAATAATTTACCATTTTCTAAAGTAAGCTGATAAAGAGGACCAGGTCTTACTTCTAAATGATTGGTGATACTATATACGTAAGCCGAGTTATAGATGTAGGACCTGAGTTAAATTATCTTGAGTTACTTTATTAATGGGACATTCAAAAGGAGAGATAATTAATGGCAAACAAAACATTTTCTATTACAAGTGATACAGGAATTCATGCTCGTCCAGCGACAGCATTAGTTCAAGCAGCTGGGGGTTTTCAATCAGACATTAATTTAGAATATAACGGCAAAACAGTAAATCTTAAATCTATTATGGGTGTCTTATCATTAGGAATTCCTAAAGGAGCAACGATTACTATTTCTGCTGAAGGTTCAGATGAAAACGAAGCATTAACGAAAATAGAAGCAACAATAAAGGAAGAAGGATTAGGTCAGTAATGATTAAACAAATTAAAGGCATTGCCGCATCATCAGGAATTGCAATAGCAAAAGCATTTCGATTAGAAGAACCAGAGTTGAACATTGACAAGCGTACGATAGTCAATACAGATGAAGAATGTGCTCGGTTTGACGCAGCAGTAGAGTCGGCAAAAGGTGAGTTACAGCAAATTAAAGATCGTGCCTTTGACGAATTAGGGGAAGATAAGGCAGCTATTTTTGCTGCTCATTTACTTGTATTAAGTGATCCAGAGTTGTTAAATCCCGTGAAAGACAAAGTTGTAGCAGAAAACGTTAATGCAGAATATGCTCTACAAGAAGTAGCAGGCATGTTTATAACAATGTTTCAACAAATGGACAATGATTATATGAAAGAACGTGCTGCAGATATTAGAGATGTCACAAAACGTGTACAAGCTCACTTGTCTGGTGTATCGTTAGCTAACCCTAGTATGATTTCAGAAGAAGTCGTAATCATTGCAGAAGATTTAACACCATCCGATACTGCACAATTAAATAGAAATTATGTGAAAGGATTTACGACTGATATAGGTGGTAGAACTTCGCATTCAGCTATCATGGCTCGTTCTATGGAAATTCCTGCGGTTGTCGGAACAAAAACGATTACAAGTGATGTGAAAAATGGTGATATAATTATTGTTGATGGACTTGAGGGCCAAGTTATTGTTAATCCATCTCAAGAGCTTATTGCACAATTTGAGCAAAAGAAATCTTCATTTGAAGATCAAAAAGCAGAGTGGGCAAAGCTCGTTAACGAAAAGACTGTTACTAATGATGATCATCATGTAGAGTTAGCTGCAAATATTGGGACGCCAAATGATGTTGTCGGCGTTAAGAATAATGGTGGCGAAGCAGTCGGCTTATATCGTACTGAATTTTTATATATGGGTCGTGACAATTTTCCTTCAGAAGATGAACAGTTTGAAGCATATAAAGCAGTGCTTGAAAATATGGAAGGAAAACCTGTCGTCGTCCGTACGCTAGATATCGGTGGTGATAAAGAGCTTCCTTATCTAGATTTGCCGAAGGAAATGAATCCATTTCTGGGCTACCGTGCTATCAGGCTTTGTTTAGAGGAACAGGATATTTTCCGTACACAGTTGCGCGCTCTACTAAGAGCTAGCACTTTCGGTAATTTAAAAATCATGTTCCCAATGATTGCAACATTAGAAGAGTTTAGGCAGGCGAAAGCAGTATTAATAGAAGAAAAAGAAAAATTAGTTGCTGATGGTGTCAGTGTATCTGAAAGTATTGAATTAGGAATGATGGTTGAAATCCCTTCTACAGCAGTTCTTGCTGATCAGTTTGCGAAGGAAGTAGACTTTTTCAGCATAGGCACGAATGATCTTATTCAATACACTATGGCGGCTGACAGAATGAACGAACAGGTTTCATATTTATACCAGCCTTATAATCCAGCAATTTTACGCTTAGTCAATATGGTTATTGAAGCTGCCCATCAAGAAGGAAAGTGGGTTGGTATGTGTGGTGAAATGGCTGGTGATCCTATCGCTATTCCAATTTTACTCGCATTAGGCTTAGATGAATTTAGTATGAGTGCGACATCAATATTACCTGCAAGATCACAGCTGAAACGTTTATCAAAAGCAACAGCTGAAAGCTATAAAGAGAAATTACTTTCAATGAGCACGACCGATGAAGTTGTTCAGTTTGTGAAAGAAACATTTCATGTAGAATAATTGTATATTAGAGGATTAAATTAAAGAAACTGATTTGAAGTTGAATTAGAAATCAGTTTCTTTTTGTTGGTTTGTTAAAATTTCAGAAAAATCTGAAAAAGACTTGACGGAAAGTGATATTTTCTCCATAATGATTATACGCATATTATAGGTAGAAGCACATTT
Source organism: Cytobacillus sp. IB215316 (assembly GCF_033963865.1). Taxonomy (NCBI): domain Bacteria; kingdom Bacillati; phylum Bacillota; class Bacilli; order Caryophanales; family Bacillaceae; genus Cytobacillus; species Cytobacillus sp. IB215316. The sequence continues at coordinate 71,663 of NZ_JAXBMC010000008.1, read as the reverse complement.
GGTTACATGCTAAAATGCTCTTTCTGTATACTTTGTTGTAACAATTCCTAAATTAGATGATATGTCGATTCATACAAAAGTCAACGTCTTATAAAAGAAAGGGTGCCACGAAATCTAGGTTTATACGTGCTTATACGTTATGGTGAAAAACAACACTTGCGAAAACAGTCTTACTAATAATGGACGATTAGTTTTAAGAGAGCTGGATAGTTGTAACTGTAGAAAAAATGACACGAACGCTGTACTTATATGATAGAACGAAAATGCTAAAACAACCTTTATAAATCTTGTTGCTATTGCAATTACATTAGAATAGCAAGATAAGATTAACTAAGGTAAAATGACACAAACGGCTGGTGTATAAGAGCATGCTTGTGTGTGCGCTAAACAACTGATCGTGAGAAAACAGTCTGAAAAAAGGAGAGTGGTTATTTGTCTGTCAGAAAAAAGGTGAAATATAAAAATAACCTACAGGATGTACTGAAATTATTTTTGCTTTTACTTTTCACAGCGATATATTTGCTAACACATTCAATTCAAATGACAGCATTAATCACACTACCAATCTTTTTATTAATTATAGGAATTTTATATTATAAAAAAACTGATAATGACAACAAAAACGAGCAAACTATGCGATAACCCAACTTGGACGTTTACAAATGCTTTCATTATAATCACTTAACAATGGGTTAACCATCTTTTGAATACTTATTAGGAGTGTATATTGAGTGTACATGAAATTATCAAAAGAGTCTCAGGATGACATAATAACTAATATCCAAAGATACTTCTATGATGAGCACGGTGAGGAAATTGGTGAATTAGCGGCGAGGAATTTGTTAGATTTCGTCATGAAAGAACTTGGTCCACATTTTTATAATGCTGGTGTAAAAGATAGTATACGTATTATGACCCAAGGAATTTCTAACATAGAAGATGATATGTATTCTCTACTCAGAAAAGAAACGAACGGCTAAACTATTAAATAATAATTGACAACAAATTCGTTTTACACATAAAATAGTTATTAGATAGTAGATACTTTAGTTATGTATTAATGAAAGAGAGAATATGTATGTCGATTAAATTGGAAAATCGTATTGGAAAGATTGCCATTCAGCTTGTTCTAAGTGTAGACGAAAGTGACGTTTCTCAACAGCAGTATCCCTCCACTTGGAGTACATGTGTAGGTAAAGTAGGCTCAATGGAATCCAATAAAGTCGTAGCTGCAATTGAAACTGCAGCAAGGAAAAATGGCATGATTGATGGTGAATTATACCGAGAATCACATGCGTTGTACCATGCAATTATTGAGGCGCTTCATGGAGTTACGAGGGGGCAAGTTCAATTAGGCTCTGTTCTACGTACTGTTGGTCTTAGGTTTTCAATCGTTAGGGGTAAACCGTATCAAAATGATGCTGAAGGAGAATGGCTTGCCGTTGCTTTGTACGGTACCATTGGTGCCCCAGTAAAAGGGAATGAACATGAAGCAATTGGTTTAGGAATTAATCACATATAATCACACTATAACCAAAGGTTCATGCTTTATTGTTGAATAAAAAAATCATATATGCCCATAGTTTTATAGACATTAGGGGGCTGTATCTAGGTATAACATTTTGTTAACTAGATATAGCCCCTTTTGTGATTTGTGCTTTAATTAACTAAAGAGATTTGGAGTGGATTAGAATGAGTGTGTTCGTAAATGAGGTCGAAGAAAAACAAAGAAAGATGGTGGACGGACTGATTACATTAACTGGACAGACACTGTCAATTACTGATATGAGACAAATATTAAATGACAATATAAAAGTTACAGCTTGTTCAACTAGTATGGAAAAAGTTAAAAAGAGCAGAGAAGCTGTAGAAAGAATTGTATCGGAAAAGAAAGTAATCTACGGAATCACAACTGGTTTTGGTAAATTTAGTGATGTTTTAATAGATGCTAAAGATGTAGAGGAGCTACAATTGAATTTAATCCTGTCTCATGCTTGTGGAGTAGGTGAGCCATTTCCAGAGGTTGTGTCGCGTGCAATGCTTGTGTTGAGAGCGAATGCCCTATTGAAAGGAGTATCTGGTGTTCGACCAATAGTAATTGAAACATTATTAAAGTTAGTTAACAACCGAATTCATCCTGTCATTCCTCAGCAAGGATCACTAGGTGCAAGTGGAGATCTGGCTCCACTATCACATTTAGTATTACCACTACTTGGTGAAGGGAATGTGTATTATCAAGGCAAAATACATCCTGCAAAAGAAGTGTTAGCCGAAGTCGGCATTTCACCGATTGTACTACAAGCAAAAGAAGGTTTGGCATTAATTAATGGAACGCAAGCTATGACAGCTATGGGTGTTGTAGCATACATTGAGGCAGAGAAATTAGCAATTCAAGCTGACTGGATTGCATCCTTAACAGTTGAAGGCTTGCGAGGAATAATCGATGCATTTGATAACGACATTCACGAAGCTAGAGGGTATCAAGAGCAAATTCATGTAGCTGAAAGGATAAGAAAGATTTTAGATCAAAGTAAGCTTACGACCCATCAAGGAGAAATACGAGTACAAGATGCTTACTCAATACGTTGTATACCTCAAGTGCATGGAGCTACGTGGCAAACATTATCTTATGTAAAAGAAAAGCTTGAAATTGAAATTAATGCAGCAACAGATAATCCACTAATTTTTGATGATGGTAACAAAGTTATTTCTGGCGGGAACTTTCATGGCCAACCGATTGCTTTTGCAATGGATTTCCTTGGCATTGCCATGGCAGAACTTGCGAATATTTCTGAACGCCGTATTGAAAGGTTAGTAAACCCTCAATTAAATGACTTACCTCCTTTTCTCAGTCCAGAGCCAGGACTTCAGTCAGGAGCTATGATCATGCAATACAGTGCTGCGTCCCTAGTATCGGAAAATAAAACACTCGCACACCCGGCAAGTGTTGATTCGATACCATCATCTGCAAATCAAGAAGATCATGTAAGTATGGGAACGATCGGCTCAAGACACGCTTATCAAATTATTAACAATGTACGTCGAGTATTGGCTATTGAGTTAATATGTGGTATGCAGGCGGTAGAATACCGTGGAGAAGAACAAATGGCTCCACTAACTCGCAAACTATTCGAAAATGGGAGAAACGTTGTTCCATCAATTAAGAAAGATAGAGTGTTTGCTACAGATATAGAAGCGTTAGCTTTGTGGATGAAGGAAGAACAAGTGACTCATAATGTCTAAGTATGATTGAACCCCACATACAAAGTGTGGGGTTTTTTTGAAACGATGATTTGTTCAAGAGGGGGATTTAGATCGTACTTTGCTTAAGACTGTTTTTGCATTAATGGTTGCTTTTCGTACTAAGAACCAAACACGTACACCACCAGAGTTCGTGGCATCTTTTCTTCTGTACAACAACGACTACCCATATTAAACTATTTATGGTGCTAATTACATAACAATAGCAACACAGTTTACGAAAAGAGCCTTGATTTAAGAGCTTTAGCGCTCCACCTGTACAGGCTTTTCCTTATCAGATGGGAGAGACTCCATTCGGAAGATATAGGCGTTTTCGAAATGAAACTATAAGAAATTTCTATTTATGATTGGCTTTTTTCTCCTTAATTGTTGTTGTTCGTACTTAGATTTAAACATATACACAACTAGTGTTTGTGGCATCTTCACTTTTCTAAAACGATGACCAACAAATAAAACGATATGTTTCGGTTCAAATTTGGTAACAATGGCAACAAAGTTTACGAAAAGATCGTTATAATTTTAACTTAGTGACAGTCAACTGATTGAATTAAATGATAAGATAATGAACATAAACATAATAATATGAGGAAATAGTGAAGGGGATGTTATGCATGTTAAGTAAAGAAAATACAGAGATTGGTTTTATCGGAACGGGTGTAATGGGTAACAGTATGGCAGGTCATTTAGTTGATGCGGGTTACAAGGTAGCGCTTTATACGCGTACGAAGGCAAAAGCGCAAGACCTATTGGAAAAAGGGGCTATGTGGAGAGATAGCGTTGAAGAGCTTGCACAAAAAGCAAATGTGATCTTTACAATGGTAGGATATCCACATGATGTAGAGGAAGTTTATCTTGGAGATAACGGTATATTAAGTCATGTAAAACCAGGTACATATGTCATTGATATGACGACATCGACTCCTACTCTTGCTAAAAAAATTTATGAAGAAGGGAAGAAAAAAAATATATTCTCTTTAGATGCACCAGTGTCGGGTGGTGATATTGGGGCACAAAAGGCACAGCTAACGATTATGGTAGGTGGTGATGAGCAAGTGTTTACTACTTGTAAACCTATTTTAGAAATAATGGGTAAGAACATTATTTTACAAGGGGAAGCAGGGGCAGGACAGCACACTAAGATGTGTAACCAAATTGCGATTGCTACAAATATGATCGGTGTTTGTGAAGCTGTTGCTTACGCAGAAAAAGCTGGCTTAAATCCTTCGAAAGTGTTAGAGAGTATATCGTTTGGAGCTGCGGGGAGCTGGTCATTAAGTAATTTAGCACCGAGAATCATTGATGATAATTTTGAGCCAGGGTTTTATGTGAAACATTTTATTAAAGATATGGGAATTGCGCTAAATGAGGCGGAAGCAATGGGAATGCAAACACCAGGGTTAAGCCTAGCTAAATCAATGTATGACGAACTAGCAAAAAAAGGTGAAGGGGAAAGTGGAACACAAGCATTGTATAAGTTATATTAAACCTTCATAATTTACTGTTTATTGATTTAAATAAGCCTACAGTTTAGCTGTATAAATAATTTCATTCCTAAACGAATAACTATACCATGACTTGATAATAATAGGTGGGTAAATCTATTATTATGGAGGTATTAGGAGTGGCAAAAAGAACGAACAAAAATGATGCAGAACAAAAAAACAAACAAGGATTTGACAGTAGTACGATTGATACTGAATTTAGCCATGAATTTGGAAGTGCTAATGCAAATCGTGCACAAAAAGAAAAAACAAAACGAGAGAATGCCTCAAAAAATAATGGATTATATGAAGGATAAAAGCTGTCTCTATTGAAAAAATATGTAGTTTATCAACAAAGACCACATTTGTGGTCTTTTTTACCTTTTTATGATTATAATTCTAAAAATGGTATTTACATGGGAATGGAATAATAATATTATGATCAATAAGCTAAATAAAAGAGGTCTTACAATGATAAACATCATTCAAACAACTATAAATTTCGTAACAAAGGATAGTAAACCTTTAATGGAGAATAAGTTGTAAAAAACTACATATACATTTTTTGCCGTAGAGCGGATCTCTATGGTTTTTTTATGCACATGAATTCAACAATACTTGATGGAGGGGTTGTTAGAGAATGAATATTAGAAATTCTGCAAAAGCAATTATTTTTAACGGGGAGAAGATCTTATTAACAAAAAATGTAGGTGATGATGGGTTATATTATCTATTTCCTGGTGGTGGTCAAGAGCATGGTGAAACGATTAGCAACACTTTAATTAGAGAATGCATTGAAGAAGTGGGTCAAGAAGTACAAATTGGAGAACTACTTCATATTCGAGAATATATTGGCAAAAACCATGAGCATGCTGCTTATGATTTTAATGTTCATCAAATCGAATATTACTTTATTTGTAGTCTAGTAAATAAAACGAGTCCAAATAAAGTCCCTACAAATCCTGATAGTTACCAAGTAGGGATAGATTGGGCGGATATAAAAGATTTAGAACAATACAGGATATATCCGAAAGAGTTGACTAAATATATTGTTAAATATATTCGAAAAGAAAATGCGCCAGTATATTTGGGTGATATTAACTAGTTAAGTTTTGCTATGTTGAATTTGACTTTTATTGTAATGTTGCCTGATTGTTGATTTATTTGATAATTTGCACATTTTTTTAAATAGCTTAGGAGAATGAGAGACAGATATTCTTAAATGCATGAAGAATGAGTGGATACGTATTCTGATTGTTAAATATTAATAAAAAAGTTTACTCATAGAGTCTTTGACTTTTGCTAGTTTTAACACTAAGAAATCAACTAGATCATATGCAATTTGCTACTAAGAAATGATGTCAAAGTAAAAGGTAGTCTAGTTTTTATTTGGTAATAATGGCATGACAAAGTGGCTTATAGTTTATAGTGTTAACTTTTATGAAGTAGAAGTGTATAAAAAAATCAACAGTGTATACTTTTTTATACACGTTTAAAAAATCCTCTGCTAATACAAAGACATTATATAAATGTTTAATATTTGGCATGAAATTTGCAAAACTTTCTCTGAGTATAATTTTAAAAAATACCGCTATGTTTTCTTAGAAAGGGGAATGTTATATGGCAAATTTTGAAGGTGTGTACGTTGCAGTTGTTACTCCATTTACTGAAACTTATGAAGTTGATTATAAACGCTTATATGAGTTATGTAATTGGTTAATTTCTCAAGGGGTAGACGGTTTAGTTCCTTCTGGTTCATTAGGAGAATATGCTACGTTAACAGTTGAAGAACGTGCAAAAGTGATTGAAACGGTCATTGCTGCTGCAAATTTTCGTGTTCCTGTAGTAGTTGGTACTGGAGCACCTTCTACAGAGCAAGCAGTAAAATGGGCTCAGTTCGCAAAAGACAAAGGTGGAGCAGGCATTATGGCTTTACCACCTATCAATTATAAACCTCTACAAAACGAAGTCATCGCTCATTATGAAGCGTTAAATGAAGTAGGTATTCCGATTATTGCATACAATAACCCTCACGACTACCCTACTGATTTAACTCCTGAATTATTAAAAACTCTTTCAAAGCTGAAAAACGTTAAAGCTGTAAAAGAGTTCAGTGGAGATATTCGAAGAGTACATGACATTTTGGATAAAACAGACTTGGAAGTATTAATCGGGGTAGATGACTTAGCGTTGGAAGGTCCTTTAGCTGGCGCAACTGGTTGGATTGCAGGGGTTCCAAATGCTTTACCTAAACAAAGTGTAGAGTTGTTTCGTCTAGGTAGAGAAGGTCGGGCGACTGAGGCAATAGAGTTATATAGAAGTTTACTCCCTTTATTTCATTATGATGCGAGCCCTCAGCTCGTTCAATATATAAAATACATGATGGAATTAGCTGGACAGCCAGTTGGTACAACAAGACCTCCACGCTTACCTTTAAGTAACGAAGAATATGAAGATGTTAAAAAAGCCTTTCAACGGGCAGCTTCTACTGTGAAGCAATAGCGATTATAAGATCTTTTTGTAAACATTTATTACTACATTTGAGTAACTGACATATAGATTTTTTATAGTCTTTAGCGAAGAAGAGATGTCATGAGTTTTTGTTAATATGATTACAAAAAATCCATTTGTTATTAAAAGGTATACCAAGACAATTATTAATCAATGACTTTTTTAATAAAGGTCCGGGTTGCTATCGTTATCAAATTAGAATTATAAAAAGTAGTTTTAAAGTGTTAGTCATCGTTGTACAGGAGAAAAAGATGCTACGAACTCTAGTTGTGTAGGTGTTTACTTCTTAATACGAAAAACAACAATTAATGAGAAAACAGCCTTAATAAATAACCAAAATGACAATAGTAGGAGGGATATTTGTGGAAACAAAAAACTGGATAGGTGGGGAAGTCGTTTCGGTAGTAGAAGATAGAAAAGTTGTGTATAATCCGTCTAATTTAACGGAAGAAGTTGGAGTTGTGCATTGCTCTAATGAAAATCATGTATTACAAGCAGAGACGGCGGCAAAGCAAGGTTTCAAGGTTTGGTCATCTCTACCTAGTGCTGTGCGAGGCTCGTATTTATCCCAAATGGCAGATGCCTTGCAAAAGAACATTGAAGAGCTTGCAACTTTATCTAGCCGAGAGATGGGGAAGCCAATTGCTGAGATGAAGGGTGAAGTGTTGCGTGCAGTAAATCTATTAAAATACTATGCAGCTGAAGGAGTGCGTTCAAACGGTAATGTTATACCTGCGTCCGATAGTGATGTACTTCAATATACGAAGCGTGTTCCTTTAGGGGTAGTTGGAATAATTACACCATGGAATTTCCCTGTAGCTATTCCTATTTGGAAAATAGCTCCAGCACTCATTTGTGGGAATACAGTAATTTGGAAACCTGCAGAAATCGCTTCATTAACAGCAACAAAAATGATGGAGATTTTTAGTACAGTCCAATTACCTGAAGGAGTATTAAACTTAGTAATCGGTAAGGGGAGTATCGTTGGGAAGACACTACTTGAACAAGTAGACATAGATGCGGTTAGTTTCACAGGATCATCGAATACAGGGATACAAGTTGCTAGTATATGTGCAAAGCGAAATATTAAATATCAAACAGAAATGGGTGGCAAGAACGCAGCAGTTGTTCTAAATGATGCCAATATAGAAAAAACAGTTCCTATCATACTAAGTGGTGCTTATCGTTCTGCAGGGCAAAAGTGTACTGCAACGAGTAGAATAATTGTAGAAAGTAATGTTTACGAAAACTTTGTTGGGCAAATGGAGCGAGCTGTTTCTGAACTTGTCACTGGAAATGCCTTAAATGCCAGTTCATACTTAGGACCAGTAGCATCAAAAGAACAGTTTGATAGTGTTTCAGCATATATTAATCAAGCCCGTACCGAGGCAGAGATCATTGGGGAGGGTATGAGTTCAATAGAATCAGAAGGGTTCTATATTAGCCCTATGCTAGCGACAGGAGTTGACCCTAAACATACACTTGTTCAAGAAGAGGTCTTTGGTCCGCTTGCGGTTGTGTTAAAAGCACAAGACTTTGAAGATGCGATGCATTTATGTAATGAGACAGTATACGGGTTAAGTGCTTCAGTATTTACGAATAATCTATCGAAAGCTCATCGATTTCTTGATGAAAGTGATGCCGGCATGGTTCGAGTTAATCAAGAAACAGCTGGTGTTGAATATCAAGCGCCATTTGGTGGTATGAAGCAATCAAGCTCTCATTCACGTGAACAAGGGCAGGCTGCATTAGATTTCTATACATCAATTAAAACTTGTGCAATTAAATACTCTTTTTAAACTTTGGTGAAGATTTTGCAGTTCCTTCTATCTTTGCAAAGGGTTCGGCTTAAATTGATTTACTAAATTTATAGTGCAAGGGAAAAGACAAATAACAAGGGCAGGGTATCTTACTCTGCTTTTTTATATTTATTTAATACTATAAAAAAATAATCGATTCTTTATGTCGTTTTATGAACGAGAGATATTACTGAACTATGAATATTTTAGTAATATAGATAATATATTAGCTTCAATTAATACTTAACGGACATTATTGATTAAGGAGGAGATTTATGAAAGCAATGATATATACAAGGTACGGGTCACCGGATGTTCTTCGTCTGAAAGAACTTGATAAGCCAGCTATCGAGGATAATGAAGTGCTGATCAAAGTTCATGCAAGAACTGTATCATCGGGAGATGCAAGGATGCGACAAGGAAGTAGAAAGTCATTACCCATGTGGCCAATTTCTAAAATAGCGATAGGTTTTACAAAGCCAAAAAAAAATATACTAGGTATGGATCTTGCTGGGGAAATTGTCTCGATAGGTAGTAAAGTAACACGGTTTAATATCGGTGACCAAGTGTATGGATTTAGCGGGAAAGGCACTTATGTTGAATATATAAGCATAGCCGAAGACGGAGCTATTGGAATTATGCCAAGTAATATGAGCTACGAAGAAGCGGCAGCAGTTCCCTTTGGGGCAGTATCTGCATTGTATTTCCTACGTAAAGGCAATATAAAGAGTGGACAAAAAGTCCTTATTTATGGAGCTTCAGGGAGTGTAGGTACATTTGCAGTACAGCTTGGTAAAGTCTTTGGGGCAGAAGTAACAGGAGTTTGTAGTACAGGTAATGTAGAAATGGTGAGATCTTTAGGAGCAGATAAAGTCATTGATTACACTACTGAGGATTTCACACATCAAAGTGATAAGTATGACATTATATTTGACACTGTTGGCAAAACCAAGTTTTCACACTGTAAAAGGTCTTTAAAACAAAATGGATTTTATGTATTAGCTGTTATTCATTATCCACAAATTTTTCAAATGATACGTACTTCAATAGTAGGTGACAAAAAAGTTGTAAGCGGGATAGCTCCAGGCAATACTGAAGATTTAGTCTTTCTTAAAAAGCTTATTGAGGAGGAAAAGCTAGTATCAGTTATTGATAGATGCTATCCATTGGAACAAATTACTGAAGCTCATGAATATGTTGATAAAGGACGTAAGAAGGGTAATGTGGTCATCACTTAATTGGAATGTTTATTGTGAATTATGATTGGTATAATAGGGTGGGTGGAAAGGTTCTTATCATTAAGCTCTTTTCGTATACTTTGATCAAATTAGTACCATAAAAAGTCGCTTTATATGTTAGTCATCATTATATAGATAAAAAATGCTTTGAACGCTATTTGATTACGTGTTTATTTTTTTACTATGAGAAACAACAATCAATGTGAACACAGTTTTAAAGGAAGACTAGAGAGAAAATAAGAATCCCACAGCTAAAGGTGGGATTCTTTATTATGGAGAGTCTCCATATGATTTCACTAATGTTCAAGTTTGATGATCATTAGTACATTTGTTTATATTTTTGAGGGTATTGACATTTGTAGTCATTCCATAAGTTATTTAACTGTTTTCTTCCTTCCTTTATACCAGGGTGAAATTGGATGATTGAATTATGTCTAACTTGTTCTATGTTTACAATTGATTCATTGACCTTTTCTTCGATTGCCTCATTATTTTTCATTAAGTTTGATACAATTGACAGTCCAGCGGTATTCCCTTGAGCAATTGCAACCTTAGAGCTTTCAATACCTGTGATGTTTCCTGCTACGTAGAGTCCTTCCAATGGTGTTTCCATTCTTTTGTTGTGTAAAGGAATATGGCCGCCCAATTCGGAAATATAGTAGAAGGGACAGCCAGCAACAGCTGCTAATTCTGCTAATGGGTATAGTCCACCAGAGATGCAAACAAAATCGACAAGTAATTCCCTTTCTGTCCCCTTTATAGGTTCACCACTAGAAGTAATATTAACAAGCTTAACACCTTCAACTTTAGTCTCCCCAAATATTTCTACAGCGGCAGTACGTAGATGCAGAGGTATGCCCCAAACTGATATGCCACTTTTAGGGTAAAAGTCAACTGCTATTCTTTGCAAAGTTTGATTTTTAATTAATTTACTCCCGAATCTAAGAAATACTGATGGAGCAAGGTGAGAATACTTAAGTAACGCATCCATAATTTTATGTGGATGCCCAGTTTCTTTCGTGATTTGACTGAACTTTGGAGGAACAATACTAGCCAATTCAATACCAGCAAGCTGTAATTCACGAGCTATTGCAAATGATAAAACATTTAATCCAATGACAATTCCTCTTTGACCAACTTTTACCCTGTGAACATTTGTCATCACCTGTGCGGCACCAATTGACATGACTCCGGGAAGTGTCCACCCTTGAATTGGTGTTGAATATTCAGCGGCACCTGTTGCTAATAAGACGGTTGGTGAAATAATTTGTTCTTTATTCGTATGAATAACCCAGCCATCTGTAGTTTTTTCAAGGTGGTGGACAGATACTCCACAATCGATTGTAACGCCGTTAGCTGTGGCTTGCTCCAATAAATTGTTCGCTTGTTCTATACCATTCCACCAAGTTCCATTTGGTTCTTCATGAAGTTGACCGAGAAGTCGTCCACCTGGTTTCACAAACTCATCAATTACCTTTACGTGTAAGCCATATGTAGCGCATGTTATGGCTGCCTTTAATCCAGCTGGTCCTGCTCCAATAATAACGACATCAATCATTTAGACTCCACCTCCTTTAACGGACTCGGTAGAGTTTTACTTGTTTCTACTTTCATTCCTTCTTCAACGACAGTTATGCAGGATCTAACTCCATTCGTGCCATTGACCGATAAACGGCATTCGTAACAATGTCCGATGTTACAGTATATGCCCCTCGGTGTTGCAGTCTCTTCATGATACCGTAGTGTACGTATATTATTTGCTAATAGAGCGGCAGCAATCGTATCTCCTTCATAAGCTTCGACAAGCTGTCCATCAAACATAAAAGTAATTCGTTTTTTGTCTTGTAATATGCCAAGGATTGGGTGATTCACGATACGGTTTTTTTCGGTCATTTATTTTCACCTAACAGCCCAAAAGATACTGGTCGAATAGGTGGCTGATATTTTAAGGGCTGTAGCCTCTCTGTTTCAAATTCTGAAAAATCTTGTATGAGCGATTCAAGCAGTACTCTACACGTACGACCTCCACAACAGCCCATTCCAGCACGTGTTCTTAGTTTAATTTCTCGAGAGGAACACATATATTGTTGAATAGCATTGAACACTTCCTCGTAGGTTACTTCTTCGCATCGACAGATGATCGTTTGTGCTTCGGTCATAATAGGTCACTCCTTTTTTGTGGTTCAAAAACGTTTAGAATTAACTTATTACTAACAGATGCAAGTTTTATGCCGAAGGATGGTTTATAAATGTATATTTAGTTTTTTCATTCTATTGTATAGTGTTGCTCGTGTAATTCCTAATCGCTTGGCGCATGCAAGCTTATTTCCGTTATGCAGTTTTAAAGCATGTAAGATAACCTTTTTCTCATGTGCATGTAATTCGTCACTTAATGTCCCGATCTCATGTGAAAGGATTTCAGCTGATGAAAGAGCATATGATGTCGATTCGCTTGTTTTGATAGGGTCAATTGTAAAAGGTAAATCTTCATAATTTATATTTCCTTCAGTGCTAAAAACAACCAATCTTTCCACCACATTGCGTAGCTCTCGAATATTTCCAGGCCAATCATATTGTAGTAATTGTTCCATTACAGTCTGCGATATACCATGAATTGGCCGGTTGTATCTAATGGAAAATTCATATAAAAAGTAATGCGTAAGCTCTACAATATCCTCTTGTCTTTTTCGTAATGGTGGAACATTTATACTTACAACATTTAGTCTGTAAAATAAATCTTGACGAAAATCTCCTTGCTTTACTAATGACTCAAGGTCACGATTCGTTGCAGCGATAATGTTTATATCAGCATTAATCTGTTTTGTTCCTCCAATTGGGTAGAATTTTCTTTCTTGAAGAACCCTGAGTAGTTTAACTTGCATGTCTAGCGGCATTTCACCGATTTCATCGAGAAAAAGTGTACCACCAATCGCAAGCTCAATTTTACCTTTCTTACCTTTTTGGTCCGCTCCAGAAAATGCTCCTTTCGCATATCCAAATAATTCACTTTCAAACAATGATGAAGGAATGGCTCCACAGTTTATGGGAATAAAAGGTGCATCATGAGATTCACGTGTATCATGAATGGCCTTGGCGAATAACTCTTTCCCGACTCCACTTTCACCAAGAATTAAAACAGTTGTATTTGTGGTGCATATTCTTTTTGACAATTGAATGGTTTTCTTTATAGCTGAGCTATTACCCTTTATCGTATCAAATGGATCTTTTAATCGATTTAACTTTGCTACTTCTTGTTCAAGGTGTTGGACTTTTGTAGACATATTAAATAATTCTTGATTTAGGCGAACCTGACTCGTTATGTCCATTTCGGTTACTACTGCTCCAACGATATCATTTTCTAGGTGAATGGGATTTGAGTTAATTAAGACGAATAGGTCTGAGCGAGGTTTATGTTGATGGCGGTATAAAGAGCGGCCTTCCTTTAATGTTTTCATAATTTCTAGTTTATCAATGTCAAAAAAATCGGTAATAGGATTTCCTAAAATTTGATCTTTGCTTAAGGAAAAAATTTTTTCAGCTCCTTCAGTCCAAACATGCACGATGCCTTGATGATCGATAACTGTTACTGAGGCATCGATTGTATTGATGACAGCCTCGAAGTAGGCGTTTAATGATTGGTAGGAATAATACATCTTATCTATAAACTGCTTAATACTAACATAACCTATGACTTCTTTTGTATTTTGTACAAGTACGATACTGCTGCTTGTTAATTCAGTAATTAAATGAGCAACAGAACTATTTGAAGGAATTAAACTGACTTCTTCAAGTTGTGTAGTGGATTTGTCTAAAGGTGCAAAAAAGTAATGATCCTGATCTTTGACAAAGACCATTGGATAATTGTCTATGTTAGTTAAATCGTTAGAAGCATGCTGTTCATTAAATTCTTCTTTTGAATATAATAAAAACTCAGTATTAATAAAATCAATGGCATTCGTATATGTTATTGACATTAGTACCCTCCCTAATTTATGTATGTCTTTTTTTACACATTAAAAAATATTATACACTCATTTTATTTCATTGTTAGAACATTTACAATATTTAAATTATAAAATAACGACTTTATATTAGATATCATTATTAGCTTACTCATTTTTTATATGATTTTATATTTTTACTACATTGGTATACTTCTTGCAATATGTAACTAAAGCTATAGTAGTTAGGAAGGAGTCTATCATGTGTACGACAAAACATTGTGAAGTCTTAGTTATTGGTGGAGGTGTAATAGGAAGCGCAGTTGCATATTACGTTTCCAAATCAGGATACAATGTAACTGTCATTGAAAAAGGGGAACTAGCTAGTGGAACTTCATCAAGGTGTGATGGGAACATCTTAGCAATTGATAAAGACCCCGGCTTTGATAGTCAAATGTCCCTTGAGAGTCAAAGACTCGTTGATCAATTAAGTAAAGAATTAGAGCACACTTTTGAATATAGAGCACCAGGAAGTATTTTAGTTTGTGAAAATGAACAGGAGATGGTGGCAGCAGAAGAATGGGTTAGAAAGCAGAAGGCAGCTGGACTTCCGTTTCGAATGCTTGATAGATTTGATATAAAGCAAGAATCTCCGTATTTTGCTGATGACCTACTCGGAGGAGTGGAATGTCAAACAGATTCAACAGTCAACCCATATTTAATGACATTTTCATTATTTGAAGGGGCGAGGAAGTATGGAGCTCAGGTTGTTACTCATACTGAAGTAAAACAAGTGAAGAAAACAAAGAATAATCAATTTATAGTAGAAACATCAAACGGGACTTTTACATCAACATATGTCGTGAACGCTGCAGGGGTATGGGCTCCTAGAATAGGTGAAATGTTGGGCATCACTATTCCAATTAAACCAAGAAAAGGACATATTATCGTTGCAGCAAGGCAACAGCCAATTGGTCTTCGTAAGGTAATGGAATTTGGCTATTTAATCTCTAAATTCGGTGGGAAAAGAATGGTTGATGAGACAACAGAGAAGTATGGAGTTGCCCTCGTTTTTGAGCCAACAGCTAGTCAAAATTTTCTTATAGGGAGCAGCAGACAATTTGTCGGATTTAATACGACTGTAGATATGGAAGTGATAAAGTGTATGGCTAAGAGGGCGATTCGTTTTTATCCTAAGCTAGCTGACTTTTCACTCATTCGAACATATGCAGGATTACGTCCGTATACAGAGGATCATTTACCGATCATTTCACAAGTTGAAGAGATACCAAACTTCTTTATAGCAGCAGGGCATGAAGGAGATGGTATTAGCTTGGCAGCGATCACTGGAAAATTAATTGATGATCTTATACAAGAAAAGTCAGAATCGGCGGTTCCATTAAAACCACTAAGATACGATCGTTTTAAAGAGAGGGTGACACAATAATGAAAGCAAGGCAGGTGTTTTCAACAATTGACACACATACAGGAGGGAATCCAACAAGAACTGTAATTAATGGTCTCCCAAAGTTAGAGGGCAAAACGATGTCTGACAAAATGCTATACATGAAAAGTAATTATGATTATATCCGGCAGTTTTTAATGTACGAACCGAGAGGACATGATGTGATGTCAGGTGCCTTAATCACAGAGCCTTGTCACCCTGAAGCAGATATTGGCGTGATTTACATTGAAACAGGCGGCTATTTACCAATGTGTGGTCACGATACAATTGGAGTTTGCACAGCACTAGTTGAAGCAGGGATGATTAATATCCAGGAGCCGATTACAACACTTACATTAGATACACCTGCAGGGCTGGTCAAGGTTAATATAACAATCTCTAATGGTAAAGCAATAGAGGTAGCCTTTTGTAATATCCCTTCTTTTTTATTGAAAAGCATTAACGTAAACCTCGATGGCTATGGAGATGTTCATTGTGACATTGCATACGGAGGGAATTTTTATGCAATAACAGACGCGAGAAAATTGGGGCTAGAACTCAACCCTGCAAATGCATCAAATATAGTAGAAATAGCTGTAAAACTTCGTGATAAAATAAATGAAAGCACTGAAATTGCTCATCCTGAACACCCATTTATTAATGGCTTAACTCATGTAGAATTTTTTACGTACCCAAGTAACCAAAATGCACACGTGAAAAATACAGTAGTCGTCCCACCTGGTGGTATTGACCGTTCTCCATGTGGTACAGGGACGTCTGCAAAACTTGCGACATTATATGCAAAAAATGAGATAGCATTAAATGAGCTATTTATTCATGAGAGTATCGTTGGAACGACGTTTAAAGGAAGAGTAATACAAACGACTTCAGTAGAAAATGTTGAAGCAGTAATCACCGAAATATCTGGCTCTGCTTGGGTAATGGGCATGCACCATTTCTTTTACAATCCAAAAGATAAGCTGAAGGACGGATTTCTACTCATTCCACCAATGGAGGGACATGAGTAATATAGGTATCTAGCATGCTACTTTAGCATAATTTGTTGCGATTTTTTTATAATAATAGACTGTAAGACGAAGCTTAATAGAAACACCAATCATTAAAAGTAACAAAATGCCATTAACGCTAAATATAACATGCTTATATGTTAGAACAAAACGCAACAATCAATACGAATAAGCCATTAATATGATCAACAAGAGGTGGAGTAATGGAATTTAACAAATTGATTACAACTGTTGATGTGCACGCGGCAGGTGAACCACTAAGAATCATCACTGGTGGAGTTCCTCCAATAAGGGGGAAAACGATGGAAGAAAAAAAAGATTACTTGGCAAATCACTATGAAATTATAAGTCATATTCTTATGAAAGAACCACGAGGACATGCAGGTATGAAGGGGTGTATGATTACTGAACCTGTTCATGAAGATGCTCATTTTGGAATGATATTTTTCAGCAATGAAGGGTATTCATCTATGTATGGTCAAGGGATTATTGAAGTTGTAACCGCTGCTATCGAGACAGGTTTAATAGACATGAATAGCATATCAAAAGATATAATTATCGACAGTGTAGCTGGCAAGGTCATAGCCCATGCACAATGGGATCGAACAACAGTAGAATCAGTAAACTTTCAGTACAGTCCATCATATTTTGATATGATGAACATACAATTAAATGTTCCACATCGTATGTTGAATGTTGATATTGCATACGGTGGTGGATACTATGCAATTGTAAGGGTTGAAGACATAGGGATAGAGCTTGATGTTACAAATTTAGTAGCATTTCGCAAAATCGTCAAAGAGATTAACAATCAAATCGATATAGATTTACTTAGCCATAGTCATGGAGCTGTAAAAGAAATAAGTGGAGTGATATTATATGACGAAAGTCAGTTAAATAGTTCAAAAGTACAGTTATTAGTAATGAACAGTACAGGTCATATTGATCGATCGCCTTCAGTAAGCGGTATTAGTGCTTTAATGGCAGCATTGCACCATTATGGCAAGATACAATATCAAGACAAAATTATTTTTGAAAGTATAATAGGTGGTCAGTTGGTAGGAGAAATGAGTTCTATTACAAAATATGATGGTAATGATGCAATTACAATACAAATAACCGGTTCTGCATTTATAACAGGGCTACACCAATTTCTAGTAGATGAAGATGACCCTTTAAAGAATGGATTTTTATTAAAGTAAAGATTGAATATACCGCTGATTAAAGAATAGACTTTGTCATATGGAGTACACAAGTAACTTATGTACCGTTTCTTAACTATAGCAATCATCCAACAAATCTGTTTTCAGTTTAGTAACGATCATTCTTAACAATCACTACATGTTTTATCTCTGATTTTAAAAAGGTTGTTTTCACACGAATCGTTCATTTACGTATGTCAGAAATAGTATCAAATAGAGTTGGTGCCATCTTTTTACCTGTAACATTAAGGCAATCGTGTAACATTAATTCAAGAGCTGCAATTCAACAGTGTTTACAAAAAGTGGATTAATAAGCATAATTCTACTAAAGCGTTTTGCTAGCTTTGTATGCGTACTTGTATAGATGAAAGTCGGATCCTGATTCATTTTGGATTCGACTTTTTTAACTATGCGAATTATTTCAATTATATGGGGATTATGTACAAGCACACATGATTTAGCTGCATATAGTGAAATAAGGAGTCGATAAATGATGAACAAAACACTTATCGTGGATGTATCACACCACCAAATCACTAGTAATATTAATTGGGCAAAGGCTGCTGAAGAAGTAGCGTTAATGATTATTAGAGTGCAATATGGTTCTACTGTTATTGATCGTGAATACGTCAAACATGTGCATAACTGTAAAAAATATGGTATTCCATTTGCTCATTATGCATACGCTAGGTTTGTCAGTGAAAACGACGCAATTGTAGAAGCACGTGATTTCCTTAATAGAATTGATCCAGCTGCCAAGTTTTTAGTGGTCGATGTTGAGGAAAAAACAACGCCCACCGTTGCACAGATGAAACCTGCTACTCAAGCATTTATTGACGTGTGTAAAGCAAGTGGTTGGAAAGTAGGATTGTACACGGGTCATCACCTTTATAAACCTTTCGGTATGGATAAAGTGAACGCAGATTTCCTATGGCTTCCTCGATACGGTAGCAACGACGGTACCCAGCAAAAGAAACCAGACTATCCTTGTGAAATTTGGCAATACACTAGCAAGGGAAAAGTATCATGGTACAACGGTAATCTTGACTTAAACACTTTGAATGGGAGCAAGTCGTTAGCATGGTTTATCGGTGAGGATGAAGAGCCTGTTGAAAAAAAAGACTATGAAGGACATTGGGCAGAGAACTCGATCCGCAAAGCGATGAATAAAGGAGTTCTTACAGCTAACAGCGAAGGAAACTTCAGAGTGAACGAACATGTAACGAGAGCACAGCTAGCCACAGTTCTAGATCGATTAAAGCTATTAGAATAACAATCGTTATTTGTAAAATAACTAGCAAGAATCTACTAAACATATGCCTATTGATTTTTGAGATTTAAGTTGATAGAAAGCTAAAAGAAAAAAGGTATATAGCTATACTATGTAGAAATAGAATATAGACGAATGAAGCAGAGGTTGTAGAAGGGATGATGAAATGATGCATGAATGTAACGTGAAAGTACGCTTTTCTGAAACAGACGCATTAGGACATGTCAATAACACTAGTTATTTTATTTACTTAGAGGAAGCTAGGGTTGAATATTTTAAGCAATTTGATCCACATTGTGATATTAAAGATTGGAAATATGTTGTAGTTTCAATAAAATGTGATTTTATTAATCAAGCTTTTTTTGACCAGCAATTAAGAATTTTGTCAAGAGTATCGCACGTAGGTACAAAAAGCTTTAAAATAGAGCATTTAATTGTTGATGCTCATTCCAATCAACATATCGCAAAAGGGGAAGCTGTGATTGTCTATTTCAATTTTGAAACACAGCAAAGCGAGGTTATTCCGGATCAATTAAGGTTGGAACTAGAAAAAGAATTGGTAGTTTAAAAAAAAGAAACGGCTAGATGTTCTATTAAAAGTGTTAGGAACATTAAAAAAATATATCTCTTTATTGTTAGACATTATAAAGAATAATTAAACGAAGGATGGTAGGCAATATATTAAGTTGCTCTATTTATCCTTTTTTTATCAACGTGGAGTAAGAGTTCATATGTATAATATGTACTTTAATGGCAAATGGAATGAAATACATTTTCACACAATTGAATGACAATTTGACCTTACTAATAAAAAATTGATTGTTAGACAGCAAATTCGTTTTAGTAAAAATTTCGATTTTATTAGGAAGTGCCGTAAGCTTCAACAACCTGTCCTAGCAATCGAGCATCTCCTATTCTTATACAGTTATTTGAAATAACATTATGAAAAAGGAATATATTTTATAGAGAATTGCTTTGTTCAGTTTATTTTTCGATGACTAATTCCGTTTATGAGTAAATGGGGGGTAATAATGGTAACAAATGTTTACAATGTTTTATTAATTGTTTGTTGCTTGTATTTAGTATGGAAAAAAGATGAAGAAGAATCGTATTTTCCCTTAAAAGTAGTAGGATATTTTATATTAGGATCCTTTGCTTTTAGTTTCAATCAAATCACACTTCCTCTTGGGTTTATATTGTATATATTATTCTTTAGACCAGCTTTAAATGTAGAAGTCAAGCGAATGGCAGCAGTATTTGGTGTTATTACTTTTATCATTGTCCATTGGATTTTACCATATGCTATTAATGAATGGCAAAGCCGCCCATTATTTATTGAGCATGAACTTGGTTCAGTATATACAATTAACTTTCAAGACGAATATGAGCTGATTAAGGAAAAATTAGAATTAGAGGAACTCAATTTAAGGCTTAAGAATTTTGAATTAGACTATGTTAAAGATGGAAGAATTACAGCTTTTAGCTGGCAGTTCTTCGAACAGAAAGGCAATAGCTATAATCTTTATAATATTCGATATGACTTTGATAAAGTGAGGTATCGAATAACGCACAGTCAACTTGATACATGGGTAGATTACAATCGAATAATTGAAAGTGCCCATTTCTTTGAAAATCTCAATGTACTTGATATTAGAGATATAACTTACGCTAAGGGTGACTTTTCTTCATATGGTATTCAAAGTTCAGGGGAGCGGGTCAATTATGCTATAGAAAATCGTACTCATTTCATCATATTAAATGGTGAAATAGACTTATTAGAGGACAATCAATTACCTGTTGAAGGTTATTATTTTTCAGCTTATGCGTTGGAAAAAACAGGTGAGGAACGAGATGCACAAGGAAATATAACACAAAGAAGCTATCGAGGTACTCAAGTTACTGATTATCTATTTAACGTCAAGAGATAGAGATAAAAAATCTTACCTTGATTTTTGTGTGCTGAAGTTTGTCATGTCAATGGGTATTCAAATGACATGTTGATCTAGAATAAAGAAACCAATCAAAATAGATCGTACTAGTTGTTCCATGGCGTTGTATTGAATGCGTTTTTTCATCGTATTTTCCTAGGATTTCGGCTACCTATTAATGTATACTTTCTCCTCATTCTCACATTCCTTATATAGTAGCATGTTTCTAGAAATTACTTTCTTATAAAAAGTAATACTATATTACTGTTATAACAAATCCATCCGGTTAGAGGTCTAAATAATAAAGTACACCTCTAAATATTAGTGATGTACTTGATCATTATTATTATATAATGTGTGATATAACAGACAAATATAAACTCAATCTATAAAAAGCAACTTTCGTTTATCTTTAACTTCTGGTGCCTAGAAAAAGGTTTACTATCTTAATAGTTTAAAACAAAACGTTCTATACGATTTAAACCCTCTGTTAAAGTTTCCATAGAATATGCGTATGATAGACGAATATAATCTTCTCCATAAGAGGAAAAAGCACTTCCAGGAACGACTGCTACCCTTGCTTCCTTCACTAACTTTATTGCAAACTCATAGGATGTTAACTTGAACTGTTTAATGGATGGAAATATATAAAATGCACCCGTAGGTTTAGTAACTGGGAGCCCAATTTTTTCTAGTCGACTTTCGACATACTCCAATCTTTGTCGATATGTATCTTTCATTGAAATAGCATCATTTTTACCATTAGTGAGTGCTTCATAAGCAGCTTTTTGGGAAATAGAAGATGCGCAAGAAACGTTATATTGATGGACTTTTAAAATATGTTTAACTAGGAACGACGGAGCAAATAAAAAACCAATACGCCACCCGGTCATTGAGTGTGATTTACTTAGCCCATTAATGACTATCGTTTTATTCGGTAAATAGCTTGCAATTGAATGATGTCTTCCTATGAACACAAGTTCACTATAAATCTCATCTGATAGTACAAAAATATTTTTATCTTTTAATAATGCCGCGATCTCCTCTAACTCATCAGGTGTGAGAGTAACTCCTGTTGGATTTGAAGGGTAAGGTAATACAATACAACGTGTTTTCTCAGTAATATGTTCTTCGATCAATTTTGCCGTCAGTTTAAAATCACTCGCTGTTGTATCAACATGAATAGCCTTTGCACCACAAAGTTTTATGATTGGTTCGTAACCTGGGTAAACTGGACCAGGAAGTATGACCTCTGTACCTTCCTCTAAAATCGTTCTAAAAGCGATATCTATTGCCTGACTTGCACCTATCGTAACAATGACTTCACTTTCTGGATAATATTGCAAACTGTATTTCTCCAATACAAAAGCTGATGCTGCTCTTCGTAATGCTAGATCACCTGCATTAGGAGTGTATGTAGTATAGTTGTTTGTTATAGATTCAATACCTGCGTCTTTAATATGGCTTGGTGTATGAAAGTCAGGTTGGCCGATTGTTAAAGATATTACGTCTTCAAAATCTGCAACAAAGTTAAAAAATTTTCGTATGCCAGATATTTCAATATTTTTTACACGTGAATTAATAAGGTGTTCCATGTTAACTTACATCCTTCCGAACAAAATTTAAAAGCTGTCTCATATAAAAAGATTAAGATTAGTATATAAATAATGACTGCATTTGTCCAAAAAAGATGAAATCATTCGAAAGAAATGATTTAAAAAACGTCGAATTTTTACAAGTTTCTCTAAAATACTGTGATAAAGTAATAGAACATTTTATAGAAAGGCTTCTTTCGTACCTTTGTTATTGTCACTGCATTAAAACTGCGATAGGAGGTTTTATGCAACAGTCATCACGTTAACGACGAATTCAAGCCTTAGTAAAAAAGGGAGGAAGAAAACATGGAGTATGAACTTAGTTGTAAAGGGAGTGCCTTACCTTGTGAAGTGACAATTGACGAAGACAATGGGAGGTATATGATTCGTAAAGCGGATTCTAGTGGTGAAATTTTTAATAGTCCAGTGGAGCTAGTGAGGTGGATTGTTGAAAATTGGCACCCTGAAGATTTTCGAGACCAGACTCAATTTACTAATATGGTGAAGGAAATTCAATCCTATTTCCCTATTAATAGCAAATAGATTTATGTCAGCATTGATTGTTTGCTGCAACCATTAATTCATTGAAAGGCGGGAGGTATATGGAACGAGAAATTACTGCAAAGGATATGATGATGAAGGATGACCATTATGTCTGGCACTCCATGAAACCATATGACCCTAAATCGACGATGGTAATAAGTCAAGCAAAAGGATCTTGGATAACTGATATAAACGGGAATAAATATTTAGATGCAATGTCTGGACTATGGTGTGTAAATGTAGGGTATGGTCGTAAAGAACTTGCTGAAGCTGCATATGACCAATTATTGGAATGTCCATATGTCCCACTTACTCAAAGTCATATACCAGCTATTCATTTAGCTGAAAAGCTCACTAACTTGTTGGGCGATGACTATGTTTTCTTTTTTTCAAATAGTGGTTCCGAAGCGAATGAAACCGCATTCAAAATTGTCAGACAATATCATCAACAACGTGGTGATCACCATCGATACAAAATTATATCTCGTTATAGAGGTTATCATGGAAATACCTTTGGTTCGTTAGCTGCTACAGGTCAGGCACAAAGGAAATATAAATATGAACCGCTTGCATCAGGCTTTATTCATGTTGCCCCACCTGATGCTTACAGGTCTGAAGAAGACACTACTGTAAAAGACCCGGTTGATATAGCATCTGTTAAAGCGATTGATAACGTGATGACATGGGAGTTAAGCGAGACGATTGCTGCTGTAATCATGGAACCGATCATTACGGGTGGTGGTATTTTAATGCCCCCAGATGGGTATATGAAAGGTGTAAAAAAAGTATGTGAAAAACATGGTGCCCTCCTTATCTCAGACGAAGTCATTTGCGGTTTTGGGCGAACTGGAGAGCCATTTGGATACATGAATTATGATGTTAAACCGGACATTATTACAATGGCAAAAGGAATTACGAGTGCTTATCTACCTTTAGCAGCAACAGCTGTTCGAAAAAATATTTATGATTCGTTTAATGGTTCAGAGCAATATGATTTTTTCCGTCATGTCAATACTTTTGGTGGTAACCCTGCAGCTTGTGCACTTGCAATGAAAAATATTGAAATTATGGAGCAGGAACAGCTCTTTGAGCGATCAAAAAGACTAGGTTCAACTATATTAGAAGAGTTTGATGATAGGCTTGAAGATCATCCCTACGTGGGAAATATACGAGGGAAGGGACTGCTAATTGGAATAGAATTAGTTATCGATAAAGCCTCAAAACAACCATTAGCTATTGACAAAGTAAATAAAGTAATTGAGGTTTGTAAAAATCATGGGGTAATCATCGGGAAAAATGGGATGACTGTTTCAGGGTATAACAATGTTTTGACAATTTCACCACCTTTAACAATTAATGATGAAGATGTGAATTTATTAATTAAAGTTGTTACCCAAGCGTTATATGAAATCTGCTAGTAAAACGAATGGTAGCTGTGTCATTTATACAGAGTAGTAACAATACTTCTTCTACATACATTAATGTTTTAAATCCAAAATTTTAAATCTATTATAAGGGCTGTTTAAACATTGCTTTGAACAGCTCAATCTTGACAGTTATATTCGATAAGTATTGTTAAAGGGAACTTGAATGATCTCACAACAAATAAGTATGGTCGAAAGGATGGTGATAAGATGAGAGTTGGCATTCCAAAAGAAATTAAAACAAGTGAAAGTAGAGTAGCGCTTACACCAGCTGGCGTACTACATTTAACGCGAGCTGGACATAAAGTTTTTATTGAAAGTGGTGCTGGCCTACAATCTGGTTTTTTTGATGAATTGTATATTGAAGCTGGTGCAGAAATTATTGAATCTGCAAAAACAGCTTGGGAATGTGATATGGTGATGAAAGTTAAAGAGCCTTTAACAGAAGAATATCATTACTTTTATGAGGGATTAATTATATTTACTTATTTGCATTTAGCAACAAATCGGGAGCTAACAGAAGCACTCGCCGAGAAAAAAGTAGTCGCTATAGCATATGAAACAGTTCAAATGCAAGACAAGACTTTACCTTTATTAACTCCAATGAGTGAAGTTGCAGGGAGAATGTCCACACAAATTGGCGCACAGTTTCTAGAAAAATCTAAAGGCGGTAAAGGGGTACTACTTGGAGGAGTGCCCGGGGTGAAAAGAGGAAAGGTCACGATTATAGGTGGTGGAGTAGTTGGCACCAATGCCGCAAAAATAGCAATAGGGCTTGGGGCAAATGTGTCAATTATTGATGTTAATCCTAATAGGCTGAGGGAGCTAGATGACATTTTTGGAACCTCAATTCAAACACTTATGTCTGATCCGTATACAATTGGGCAAGCAGTATTAGATTCGGATTTAGTTATAGGAGCAGTGCTCATACCAGGGGCAAAGGCACCAAAGCTTGTATCGTCGGAAATGGTTAGGATGATGGAAGAGAGGTCTGTGATCGTTGATGTAGCAATCGATCAAGGGGGTATATTTGAAACGACAGATAGGGTTACTACACATAAGGACCCAACCTATGTAACACATGGTGTAGTGCATTATGCTGTAGGAAATATGCCTGGGGCGGTGCCTAGAACATCTACAATCGCTTTAACAAATGTCACGATACCATATGCTGTCAATATTGCAAGTAAAGGCTATAAAAATGCATGCCTGGACTGTCCAGCTCTGTTAAAAGGCGTCAACGCTGCTGGAGGGTTTATTACGTATAAAGAAGTCGCTGATGCACATAGTCTTTCATACAGAGAAGTAAATACGGCATTAAATGAAGGTCAAAAAGTATAAAAAAGAGGGAGGTAATCACGTGGTAACCTCCCTATTCCACGTTGTTGAAAAGTGAAATGAAAAGGAAAAGGTATGATAATACTCAATGGAAATTGATTAACTAATATGTTAAACAAAATGCTCCAAGTACGATAATCAACAGAATAAATAGTACAACAATTAACGCAAACGTAGATCCAAAGGCTCCTCCTACTCCTGGACCGTAGCCGTATCCAGGATAGCCAGCGCCAGCTACACCGTAGTTACACATTAATAAATCACCCCACTTTCTCATTCTCTATATATGTCTATGACATATTTATAATTTTGTCTGTACGAATGTGCATGATTAAAACGTACAATTTATTGTTTGGGTTGGAAACCGTATGAGTGTACAAACTTTCACTTTTTTGTATTAAGCTCTTTTCGTGAAATTTACAGCTAATTTACGTAAATTAGAAGATGAAGATATCGTTTTACGTAACAGTCATCGTTTATTTGAGGAAAGGATACGACGCGATCAAGTTGTTTACATGTTTATTTTGTAATACGATAAACAACAATCTATGTGAAAACAGCCTTATTTGAATATAGTATCGTATGCTGTTAGTATTATGATCGGTGAAAATATAAATCAAGAAAGGGTTGTTTACGTTGTCGACAGTAAACGAAGAATTTTCTAAAACTCTTATACAATCATTGAAGGGGGAGCGTGGGCATATCCCTATTAACAGAGCGCTATCTGATATTGATGGGCAACTTGCAGGGGAAAGCATCGAAGGTTTACCATATACAATTTATCAACTTCTAGGTCATATGTCGTATTGGCAGGATTTTTTCTTAGAATTTCTTCAAGGTGGAAACCGTGACCTACCTAAGAATGCAATGGATACTTGGCCACAGGATAAATCCCCATCTAGTAACGAAGAATGGATAAAGCTTGTAGAACATTTTTTAAATGGCATTGATAAAGCATGTGAAATAACACGAAAGATACGACTAGATGAGCCATTACAAAATTGGCCTACTGAAACGCCAGTAAGCTCATTACGTAATATCGCTTCACATAATACATATCATTTAGGCGAAATTATTTTAATTCGACGATTACTTGGCGCATGGCCCCCGCCTGGTGGAGGTTATCCGGCATAAAATGAATACACATAATGCAAGCTCCAGTATGCCTATTATAGTACACTGGAGCGATAACTAAATTTTTTATAAGTAACTAAGGTTTCTTTCTTTAAAATTTCGTACTAAGAAATGAAACATAACTAGCGTTTGTAGCAACTTCTCTTCTTGAAAATGGTGAGAATTAGCTGTTTAAATTTGAAAGCCATAGTGCCAACGTGTACAAAGAGGGTTTTACTTAATATCCATAATCCCAATCAACTTCTTCCTCATGCCACATAACAGGTGACACTTGGCCAAATTCTACATTTTTATTGTCAATAGAGCAATTACATTGTTGACATCCACACTGTTTTTTTATTTCATGGTATATTGATTTATCAACGTCTTCTAATATTGTTACAGGTCGAGTCTCTTTGAATAAAATGGCTGTACCCTTCATATAAATCTTCCCCTTTTTACATGCTAATTTATGTGATCATTTATCGTGATTTTTAAATTCACCTACATTTTATTCCGAGTGATTTCAAATGTCTATAGAAATGTGAAAGTGTTCACAAATAATCCTCAATTTATATCAAACTTTTTTCTAATTAGAAATGATGTTCACCATTTGTATTTTTAATATGAATCAATGTCATAGTATAGCGCTTCCATTATAATGGCTCACTTCATAAAATTTGTTGTTACGGTCCCTAGACTAGAAGATTAAGTTGTCGTTATTAAAGAAGAAAAGACGGCACGAAATCTAGTGATATTCGTGATTATTTATTAATAATAAGCTACAAACTATTTGAAAACAGCCTTGTAAAAAGAGTATTTAATATAGGTGTGTTTTCATGACTTGTAGGATAAAACAGTTTTGTATATGTGAAAACAACACTAAAGTGTCTATGAAATTACAATTTATAGAAGTAATATAGTTACAATCTTACAAATAAGTTAACTGAGTGGCATCTAAGTAGTCATGCCAAAGAGACAGTCATTATAGAGGTTCCATTAGCTCTGGTGGAACACATTGTATGTGTTTAGCAATATTTTAATATTGTAATGGAATATAAAGTAGATAAAGCAACACGCTGAGGAGGTATGAACAATGAGTTCTTACAGAAAAAAAGGCTTAATATTCGGTGTTTTATTAATATTAGGATTAGTTTCAGGTATGTTCTCAACAGTTCCAGCTCTAGAGCAATCGGATTACCTAATTAAATTATCATCAATCAAAGTGCAAGTTCTTGTGGCTATATTTTTTCAATTTACTATGGCCACTGTATATGTTTGTGTGGCTGTTTTAATATATCCAATAATCAAGAAATATAATGAAGGAATAGCTCTTGCGTATTTCGGATTCAGAATTATTGGAGCAGCATTTCTTTTTATTGGAATAGTTTCTCTGATGTTACTGTTATTCATAAGTGAACGTTTTATGATAGAAAGTCAGCCAGATCTATCCTATTTCAAAACTATTGGAGAATTGCTTCGATTATTTAGAGATGGGATGAATCATATTGGAATGATACTGCCGTGGAGTTTAGGTGGTTTAATTCTATATTTTTGTTCTTTTCGAATGAATCTTTTTCCTAAATGGCTATCAATTTGGGGTTTTATTGGCTGTAATTTAACACTGGTAGTAACATTTCTATTGATGTTTGATGTAATTAAATTAATAACACCAATTTACTTTATTATGAATACACCAACAGCTATATTTGAATTGGTTCTGGCTGTTTATTTGATAATGAAAGGTTTCAATCCAATAGTTGAAGACTAATATTATAAATGAGTTAAAATATGAGCATCTTGTTTAAAATGTGTTTCTCTAAGTAATTCATTAAATAGAAATTAGACGATTCTGTTGTCATTTTATTAACACCTTGACCATATTCTAAATTTACTTAATAAGAGAATAATAGAACTTAATGTTGTTAGGATTAGCCTCTGTTCGTGAAACTTTTTTGCACTTACTATTGAATAACTGCTGATGATGATTCTAGCCTTTAGAGGTGAAAAGGTACTAATCGTGTGCTAATTACGAAATGCAACAATTAATATGTAAAAAGTCAAAGTTAACGAAAGAGTATTGCGGAGTGTGCATTTACAGCAACATGGCACACTTTTTATTAATAGCTTACTCTGATTTGAAGTTAATTATAGATTATTATTCTTTTAATATATTAAAGGAGGAGATTAGGATAAAAGCGATAGTATGTGAGAATTATGGTTCACCTGAAGTCTTGGAACTAAAAGATGTGAAAAAGCCAATGCCAAAGGACAATGAAGTATTGATTAGAGTAAATGCAACTTCTATAAATTATGGAGATTTAGTGGCTCGAAATTTTAATGAAATTTCTCCTAGTAAATTTAACATGCCGTTGCTTTTCTGGGCACTTTCTAAATTTTACTTCGGATTTCGGAAGCCAAAGATAAATATTCTAGGAAGTGAGTTTGCTGGGCAAATTGAATTAGTAGGAAAAGATGTCAAATCATTTAAATTAGGAGATGAGGTTTTTGGATATCTCGGTCAAAATATGGGTGCTTATGCAGAGTATATTTGTCTAACTGAAAAAGGGATATTAGCCACAAAACCAACGAATATGAGTTTTGAGGAAGCCACTGTCGTCCCTTATGGGGCAATGACGGCATTGAATTTACTTCGAAAAGTAGAAGTTCGTAGTGGACAAAAAGTACTTATAAATGGCGCGTCTGGGAGTATAGGTTCAGCCGCAGTACAGATTGCAAAATACTTTGGTGCAGAAGTTACTGGAGTATGTAGTACTTCGAGAGTAGAATATGTGAAGGCTCTGGGAGCTGACAATGTCATTGATTACACAACTGATGATTTTACGAAAAACGGTGAAACATACGATCTTATTTTTGACATATTAGGCAAGAGTTCGTTTCAAAGATGTAAAGGCTCACTAAAGCAAAATGGCTATTATCTTTTAGCCAGCTTTAAGATAAAACAGCTGTATGAAATGCTGTGGACTTCAATGTTCAGCAGTAAGAAAGTAATCTGTGCATTGTCTACAGAGAAGGCTGAAGATTTACATTTCCTAAAGGAGCTTATTGAGAAGGGGAAGATCATATCGGTCATTGATAGATCCTTTCCCTTGGAACAGACTGATGATGCTCACAGGTATGTTGAATCCGGACAAAAAAAGGGGTTTGTAGTTATTACTATGTAAATTTTTTAAGGCTCTTTTCTTAAACTTTGTTGCTTGTTTCACTTACATTAGCAATTGAATTGTATTATATGATTTTATAGTCTTTAGAGAAGAAAAGAGCCTTTTTTAACTGTTACAATTACATATTACTTCCTTTTGAATTAAAGTTTTGTAATAATGACTATAATGAAAAAAATCCATAATTTAGTAATAAAAAGAATAGAATTAATAATTTGTAAAGGAGAAAGTAATGAATTATCAACAAGCCTTACAAAAGTATATAGAAGCGACAAATTCTCATGATTTCAACAATGTGAAAAAAGTTCTTCATGAAAATGCCGTTTATTGGTTTACAGACAAGTCTTGTGTAAATTTAGAAGAAATTCAAAGTTATTTCGAAAATGCGTGGCATACAATCAAAGACGAGGTATATGCAGCAAAGGATGTAGAGTGGATTACAGTAGATCAAAAAACTGCCTCTTGTATATATACATATCATTATGAAGGGTATTATAATGGCAAATTTGTTACAGGAAGTGGGCGAGCAACAAATATCTTTGTCAAAAATAATGATTATGACGACTGGAAGTTAATCCACGAACATTTAAGTAGTCTTTGATTGAACTAAAAAGTCACACCTCTTTGTTAGTACTTCATGAGAAAGAAGAGCGTTCTTGGAATGAAAAACAATAATTCAATCGAAAGCATCTTAAATTAC
Source organism: Cytobacillus sp. IB215316 (assembly GCF_033963865.1). Classification (NCBI taxonomy): domain Bacteria; kingdom Bacillati; phylum Bacillota; class Bacilli; order Caryophanales; family Bacillaceae; genus Cytobacillus; species Cytobacillus sp. IB215316. The sequence continues at coordinate 40,665 of NZ_JAXBMC010000008.1, read as the reverse complement.
AGAGGAACGACATATAATTCATACAAATAGAGGATTTATATGGAGGGGTTATAATGAAAATTCATAAAATGACATTTTTTATAATCTCACTGTTTATTCTTGTTTCTTGTTCATCAAAAACGATTGGTGAACCGGATATTAGTGAGCAAGTTTTTGATGAATTAGGTGAAGGAGTAGTAATTCCAGAATTTGAAAACTATCCAATGGTATTTGCTATCATACAAATGCCACCAATAGGTAATAGTAAAAAATTAACTATAGTATATGCTGAAGAAAGAGGAGAAATCATAGAGGACTTTAGTGATCCCGCAGTGATACAAGCTTATGAGAAAGAAACAAATTCCAAATTTTTATATGGAGTATATGAAGGAAAAACTGTATTGGAATATACTTACATTGAAGACGGAGGAATATCCTTTTCAAACGGAAAAACAATGGTTTTGAATGGAAAAACGATTGAATATGTAGAAAAAAAGAATGATAAGAATGAATTTTTATTTGTAGCGTTAAATTATGAAGAGGCTGCTTATTCTTTTACATTTAATTTGAGTGAAGAGTTTGTACAAGAAGTAGCATTCGAAATTGTAGAAAGTGTCATTAACGTAGTAGATAATGAGTTGGATTCTTAGTTTGCCCTTTGTTACATTTCTGACCAACTGACAAAATGATGGATGGGAATATTATAAATTATATTGTCATATTTTACGAATTTCAAATGATGACAGTTGACTACCATATAAAATGCATTTCAAAGCAATGGTGAAAGTTGTAAAGGAGTTGGAGAAAGAATGGTAGCTGATGGCTGATATAATATCAATGTCTTGTTGTAGTAGACTAAATACGCCTGGTTCCTTGTCATATCTCAATGATAAGGAACCGGGATTTTTTGTATTAATAAGAAACTGATAGTGAAATGAAATAACGTCATTCATCAATAATTATGCTCGATGAAATTCGAATGATGTAGTTAATTAGCTACTAAGTTAAATATTTTGAAATGGAGCTTTAGTTAAGAAGGAGAGTTTACGGTGAGGACATATTTTAGAATAATCATTTTTCATTACTATTAGTTGACGTACCGAAAAACTAATAGAAAGATTTTACTACAATGCATGCCACAGTATGTATAGTTTAACTACTGAAAAATAGAATAGTAGTTTGGATGTAAAATAGGGCAACCTTTTTCTTTATTTATTATTATAATAATAGTAAAGTGAAAATAGAGAATTAGTTAGTGTAGAAGAGGGGGATCATTTTAATGGCTACAAAAAATGGTATATTACTTGAAAGTGGTACAAATGAACTAGAAATAGTAGAATTCGGTATTGGTAACAATAAATTTGGCATCAATGTTATAAAAGTTAAAGAGATTATTAATCCAGTTGTAGTTACAGAAGTACCACATGTACACCCAAACGTAGAAGGTATTATTGAGTTGCGTGGGGAGGTTCTTCCAGTTGTAGATGTTGCTAAGGCACTTGGGTTTTCTAAGTCGAATAATCCAAAACTTGATAAGTTTATCGTTGCTGAATTTAATCAACAAAAAATTGTGTTTCACGTTCATACTGTGACACAGATTCATCGAATTTCTTGGGATAAAATTGAAAAGCCTTCAGATATGTACCAAGGTTTAGAAAGTCAAATTATTGGTGTAGTAAAAATGGAGAGTGACATGTTGTTGTTGCTTGATTTTGAAAAGATTGTTGTTGACATTAATCCAGATTCGGGTGTGAATGTGAATAAAGTGAAGAAGTTAGGTAAACGAGAGAGATCATCTAAAAGACTGGTCATCGCTGAAGATTCACCTTTATTAAGGAAACAGTTAGAAGATACGTTAAAAGAAGCAGGCTTCAGTAACCTTGAGTTTTTTGAAAATGGTAAAGAAGCATTAGCTTACTTGGAACAGACAATTAATGCAGGAAAAGAGATTACAGAGGTAGTACAACTCGTGATAACTGACATAGAAATGCCTCAAATGGATGGTCATCATTTTACTAGACGCATTAAAGAGGATAAGAAGTTATCAAAATTACCAGTAGTCATTTTTTCTTCTTTAATAACGGACGACCTTCGACACAAAGGGCAAATGGTAGGTGCAGAAGGGCAAGTAAGTAAACCGGAAATTGACCAATTAGTACATTTAATAGATGAGTTAATAAAATAAAAATTAGGTAATAATATAGTTATTATAAGTCGAAAGTTGGGTAGTAAAATGAGATGGATCGTCCAAGCTTTAGGGCAGAGATGGGTACTATTTAGTTTATTAGTCATTAATACACTAGGTACAATATATGGTTATTATTGGTATAGGTGGCAATTATATGCTACACCTCCAAAATACCTTATTTTTGTGCCAGATAGTCCTACTGCGTCATTATTTTTTGTTTTTGTTCTCGTGGCCTTCTTACTTAAAAAGAATTGGGGGCTAATTGAAGCGCTAGCAATTGTCACTTTATTTAAGTATGGCATTTGGGCTGTTGTTATGAATATACTAGTATATTTTGAGTTAGGTTCATTAGATTTTGCTAGTTTGATGTTAATCTTTTCACATGGTGCCATGGCGTTGCAAGGGTTACTTTTTGCGCCTTTTTACCGCATAAAATGGTATCATTTAGCAATAGCCAGTGTATGGACTTTACATAATGATGTCATTGATTATGTTTTTGGCATGTTGCCATGGTATCACGTGTTAAATGAATATGTACAACAAATCGGGTATTTTACTTTTTGGCTTAGTATAGCATCAATTGGGATTACGTACGTTCTTTGTGTGAAGAAAGATAGGTTTGTGTTGAGTATAACGTAACAACATACTTGTGCTATTCGCGAAAAACTTAGACGACGATGAGTAAAATCGAACATCATAACAAGTAGCATTTTTATCGTTTTCTAGGGAATGCATTTCAGTTTTGTAAATCAGGTGGAGCAGAATCTCCACTTTTGTCTTTTTACAAGGCTGTTTTTGCATTGAAGGTGGTGTTTCCTACTAATAAATAAACACGGTTACAAATATTGTTTCGTGGGATCTTCTTTTCACAATATGATGATAATCACATAAGACTTCTTTTACTGTAGTCATTCTGTCTGAAAAACACAAAATTTACGAAAAGACTGTTTATAAAAATGCTTTAACTAATTCACTTTTAGCAAATGCTAAAAGCTTATGACCTGTTGTCGATCTTCATACTAAAACGAGGTGAACAGCTTGTCTAGGCTTTTTTCGTATTTTTAGTTCTACTCTTGTCCACCTTCTCATAATTATTAATAGAAGTTTGAGGAGGGACAAGTATGAATGGACGTATGATGTTGTTGTTACTACTAATACTATTAGTATTGCCAAGTAATAAATACGCTGCGGAAATAGAACATTGGAAAAAACTTGATGAAATAGCCGATGAAGCTTTACAAATGGTGAAAAGTGAGAGATATGACGACACAAAAAGTCTGTTGGAACACTTTACTAAAGAATTTTTACAATTTAGTACTAGTGATAAGCCATATACTATGGATGAATTAAGAGTAATAACAATTACACATAATAATGCTGTTGAAGCTGTAACTAAGACGGCCCTTTCTCATGAAGAACGAGTTAGAAAAGTCGTACAATTCCGATTGGTCATTGACGCTATCATTTCAGAGCATCAACCGTTATGGGTTGAAATGGAGCATTCGACAATGAAGTACTTTCATCAAATGAAAGGTGCAATTGAGCAAGACGATACTGAAACATTTCAATATATGTTAAATTTATTTTTAAATAAGTATGAAGTTATCCAACCTAGTATTAAGGTTGATGTTAATCCTGAGTGGGTAACGAGAGTGGATAGCCATATTCGTTTTCTAGAATCATATCAGCATATTAGTTTGGAAAAAGCAAAACAAATCCAACAACTTGATCAAATGGAATCGGATTTATATGAATTATTTAATGCAGTGAAGGATGATGATACTGATCCGTCACTATTATGGGTAATGATTTCAATTGGAAGTGTTATTTTATTATCACTATCATATGCTGGATGGAAGAAATACAGAGCTGATAAAGTAAAACAACAGTCACGTAAAAAGCTAAATGATTGACATAATATCGGTTGTTCAGCTAAAATTATCATTATATTATTAAAATAGAGGAGTGGAGTAAGTTAGCATGTGGTACATCGCCTATTTTGCACTACTAATTATTATTCCTATTTGGGCTCAAATGAAAGTGAAGGGAGCGTATAAAAAATATTCTAAAGTCCCGTCATCATCAGCAATGTCTGGTGCTCAAGTAGCTCGTAGCATATTGGATGCGAACGGCTTACACGATGTCAATATCGAAGAAACACGTGGAGTGCTGTCAGACCATTATGATCCACGTTCAAAAACAGTTCGTCTTTCGTCAGATAACTATCATGGTCATTCACTTGCTGGTACAGCTGTTGCGGCACATGAAGTTGGACATGCGATACAGGATCAACAGGATTATGCATTTTTACGGTTAAGACATTCTCTCGTTCCCGTTGCAAATATCGGTTCGAATTTTTCTTGGATAATTATTCTTGCAGGTATTATTTTTGCTTCAGCAAATATGCTGTTATTAGGTATCATCTTTATGGCATTTGCAGTTTTGTTTCAGGTGGTTACATTACCAGTAGAATTTGACGCCTCTAACCGTGCAATGGAGCAAGTGGTATCACTAGGTGTGATTAGAAACGAGGAAGAAAGAGAAACGAAGAAAGTGCTTAATGCGGCTGCATTAACATATGTTGCAGCGGCAGCGGTTGCAGTCCTAGAACTTGTAAGATTTGTACTAATGTATATTGGTATGTCACAAGACGATTAAGAAGTAAAGCTATACAAATAATTGCAATAAACCAAGACCAGGATAAATCATATCCTGGTCTTTTGTTTGCTTCAAATCCGCAAGTATCATTATCTAAGACATAACGTAATGAACTTTGTAGTACAAACTACTCTACATCATCATGAGTTACCGTTCGAGTGGTTTTTTATTTTCGTCAAGTGTGAAACCTTCTCCTAATACGTCATGGACATCACTTACTGCGACGAAAGCGTGAGGATCAATAGATGTAATAACATTTTTTAAACGGACGATTTCATTTTTTCCGACAACACAATATAAGACATTTTTATCAATTTTAGAAAATGAGCCCTGTGCTTTCAAAAAAGTTGCTCCTCTATCCATTTCTTTCATAATTTTTTCAGCTATTTCTTCATTTTTATCTGAGATAATCGTAGCACCTTTGGCAGCATATGCACCTTCCTGCATAAAATCAATGACACGCGCTCCAACAAATACTGCAACGAGTGTATACATTGCTTCCTGATATGTTAAATATACGATAAGTGAAACCGTAATGACTGCTGCATCAAATAAGAACATTGTTTTTCCCATGCTCCAGCCAATGTATTTATGTGCTAATCTAGCAAGTATATCTACACCACCGGTCGTTCCACCAAAGCGAAAAATAATGCCTAAACCAACACCGATAAATACTCCTGCAAATAATGCTGCTAAAGTTAAATCCTCATTTAATGGCATTTGAATAGTATAGCGCTGAAAAATCCATAAAAAGACTGACAATCCCACTGTTCCAATTACCGTATACAAAAATGCCTGTCTACCAAGTAATCTCCAACCGAGAATAAACATTGGAATGTTTAACAACAAATTTGAATAAGCCGGATCTATTTTTAGAGTAAAGAATAATAGCAAAGTAATACCAGTAAATCCACCTTCGGCAAGGTTATTTTGCATATTAAAATGAACGAGCCCAAATGCGAAAATTGCTGATCCTAGTAAAATAAATAAGATATTTTTAGTCTTGATTCCTAATTGCATAATGTCCTCCAAAACAGTAGTCAGATTAAATAGAATTACACATAAAGCTTTTATGTTAGGGTGTTTTCGCATTGATTGTTGTTTTTCGAAATTAGAAATAAACTATCTTTTCTTCAGTACAACGATTTAAGAGTATAACCCATTTTTTTGTACTAGATTGAAAAACAATAGCAACAAAGAGCCTTATGTTATGTATCTTGCGCATAAAACGAAGGGCAGGAGCTTTATCGCTTCATAAGGGTATTTATGTCTTGTTTCGGAATCAACTGGTCGTATCTTGTCGGCCGAGCAAGGATATCGACATTTCACCTATGAGAACATGACATACTCTTATTATAAGTAAATTTTAGTGCCCCAACTTTTCTTATTATATTTGAACTAGTCGATAGTTACAATAGATGAAATAATGGATAAAAGGGTCAATTGAAAAACGAAACATTTGTCAAATGAGTAGCTTTTGGCTAACATGTAAGATGAGAAAGAGGTGGTTATGAATGACTAAAACGTTAAATGAAATCCAGCTTGATGTTGATCAGTATATTAATCAATTTAAGGAAGGTTATTTTAGCCCATTAGCAATGCTCGCTAGAATGACAGAAGAGCTCGGAGAACTAGCACGAGAAATAAACCATTATTACGGTGAAAAGCAAAAGAAGGATAGTGAGAATGAACGGGAAATTGAAGAAGAACTAGGTGATATGCTTTTTGTATTAATTTGTTTAGCAAATTCCCTCGACATAAATTTGGAAACTTCGCACGATCGTGTAATGGAAAAATTTCAAACTAGAGATAAAAATCGCTGGACTTTAAAAGCGAAAGGAGAATGACAGCAATGGGTGAACAAATTAACATTGTTCTTGCAGGCCCTAGAGGAAGAATGGGTAAAGAGGCCTTACATTTAATACATAATACAAAGGAATTTTCATTAGTAGGAGCGGTAGATCGCAAACATGATGGGCAACTTATCTCTGATATTGACGGTTTACCTAATATGGATACACCCATTTATACTGATTTAGAGAATTGTTTACAAGCTCACCAAGCAGACGTGTTAGTAGATTTGACGACACCTGAAATTGGTAAAAGACATACAGAAATAGCTTTGCAATATGGTGTGAGACCTGTTGTTGGAACAACTGGTTTCTCAGCTGAAGACTTAGCAAGAGTTACTGAATTAGCTGCAAGCAAAAAGCTTGGTACGATAATAGCTCCAAATTTTGCTGTTGGCGCTGTACTCATGATGAAATTTTCACAAATGGCTGCTAAATATTTTCCGGACATCGAAATTATTGAGCTACACCATGATCGGAAATTAGATGCTCCCTCTGGTACGGCTATAAAAACGGCACAATTGATATCAGCGGAGAGAGAGGCAAAACAACAAGGGCATCCTGATGAACATGAGGCAGTAACAGGTGCTAGAGGAGCTAATATTGATGGGATGCATATACATAGTGTGCGGCTCCCTGGTTTGATAGCACATCAGCAAGTATTATTTGGTGGAAATGGACAAACCTTAACAATTCGCCATGATTCATATAATAGAGAATCATTCATGACAGGTGTGAAAATTTCAATTGAAACTGTTATGAAACTTGATCATTTAGTATATGGCTTAGAAAATATTATTGCATAATGGAGGAGCAAGATGAAAATAGCACTTGTAGCCCATGATAAAAAGAAAAATGATTTAATTCAATTCGCAACAGCTTATTTATCTACTTTGGAACAGCATGAACTTTATGCGACTGGTACGACGGGACAAAAAATTTCTGAAGCTACTAACTTGAAGATCCACCGCTTTCAATCAGGTCCACTTGGGGGTGACCAAGAAATTGGAGCGATGGTAGCAAACAATAAAATGGATATGGTTTTATTTTTTCGTGACCCTTTAACTCCGCAACCTCATGAGCCAGACGTATCTGCTTTAATAAGACTTTGTGATGTGTACGCGATTCCATTAGCAACAAATATGGGAACAGCTGAGATACTAGTCAAAGGCCTAGAACGAGGAGAATTCCAATGGCGCTCAATTATTCACGAACAACAAGGTGAACAGACATGAAACTAGATATGCTTGCATTCGGTGCTCATGCTGATGATGTAGAAATTGGCATGGGTGGCACGATTGCCAAATATACTAATAAAGGATTCAAAATTGGCATATGTGATTTAACAGAAGCCGAGTTATCTTCAAACGGAACAGTTGAGATTAGAAAGCAAGAGGCTATGAAGGCATCTGCGATACTATCTATTAGTGAACGATTAAATTTACAACTTCCGGATCGTGGTTTATTCAAAAAAGAAGAATATATAAAGTTAATTGTTGAGAAGATTCGCTTCTATCGACCTAATATTGTTTTTGTACCTTATTTTGAGGATCGGCATCCGGATCATGGGAATTGCGCGCACCTTGTAGAGGAAGCAGTATTTTCTGCTGGAATTAAGAACTACGAAGATAACAAACGCTTAGCAGCACATAAAGTATCATCAATATATTTTTATATGATCAATGGCTTTCATAAGCCTACTTTTGTCATTGATATATCTCAAACTATAGAACAAAAGCTAAATAGTTTAAGAGCATATAAAAGTCAATTTACGAAGGTAAATGATTCAATTGATACTCCATTAACTAATGGGTACATAGAGACAGTAAAAAGTAGAGAAAGATTATTTGGCAAAGAGGTTGGCGTTGATTATGCAGAAGGGTTTATTAGTAAAAAGCCTTTGCTTATGAAACATGATTTGTTAGGAGAGTGTAAATGAAGATGAAAATTGGTATCACTTGTTACCCCTCAGTGGGAGGGTCGGGTGTTATTGCAACTGAGCTAGGTAAAATGTTAGCAGAAAGAGGCCATGAAATTCACTTTATTTCATCAAGTATGCCATTTAGGCTCAACAAGTTGTATTGTAATATTTATTATCATGAGGTAGAAATCAACCAATATTCTGTTTTTAAATATGCTCCCTATGACCTTTCATTAGCGTCAAAAATGGCAGAAGTGGCGAAACGTGAACAACTGGACTTATTACATGTTCATTATGCTATACCTCATGCTGTTTGTGCTTATTTAGCTAAGCAAATGGTTGGAGACGAAAAGCTGAAAATTGTAACAACATTACACGGTACTGATATTACAGTTCTTGGCTATGACCCATCATTGAGTGATATGATCAAATTTGGAATCGAAAATTCAGATGTTGTAACAGCTGTTTCTAATTCTCTTGTTGAGCAAACGTATGACTTACTTGATGTTAAGAAAGAAATTTCTACTGTTTATAATTTTGTTGATGAGCGTGTTTATTCTAAAAAAGAAGCTGTTCAAAATCTAAAAGGTGAGTATGGTATAGACGAAGAAGATAAAGTTATTATTCATGTATCGAATTTTCGTCAGGTAAAAAGAGTCACTGATGTTGTAAAAGCATTCAATATCATTGCAAAACAAGTAAAGTCTAAACTGCTGCTAATCGGGGATGGTCCTGAGGTAACAGTTGTTTGTAAATTAGTAAACGATTTACAATTAACTGATAAAGTACTTTTTTTAGGTAAACAAGAAAATGTTGAGGAGTTATACTCAATAAGTGATTTAACTCTATTATTGTCTGAAAAGGAAAGTTTCGGCCTTGTATTACTTGAGGCATTCGCTTGTGGTGTGCCAGGTATTGGTACAAATATTGGTGGAATTCCAGAAGTAATCACTCCTGGAGAAAATGGCTACATTAGTCAGGTTGGAGATATTGAAGATGTTGCGAAGAAAGCAGTGCAAATTCTGACAGATGATCAATTACACAAACAAATGTCTGAAGCAGCTGTTACAACTGTAAAAGAAAAGTTTCATTCCACAAAAATAGTTGAACAATATGAACGCTTATATTTTACTTTACTAAACCGTAGGGTCGACATTGTTAAATAAGATTCTTTTCATAAAACTGCTATGATTTTTTTACAAAGGCTCTTTTCGTAAACTTTGTTAATATTGTTATCCAATTAATACTAAAAAGTCATTTAACATGGTTAGTCATTGTTGAACAGAAGAGAAAGATGCCACGTACTCTAGTTGTGTACGTGTTTCGTTCTTAGTAAGAAAAACAACAATGAATGCGAAAACAGCCTTTTACAACGGCTCTTTTAATAAACTTTGTTTGAGGTTGATACTAATTTAGGACAGTAACATTTACGATATTGACTTTATGGTTCATACGTTTTTATTTGATAATTATATAAGCAGCAATGAATGCAATGACTGTCCATTTATAAAACGATGCAAAACATCTTGTCTTTAAGTTTAAATTTATCCTAAACATTAAGTTGTGCTCTCACTCATTTAGTTCAAGCTAATTGAGGAGTTTGATGTTTTTAACATATAGAATCATGAAGGTTTAATAAAAGGAGATATCTTATGTTACATGATCCGTTTGAGCTACCCACATTTATTATCCAAACAATACAGCAGGCAGGATTCGAAGCATATTTTGTTGGGGGAGCAGTTAGAGATATGCTACTGCATCGTGAAATAGGTGACGTTGATATTGCAACTTCAGCGTTACCACAACAAGTTATAAAGCTGTTCCCGAAGACAATTGATGTGGGTATCCGTCACGGTACAGTCGTAGTTCTTCACAAAGGTGAATCATTTGAAGTAACTACATTTCGAAATGAAGGGGATTATGAGGAGCATCGACGTCCTAAGGACGTTACATTTATTAGCTCTCTTTCGGAAGATTTACAGAGGCGTGATTTTACAATTAATGCAATTGCAATGACAGGCTCTGGAGCCTTAATTGATCCTTTTGATGGTCAAGCTGATATACAAAAACAGATGATTCGTTGTGTAGGTGACGCAACAGAGCGATTTTATGAAGATGGCTTACGGATGTTAAGAGCTATACGCTTTGTTAGTCAACTGTCCTTTGTCTTAAGTGATGATACGAAAGCTGGGATAAGCCGGTGTAACAATATATTAAAACATATTTCTGTTGAAAGAATTACAGCTGAGTTTGAAAAAATTATGAGAGGAAATAATAGTCACATAGCTTTTCAATTACTGGCTGAACTTAAAATTTATAAATATTTGCCTCATTGTGCGAATAAACAAATCGAATTTGAACAGCTGGCAAACTATAAATGGCACTCGCTTCAAAAAAACGAAGAGTTTTGGACTTTATTCACAATGTTATTAAAAATGGAGACACCAGGAAAGTTTTTGCGGTCATGGAAATTACCTGTAAAGTTAATTAGAAGCGTAGAAATAAACATACGGTATTTTAACATGTTATTAGCATCAGAATGGACAAAGACTACACTCTATCAATGTGGCCTAGAACATGCAGAACAAATTGAACGTATAAGGGCTGTTGTTCATCAAAATGATGGTACAGAAAGGCTACATAATATAAAAAAAATGTACGCTAGTTTACCAATCATTTCTCGCAAGGAGTTAGTTGTTAATGGAAATGACCTACAAGCTTGGTTTAATAAAAAACCTGGTCCATGGTTAAAAGAATATATTAACAACATTGAGATGGCAATTGTCAATGGAGATGTTGAAAATGAAGTAGAGAACATAAAGGAGTGGCTGTTACATTGCAATCTGAAACTAGAAAACAATTGTTAGAAGCTTTCACAGGTGCTGGAGATGAATTTATATCAGGGCAAAAAATAAGTGAACTACTTGGTTGCAGTCGAACGGCCGTTTGGAAACATATTGAAGATTTACGTAACGAAGGGTATGAGCTAGAGGCAGTCCGTCGAAAAGGCTACAGAATTACCAAAAAACCTAATAAGATCTCAAGTAACGAAATACAGCTTGGTTTACAAACAAAAGTGATGGGTAGGAACGTGCATTTTCATGAGAAAGTTACGTCAACACAAAGGGTTGCTCACACACTTGCACATGAAGGTGTAAAGGAAGGGACGATCGTTCTAGCTGAAGAGCAAACAGAAGGTCGAGGGAGACTGAATAGATCTTGGTTCTCTCCAGAGGGGACAGGGATTTGGATGAGTTTAATAGTCAGACCTAATATTCCTCCTCAACAAGCACCTCAGCTTACATTACTCACAGCTGTAGCTGTTGCACAAGGTATTGAAGAACTTACTCATTTGTCGCCTAAAATTAAGTGGCCTAATGACATTTTAGTGAATGGTAAAAAGGTTGTGGGTGTATTAACAGAACTTCAAGCTGAGCCAGAGTGTATTCATTCTGTTATCATTGGTGTTGGAATTAATGTCAATCAACAAACAAGTGATTTTCCAGAAGGGATTGACAAAACTGCCACATCATTAGCGATAGAAACAGGGAATAAACTTAATCGTTCTGAATTGATTCAACACATCCTATTAAAATTTGAAAAGTTGTATTTTGAATACTTAAAACACGGTTTTTTATTCGTTAAGCTGTTATGGGAAAGTTATGCAGTAAGTATTGGTAAAAATATTGTAGTAACAACGTTAAATGAAACGAAGAAAGGTGAAGCTTTGGGTATTACAGATGAAGGTGTACTTATGATGAAGGATGAAATGGATAACATACATTATATTCATTCAGCTGATATATCTATTATGTAATAAATAAATGAATTCTTTCGTTTACTTGTTTTTTATTCACCTGATCATCATTTTATAGATCTATGGACAAAGGTGTTAAGTTCCTTGTAGTAATGACAACGATTAATAGTAAAGAAACCTTTCTTTACACTAAGTACATATTGTAAAGTTTTGCTGGAAAAAAGGACAACAATTTTGTATAATTTTGCATGAGGGTAGTATCCTGATGAGAACTATACCTTATTCAATTAGTTTAAATATGTATATAGCTAGTCTGCCTTGATCCAACATATGGACTGGGACAGAGGGATGAAGCAAACCGATGATGTGAATTATATCCTTCTTTCTCATGTTTTTTGAGACTGAGGGATTTTTTAATACGAACTAACCGGTTACTCATGCCCTCTAAAAAAGGAGGGAAAAACGTGAAACAAGTACCAAATTTTTTACAAATGAAGCAAGAGAACGATCCGATTGTTATGCTAACTGCATATGATTATCCATCTGCTAAGCACGCTGAGGAAGCAAACGTTGACATGATTTTAGTGGGAGATTCTTTAGGTATGGTCGTTTTAGGTTATGAATCAACGATCCCTGTGACAGTTGATGATATGGTCCATCATACGAAAGCAGTTAAGCGTGGTGCACAAGATACTTTTATCGTTACGGATATGCCATTCATGTCATATCAAATCTCCAAAGAGGAAACGCTAAGAAATGCCCAACGAATTATTCAGGAAGCTGGAGCTCATGCTGTTAAGGTTGAGGGAGCAGGTGATGTACTTGATATGATAAAAATTTTAACATCAAGTAATATTCCTGTCGTAGCTCATTTGGGATTGACCCCTCAATCTGTAGGTATTTTAGGCGGATATAAAGTACAAGGGAAGGATCATCAGGCAGCTAAACAACTACTTGAAGATGCTAAAAGCTGTGAACAAGCTGGGGCAATCGCATTAGTGCTTGAATGTATTCCTACTCAATTGGCAGAGCAAGTAACGAAGGTAATAGACATACCGACAATTGGTATTGGTGCAGGAAAAACGACAGACGGACAGGTACTTGTTTATCATGATGTGATCGGTTATGGGGTTGAAAGAGTACCAAAGTTTGTAAAGCAATATACTAAGATTAATAATGATATTAAAACAGGTTTAGAAGGTTTTGTTGCAGAAGTGAAAGATCGTAAATTCCCAGAAAAAGGGCATTCTTTCCATATGAAAGAAGAAGAACTGGAAGCACTTTACGGGGGAGCTAAAGCATGATCATCATTAGAAAAATATTAGATATGCAAAAAATGATTAAAGAGTATCGGCAAAAAGGCATGAGTATAGGTTTTGTGCCAACGATGGGATTTCTACACGAAGGACATATCTCTTTAATGAACAGTGCTCGTCCCCAAAATGATATAGTTGTGGCTAGCATCTTTGTAAACCCTTTGCAATTTGGTCCAAATGAAGATTTTGATTCATATCCACGCGATATAGTTAGAGATGAAAAAATGGCAAGTGATGCGCAAGTTGACATCTTGTTTTATCCTGATATAAATGAAATGTATAACTCAGCAATGTCAACTACTGTCGTTGTGAATGAGCGTGTCAATGTTCTTTGTGGAAAATCAAGACCTGGACATTTTGATGGAGTAGCAACTGTCTTAACCAAATTATTTAATATTGTGAACCCTGATAATGTATACTTCGGTATGAAAGATGCACAACAGGTTGCTGTTGTTGATGGTTTAATTAAAGATTTTAATTTTCCAATTAATTTAGTTCCCATTGAAACTGTTCGAGAAGCAAACGGCTTAGCAAAAAGTTCTCGAAATGTCAGGCTAACTAAATTAGAGAAACAACAAGCACCATATTTATATAAAAGCTTACAATTAGCTAAAGAACGAATTAAGCAAGGTGAAAAAGATCCACATACAATTATTGCCTTAATTACTGATTATATTGACACACATACTGATGGAAATATTGATTATGTAGAATTGTATTCCTATCCTAAATTAACTGCCTTATCTAAAATTAGTGGCAACATCATTATAGCAATCGCAGTTAAGTTTACAGAGGTAAGGTTGATTGATAATATTACTATGGAAGTTTGTAAGGAGGAATAACAATGTACCGTACAATGATGAATGCAAAAATACATCGCGCCCGAGTAACAGAGGCAAATTTAAATTATGTTGGAAGTATAACAATTGATCAGGACATTCTCGACGCAGTTGGTATGATTGCAAATGAAAAAGTTCAAATTGTTAATAATAATAATGGAGCTAGAATAGAAACATATATTATTCCAGGTGAAAGAGGTAGTGGAGTTATATGTTTAAATGGCGCTGCGGCTAGGCTTGTACAGCAAGATGATATCGTTATTATTATTTCGTATAAATTGATTAGTGAGGCTGATTTATCAGAACATCAACCAAAAATTGCAATTATGGATGAAAATAATCAGATAACTGAACTTATTGGCAAAGAGCCAGCGAGAACGGTTATGTAAGTATAAAACCCTCTATTGATGAGGGTTTTCATGTATAAGTAAGTTTTTGTTCAAAGAGGGATCACCCTTGAACAATATTGAGGTGTTATAGATGTTCTCCCGTTTCGTAGTTATAGATCTAGAAACAACAGGAAATGCAGTTAAAAGTAATGACAAAATTATTCAAATTGCGGCTGTGGTCATTGAAGATGGAAAGATCATTGACCGCTTTTCCAGTTTTGTAAATCCAAATCGTGAAATTCCTGCTTTTATAAGTGAACTTACTGGTATTACTAATTCAATGGTAACAGATGCTCCAATGTTCACCGAGATAGCACCTATAATTATTAATATGCTTGAGAATTCTTATTTTGTAGCTCACAACGTCCCATTTGATTTAAACTTTTTGCAAGAAGAAATAAAGTCACATGGCTTTAGTGAATTAACTATACCATCCTTGGATACCGTTGAGTTAGCTAGGATATTGTATCCAACTAAAGATAGTTACAAATTGTCAGATCTATCGGCTGATTTTGTAGTTGAGCATCTGCAGCCTCATCGTGCTGACAGCGACGCTGAAGTGACAGCTATACTGTTTTTGGAACTAATTAATAAATTAAACTCCCTTCCATTAGTCACATTAGAAGCGTTAAAAAAGCATGCTGTTTATTTGAAAAGTGATGTTATTGGAATTATTGCACATGTGATAGAACATAAGCATTCGCTAGGAGAAGAAGTACAAACGGATTTGACCATCGTCCGGGGGCTTGCGATAAGAACACACAGTTATTTAAATCGGAGTGGCAACTTACAACAACAAGCATTTCGACAATTAAAAAATGATCTTCCATCATTAATGGAGAAGCATATTATAAATTTCGAGCTTCGTGAAGGTCAACTACATATGATGGATGTTGTTGATAAAGCATTGCAAACGAATCAACATGCCATCATTGAAGCTGGAACTGGCTCTGGTAAAACACTTGCATATATACTACCAGCAGCTCTTTTTGCCATAACTAAAAATAAGCCAGTAATTATAAGTACTTATACCGTCCAACTTCAAGAGCAGCTAGTTGACAATGAAATTAAGATATTGAGGAATTTGTTAGATGTGCCACTGAAAGTAGCTGTCTTAAAAGGGAAGCGCCATTATATGAATTTGTGGAAATTTGAACGCAGTTTAGCATATTTGGATAGTAATTATGATGTGATTTTGACAAAATGTCAAATACTTGTTTGGTTGTTAGAAACAACAACAGGTGATGTAGATGAACTGAACCTTACCTCTGGTGGTTTGTTATTTTGGGACGAAATAAATGAAAACTCGCATACATTGTTGAACAATGACAATCCTTGGAAGCCTTATGAATTTTATCATAAAGCACGAAATGAAGCTCATCAGGCAGATGTTATCATTACAAATCACTCACTATTGTTGACTGATTTACAAGCTGAACAAAGTTCTTTATTACCAAAATATGATGTGGCAATTATTGATGAAGCTCATCAATTAGAGCGGATTGCTAGCGAATGTTTTGGAGATTATATTAATTATAATTACTTCGTCTTTTTATTTGCAAAGCTTGGCTCACTTGACCAACCTAGTCTACTTTCCAATGCTTTTCACTTATTTAGCGACAAACATTTAAACGTAGATTCTTTTCGGATTATCGACCATCTAATTAAAAACCTAAAGGCTGAAGTTGATGATTTATTTAGAATGCTACGAGCAATCATACTTAAAAATAACAACGATGGTCAAGCGTACCGAACTCAATATAGATTTAATGTTAGTGAAGAACATGGTAGAGAGTGGAATGCATCACTTGAGTTGGTCAGTAGAGTAAGGATGCAAATGATTGAGCTTGTGAGTACAATGCAAACTCAATTTACAGCCATTAAATCCATAGAACACAAATTATCCGTCCATGATAAACGTGAAATCGATTTATTCTTTTCTTTTATAGAAAAGTTTAATCATACTCAACAAGTATTAGAATCAATATTATTAGTTGATAATCAAGAGTCAGTTTCATGGATGGAAACAGATACGAAAGGGGCTCAAAACGCGGTAAAGCTATATACACAACCAATTGATGTTTCAGATCTATTAGCCGATGAGTTTTTTTCTAACAAGCACAGTGTAATTTTAACATCAGCTACTTTAAATGCCCATGAGTCATTTAAGCATATTATAAACCAGCTGGGCCTTGAAGACTTTTACCCGTTAACTGAATTTGTGCCATCGCCTTTTGTATATGAGAAGCAGGCTCTACTATGCATACCAAATGATGTTCCGCTTATAAAAGAGACTTCTACAGAAGATTATATAGCTAACATAGCAAATCATATTGTAGAAATTGCGAGCAAATTACAAGGTAGAATGTTACTGTTATTTACTTCTTATGACATGGTTAGAGAAATGTATAGCCAACTTAAGGTGAAAACTGAATTAGATGACTTTGTCATTTTAGCACAAGGATCTAGCAGTTCTAGCCGGTCAAAGCTTTCCAAAACGTTTCAAGAAATATCTAAATCAATTTTACTTGGAACTTCAAGTTTTTGGGAAGGGGTTGATCTAGTAGGAGAAGAGTTAGCTAGCGTTGGTATCATTAGACTACCTTTTTCATCACCTGATGATCCCATTTCAGCAGCAAAAAATGAAAAAATACGTTTTAATGGTGGTAATCCGTTTACAGAATTAGCATTACCAGATGCTATTTTCCGCTTCAAACAAGGGGTTGGAAGATTAATAAGACATAAAAGCGATAAAGGGATTATATTTGTGTTTGATCGCCGTCTTACAACAACATCCTATGGTAAACAGTTCTTAGCAGCTGTACCAACAATCCCAGTTATTGAAGGTTCAATTGATCGGTTACTTTCTATAATTGAAGAGTGGCATTAGGATAGCTGTAGTAGTTGTGGAGGGATAGTAGTGTTACACTTTTCTAAATGTTTGACAATTTGGTTCGGGTTGTCCTTTATAGGGAATTTGTTGCAACCGCAGCAGCCGGTTGACATAGCAAAAGTGAATTTAAAGCTAACACAGGACGATATTGCAATCACTTTTTTTGATCTGTCATCTGGAGAAGCCACACTTATTCAAAATGCTAAAGGCAATACGATATTAATTAATTGTGGTGGTCCAAAAACCCAAAGTGAAATGGAAATGATGTTTCAATTGTATGATATTAAACAACTTGACACGGTCATTATTACAAAAGATGATATTCAATACGATACGAATATCGATTGGATTATACAAAATTTCCCGGTAGGAAAAATTGTGTTAGCTTCGAATAACGAACATCCCTATCCTTTTTTAGATGATATTAAAATAGAAAAGTGGAAAAATCAAGATTCTTTTGAGTTATTCAATCATGTCGTAATTAAGGTTGAAAATGAAAATATAGGACAGACCGATGGCGCTCTTGATTTATCAATATTTCTTAAAAGTCACCACATTTTGTATATGACAAATGCAGGAAAGTTAATTGAGAAAAAATTATTAACACAAATGGAAACAGAAGTCGATATATTAAAGGTTGGTGATTTTGGAGCAGAAGGTGGTACAACTTCATTTTTTTTAGAAAAAATTGACCCGAAAGTTGCCATCATTTTTCAGAACAAGAATAACAAGCCCAATCAAGAAGTACTGGAAAGGTTATATGATTCTTGGATCGATATTTATTTAACGAAACAAGTCGGGAATATTTCCATTAAATATAGTAATGATCAATATGAAATTATCCCGATTGAAGTAAATAAGCAGGAATAAAATTTTGTTAAACATAGGGTGTATAGCAAGGATTGTTTGTCGTATAAAGAATTAAACGAGTACTCAACTAACGTTCGTCCATCTTTTCTTCAATACAAAGATGACTAACATATATAACATTTTTTATGATACTAATTTGGTAACATTGGAAAGAAGTTTCTGACCTTCTGTATGCACATTAATTGTTACTATTTCTAAATAATTCTTCTCTAAAGACTATAAAAAACCTACTATACATAATGAAATTTATTTGAACTTGAACATGGGAACAAAGTTCACGTAAAGATTTTGAAATAAAAAACCTGTAACAACTTGTGTGTACAGGTCTACGGTGTGGGTTAGGGTATATTTTTTATAAAAGACTGTTATCGCATTTGATTGTTGCTTTTCTTAGGCATCCTTTCACATGTAAAATGAGGTCAATTGTATACATTTATTTGTTGTTGGTTGAAATTAAGCTCATTTCAACAAGTTTCCGAAAAGAGCCTTATAAAAAGAGCTAGGAAACACTCTTATCATATTTATTATCAATTTGTTGAATACACCTGTTATAATTGAAATAGATTACTCTCACTTACTTTGTGAGTACTGTTATTTTTACCTTAGTTCTTAACAATATAAGTAACAAAATTTGTTCACAAAATAGGAGGACTCTATTGCATGGAAAGTAAAATTGAAGTATTATCTACTTTAAAGATTGCACATTCTTCTGATTTATACAAAATTGTCGATAATTTAAATCGTACTTTAAAAGGACAAGATTTAATGTTTGGACTAGCTTTAGACGAGAATGATGAAGAAACAGCAGTTTTTACTATTTACCGTACGTAATAAAAAGGACTTTATAATGATGAAAAAAAGAATTATCCCAATAGCTGTTATTAGCACTATTATTTTCTTTATAATAATTGGATATTTGTATTTAAGTGCAATGAAGCCGATTGAAATCGCTGAAGATACAGCAATTAACATAGCTAAAAAAGAAGCACAAATGCAAACTATTCAAAAAGTATATACATATCATGGAACAGAAGCATATTCTGTTGTGCTTGGTGAAGATCAGTCAGAGCAAGCTCTAGCAGTTTTTATCCCTGAGGATGTTAACAAACCTATTGTTATTAAAAACCAAGCAGATGGCACAACAGAACAGCAAATCATTGACATGGTTAACAAAGAACAAAATCCCAAAAAGATCATATCAGTAACGTTAGGAATGGATGGAAATATACCAATTTGGGAAACGGTCTATATTGATCACCAAAACCGATACGTTTATCATTACTCTTATTTTGAAACAGGCACTCAACGCAAAAGGTATATAATATCCTAAACAATCAAGGAGGAACTGACATGAAATTGGCACATCGAGTATCTTCATTAACACCTTCAACAACATTGGCTATTACTGCTACTGCAAAAGAACTTAAAGAACAAGGGCATGATGTAATAGGGTTAGGAGCTGGTGAACCAGATTTCAATACTCCACAGCATATTATAGAAGCTTCTATTACAGCCATGAATGAAGGTAAAACTAAATACACACCATCAGGTGGCCTCCCAACTTTAAAGAAAGAAATATGTGATAAATTTAATAAAGATCAGGGGATTCAATATGATCCGTCTGAAATAATTGTATGTACTGGTGCGAAACACGCACTTTATACACTATTTCAAGTCCTTCTTAATGAGGGTGACGAAGTAATTATACCTTCTCCATATTGGGTTAGCTATCCTGAGCAAGTAAAATTAGCAGAAGGACATCCTGTATTTGTCAAGGGTGAAGAAGAGAATGAGTTTAAAATTACTGGCGAACAACTTAGGGGAGCAATTACAGAGCGCACAAAAGCAATTATTATTAATTCTCCAAGTAACCCTACTGGAATGTTATATAGTAAAGAAGAATTGGCAGAGTTAGGTGAAATATGTTTACAACATAACATCTTAATTATTTCTGATGAAATTTATGAAAAGCTCGTATACGCCAATAGTGCACACGTTTCGATTGCTCAGATATCTCCACAATTAAAAGAGCAGACGATCATCATCAATGGTGTATCCAAATCACATTCGATGACTGGATGGAGAATTGGCTATGCTGCAGGTAATAAAGAAATTATTAAAGCAATGACAAATCTTGCAAGTCACAGTACATCTAACCCAACGTCAATTGCACAATATGCTACTCTTGCGGCTTATAATGGTTCTCAACAGCCTGTAGAAGATATGCGTGTAGCTTTTGAAGAACGCTTGAATATTATTTATGAAAAATTGATTCAAATTCCCGGCTTCACTTGTATTAAACCTAAAGGGGCATTTTACCTATTTCCTAATGCCAAAGAGGCAGCTAAATTAGCAGGTTTAAAAGACGTAGATGAATTAGCTAAAGCTCTTTTGGAAGAAGAAAAAGTTGCAATCATTCCAGGGTCAGGATTCGGAGCTCCAGACAATTTACGACTTTCATACGCGACATCACTTGATCAATTAGAAAAAGCAATTGAAAGAATTAGTCATTTTATGAAAGTGCAATGTCATGCATAATGATTTTTAATATGCACTCAAAATATAAGCGCTTGTTATACATTTTTACTCAAGATACAATGGATTAATATATTTATTTTTTATGTTTTAGACGAGATGCTTATTCTGGTGTAGAATTACAACTGCATAAACAGCCAAATAAAAGAGGGTTTGACTCAAAAAGTGTTAGTTTGTACTTTAGGCATGTATTGTGCAAATACTATCGAGTCAGACCCTTTTTGTTGGAGAATCTTGCACTTTTACCCTCGTTGAATAAGGATTGGAATAGCATTGTCTTATTGTCTAGCCTCAATGCTAAGTTGCTTTAAGACTCTTCCGTGCTATTAGCTAATAGCAGTGGCAATCACGCTTTTCTGCCTTGCAACAATTTTTGTCGAAATGTATAATGTAATTTGGATACATATAAAAAGAGGCAAGCAACTTGTTTACCTCTGCAAACGGATGTATTGTATTTTGGAGGGAATTTTATAGTGAAAACGACAATTACTGAAGTAAGTAAATATGTTGGCCAGGAAGTAACCATTGGAGCTTGGTTAGCTAACAAACGTTCAAGTGGAAAAATCGCTTTTCTACAGTTAAGAGATGGTTCAGGATTTATTCAAGGGGTTGTAGTTAAGGCTGAGGTTGAAGAAGAAGTATTCAAGCTTGCTAAATCAATCACACAAGAAACTTCATTGTTTGTAACAGGTACGGTTCAAGAAGATGAACGGTCACCTTTTGGATATGAATTAACAGTAACTAATATTAAAGTGATTCGTGAATCGGTTGACTACCCGATCACACCTAAAAAGCATGGTACAGAATTTTTAATGGACAATCGTCATTTATGGATACGCTCGAAACGACAGCATGCAGTTATGAAAATACGTAATGAAATCATTCGTGCAACGTATGAATTTTTCAATAACAATGGCTTTGTCAAAGTAGATCCACCAATATTAACTGGAAGTGCTCCTGAGGGGACAACGGAATTATTCCATACTAAATATTTTGAAGAGGATGCTTATCTATCACAAAGTGGCCAATTATATATGGAGGCTGCTGCGATGGCTTTAGGAAAAGTATTTTCTTTTGGTCCTACTTTCCGTGCAGAAAAGTCTAAGACTCGTCGTCATCTAATCGAATTTTGGATGATTGAACCCGAAATGGCATTCTACGAGTTTGAAGATAATTTACAAGTACAAGAACAATATGTAGCCTATATCGTTCAAGCAGTGTTGAAAAACTGTGCACTTGAATTGAAAATTTTAGGGAGAGAAACTGAAACACTTAGTAAGATTACAGCACCATTCCCACGTATTACGTATGATGATGCAATTAAGTTTTTACACGACAAGGGCTTTGACGATATTGAATGGGGGGATGATTTTGGTTCTCCTCATGAAACTGCAATTGCAGAAAGTTTTGAAAAGCCAGTATTTATAACACATTATCCGACAGCATTAAAACCTTTTTATATGCAGCCAGATCCAAATCGAGACGATGTTGTGTTATGTGCTGATTTAATTGCTCCAGAAGGGTATGGTGAGATTATTGGTGGCTCTGAACGCATACATGATGCTGAATTATTAGCTCAACGTATGAAGGAACATGATTTATCTCCAGAGGCTTATCAATGGTATTTAGATTTGCGTCAATACGGTTCGGTTCCCCATTCTGGATTCGGCTTAGGATTAGAAAGAACGGTAGCATGGCTTAGTGGTGTTGAGCATGTACGTGAAACAATTCCATTCCCACGTTTATTAAACCGTCTATATCCTTAATATTAGTTAACTTTTAATGTTCTCCGGCTCCCACCTCAATAGGTGGGAGCTTTAAATGGGGTAAGGTTTTCACCAGAAAGTGAATAGTGAAGATCTCACTGTAATAAATGGTATTCATAAATAATTAAGTTGAAATATAAACTAAAATGATTATGTTTGTCTGTCATTTGCTATTTAGCATATTATGACTGATAAATTCCCTTGGAGGGTGACTCTAAAGGATCTAACTTACATTTCATCCAATATTTAAGGAAGAATCTCCTTATTGCAAGAAATTGTATGTCAGATCGTTTTCTTTTGAGACATCCTTTTTGCATATATGATGTACTGTGAAATGGTTTGTAAACGGTCATCACATATTCTTGTTCATGTTATACTAAGGACGAGGTGTCATAAATGATAAGTAAAGATAAAATGCTTGACTGGCTTGATCAAGGCAGTATCTCTATCCCAAAATTGCTGTTACAAAACTACGTACAGATTGGCCTTAATGAACAGGAACTTATGTTAATTTTACATGTGTATTCTTTTATAGAACAAGGAAACAAATTCCCTACACCAAATGAATTAGCTGATAGAATGACACTTTCAACAGAAGAGTGCACGGATATATTACGATTGTTAATAAAAAGAGCGTATATTCGTATTGAAGAAGGCAGTGATGAGCATGGAAAAATTAATGAGCAGTATTCCTTGCAGCCATTGTGGGAAAAAGTTTTAATGAGCTTTGTATCAGAGACTGCGGTTGAAGAACCAAACAAAGAAGATATTAATTTATATGTGATGTTTGAAGAAGAGTTTGGTCGACCTTTATCACCATTCGAAGGTGAAACATTATCTATGTGGCTTGATCAGGATCAATATAATCCAATCATTATTAAGACAGCATTGCGTGAAGCAGTACTATCAGGAAAATTAAATTTTAGATATATTGATCGCATATTATTTGAGTGGAAAAAGAATGGGATAAAAACGGTTGAACAAGCTCAAAGTTACGGTAAAAATATTCGGAAGCATCAACAAAAACGGTCAAGTACACAGGAAGGGGAATATAAACGTACTATTCCTTTTTATAATTGGCTTGAACAGCAGTGATCTTTTGAAAAAAGTAGCGAACAATCAGGTGAGCTATTTGCAGCCTGATTTTTTTTGTCCTACTTACTTATGTAAATTGATTAACAAGACTGATCCGCATTACAAAGAATACTACTTTACAATGTTGTAAATTAACCTAAAAATCCAACGGAGACTGTATGATATTGATCTTTATAAAAGAGGAATAACCGTCACTAATGATAATCTTTATTAGTGTTATCTGTTCGTAGGGAAAGGAACAATTAATGCGGAGTAGTCAATAATTAAAATTGGGTGTGAAATATACTATGTTAAATAATACACAAATTAGGTTTTGTTTAGATAAAATGGGGGAAATGTTTCCTGATGCACATTGTGAACTAAATCACTCAAATCCATTTGAGCTTGTGGTTGCTGTTGCTCTATCTGCACAATGCACCGATGCACTTGTAAATAAAGTAACTAAAAAGTTGTTTACAAAGTATAAGAAGCCTGAAGATTATTTGGCAGTCTCATTAGAAGAGTTACAACAGGATATTCGATCTATTGGTTTATTTCGAAATAAGGCGAAAAATATCCGCAATCTATCTCAGTTATTAATCGAGCAATATGGAGGTATTGTTCCTAATGACCGTGACGAGTTAACTAAGTTACCAGGTGTAGGAAGAAAAACAGCAAATGTAGTCGTCTCAGTCGCGTTTGACATACCGGCGATTGCTGTTGATACTCATGTTGAACGTGTTAGTAAACGTTTAGGGATATGTCGTTGGAAGGATAGTGTTTTAGAAGTAGAAAAAACACTAATGCGAAAAGTACCAAAGGATGAATGGTCTGTGACCCATCATCGCATGATATTTTTCGGTAGATATCATTGTAAAGCACAATCACCTCAGTGTGAAGTATGTCCACTCCTTGATTTGTGCAGAGAGGGTAAAAAAAGAATGAAAAAGAACAATAGAAGTACCAAAGGGGAGAAATAAGGTTGGAACTGAATATCCCAAACCATATGAAAAATACACTCTTTTTCCCTGAGTCTATAACAAATCTAAATATTAACCTACATAATTCATTTGAATTGAACGTTGATTTAACTAATTTTGGCTACGACATTGCAGCACATAACGATATAGATACAATTAAGCCTTGGTTGTCGATAGAGCAATATATTCCTATAGTAATAGCTAAATGGAAGGGGATTGAACCAGAGTTAACTCAACATTTTCAGCAGAGGAAAAAAACGAATATCAAACAGGCGATTGTTCAATCATTAGGTTTGTTCTTATCTATGCTTTTTTGGATGAACAGCAGCCCTGTAACGAACCTTATTAATATTCAAGATCAAATTAAAGAATTGAAATACAAACCGATCAATGTAGGTGAAAGAATTGATTTTATAATGAAAAAACCACATCAATTTCATTCTTTTATACAGCTTAGTGAGTTATTTCAAGAAAGTACTAAAATATATTACAAGATTGTTGCATTACAAAAATAACATCGATACTTAAGATTGAAATTAGCTAGTGAGTAAGGTTCGTCAACTTTGTTAATTACTATTACAGGGCTTTATGTAGTTATTCAACTTACGGAGCAATAGTTATATACGTGGATAACTTGAGCACGAAGGGCGATAATCTATGTGAAAATAACCTTAGTTAAAAATCTTTAAATATTAATTTACAAATGAAAAAATGACTTTTGTTTAACCACCATTTGGACGAGCTTACCCACAAAAAAACAACAGGCTACCTCTCATAGCCTGTTGTTTTTTCAGTTATTATTCATTATTATCCTCTTCACTTGGAGGTGGTTCAGGTGGCCGTTCATCATGGTCACCTTCATCAATTAATGGGTCTCCAATTTCTCCTTCATCATCAGTTCCTGGCTCTTCATCAAATAAGTCATCAAACGGATTTTCTAATTCTTCCTCAAATATCGGAATCTCAACAGAGGCACTTAGTGGGTCACTTCTATTTTCTGGATTGCTGTCACTAACTGCTGAGATCTGATAAGAGTAGATTGCCCCTTCAATCGGATCAGGTACGAGGTAACTAAACTCTTTTGTAGTGCCTATTACTTCATACGGGCCTTCATCAATTGATTGTTTAATTTCGAATGAAATGTCACTTAATTCTTCCTCAGATCCATCTAACGTATAGTCCCACAATAATTGTAATGCATTAGTTCTTTCATCATATAAAGCTTCAAAACCATTAGGTGGGTCTATTTTATCATATTTTTCTGAGACCTTAGTTGGTTCTGTGCCTTTCACAAAGTATTCGTAGACGATTTCACTTTGTGGTGTAAATTCACTAGGTAATTTTGCGGGATTTGACCCTTTTTCAACCTTTTGTTGAACCACACTGTTAGGTACAGTGAAATCAGCAGATTCACCACCTGATATGTGGGTGAATAAATTTTTAAATAGTCTACGGGCAATTTTTTCTTCATCTACGCTTTTAAAATATGCATCTTCACTAATTCGATTAAATCCTGTCCATATTGCTGCCGTATATTCTGTTGTATAGCCTGCAAACCATACGTCTTTCGTTGCATTTTCCGGTAAACCGTATTTTTGTGTTTCTTCTACAGGATAGTTAGTAGATCCTGTTTTACCGGCCACTGGGACTGCATTGCTAACGAAGGCATCCCGACCTGTTCCATTGGTAACAACAGATTTTAACATATCAGTTATCATAAAAGCAGTGTAATCTGACATCGCTTCTTCAGTTTCCGGCGTTAAATCCATTTCCCTTCCATCAGGAAAAACAATTTTAGTAACAGCATGAGGTTGATTATAAAATCCTTCATTACCAAAGGCACTGAATGCACCTGCCATGTCTAATGTAGATACACCAGTACTAAATCCACCTATAGCGTATGGTTCGTATATTTGTTTTTCTAGTGGGATTCCTAAACCAACCGCAAAGTCTCTTGCTTTATCGAGACCGACTTCTCTCACTGCTTTAACTGCTGGAACATTAACTGACTGTTCTATAGCATATCTCATAGACATCCAGCCTCTATATCCATCATACCAATTATATATTTGTTTATTAGAATCAGCATATGTCATTTGTTCATCATTAATTTGTTCATATGTCGACCATTTTAAATATTCAATTGCAGGACCATAATCAAGAACAGGTTTTATGGAAGATCCTGGTTGTGCTTTTGTATCTATAGCATAATTCCAACCTCTTGCAGCGTCTTGATTACGTCCACCACCGATGGCTCTTATTTGACCTGTTTTCGTATCAAGTAATGTAATTCCAGCTTGGAGGTTCTCGTTTGGGAAGTTGACAACATTATTCGATTGTAACAGCTCATTAGTGTATTTTTGTGCTTCTGTATCTAACGTCGTATAGATTTCTAGGCCACCTGAATATAGATCGTAATCTCCAGATTCATTAATTTCTTCTATAACATAATCTAGAAAAGCGTCATAAGGTTCAGATTCTATTGTAGTTACATTCAGTGATTCTTCAACAGGTATTGCTTGGGCTTGTTCAGCCTGTTCAGCTGAAATAAAGCCATGTTGCGCCATTAAAGATAGTACAACATTTCTTCTTTCTTCTGCTGCTTCAGGATTTTTAATAGGATTGTAATTATTTGGACTTTGAGTCATTCCTGCTAGTAAAGCAGCCTGATGTAGTTGCATGTCATTTAAATTATCTTTATCAAGGCCGAAATATACTTCAGCTGCTTTGCCTACTCCGTACGTACTTCCACCTAAAAAGATTTTATTTAAATACAGTTCTAATATCTCTTCTTTAGATTTAATTTGTTCAAGCTTATATGCTAACCATGCCTCTTGAACTTTTCGACTTATTTTTTTTTCAGGTGTTAACACATAGTTTTTGACAACTTGTTGTGTGATAGTACTTGCCCCTTCAGCACCGAAGCCTTCTGTAATATTAGCAAGAACGGCTCCACCTATTCGAATAGGGTCAATTCCATGATGTTCAAGAAAACGAGCATCTTCAACAGCTAGAAATGCATCTTGAAGTACTGTTGGAATTTCGTTATATTTTACATACGTGCGTTTCTCTATCCCAAGCTCAGCAAATTCATTGCCATCTTTATCAAATACCTTTGAAGAGAATGAGGCTTGAAATGCTTGTTCATCTAATGGAGGTACATCTTTAATGATTACATAAAAGGCGATTGCTCCAACTATAGCGCCAATAATTCCTAACGAAAAAAATACTAAAATAAGTTTCTTAATAAATTGAAAGATACTTTTTTTAGGTTTTTGGTTACTTTTATGGTTACGTTCAGCTTGTTTACGTGCTGTTCTTGAGTGTGATTGACTTGCCATGTGGTATTCCTACCTTTCAACTTAATAATCCCTAGCAGAGTTATGAGAAATAAATATTATCCAATATGTTAAGATAATCAATGCGTGGCTTATAGCCTAGTGGGACTTCATGACCTAAATCCACTATCTCTTGTTTTGTTATTGATTTTCTATCTCCTTTTTTCATACGGTCCCAAAAACTTAATAGGTGGGTAGCTTCTAGCAGAAAGATCTGTTCATTCTTAGTAAATCGTAAAATGACAAAACACAATCCGTTATGATTTATTACATCTCGCATATGTTTAATTTGGTGGTCGTGAAAGTTTTGCAAAGGGAATGATGTTTTGTTTCTAGTTTCTTTAGCTTCAAAATCTATATACCTACCCTTGTAAATACCATTATAGTCAGTAGTTGAAGCTTGTTTAAAATAGGCTTCTTTAATAACAGCAGCACTTCTTTTCGGATAGTCAACTTGTACGATTTGAACTGGCGTTGGCTTTTTGTGAATAACCGCTATATTGTGTAGTAAATAATAATGATTAGAGTTATTAATATCCTCTTCCAAAGTCATACCACGATTACTGTATGAAGCTTTTTTAGCGGTATTAGTATCTTTATCTTGTTTTTCTTTATATAATTTACCATTCGGATAGCGAATCACTGATTCATCCTCCTCACCTAACTTCACCAACTATCATAACAAATAATAAAACTACATTGTAACGATTTTAACAAAGTGTCATCATAATGATGTTAAAAAAAAAGTATAGGTGTTTTTTTAAGTTATGGCAAGTGATAAACTTCTTTTTACACGTTATTTAGCCTCAAATAATTAGACGATTGTTCGTATAATAATGTTACAAATATAATATTTTGAATGAAGTAAACGATTGGAGAGTGTACTATGAGGACATGTAGTTGGGGTGATTCACACCTAATATATCGAAGATGAGGGAAGGCTAGCCCTCATCTTCGTTTGAAGTTAAGTAGCAGGTTTATTAGGGCCTTCTAGTTTTGGGTTACCATATCCCGTTGCTTTCTGTTTATTTTCTCGATTATTTTGCTGCTTGTTGTTTTTATTTTTGGCCAACTAAAACACCTCCTAACAATTAGTGTAAACAATCCTGTTATTTTCATGCGAACTGCGTTGTCGAATTGTCGCAAATATAAAATTGTCGACTTTCTTTGTTGAATTAGTTCTAGTTTTGTCAATCGTGGAGGTGTTGAGCTTAACATCACGAAACTATACCGTATAAGTAAAAGAGAGGCTATGTTTAGCTCAATGATTATAATGTAAGTTAAATATACTGATGAGGAGGAAGAAGATAAATGGAATTGACCAATAAAGAATTGCAGAATTCGGTGTTTGATGAATTGCTTGACTATCTTGAATTAATAGATCAAAAGCTTGTTAATCATGTTGAAGAACACATAGATATATATGTTGAGCAACAACAAAGGAATATTAAAACTATATCAAATAACCTTCATAAAATAGAAAATATATATGACCATAACATCATCGACATTGCACTCTAATCCCACATGAAAATTCAGCAAAAGATACCCTCGCTATCCTTTCAATCAATCCATCGAATTGATATAATATTATTGGAACTTAAGTAGATTAATTGGAGAAAATAATATGGAAAATTACGAAAAATTAATAAAATTAACAAATATGTTAAAGACATTTAATAATAAATGCATAGATATACTGGAACAAAGAAAAGAGCTTACTCATGTTGAAGTTGATTTTTATCGTGAGGTATATCCGTTTGCTAATGAAGTTAATAAAATTCTTGATATGTGGAAAATCAATGCTTTGCAGTGGATTAATGAACAAAATCCTAAATATATTTATCCTTTGCAAATAGAATCAACTTTTGAAAATTTGCAAACATTGTCTGTTCAAGTTTTTTATAATGAAGGGAAGGGGAAGCGTTTGTTAAACCTTCACCAATCAGTTGATTATTTATTAAATGCGATGATAAGTGAACTTAAAGAAAAATAAAATTGTATAATTTCTTTTTCCTCTATTCACAACAATATTAATTGTGTTATAGTATTAACGATAACTACATATGTTCACTACTAGGGGGGTCCAATAGCTTGGACTGAGAGAAGAGCGCGTTAAAGTTCTTTGACTCTTAGAACCTGATCTGGCTCATACCAGCGTAGGGAAGTAGAATTCGACCAGCTTATTGTTACTATAGCTATGTCATAAATTACTTTCAACAAAAGGGTTCTCAATTTTGAGAACCCTTTTTTAGTTGGTATGGGTTAGCAATTTCATAAGATAGTTTGAATATGTATACTTTATTCAGACCGACTATCTGACAGTTGATTCATTCATTTTATTGAGGAGGAATTTTCAATGACAAAAGAAAGTATTGCACAAAATATGACATTTCCTTGTAGCAAGAAGGTTTATGTACAAGGAGATCAAGCTGATGTAAAAGTACCGATGAGAGAAATTGAGCTTCAACATACTAGTGGTACTTTTGGCGAGGAAGAAAATGAGCCTGTGAGAGTATACGATACGAGCGGACCGTATACAGACATTGCGTATGATGTTGACATACGGAGAGGTCTTCCAAAGCTACGAGATGACTGGATTATTAAACGAAATGATGTTGAACAGTATGAAGGCCGTGAAATAAAACCAGAGGATAATGGATATGTAGAATCAGATGCTCGTTCAAACCTTGAACAATTTCCACATATTAATAAGCAGCCTCTACGAGCAAAAAGTGGCGAATGTGTCACACAATTGCACTATGCAAGAAAGGGTATAATAACCCCTGAAATGGAATTTATAGCTATACGTGAAAATATGAGCCCAGAGTTTGTCCGAGATGAAGTAGCTAGTGGTCGCGCGATCATTCCAGCAAATATTAATCATCCAGAAAGTGAACCGATGATTATAGGGAAAAACTTCCATGTGAAAATTAATGCGAATATTGGCAATTCGGCCGTCTCGTCATCCATCGATGAGGAAGTAGAAAAAATGACATGGGCTATTCGTTGGGGTGCAGATACGATGATGGACTTGTCTACAGGGAAAAACATACATACAACGAGAGAATGGATTATAAGAAATGCACCAGTTCCAGTCGGAACGGTTCCTATTTATCAAGCGCTTGAAAAAGTAAATGGCATTGCGGAAGACTTAACGTGGGAAGTATATCGTGACACATTAATTGAGCAAGCTGAACAAGGTGTAGATTACTTTACGATTCATGCAGGGGTACTTTTGAGATATATACCAATGACTGCAAAGCGTACGACAGGCATTGTTTCTAGAGGTGGGTCTATTTTAGCGCAGTGGTGCTTAGCACATCATGAAGAAAACTTTCTATATACTCATTTTGAAGATATTTGTGAAATCTTAAAAACATATGACATATCAGTTTCTTTAGGGGATGGTCTCCGTCCAGGTTCCATTGCTGATGCGAACGATGAAGCGCAGTTTGCTGAATTGGAAACATTGGGTGAATTAACGAAAATTGCTTGGAAGCATGATGTTCAAGTGATGATTGAAGGACCTGGTCATGTTCCGATGCATCTTATAAAAGAAAATGTGGATAAACAACAAGAAGTTTGTCACGATGCGCCATTTTACACACTTGGCCCATTAACGACAGACATTGCGCCTGGCTATGACCATATTACTTCAGCTATAGGTGCTGCAATGATTGGTTGGTTTGGAACGGCGATGCTTTGCTACGTAACACCTAAAGAACACCTAGGCTTACCGAACAAAGAAGATGTACGTGAAGGAGTTATCGCTTACAAAATTGCTGCTCATGCAGCAGATCTTGCGAAAGGACATCCTGGTGCTCAAAATCGAGATGATGCACTTTCTAAGGCACGCTTTGAGTTTAGGTGGCACGATCAATTTAACCTTTCGTTAGACCCAGAGCGAGCACGTGAATATCACGATGAAACATTGCCTGCCGAAGGTGCTAAAACAGCCCATTTTTGCTCAATGTGTGGGCCTAAGTTTTGTTCAATGAGAATATCTCAAGACATTCGAGATATGGCAAAAGACCAAGGTAAAAATGAGTCTGAAGTGATAGAAGAAGGAATGAAGCAAAAGGCAGAGGAATTTACGCAAACAGGCTCCAATATATACGGCTAAATCTTCTATATAGTGAGAAGTAGGCGAATAGCGCTTACTTCTCACTTGTTTTTACCATGAACTTTCATTAAATACTCTTATTTACACAGACTATTTCTAACAAAACTTACTCTTTTTCAACGTGAATTGAAACTGGGCGATCTTTCTTCGTAGCTACTGTTTCGATTGCAAATTCTGCTTCTTCTTTATGTTTTGCTGCTACATTATGTCCGAATTTATGTTTGGTGTTTTTATAACCTTTCCGTTTATGATTAAAATGCTTACCACGACCCATCCTTAATTCCTCCTATGTATTGTTTTCCATCTTTATTACTATTGGATAAAAAGGCGATAAATATAACTTTTATTCAAAATAAAATGGAATTTAATGATAAAATAAGATCAAACTTCATTAATATCCATAAAAAGAAAAAAATGAAAATATTCCCTATTGATCTTTTGAACTGATCTCTATAAGTGGGATATATTTTAATGATGTTAAGAAAAGTGTACTTCTTAACATGAACGTATTAACTAGAATGGAGTGGTGAGGTGAAAAAAGAATGGTTAATTATTTTATCGGGGCCGATCATTATTTTAATCACTGTTGGAGTGATTTTAACTATCAATTTATACAAGGATTTTGAAGAAAGTGGGTTTTCAACATGGAGCCACACGTGGATTCCACTAGAATCATTAAGAGATAATGACGCAGTCCATTTGTCTTATGGCATGAAATGGAATGGTGTAGGTAGTCCAATTATAAAAGAAATTACAATAATAAAAAGTGATGGTACAGCATTAAATGAGAGTGATAGATTATCAGCTATACCTTATATTTATGTAAGTGGATCTTATGGAAGCTTAGCTGAAAATGAGGAAAGAAAAATAGATACCGTATATCGAGATATTCAAGACTATCAACCTGATAAAGAAAGGTTTGAATTGACATATGTACTAAAAATGGAGGAATTTGATCAATCTTACAAGACGACTGAAATTAAGCAGTTGAAAATTAAATATAAGCTTTTTGGTATAGAGCGTGTTCAGTTCATTGATTTTGGTGGTTTTTTTAGGGGAATTGATAATTAGTAGATTAGGTATTGAATAAAAATAGAGGGGATTATAGTATCCCCTCCATATTATGTCTTATAATATGATGTCATAGTTTTTTAGATGAATAGTAAGAGATTAGTCAATTATGTTTTATTATCGGAAGTCAAATGAACGTGAAAGCCCATTTTGACTTGCAGCTCGCATATATCGTTTAGACGATTTCATCAACAACATACTCAGGCTTCTGCGCTCCATCAGTCTCTAATTGACGTACAATATTTCTGTAATCTCTAATGGGAAGGTTTCCATGCAAGTAGATTTGTCTTGCGAAATCAAGCAATTCATTACCATCTATAGGTTCATATTTCCTTTGAGAAATAAAGTGGTTACGCAATTCTTGAACATTCATGAGAACCCCTCCGATTAATATAATTTATTTATATGGTATCACGAAAAAGCACTCTTTTAAAAAATTTTAAATATTGAGAATTCCGACAATTACTTACATTTATTTTATTTTTTTCTAAAGGGGTGTTTTTTCATAGAGTAGAAATATATACGCATAAAATATTTACAATAATAAGTTTCATGCCTTGTTAAATATGGTGTTAATCGAATAAAATCTTTTCTTTACTTATTTCAAAAGCAATATAGATTAGGAAAAGTGTTGCTGTTGTTTTTCATAGTCATTGAACGTATACAACTAGTTTTCTGTAACAATTAGAAAAAAGTTTATTAATCGTGACTGATGAAACACATTACAATTTATTCTTGTGTCATGATTTTGTGTAGTATAATAATTTATTCCGATATTTAATTACAATTTTTTAATTAGGAGAAATAAGATGAGTAAGCATGAACGTCAAATGATCATCATCGGGTTAATATTAGCAATACTTTTTCTATACTTTTTAAATCCGGTGACTAATTCTAACCCATCTGCTCCAACTGCTAATAAAGGAGTTATCGACCTTACCAATTGGAACTTTAAGAAGGATGGCTTAGTTAGTCTTAATGGGAATTGGGAATTTTATGAAAATGTGCTATTACAACCTGCTATTTTAAATAAAAACGATTTTAGTAACAACTTTCGAAATGTTCCGAACGTTGGTAATCAAATACGAGGTACGAGTGTAATAAATAAAGATGGGTTTGCTACCTATCGACTAAAGGTATTATTAAATGATAAACATACTGACCAACTTTTCGGAATTAAAATTAATGATATACGCATGGCACATAAATTGTTTATTAACGGTTATTTAGTCGGGCAGAGTGGGGAGCCTACCAACAATGTAGAGACGCAACAAATCGGTAATATTCCTTATGCAAAGTATTTCCCGCTAAATCAATCCTCTTTTGAATTAGTCATACAAGTATCTAAATATGATTATTATGATGGGGGTATTATTGACGATATAGAATTTGGCCTTCAAGAGGACATATCTAAGCTGCAACTCATCTCTTTTGGTACAGATTTAGCTATTATTTTTGTTTTGTTGTTATTTTGTGTATATCATATGAGTATTTATTTTATGAAAATGAAAAGTAACAAGTTTTATTTATACAATGGATTATTTTTCTTATGTTTATTAATCTCTTACTCATGTAGAAGTGAGAAGCTCTTTATGCTGTTTTTTCCATCAATTTCAATTGATACGGCCTATAAGATTCAAGATATATCAGCATATAGCGCAATTTTATTCATATTCTTATTCCTTCATGCGTTAGATGCGACTTTACTTTCTAAGAGGGTGATGCGTATTGCATGCTCACTCTTAGTGATTTATCCTTTAATAGTTTTGCTGTTTCCTTATGATAAATATACTCATATGGAGATGTTTTTCTTATTTATTAGCGGAGGTTGTTTAAGTTTTATTTTCTTTAAGTTAGTGAGGGTATTTATTAAAAGAAAATATGATGAGGTTGAGAAGAGAGAGTTATTACTATTATCGAGCATATTTATTTTTCTTTTTTTTATGTATTTCGGTACGATTAATTTCTTTGATATTATGGTAGCTTTGACTGGAGAATTTATACAATGGGAGCCGATTATAAAAACTCGGTCTCAAATTATTTATGATTTAGGCCAATACAGAGAAATAAGTATTGTTATCTTTGTAGCGGTAATGTATATTTTATTAGCTCTTCGATATACACATACATTTGGCATGCTTGAAAGCTTGTCGAATAAGTTAATTTCAATGAACAAAATGAAAGATGAGTTTTTAGCAAAAACTTCTCATGAGTTAAAAACACCATTACACGGCATTATTAATATTTCTTCATACTTGTTAGATAAAAAAGATCAAATGTCAAATAACGAAAGGAATAATCTTACACTCATTCACGACACCTCAGTTAAGCTATCCAATTTAGTAAATGATTTAATTGATGTCTCCAGACTAAAAAATGGACAATTGCAGTTACACATAGCAACTGTAGATATTAAAGTATCAGCTCAAATCGTGTTTGATGTACTCGCATTTGAAGTGCAAGGGAAAAATATTGACTTAATAAATAATCTACACGATTATGCGTTAGTAGAAGCTGACGAAAATCGTTTGCGCCAAATCTTGTATAACTTAATCCATAACGCGATAAAGCACACAGAGCGTGGGGAAATTACTGTTTCATCTCAAAAAATAGAAGAAACCTTATACATATATATAGAAGATACGGGAATAGGAATCCCAGATGAGAAAAGGGAAGAGATATTTAGTTATTACGAACAATTAGATCAATTTATGCAAGTTGATAGCTATCAAAGTATGGGTTTAGGGTTATATATTAGTCGACAATTAATAGAAAAGATGAATGGTCGTATTTGGGTCGATTGGACTGAAGTTGGTATAGGGTCTAGATTTTGTTTTACCCTACCGATTGCCCAAAATCCGAAGCTAGTCGAAGAAGTTGCATCAACAACAACTGCATCTACATATAGACAAAATGAGGATTTACAAAGCGATAACGACACTACTGCTAATTCTGATCAAACGATTCTCATCGTAGATGATGAACGAGCTAATATTCAAGTGCTTCAAAATATGTTATCAAAGCAACATTTTAAGGTTATTATTTCATTTTCAGCGAATGATGCTTTAAGTAAACTCAATGAACATCCTCATATTGACCTTGTTATAACTGATGTGATGATGCCAGAAATGTCGGGAATTGAGCTTTGTCAAAAAATAAGGGAGTCAAAATCATTCATATCATTACCTGTTTTGTTAGCAACAGTGAAAGATATGCCAGAGGACATCGCTCTTGGCTTTAGCGCTGGTGCGAACGATTATATTACGAAACCCTTTGACTCCAACACGATATTAGCGAGGATTCAAACATTGCTTGCTATGAAAACATCGATGGAGGATGCTTTCAATAATGAACTAGCTTTTTTACAAGCACAAATAAAGCCACACTTTTTACATAATGCTCTTAGCACAATTGCATCTCTATGTTATACAAATGTTGATGATGCTATTCGATTGCTCAAAATGTTAAACCAATACTTACGTATCATTTACAACACAACTCCTCAAACGATGTTTATACCACTAGAGCAAGAATTACAGTTGATAGAGGCTTACGTGGAAATTGAAAGAGTTAGGTTTAAGTGGTTAAACTTTACAGCTAGCATAGATGATGAGTTAGATGGAATATATATTCCTGCATTATGTATTCAGCCTTTTGTTGAAAATGCGATTAGACATGGAGTGTTTAATAAAAAAGGAGAAGGAAATGTTTCATTATCAATTACAAACCGTAAAACCTCTATACTTATTATCATAGAAGATGACGGGGTGGGATTGTCGGAGGAAGCATTAAAGCAGTTTAAAAATGGAGAACTGAAAAATGCAGGGATAGGTATGACGAACATAAGAAGAAGATTAGCATCTTTGAATGAAGCGCATATACAAGTTGACTCAAAAATAAACTGTGGAACTAAGATTACATTGGAATTACGAAAAAGAGTCAAGGATGACTTGTATGATACTGAACTGGAGGGGTTGTAATGCTTAAAGTTATGATTGTGGAAGATGAACAACCAACGTTAGATTTGATGCATTTATTAATAAGTCAACAACCTCAATTAACTGTTGCTGGAAGCTTTACAAGTCCAATAGAAGCATTGGCAATGTTCGCTGACATTCGACCTGATGTGGTTTTTCTCGATGTAGAAATGCCGGAAATGA
This sequence comes from Cytobacillus sp. IB215316, assembly GCF_033963865.1. Classification (NCBI taxonomy): domain Bacteria; kingdom Bacillati; phylum Bacillota; class Bacilli; order Caryophanales; family Bacillaceae; genus Cytobacillus; species Cytobacillus sp. IB215316. The sequence continues at coordinate 2,955 of NZ_JAXBMC010000008.1, read as the reverse complement.
ATGGCATCCAATTGGCAGAAAAAATAGTACAAATTGATAAGGACATTCAAATTGTATTTACAACAGCTTACGAACATTATGCTGTTCACGCATTTAAAGTTTATGCAGTTGACTACCTTGTAAAATTTGTTACTTCTGAAGATATTAATAGAGTGACCTCCCGTTTACTAAAAAATCATTTGGACAAAACAAAACTTGCACAAATAGACTTAAAAACGAAGACATCGATACAATGTTTAGGAAAATTTGAAGTAAGAGGTGAAGGTGGAACAGTTGTTAAATGGCCCACAAGAAAAACAGAAGAGCTATTTGCGTATTTTCTCGTCCATCCAAATCAAGTCATCAATAAGTGGAAATTGATGGACATGTTTTGGACGAAAAATGCAACTGTAAATCTCCACACGACTATTTCTAGAATGAAAAAAGTGCTAAAGGAAAATAATATGAAGCTACAAATTCGTAACTTAAACGACGGTTATATACTGGATGTCGAAGCAGAATATTGTGATCTACTAACTTTTAAAACGTATTTTGTGCACTATGACAAGGTAAATAAAGATAATCTTAAAATTAGTGAAAGAACCTTCCAAGTATATAAAGGGCATTTATTTGAAATGAAAGATTATTTATGGGTTTTAGGGGTTGAAGAAGAGCTATCAGGAATGTATGAAAAACTAACTCGTGAATTAGCAAGTTTCTTTATTCAAGAAGGGAATATTAATCGCTCAGAAGAAGTTGTGAAAACATTTTTGACTTTATACCCTCTGCATGAAGAAATGACTATATTTCTTCTAAATATATATGCTAGCAATCTTATTTATGAAAAAAGGTTAAAAGAATACTATAAAAACTATGTCAAGTTATTAAGGGAAGAGCTCGGAGTTGAGCCTTCAAATGAAGTAAAACAGTTCATCCCAAACTAAATATAACTGAGCCAAGAGTGTTGTTTGAAATCTAATAATCAAACAGTACTCTTCTTTTTTAAACCGTTAATTTATCAAACTTACATTTGTTATATTTTCCTATATTGATACATCAAAATACCCTTATTCTTTGTAAGAAAATTGTAAGTATCGTTTGATAATATCTTTTTGTAAGGCTGCTATCGTAAACTTTGTTGCTATTTTATAACATATATGGTTGGCATAGTAATCCAAAAAAAAACTGCAATGAAACTCAAGGTATATACATGTTTATTAACAACAAACCATAGCGGTAACAACCTTTTGAAATGACAAACAGAGATTATAGGGGGAATTTGATGAAGAAGTTAAGTGCTTTACTTGTATTAATGTCTGTATTATTGCTATTTATGGGATGTTCTAATGATGAAAAATTATCAGGAGCGAGCGGAGGTTCGGCTTCACCGACAGAAGATAGCAATACAGAAGAAGTTGAAGAAACTTCTGGAGTTAGTGTAGTTGAAGTTGAAGAAGAAGAAGCTGAAGTAGAAAATGTGAGTCTGGAAATTGTTCAAGATAACGGTATAGCTTGGGTTGATTCAATAGGTACTATTTGGTTACATTCTGCAGCAATTTATGAAAACACAGGTGAAGTACCTATTAAGATTGGTGAAACACAAATGAATTTTAAAGATCAGGAGGGAGGAATTTTAGGTACGGCAACGTGGATATATGCAGTACCAAATGTAGTTTTACCTGGTGAAAAAGCATTTGTTTCAGAAAGTGCAATTATTGATGGTATTACTGATGCTAGTCTATACAAAGAAACTACATATAATTTTGAGTTTAACGAAACAACTGAAGATCCTAATTTAATGGAAGTATCAGCGATTAAAGGGGTAAAAGGCGATGAATGGACCCCATATAGAGTAACAGGCTTAGTGAAGAATACGAAGGACGAAAAACAAGAAAGTATAAGTGTCGCAGGTGCTTTATATGCAGAGGATGGAACATTATTAGGTATTTTAAATGATTATATTGATGTTGGTTTAAATCCAGGAAATGAAGCAGGATTTGAATTATTATATCCAGATATTCCGATTGAATTTGCTGATCAAGTAGCTACAATTGAAGTGATGGCATATGGTTGGAATGATTAAGATATTGCTATTATGCAGTTAATATAAATAAGGTAGATTGGGTCTTATCATAAATTTATTGCTTTTGTTAGGCACTTGGCATCCCAATTGTTTCTTTCGATAATTAATTAGATACATGAAAGAGTATTGTGACTGTTATTGTTTAAAATAGATCGCATGATTACTAGTATTATACTTAATCGAAAACAGACCTATTCTAATAAACACATTTTATCATTGAGAGGCTGGGACATAACTAGCTAAAAAAATTCACCTCTTTTTATTTTTGTACTTGAATACTTTTACTATCTTAGTTGTTGGCAGTGAATTTATTTAAATTCACTGCCATTAACGAAAGGCCCATTTCGTTTTCAACCTTCGATTTTCCACGTACAGAAAATCGAGAAAAACACAAATTCGCCTTCAAAAATCCAAAAACTGGTTCCACATCGATTTTTCGTTTTCGATAGATGGCACTCGTTTTCTCTTCTGAAAGCTTCGCTCTTACATATTCTTTTTGCTGTTCCCATTTTTCATTCACCATTAGTTTTCGATTGTTGCCTTCTTTTGCTTTTGTACATAATGAACGGAATGGGCATGGGGAACAGTCTTCACACTCGTAGACTTTGAACTTCCGTTCAAAACCTGTACGGTCATTGCGAATAGAATGATATTGAAATTGAAGACGTTTTTGATTAGGGCATGTATATGTATCTGTTTCCTCATCATACTCCCAGTTGTTAGGATTAAATTTGTCTTGTCGGTACTTTTTCTTTTGTTCCTTTAAATATAGGTTATATGTAATAAGTGCTTCTCGTTTTCTATTAGAAAGGATATCCGCATAGTTCTGCTCACTACCATAACCTGCATCTGCAACAATGTGGTTCGGTAACTCGAAATAATGTTGCTCAATT